>JAITWK010000038.1 GCA_031285295.1 Deltaproteobacteria bacterium | reverse complement strand
ATACTCCTGCCGCCCGCCCAGTAGCGGACGGCCTCCGCATCCCGCACCAGCCGGAAATGCGCCTTGATCACAGTCGGCACAGAAAGGTATTCACTCATACGGCTTCTCCGGGATGATTTGGGATTTGGGGCTCCGCCCCAAACCCCGCAAGGGGTTTACACCCCTTGACCCCTCATGGCCGGAAAGCGGCTTCGCCGCTTTTCGGAAGTTGCGGGTGCAGGGGGTCACACCCCCTGCCGGAGGGGTTTGGGGAGGCAGCGCCTCCCCAATAAACCCTAATTTTTTTATTTAGCATTCAAAAACGCTCTGAAGGCCAACCAAGTGGCATAAAGATCGGCCTTGCTGGTCAGTTCAAAGGGGCTGTGCATCGAAAGCACTGGCGGGCCGCAGTCGATAATATTGATGCCGTAATTGGCGAAGTACATGGCCACGGTTCCGCCGCCGCCGCTGTCAACCTTGCCGAGTTCGGCCATCTGCCAGGGGATGCCCGCCTTGTTCATGACGCCGCGCAGCCAGGCCACATATTCCGGGTGCGCGTCGTTGGCCTCATACTTGCCGCGACTGCCAGTGAACTTGCAGAAGCAGGGGCCGTAGCCGACCAGAGCCGCGTTGAGCTTTTCGTGCAAATCCTGCCAGTCCGGGTCGGTGGCGGCGTGCACGTCGGCTGAAAGGGCGCGGCTTTTGAGCATGACTTCCGAAAAGCGGGCCTTGGGCTCCCAGGCTTCAATAAGATCCTGAACGCAGTACTCGAAAAAGCGGGATTTGGCACCAGTGGAACCTTCAGAGCCGATTTCCTCTTTGTCCAGAAAAACCAGACACTGGGTATGCGGCGTGGCGCTTTTATCGGCCAGATTGGACAGCATGGCTTCCAGAGCCAGAAAGACGTTGATGCGGTCGTCCTGACCAAAGCCGCCCAGCATGGAGCCGTCCAGGCCAACTTCCAGGGCCGGACCAGCTGGCACGGCCTGCAATTCCGCCGAGTAGAGATCTTCTTCGCGGATGCCGTATTTTTCGTTCAACAGGCGCAGAATATTGCTCTTGATTTTATCCTGCTTGCCAGTGCCGCTGTCCGCGTTGTCATTCTTGCCAGCGGCGGTTTTTTTCGCGGCGGTTTTATCCGCTTCCGGTCTATGCCCGATAATCAGGTTCATTTTTTCCGCTTCAAAGGCGGATCTCAAGGGCTGATCCATCTGCTTGGCGGCCAGATGCGGCAGAAGATCCGAGATGGCAAAAACCGGCTCACCGGGTTTTTCGCCCAACGTTACCTTAACGCTAGTGCCGTCATCCTTGATGACTACGCCATGCAGGGCCAGAGGACGGGCAAACCATTGATACTTGCGAATACCGCCGTAGTAGTGGGTTTTGGCCTGGGCCACGCCGCTTTGCTCCTGCAAGGGACGCTGCTTGAGGTCCAGGCGCGGCGTATCGGTATGGGCCAGAATCAGGTGCAGGCCAGCGCTGGGGCCAAGGCTGCCGCGCCGGGCCGCGAACAGGGCCTTGCCCTGCAAGCTTTTGAAACCCTTGCCGTACTTGAAGCCGCCCACGTCAAAACCGGCTGCCGTCAGCCGTTCGGTCAGATAATCAACGGTTTCGCGTTCGGTTTTGCAGCGGGTAAGAAAATCCAGATAACGGGCGGAAAGCTTTTGTATTTCCGCTTCATCTTTTTTGCTGTTATAAACGTCCCAACAATTTTTCGGGGTAAAGGCCAGTTTGTCCATTTCGTGTTCCATGTTTGATGTAGGATATAGGTTTATTGTTTTAAGTCTTAATTGCTTTGGACAGTGTTGTCACGCAATGAGTTTATTATTTAGACCTGGCGAAAACCGTGACTGAATGTAGCGTCATATAATTTTGATTTCGCGGCGGCTTGGCCTGCTTCATCCTTGCGCCCACCGGGCAGCACCAGAAAAACCACCTGACCAATCCAGTTTTCCCGCGCGATTAAATCATCCAAATCCGCCAGTTTGCTCCAATGCAGTTTTTCTTCGGGCCAGCCAACGCGGTAGGCGGCCAGAATGGGCGTATCCTCCGGCAAATTCGCCTTGCGCAACTCGCCGGGCAGCCTGGTTGCTTCCGCTCCGGAAAGATACACAGCCAGGCTGCCGCCATGTTCAGCCAAACTGCGCACGCTTTGGGTTTCCGGCACCGGGGTGCGTCCGGGCAGGCGGGTGATGGCAAACGATTGCACGCTTTCCGGCACGGTAAGAGACACCGTGGCGGCGGCTGCCGCCGCGAAAGCCGCGCTGACCCCCGGCACCACCGCATAGGCGATACCGTCCCGCTCCAGCAGGGCAATCTGTTCACGCAACGCGCCGTAAAGGGAAGGATCACCGGTATGTACGCGGGCGATTAACCCGCCCGTAGCCGCACACTCGCGGATCAGGGCATGTGTTTCCTCCAGATTTAGCGGGGATGAATCCACCACTTTGGCTTTTTCCCCGGCGCAAGCCACAATTTGCGGCGGCACCAGCGACCCGGCGTAAAGAACCAGATCCGCCCCGGCGATCAGCCTGTGCCCCTTGAGGGTAATCAGTTCCGGATCACCGGGACCGGCCCCGATGAACCAGACTTTGCCGTTGTATGTTGATTGAGTCATGTTTTATTCTCTATTTCTTCTTATCCGCAGACAGTATAAACACCTGATTCAGCGCCTTGATCTGCGTATCCCCGGCCAGCGCCGCGCCAAGCCCGGCCTGAATTGAGCAAATATCTATCTGCCCCGTCTGGTCATCCCGTCCAGCCTGTCTATCCTGCATGACCAGCCTTTCCAGTCCGCGCCTACAGGTTTCCAGACTGCCCAGCAGCACGCAGGCGGCAGTAAGCCGTCCACCGGGAGCCAGATAAGCCCAGGCCGCCTCCAGCAGTTTGCAGCCTTTTTCGCCGCTCAGCCCGCCGCCGATGAAGATCCGATCCACAGATCCGCTTGCCGGAAGCTGGGCCGGGTTGTTTGCTGCTGACTGTTTAGCGCCGTTTGCCGGAGGGCATACCGCGCTGTTTGTCCTGATTGCCTCTTCGGCTTCCGCTTGCACCACTTCCAGATTTACCGCGCCCAAAGCTTGGCGGTTGAACAGAATTTGCGCCACCCGCGCGGGATGTTTTTCCAGGGCGTAAACCCGGCCTTCCGGCAGGAGGGCGCAGGCTTCGATGCCAACCGATCCGCAACCGGCCCCGATATCCAGCAAGCTGTGCCAGGGGCGCAGGCGCAGGGCGGCCAGGGCGGCGGCCCGCACGGGCTGTTTGCTGATCAGCCCGGCTTCATGCTGAAAGAGATTGTCCGGCATGCCCATAAAAGGGCGCGGCCATTCACGGGATGAAGTTTTTGGCAGCAGCAGAACCAGTCCGGGTTTTGCAAGATTTTCAGCCGCAGCTTTCAAATAATTTTTTTGCCCCGGTCCGGTCTGGCATAATTCTTCAGAATCGAACTCAAGATGCTGCTCTTTAGCCGATCCCAACCCGCCGAAGTAGTGCAGGCGGTATTTTGCCCGCCCGCGTTCAAGTAACCGGGTGGCCAGATCAAGCAGGCTGTGTTTTTCGTCCAGAAGCAGGCAAATGGGGTGTCCGGTCAGGGCCGCGCAGTCGAAATCCTGCCAATCTGAACGCCCATGCAGGGAAATGTGGCGCAAATCCGTCCAGGGCAGGGCCAGACGGGCGCAGGCCTCTTGCATGGAAGAAACGCCGGGCAGGATTTCAAGCTCATCCGGCGAAAAGTAGCGGGTCAGACTGGAGCCGATACCGTAAAAGAGCGGATCGCCACCGGCCAGAACGCAGATTTTATCGCCCTGATCGCGCAAGGCGGTCAGTCTGGCTGCTAATGCCTCCAGCCGCGCGTCAATCGGAATGAATAAGGGCGAAGGTTGCTGGCGGGCAGGATCTGTATCCGGCCAAAGTTCATTACGGCTGGCTTGCAGCAGATCCAGCAGGCCCCGCGAGGCGCAGATTACCTGGCAGTCGCGCAATAAGGGCAGCCAGAGCAGCGGCCCGTTGGCCCGCAGATCGGCTTTATCCGGCAAACCTGCGCCCAGACCGATAATTTTGATTTTGTGTTTGTTGCTCATGTTCGGGCAACACTATCTATTTAGGGCCGCTCTTGTAAAGCAAACTGCCATCCGGCCTGAACAGGCAAAGCGTGATCGCCGGGGCGGCGTTTTGCTCTCCCGTCTGCCCGATTTTTGCCCAGGTACGCAGATTCGCGAGGGCCAGATCCGCCAGCTTTGCGGCCAGACGCTCGATCAGTCTGGTACCAAGATTGCCAGAGCTGGGATTCACGGTTCCCAACTCGTACGTACCTGGCAGGCTCTCCGCTTCCAGCCGGTCGAAAATGCCCTGAACTGTGGGCATGTCGGTCAGGTTAGCCAGAAAGTCTGTTTTAGCCGGGGGGACGGGCAATGGTTCAATTAACTGTCCAAGTATTTGCCGGATCAGGCCAAGATCTGCCGGGGCACTGTTGGCATGGGTGTTTTCCAGCCCCTGTGCCAATTTAAGCAGCTTGCCGGGATAGCAGCCCCAGACGATTTCCCGGAAGCCGCGCCTTGCCGCTTCGCTGATGGAAAAACGGGCGAAGTCGGCAGCCAGGATAAAAGCCTGTTCCGGCCAGGCCGGATACAGCCTTTGCAAGGCTTGTTCGCTGCGCCGTCCGGTGCTCAGGGCCACCCGGTCCAGATCCAGAGCCGCCGCGATGTCGAAGCCCTGACAGATGGCCGTTTGCCAGGCTTCGTGGCTGTATGGGAGGACAATGCCGTGCGTGCCAAGAATGGAAATGCCGCCCAGAATTCCCAGACGGGCATTGAGGGTGCGCTCGGCTCGCATGCTGCCTTCCGGAGCGCGTAACAGCAGATGGATGGGGCCGTGATAACCGGCCGCGCTTGCCGCCTCCCGCGCCGCCAGAGCGATCTGCTTGCGCGGCTCCGGGTTTACCGCCGGTTCACCGGGACGCACGGGCAGACCGGGCAAAGTTACTATCCCGATGCCCTGACCGGTCTTGAGTTTGACGCCTTGGCCCAAATCCAGTTCTGGTGAGTTTGCTAAATCGTCTGCGTTGAACGGAGCCAGAGCAACGGTCATTTCCAGACGCATACCGTGGGTGGAATCCGGATCGTCGCCGCCGTCCTTGATTACCACGGCAGTGGCGCAGTTAAGGCCAATCCGTTTTTTTTCCAGACTACAGGCGGCAATAGGTATGGACAGCCGCTTGTTTTTGACTGGTATGATTGTATCTGATTGGAGAACGAAAGGCGGCAGGGTGATTTGGACAGCCGCCGGAGCAGTACCGGTCAGCAATAACTCCAGCGCGGCCTTGGCGGCTGCGGCGGCTGCTGTACCGGTAGTAAAACCTTCGCGCAGCAAAGTCACGAACGCCTTTTTGTCAAAAAATCATCCCGTGACAACGCGGTCTAGTAACCGCCGGAGATGTTGATGGCTATCTCCGGACGGTGGAAGAAAAATTCGACCCGGCGGTTTTCCGGCGATACCACTCCGGCCTGATCCGGCACAATGGGGCGGGTGGCTCCATAGAAAGTGCTGGCCAGCATGGAGGGGCTGATCTGGTATCTGGTGATCAGGCTTTCTGTGGCCACAGCTGAGCGCATGGCCGAAATTTCCCACTGGTTGCGGTAATATTGATTGCCGGATTCCGAGGCGTCGGCATGCCCGCGCACTACCAGATTGACCTTGAACTGCTTGATGGCGGCTGCGGCAATGCCGAGGATGATATCGCCGTTCTGGTTGATATCCACCCCGTTTTTCGCAAACAGCACGCCGCTTTGCGCACGCAGCAGCACACCGGTCTCACTGGGAGTGACGCGCACGCTGTCCTGTAAGTTGGTCTGGCGCAGTTTGTCGGTGATAAAGCGGCTGATTTCAATACTGCTGCGGGCGTTTTCGCTTAAGGGCTGTTCGGAACCGTCCGGGGTGGGCGGTACAGAAGTGGCGTCCTGCACAACCGTGCCGGAAGCGCCAAGCTGGCCTCCCTCTTTAAAATACCCGGCAATAGCCGAGAGCTTCTCTTCCGGCACCTGGGCAAGAATCCACATGAGCAGGAAGAAAGCCATCATGGCCGTAACAAAGTCGGCGTAAGCAACTTTCCATGAACCGGACATAAAATTTACCTAACCCTTGAGGGTTTTTTCCATATCCAGGAAGGTAGGCCGAAAATACGGCGGGATGGCGCGTCTGCCGTATTCCAGGGCAATCATGGGCGAAAGCCCGCGCAGAGCGGCCATAACCGATTCACGGATGCAGCGGAAGTAGGCAAGGCGTTCTCTTTGCAGGTTGGCCAGCTTGATGGATATGGGGGCGAAAATACCGTAACAAAGCAAAATACCAAGAAAGGTACCCAGCAACGCCGCCCCGATATGGTGACCGAGCACTTCAGGCGGCGAATCCAGATAGGACATGGTGAGCACCACGCCAAGCACGGCGGCCACAATACCCATGCCGGGCAGTGATTCAGCCATTTTTTCAAGGTTGTGCGGCGAAACTTCCATTTCGGCGTTGATGCTTTCCACGTCGATATCCATGAGTTCGCCAAGCTCGTCGGCTTTGCCGGTGGTCAGAAAGGTACGCAGGGTATCACTGATGAAGTAACAGGCCTGCAAATCTTTGGCGATCAGCGGTGAACTGCTGAAAATGGCGCTGCTTCTGGGATCTTCAATGTCTTTTTCAATACTGATGATGCCTTCACGGTGCATCTTGCTGAACAGGGAATGCAGCACGGAAAGGGTTTGCATGTAGGTCAGTTTGTTAGGGGCATTGTTGCTGATGATTTTTGGAAAGGCTTTCAGCGCCTGGCGAAAGGCATAGTTGGTACATGAGGCTACAAAGGCTCCGGAAGACGCCCCGAAAATGATGATGAATTCGTTCGGTTGAATGATCATCATAGGATCGCCGCCGGCGAGTATATACCCGACCAGCACCGAGCCCAGCACCACAACAAAGCCTACAAGTGAAATCATCCCGTCTCCGCTACAGCCAGGCTAAAGCAAAATCCAGCCGCTATCCACGCATTTTTAATACCGCATCTTAAGCGCAGTTGATACATTTTGCAAGTAGAGAGCCTATAATTGGCTGTACATGTGTTCAAACAGACGCTTGCCGGTTGCTTTACGCAGAAGCTGATTAAATTTTTATCAGCACTTTCCGGTATTATTTTTTTAGTCGCAATCCCAGTACATTGGGTAGCGGCGGCTCGTTTGCGCCGCCAAGCCCACCCAGCCTCAGGCCGCTATGTCTGCCGCTCCAGACTTTATAAAGTCCCGTATCGGTATTCAGCCCGGCCGGTTTGGCGTTTTCGGCATCCAGAACCGCCAGTCCGGCCTGGCCGCCGCCCTCCAGGTACATCAGCAAATCTGCCTCCAGGGGCAGAGCCAGAATCAACCGCGCGAAATCCGGCGGTGAAAGCGGGGTTTCGCAGGCTATGAACAGAATTCGGCCTTGCGCGTCACGGCCCAGGGCGCTTATGCTGAAAGCTTCCGCCGTATCGGGCCAGAGAATGGACCGCTCCCCACTGGTCAGGCGGTAATTTTGCGCCACAATGTCATAATCGGCAATTTTTTCGTTTAGCTTATCCCCAAGCTGATTTTTTTCCAGCAGCCGGGCAGGGGGCAGGCCGGATTTGCGCGGCCCGGCCAGGAAAAAAGCGCCGAAATTTTTTACCACCCGGCCATTGTTGGTGTGGCTGGCGCTGCGCAGATAGCCGGTATTGCTTGAATTGTCCGGCAGGTACATGCCCGCATTGATGGCTGCGACCAGCCCGTGCCGTTTGGCCCGATCACGCAGCGAAGAGCGCAACCCGTCCTCCGAAGCCATATGCAGCGTGTATTCGACCTGCGCGGGATCGGAGCGCAGTACGGCCAGTTCGGCGTGTGGGTTGTCCCTCTTGTCATCTGATCCGGCAGCAAGCGTGGGAGACGGCATGGCTTTGAGCAGAATCTGACCGCTCGCGGTACGGCTTTTTTCCAGCTTCAGTTCCAGAAATTCCAGACCGGGGGCCAGGCTGCGCCAGTTTAATTCCTGGGCGGTCAGTCTGTCCAGTTCCAGCACAGCCGGATCGATCTGCTGCCCGGTAGCGAAAACGGGAAAAGCAAATGTGATTATCGCCGCCAATGCGGCCAATCGGAAGATAACGGGCAGTTGTGACATAATTAATTATTCGTTTAGCTTAAAGGTAGGCTTGCCGCAAGGAGTTAGGGCAGGGCAAAAGCAGGCACTGCCAGGTGTATTTAATATGTTGTTGACGTATCAATTTATCTTGATGTATCGTTGTTAGTGGCATTATCATAACCTTGCCACAATATTGAGGGGAAATTTTGAAACTCATCGAATTAATTCAAAAATCAAGCAAGCCTTTTTATTCTCTGGAATTTTTTCCGCCCAAGGATGCGGAGCAGGTACCGTCCTTTTTGCAGACAGCCGTCAAGCTGAAGGCTCTTAACCCGCTTTTTGCCTCCGTAACTTACGGAGCCGGGGGCGGGAGCCAGGACAATACCGTGGAGATCAGCCGGCGTCTTAAGGAAGAATGCGGTTTTGAGCCAATGCCGCATCTTACCTGCGTGGGGGCCTCCCGCGAGAGCATAACCGAATTTCTGGAGCGCCTGCGGGCCATTGGTGTGCAAAATATTCTGGCCTTGCGCGGCGATCCCCCCAAGCAGGCTCCGGGAACCGGGGCGGCCAATACTGCGGGCGCACAGTATGACTGGTTTGGCGCATCGTTTAAACATGCCTCCGATCTGGTGCGCCTTACCCGCTCCTGCTTTCCGGATTTTGGTATGGCTGTGGCCGGTTACCCCGCGCCGCACCCGGAATCGGACAGTTTTGAGAACGATCGCGGGCATATCAAGACCAAACTGGATGCCGGGGCCGATTTTGTGGTTACACAGCTTTTCTTTGATCCGCGCGAGTATATCGACCTGGTTACCAGACTGCGCGCCATGGGTGTGAACAAGCCGATCATACCGGGCGTGCTGCCCATCCAGAGCTTTGAGTCGCTGCGGCATGTGCTGGCGCTTTGCGGGGCCAACGTGCCCGCCCGTCTGTATATCGCGCTTGAGGAGGCCAACCGTCAGGGCGGGGCCGAGGCCGTACGCGAGGCCGGACTAGGCTTTGCGGTGGATCAGATTCGCCGTCTGCTGGATGCGGGAGCGCCCGGCATTCACCTGTATACCTTAAATAGATCCGAGACCTGCCTGCGTATTGCCGAGGCTGTTGGCAGGCTGTAAACACAAAGGCCCTTTTGCCCCCTGGCTGCGTCAAAAAAATTTTTATTCCGGTCGAGTACCAAAAGGTACTCTTCCTCCATAAAAAAAGTTTTTTCCTTGCCAGAGAACAAAATTGCTCTTTGTGCATACAGCCTTGGTCGGATATTCCAGGTGTTTTAGGCTTCCAAACTTATTATAAAGAAGCTATTAGACGTTTATTGAATAACAAATTTCGCCGCGCAAGCGGCGGGAGGTCTGTTTTATGGATGTTGAGCCGGGTGGACTGGCCGGATTGCTGTTAATCAAACCCAAAGTGATCGGCGATAATCGCGGCTTCTTCATGGAGGGCTACCGCCGGGATGTTCTGGAGCGGGCCGGCCTCAAAGCGGATTTCGTGCAGGATAATCACGCCAGGTCGGAAAAGGCCGGTGTGGTGCGCGGTCTGCATTTTCAGACCGGCGAAGCGGCCCAGGCCAAGTATGTGTGGGTCACCGCCGGGGCTATTTTTGACGTTGTTGTTGATATACGCCCGGATTCGTCAAGCTTCGGCCTCTGGAAGAGCTTTATCCTGAGTGCGGAAAACAAGCACCGCCTGTTTGTTCCGCGTGGTTTTGCGCATGGTTACATGACTCTTGAGCCGGAAACCGAACTTCAATACAAGGTTGACGCCTATTATTCGCCCAGTCACGATAGTGGTATCTTTTGGAAAGATCCTCAACTGGCTGTAAACTGGCCGGATTTTCCGCCGATTTTGTCCGACAAAGACAAGCGGCTGCCTTTATTGCATGAATATTTTAATTTGTGATTCTTTGAACTTGACATTGCAGAACCGTACCGCTTAGATTTTTGAGGTTATTATCTTTGTATAAATGCCATTTCGGCGCTCAGGGCCTGCCCCTGATATTGCAAAAAAGCTGTGAGGCAAAGGGAATGGAGGAGAAACGCAATAAAGCCGCCGGCATTGGTGGGCTAATAAGCGCCGCCGTGCTGCCGTTCATTATTGGTTTGATTCTGGCTCTGGTAATCGGCTGGTGGGCCTTTCCCCTGGTGCTGTTCAAGGAAGTGCCGCAACCGGTGGCCTTTAAGCACTCGCCCCATTCCGAGGTTATGGAATGCGCGGACTGCCATTTCCTGAGGGAAGACGGCAGCTTCAGCGGCATCCCCACTACTGCCGAATGTGCCTCCTGCCATGAATCGGCGCAGGGTGAAAGCCGCGCCGAGGCCGAATACATCGAAAAGTATGTGAACGGCGAACAGGAAGCGCCCTGGCTGGTGCATCAAAAGCAGCCGGACAACGCCTTTTTCAGCCATGCCGCTCACTCGCTGGAATCTTGCCAGCAAATGGGCTGCCACGCTGACTATGAGAAGGCGGAGGATCTCTGCATCACCTGCCATCCTTCAACGGCGGATCTGGACAAGCCTGTGCCTTATCTGGAGAACCGGCTTACCGGCTACAGCAACAGCACCATGAAGATGTGGGAGTGCGAGCGTTGCCACGCCAATCCCAACCATCTTGACATGACCAACGCTAACAACGCCTGTTATACCTGCCACAAGTAGAGGGGCGACTGATATGGATATTAAAAGAAGAGCCTTCATCGCTATGGCCGGTTTGTCAGCAGGCGTCAGCACAGGCATCGTGCTCAGCCCGCTGCCCTGGAAACTGCTGGACGATCTGGCCATCTGGACGCAGAACTGGTCCTGGATCCCCACCAACCCCAAAGGGGAAAATACTTACACGCAAAGTACCAGCAAGATCTGCCCATCGGGGTGCGGGGTGCGGGTTCGCCTGCTGAATGGCCGTCCGCTACGCGCCCTGAGCAATCACGAGCATCCGTTGGGCGGCGGTATTTCCGCCCTGGCCGCAGCCGAGCCGCAGCTCATGCACAGCCCGGCCCGCGTCCGCAAGCCGCGTTTGCGCGGCGCTGACGGCAAATTCAAAGACATAAGCTGGGCTGAAGCGGAAGCTCTGTTGCTTGCCAAAATCAGGGAAGCCGGATCGGATGTGCTTTGCCTTAGCGGCGATGAAAACGGCAGCAGTGTGGCTGTGCTTTCGTCCTTTTTGCACCATCTTGGCTCCAGGGCGATGTACCTGATGCCTTCCGAAGCGCAGTGCGCTTCGCTGGCCTGGCAGGCCACCTGTAGTGTGCCTACCGAGTCACAGCCGGGTTACGATCTGGAAAGCAGTGACTTTGTGCTGGCCATTGGCGCCAACCTGCTGGAATCCTGGGGCACGTTCATCCGCAACCGCCGGATTTTCGCCCAAAAACGCCAAGCCGACGAAAATTCCTCGTTCGGCTTTGTCTATGCCGGGCCGGTGCAGAACCAGAGCGCGGCCGTGGCCGATAGCTGGCTGCCTTTGAATCCCGCTGCGGAAACCGTGCTGGCTCTTGGGCTGGCCAATCTGCTGGTCACCCGTTACGGCCGGAGCGTGAACGCGCCGGGCTTTGACGCCGTGGCAGACAATCTGTCCGCTTTTACGCCGGATTTGGTACGCGAACTGGCCGGTGTGCAGCCCCGGGCGCTGGAAGAATTGGCCGAGAAACTGGCTTCTGCCAGCAAGCCTCTGGTGCTTTGCGGATCGGAATTTAACCAGGGCGGTGGTTTGGCCCCGTCATTGGCCGGACTGTTGCTCAACCTGCTGCTGCGTGCGCCAATTACCGCCGTGCCGTTGCATACGGCTGCTCTGCCCGGTGCGCTTTCCAGAAACGAAGTCTACAAAAACGACTTTTTGCGTGACCTCGCCAAAGCCGGCAACAAACTTACCGCCAAACTGACACTGTTTTACAACGCCAACCCGGCTTATGGCCTGCCCGGAGCCAAAACGGTTGCCAAAGCCATTGCTGAAGCGCCCTACAAGGTTGCGATTACGCCCTTTATGGACGAAACCGCCATGCTTTGCGATTTGGTGCTGCCCGATGCTTTCGGCCTGGAAAAGCTTGACGATATTGAAAGCCCGCACGGCTGTGGCCAGGTGTTTTACGGCCTTTCACGGCCTCTGCAAAAGCCGCTTGGCGAAAGCCGTCACGGCCTGAATGTGTTGCTTGGGCTTGGAATTGAACTCGGTCTTGGCATCGGCCTGCCCACATTCTACGAGGATGTGCTTAAAAGCAAAGCCGCTGCCATGAATCTGAATTGGCGCGAACTGCATAACGGTGTGACTTTCGAGCGTCCGTTCCTGCGTCTTGATGATGTTTCCGGTCTCGATTTAACCCGCTACGAAAGCCTGCTTTTCGGCCCGGCCAGGGGCGTGCAGGCCAAAAACATGCTCACTTTGGCCCCGCTGGTTAAAAATGCTCTGGGTACCGCCCAGACCGGCATTCCGCCGTTCAGCCTCAAGATCGTCCGTGATGACGAACTTGCAGGGCAGGATTCGTTTGTTGCCCTTTGCGGCGAAACGGCCCGTCATTTGGGCCTCGCGGCCGGATCTGCGGTTAAGGTGGCCTCGGCTCAGGAAGCCGTGTTCGCAAAAGTCAGGATTTATGAAGGCATTGCCCCCGGCAGTGTGGGCATTTATCTGGGATTTGGCCACACCGCCCTGGACGAGTTCAGTCGCGGCAAGGGTGCCAACGCTTTTGAACTGATGATTCCGGCGGAAGAGGCTGGATCCGGCCTGATGGTCTGGAATAAAACCGGCGTGACCATAACCAAGGCATAGGTGACAGTAAGATGGCTTCTGTAAGCAAAGAATTTAAAGTCAAATGGGGCATGGTCATTGATGTGGACAAGTGTACCGGTTGCGGGGCCTGTATGGTGGCCTGCCAGGCCGAGAACAATATCGCCCCGGTGACCGATGCTTCCGATAAACGCAGATCCCTCAACTGGCTGCTGGTTTATGAGCTTTCCAACGGCAAGGCCTACCCGGAACATGAGGTGGCCTATCTGCCCCGGCCCTGCCAGCAGTGCGGCTCTTATCCCTGCGCCTCGGTTTGCCCGGTGGTGGCTACAGACAAGAACGAGGAGGGCGGCATTGTAAGCCAGGTTCCCTCGCGCTGCATCGGCTGCCGGTACTGTATGGCGGCCTGCCCATACCATGCCCGTTATTTTAACTGGTTTGATCCGGTCTGGCCGTCCGGCATGGACAAGATCATTACCCCGGATGTTTCCGTGCGGCCGCGCGGCGTGGTGGAAAAGTGCAGCTTCTGCCACCACCGCTTCATGCAGGCCAAGGATCGGGCCAGAGTGGCCGGCAAGGACGTTTACGACCTGGAAGACGGCGAATATATAACCGCCTGTACCGAAACCTGCCCCAACGGAGCGATTGCCTTTGGTGATTTGCTCAACGAAAAGCATCGGGTCTATCACCTCTCCCGCAGCAAGTACGCTTTCCGGCTGCTGGAGCGGCTGGGCACCGAACCGCAGGTTTATTACCTTAGCAAGCGCGAATGGGTGCGCCGCCAGGGCGACAACTATCTGCAAAACGAACCAACTCCGGTTAAGGGGTAAGCGTCATGAAGATAAACTACAACCTCCCTATTGATGCGGACATGTTCCCTACGGGACGCCCGCGCTGCACCCTGACCGAATTTTTTATGTGGCTGGCGCCCTTCGGACTGCTCATGCTCTTCGGGCTGGTCGCCGCTTTTCTGGTTTTCAAGGATGGCCTTGGCTGGACCGCGTTGGACGACTATTTCGGATTCGGTTTGTGGATTGGTTTCGACCTTGCTATTATCGCGCTGGGGGCCGGGGCTTTCTTTACCGGCCTGCTGCGCTACATTCTGAATATTGAGCCGCTCAAGAACATCATCAATCTGGCGGTGATCATTGGTTTTATCTGCTACACCGGAGCCATGATGGTGCTGGTGCTGGATATCGGCCAGCCGATACGTGCCTGGTTCGGTTTCTGGCACGCCAACGTGCATTCCATGCTCACCGAAGTTATCTTCTGCCTGAGCTGCTACTGCATCGTGCTGGCCATTGAATATGTGCCGCTGGTGCTTGAGCAGCGCCAGCTTAACCGCATTCCGATTCTGCGCCATCTTGCGCACAACATGCACCTGCTTATGCCGCTTTTCGCGGGCGTGGGCGCTTTTCTCTCCACTTTTCACCAGGGTTCCCTGGGGGGGATGTTCGGCGTGATGATCGGGCGTCCTTTCGCTTTCCGCGAAGGCTTCTTCATCTGGCCCTGGACCTTCTTCCTGTTCACGCTTTCGGCCATTGCCTCCGGCCCCATGCTCACGGTGCTGGTAGCCTCGCTCATGGAAAAGATCACCGGCCGCAGGCTGGTAAGCTGGGATGTGAAGAGCATTATGGGCAAGATTGCCGGTACCATGCTGCTGGTCTACATCGTCTTCAAGATGCTGGATACCTGGTGGTGGGCCGCTGACATGGCCGGACGGGCGGGCATGACCTTTGACCAGATGTTCCACGGCCTTGGCTACGGCATGTGGCTGCTGTTTGTGGAAATAGTTATCTGCGGCGTGCTGCCCTGCATCATCCTGCTGTGTTCCGTAACCCGCAACAAGCCTTCTCTGTTCTACCTGGCCGCCATTCTTGACTGCATCGGCATCAGCATCAACCGCTACATCATTTCCGTGCAGACTCTGGCCCAGCCGGTTCTGCCCTTTGATAGCTGGGAACTCTATATTCCCAACTGGGTTGAATGGGCGCCATCAATTATGGTTATCGCCTACGGCGTGATTCTGCTTAGTTTGTCCTACCGTTATCTGCCGCTCTTCCCGCAGGAAGACAAGCTGAACAGCGGACTGTAAAAAATCAGGATAGCGTAAGTTTTATATAATGGGTATGTTGGCGGGGCTTTGTCCCTTCAACATACCCATTTTGCTATTTGTGAGCGCATATGAAAATCATACACTTACCGGATACTGACCCTTACCTGAACCTAGCCATTGAAGAACACTTTCTCCGTGACCGGGACGATGATGATTACCTGCTGCTCTGGCGCAACGACAACACCATTGTGGTCGGGCTGCACCAGAACACCGGCGAGGAGATCAACAGCGCCTTCGTCGAGGAGCGCGGCATCCGGGTGGTGCGGCGGCGCACTGGCGGTGGGGCGGTATACCATGATCTCGGCAATCTTAATTTTTCCTTCATCACCGGAGCGGTGGGGGCCGAGCAGATGACCATGCGGCGCTTCACCCAGCCGGTAGCGCGGGCGCTGGAGGAAATGGGATTGCATGCCGAGGCTGTAGGCCGAAATGATATTTTAGCCGAAGGCCGCAAGGTTTCCGGCAACGCTCAAACCCTGCACAAGCAGCGCATTTTGCACCACGGCACTTTGCTTTTTGATTCCGACCTCAGCGTGCTCAGCCAGGCCTTGAAGGTGAAACCGGAAAAGTTCCTGTCCAAGAGCGTTAAATCCGTGCGGGCCAGAGTGGGCAACATTGCCGAACTGCTGCCGGAAGAACTGCGCGGCATGAGCATGGAGGCGTTTCGCGATAGGGTGGCCCTATCCTTTGCGCGTGCGGGCAAGGCGGAGACTCTGGAACTGGAGGCGGCGGTTCTGGAAGCGGCGCAGTGTCTGGCTGCTGATAAATACCGCACCTGGGAGTGGAACTTTGGCCGTTCGCCGCAATTTACCTTTCGTAATCAGGAAAAATATCCGGGCGGTTTTTTGGAAGTATGGCTGAATGTGCGGCAGGGCGTGATTCAGGCTTGCGGTTTTTATGGCGACTTTATGGCCTTGCGCCCGGCTGCCGAGCTGGCCGAACAACTGCGCGGCCTACGCCATGAGCGCGGCGCAGTGGCTGCGGCGCTGGATAATCTGACAGGTAAAACAGCGCCCCTGTCCGAATATTTTGGCAGCATCACGCGGGACGAGATTTTACATTGTATGTTCGGCTGAGGTGGAGTCCATTGCCGGAAAAACTATGAGAGCGAGAAAATCGGATAGCAGTTACCGCCGGTAGTTGCGATACGAATAATAAGTTGCAGAATCCTTGTCCAGTTTGCTATATGAAAGCAAAGGAGGTAGCGCCATGAATGAACTCAAAGAAAACCTTGAATACTATATTGCCAATCAGGATGATTTGGTGAGCAGGTTCAATGGTCGAACCATCCTGATCCACAACCAGCGGGTGATTGGTGACTATAATGATTTTATGGAAGGTTATTTTGTCGCTCAAAGCAAGGGTTATGAATCCGGCTCGTTTTCGTTGATACTCTGCTCACCAGGCGAGGATGGTTTTTCAGTCAACCGCCGTACAATAAACCGTTTTTCCCGGATGGTTTGCGCATGACCAAACATTTACAACTACACTCTTTCACATACGAAGCAGATCGCGTGGCCTTAGAGCTTGTCACTCCGGTTGGCATAGGCTTGCCTGTGTCCGTAAATTCTTTTGCTGCTGTTCCAGATATCAACAACCTAAAAGCAATATGGGACACCGGAGCCACTGGATGCGCGATTACCATTGACGTTGCCCAAAAGATAAAGGCTCCGGTTATTAATCAGGTTCTTGTTGGTGGGGTACATGGAAAAGAACGTTGTAATCAGTATCTTATCAGTCTTTTCCTCCCAAACCATGTGTATATTCCCGGTATTCCGGTAACGGAACTTAGTCAGGAGGCAGGTTGTGATTTGTTGATAGGCATGGATGTTATTTCTCTTGGGGATTTTTCCACTTCCACACTTGGGGGGAAAACGTCTTTCACTTTTCGCATACCATCCTATCAGAAACAAGATTTCTCTCGCTACATGCCGAAGGATAATTCTGTATGTGTATGTGGCAGTGGAAACATGTTTAAAAACTGTTGCAAAAAACAGATAGGTACTCGCAAGAGCGTATAATGAAACCATGATTTTGGGGAGCCGGGAGAGGTGTTTTTATAGGCCATTGTCGCAGTGAATATTTTTTGGGCAGCCTCACCATTTGATTATCTTGTCAAGAGTTTGCTTCACACGTTCAGCGGGGAGTGAAACATCTATCTCAATGCCAAGCCCTTTACAGTTAAAGTCATCGATAACTTTAACCTAGACTTGTTTGAGTTCTTCTTCCTTGACCAGCTGAATGGCCTTGCTGCCTTTGTAGGTGCCGGGAACAGCCCAGAATTTGGGTACTCCGGCCACGGTTACCGGCAAAAGTTCTTCGGTATCGGCATCCAGCATGATCACATCGCCCTCGCGCAGGCGCAGCAATTGGTTGCCGGTGATGTGCGTGTCGCCGAACTTGACCTTGAGTTCAACCGGCGATTCAAGCAGGCGTTCGGTCAGGCGTGAAACCCAGGCATGGTCAACTTCCAGGCGCTCGGTTTGGAAACTGGCGTGCAGCTTGGAGCGGATCGGCTCGATGGTGGCGTAGGGCAGGCAGATAATGAAAGAGCCAATGGCCGTTTCCAGTTCCACTTCAAAAGTGATTACCACCACCACATCGCTGGGCGGCACAATGGTGGCGAACTGTGGGTTGATTTCCGAACGCACCAGCTCAAAAGCTACCTCGTGTACCGGCTGCCAGGCGTCTTCCAGGTTTTTAAGCACAATGCGCACCACCCGATCAACAATGGCTTGCTCAATGCGGGTAAATTCGCGGCCTTCGATTTTGGGCTGGCTGCCCTGACCTCCAAAAAAGTTCTCCACCAAAGCGAAAACCAGGCGGGCGTCAACGATGAGCAGGGCGGTGCCGCGCAAGGGTTCCATTTTGTAGATGTTGATGCTGGTAGGCACTGGCAGCGAACGCATGAAATCGCCGAATTTGGCCATGTCGATGGAGATGGGGTTAAGCTCCACCCGTTTGCGCACGGCGTTGGACAGGGCGTTGGTGCAGAGGCGCGAAAAGCGGTCGTTGATGATTTCCAGTACCGGCATACGGCCGCGAATGATGCGGTCCTGATTGGAAAGGTCGAAAACGACGATGCCGGAATCGTCAACCGGCTCTTGTTCCGCTTCGATTTCCCCGCCGGAAAGGCCGCGCAGAAGGGCGTCAACCTCGTCCTGGGCCAGAATTTTATTCATAGCTGCTCCCGCTGTGTCGCTGTATCCATATCACGTGCTGTTTTACTCTGCTTTTCCATGCGCGGCAAGTTGTTAGCGTCAGGCTTTTGGCCGTATTGCTTCTAATTTGATTAAAAGCAATATTAGTGCCAAAACGCCCATTTTTTCGCAAATATTTCGCGGGGTGAATATATGGTACTATAATCTACAGCGAATAAATCCAGGCTCCTTCTTCGTTGATTGAATAAAGCGGCACGAAACGACCACGATACATGGTTTGCGGAAAAACATTGTCGCGCGGCACGGCGTTATTGTCCAGAATGAACCAGTTGGGGCCGCGCTGCACGGCCAGCACCGCGTGCAACTGGCGCAAAAATTTGCCGTCCTCACCTTTTTGCCGCACAATTACAATCCGCAGGCGCGAAGCTTCCATCCCCAGAAAGCGCAGGGCAAAATACTTGGTGATGGCGTAATCTTCACAGTCGCCGCGGCGCAGGTGTAAAAACTCACCGGGCGTGGCCCAGTGTTCGTTTGTGTCCCAGGACTTTGCATCATTTTGCGCTGGCCATTGATTGAAAAAACCATTCACCATTTGCAGCAGTTCGCTTTCGGTGTGGTTTTGGGAGTATTTGATCAGGTTGCGCCAACTGGTGGCGTCAATGCGCCCGAAACTTTTGCCGTTGTGGCTGAAACTGGGAGCGGCGCGTTCCTTTTGCAGCACCGGCAGCCATAATTTGTCAAAAGCCAGGCGGTAGGGGTTGTCGGCTGGAGCCGCCTGTTCATGCCAGCCAAACAGCTCGTTTGTGCCGCTTATTTCGTTTATCCTGCTAGCTCCGCCGGCAACGTCGCTTGCCAACGGCCAAAAGACTGTGGACAGTATAAAAAGAAGTAAATATAACAGGTTGCGCCAGCGCGGCTTGGGTCTGCCGTCTATTCCCTGCTGCCAGAGTTTGCAACCGGTTTCTTGCGCCGAGCAAACGTGGCTTGCCATTTTTTGCGATAATCTTGCCATACTCGATTAATAGGGCAATTCTTATTCGACTGCCATAATAATTATTTTATAAAATTATTCCGTGTGGTGATAAGAATATCAGAGCTTTTTAACTCTTGATGGTTTATGTATTATAGCATTATCATGCTTTCCCGTATAAAGGAGACATCCAGTGAGTCATGCATTGTTGATTTCATGGAATTCATCCAGTGAGCTTGGCATTCCTGTTCTTGATGAACAACATAGAGGTATAGTCAGTATAATAAATTCATTTGGTTTTTCAATGCAAGGAAATACACAAAGTGAATTTTATCTTAATACTATATTTACCATGATGGATTGCTATACAAAGCTGCATTTTTCTACAGAAGAAGAATTATTCTGCCTGGCATCTTATCCTGGAATGGAAGAACATAAGAAGCAGCACCGGAATCTTATTAACAAGTCTTTTTCCATAGGCAGTAAAAGTATGCGCCTGCGCGATCCAAACATCTATCTGGATTTTTTGCAGGAGTGGTGGGTAACGCATATTAATGAGGATGATCTCCTTTATGGGCCTTGTATAAGAAAATATCTTTGTATTTAATAGGCCGCGTACGAGCGCTTTTGTGTAACACAAACCTAACTTGCGCGAACACTATCCGGGATCTGTAAGGAGCGCTTATGACTGTGCCTGATTTGAAGGCGGTAGTTCCTTTTTTTCAACCAATCATCAAAACGTCCGATCTTGGTGTATTCGGCTACGAAGTGCTGGCGCGTGAGCTGCATGACGGCAAAATACGCAGCCTGGGGCCGTACTTTGAAGATCCGGCTGTTTCCGATCAGGATAAGCTGATACTCGACATCTGCGTGCGTGAACGCGCTTTTGCTGCCTACGCGGCCTCCGGCAGCACGGCCAAGCTTTTTATCAACCTGAAGCCCTCCTGGGTTTACGACGACAAAGAGCAGAACACCCCGCAGGCGATTCTGAGTATGCTGGATCGTTACCGGATCGACCCGCAAAATATTGTTGTTGAGGTGACGGAAGAAGAATTGCTGGGCGACAGCGAGGTGTTCGGCAAGTTGCTTACCGTTTACCGCAAGGCTGGCTGTATGCTGGCGATTGATGATTTCGGCAAGGGCGAAAGCAGCGTGGAGCGCATTGCGCATGTAATGCCGGATATAATCAAGCTGGACCATTCCATTGTGCGTAAAACGGATACCCACCGTTCTTTTTATGAAATTTGCCGCGCTATGGGCTTTTTTGGCGATATTTCCGGTTTCGACCTGTTGTTTGAAGGTGTGGAAACGCCTTTTCAGCTTGAGCGTTGTGTGCGGACCGGCTGGTGTTATGTGCAGGGATATGTCTTTTCACCTGCCAGGCCGGGTTTTGAAACTGATTACGCCAATCGGGATTTGCTGGCCGATATACTCACAATTGATGAGGTACGGCAGGAATGCTACCGCAAACAGCGCGATGAAATTCTTGCGGAAATGGAATCCGAGGTGGAACGCCTGCGCAGCTTGCTGCCGCTTGTTCCTGATGCTTCTGTGGCCCCGGCTTCTGCTGTTGGCTCTGATTTTTATGTTTGCGCCGATAATTCCGAAGTTGCAAAAGCCTGGCGGGAGCCCGGCGCGTTGGAGGCTTTCGCCAAAGAGTTGCCCTATTATTGTGTGCGCTGCTGCGTTTGCGATCAAAAAGGACGGCGGCTTTCCAATATTTATCAACTTGGCGGCGATGGCACGGCCAGGCCGCTTGGCGGCGCCTCGCCAGCGGAGATTTCATCCGGTGTGTTCAGGCGCGGCATGAACGTCCTGCACGGCAAGGGGCTTGGCTACCTGTCCGACCCATATAAAAATGTGGCCACCAAGGAAAACGTCGCCACCTATATGCACAGGTTGTGTCAGGATCGCCTGCTTTGTGTGGATATTATTTCCACTGCATTTATCTAGTTACCTTGTTGTCCTATTATCTGGGCGATAAAAATTATTCAGGGGGCATTATGCAAGATTACGATCATGGCGATTCCAACCTTCAGATTCCGGAAAAAATCATTCCGGATGATCAGCGTGCCTCCTTGCGGCAAATGCTGGATGCCCTGAGCAAAACCGTGGAACTGCATACCTATGCTGGCGAGGAAGTGGCGAATTCTCAAAACCTGATGTCACGTTTTACCGTGCAACTCACCAACGAGCTTGCGGAATGCTCGGCCAGGATCAAGGCGGTGCGGCACAGTGCGGCCGAGGCCAAAAAGCTGGCCGGGCCAGCCGGGCTGCCCAGTATCGGTATCAAGGCCGAGGGCGCGGAACATTTCGCGCTGCGGATGGTTGGCGCCCCACTGGAGCAGGAGGGCGTGGCCCTGATCAAGGCCATCCGCATGGTTGGAAGCGGTGAAAACGAGCTTTCGCGGGCCGCCAGGCAAAGTTTGGCCAAGCTGACTGAGCCGCGTGAGATCATGGTATTCGGTCTGGGTACCTGACCTTATTGTCCGGGGCAGGTAGCCCTGGCCGTTGCTTTTGCTTTGGAACGCCCGGATTTGATCAGCGCCTATCTCGTTTCGGTTGGTGAATTTCCGGAAATGGCCGAGGATTACGGTGTGGATGGTGTGCCGCATACTGTGGTGAATAAACGGCACAGTCTGGTTGGCCTGCAACAGGATGCCCCGTTTGCCGAGTTCGTGCTTAATCCGGGCGGGGCTGCGCCATCGGTCAAGCTTGATATGGAGCAGGGCTTTAATCCCGGTGACGACGATGTTTTTGGCGGCGCGGATTTTACTGCCGAGTCGCAGGTTGCCCCTGAGGCACAGCCGGAGACGGAATCCCAAGCTGCCGGGAAAGTGCAGGTTCCGGAAAAGCCGCAACAGGCTACTGGTATGGCTTTTTCCAGCGGGATCGCCTCCGGGGCATCCGAACAGGCGGCCAAGGCCGGAGCGCCCGCCGGGCAGCTTGGGGTGGTAAGGGAAAAAGGCGATGAATTTAATTGCGATCTTCTGATTCTGGGCGGCGGGCCAGCCGGGCTGACCGCTGCCGTTTATGGTGCGCGTTCCGGCCTTGACGTCACGCTGCTGGATAGCGGCATGTTGGGCGGACAGGTGCTTTTGACCCCGCTGGTGGAAAACTATCCCGGCTTCAAGGGAATGGCCGGAGTCAGCCTGGCCGAAAGTATGGTGGAACACGCCAGACAGTACGCTCATTTGCGCGGCAATTTGCAAATTACCAATTTGCAAAAAATTAATGAATATTTTGTGGCCAGTACCAGTAACGGTGAGTATCGGGGCCGCGCCCTGCTTATTGCCACCGGGTCAAGCTGGCGCAAGCTGGGCATACCGGGCGAACTGGTGTTTTCCGGGCGCGGGGTGCATAACTGCGCCAGTTGCGATGGCTATATCTATGTAGGCAAAAAAATTGCTGTTGTCGGCGGTGGCAATGCCGCCCTTACCGATGCCCTGCATCTCAGGAATTTGGGCATTGATGTGAGCATCATCCATCGGCGCGATCAGTTCCGGGGCGAGGACGCCTTGGCCGAAGCTGTAATCCGCAGCGGCGTCAATGTGTTGTGGGATAGCGTTCCGCTGGAGATTTTGGGACGCGAAAAACTGAGCGGACTCAAAATTAAGAATGTCAAAACCGATGCGGAGCAGGTGCTGGATGTGGACGGCGTGTTTGTTTGCGTTGGGCACGAGCCGAATTCCCGCCCGGCCAAAGCCGTGGGAGCGGCCCTTAACCGTGATGGTTCCATTGCGGTTGATGCGCAAATGCGTGCCAGCGTGCCGCTGGTTTATGCGGCAGGCGATGTAACCGGCGGTTTTTTGCAAATTGTTATGGCCGTGGCCAAGGGAGCGCAGGCGGCGCATACGGCGTTTGTGGATTTGCAGCAAAATTGAAAATCCTTGCTCTTGTTTTTTTATCAAATGTAAAATAATGATCAGGGAAGCACTGTTCGGGTGCTTCCCATTTTTATCTCTTGAATATTAACGGCGCGGCAGCCGATAGACGGCACAGAATCCGGAATCCGGGCGGGCCGCGCATAGCAGGCAAGGAGCTATTCATGCAACTTAAAGGCGCTATCACAGCCATCGTCACTCCCTTCAAGAACGGAGAAGTTGATGAAAACTGCTTCCGCGAGCTGATTGAATGGCAGATTTCCGAAGGCATCGACGGGCTGGTGCCCTGCGGCACTACCGGCGAATCCGCCACTTTGAGCCATGCGGAGCACGAACGGGTTATCGAAATTTGTATCGATCAGGTTAAAAAACGGGTGCCGGTTATTGCCGGGGCCGGGTCGAACTGCACCAGGGAAGCCATTTCCCTGCTGCGTTTCGCTAAAAAAGCCGGAGCCGATGCCGGACTCATGCTTACCCCGTATTACAACAAACCCACCCAGGAAGGCGTTTATCAGCACTTCAAAGCCATTGCCGCCGAGGTCAGCCTGCCGATGGTGGTTTACAACGTGCCTGGCCGTACCGGCCTGAACGTCACTGCGTCCACCATGGCCCGCATGTTCAAGGATATCCCCACGGTGGTGGCGGCCAAGGAAGCCAGCGGCAATATCGTGCAGATTTCCGATTACATGGAACTTTGCGGCCCGGATTTTACCCTGCTGGTGGGTGATGACTTCGCGGTGCTGCCCTCCATGGCCATGGGCTGCACTGGCGTAATTTCCGTTACCGGCAACATCGCGCCCCGGATGATGCATGATCTTTGCCAGGCCTGGTTCGACAAGGATCTGGAAAAGGCCAAGCAACTGCACTATGCCATGATGCCGCTCAATCGCGGCTGCTTCCTGGAAACCAACCCCATTCCGGTTAAGACCGCCCTGTGCATGATGGGCAAGGTCGGGCCGGAAATGCGGCTGCCCCTGGTGCCTCTGATGCCCGAAAACGAAGCGGCGCTCAGGAAGATTCTGACGGACGCGAAATTGATTTAATCAAATTGGCTCAATTGATGTGGGCTTTGTGGCTAAAGCCCTAAAACAAAGCCTCCGCACGGTTATTCCGCACGGAGGCTTTGCTATATTTCTTTGGGCCGTGGAGTTTTATTCCTGCGCCGCTCCGCCGCCATCTATCAGCTTTTTGATGCGTAAAGACAGGCCGGGCAGGTCCGGCTTGGAAACCTGATCGTCGGCTCCGGCTTTTAGTCCCTGCTGGCGCACCACATCGGAAATAAGCGAGGAAAAAAGCACTACCGGAATGCCGCGTAATTCTGGATCACCCTTGATTTTTTTGGTCAGGGTATGCCCGTCCATTTCAGGCATTTCAATATCGGATACCACGATATCCAGATAGTCCTTGATGCCTTTGTTTTCATTCTTGGCGGTGGCCTTCCATTTTTCCAGCATCCCCCAGGCTTCGCTTCCGGAAGCGACTGCGGTTACCTGGTAGCCGCCCTGTTCCAGAACATGCACCAACACCTTGCGTATGGAGGATGAATCGTCGGCCACCAGCACCTTGTATCCGGCTCCGGTAGTGGTTTTTTCCTGTGTAAGGCTTTTTATCTGGCTTTCCATGCTCAGGCTGGGGTTCATGGAGGCGATGATCATCTCCATGTCCAGTAAAAAGACGATACGTTCGCCAAAACGCACCACACCGGTAATGCTGCTGTGGCTGAGGGCTTGCAGGTATTTGCCCGGCGGCTCCACCTGCGCCCAGCTGATGCGGTGGATGTTGGTCACGCCGGAAACAATGAAAGCGGTTACGACATCACTGAATTCGGAAACAATGACTTTGCGATCCGTTTGCTCTTTCTGCTTTTTGCCGAGCCAAAGCCCCAGGTCCACCAGAGGCAGCACCCGGTCACGCAGGTTGAAAGTGCCAAGGGCCGCCGGGTGGTGGTTACCGGGAACGCTGGTGATGGTTTCGGGCAGACGGATGATTTCCAGCACCTTGGCCACGTTCATGCCATAGTAACTGGAGTACTCCGTACCGTCTTCCATAATTTCCGTAAGATAAAACTCGATGACTTCAAGCTCGTTTGAAGCGGCATCTAGCAGTAGGTTGTGTTCGGACATAATTGCGCCAACCTCCGTGGGCAGCCGATGTTCAAAAGCGATATACTCCGAAAGGATACACCAGAATAAATAAAAAAACCAGCAAGCTGGCTGGATAAAAAATAACCGCCCCTAGGCCTTTATTTCAAAAGCTATGTTGACATTTTTGTTACACATAGGTTTATACTTGCGATTATAATTTTAATATTTTAATTAACATTTTGATTTTGCTCACCAAAATCCTAACGCGACTCTCTGATGAAGGAGACGGTTATGACAACGAAGTGGAAAATCATCGCTGGATTCATTCTCATGATATTATTGACGGGGGTTGTGGCCGTCATCGGTTATATCAGTCTTTCCGGTGCGACTAATGCCTTTACGGAATATCGCAGACTGGCCAGACTTAATGTGCGCACCTCCGATTTGGTCGCCAACCAGAACTCTGCCACCAGTTTTATGCGCCAGTTTCTTCTTTATGCGGATCCCGGGCAACTGGCAGAGGCCCGCGAGGTAATCAAGGCCAACCAGGCCATTCTTGAGGAATCCAAAACACTTACAGCTTATAAAGAAACCCAGGACGCCCTGAGCGCGATGGAGCGGAGTATTGTTGAGCAGGTTAAGGCAACCGGAGAACTGGAAACTTCTGTCACAGCAACAATAAATCTGTATGAAACCGGGATGCAGCCAGCAGTGCAGGCCATGAGCACTCAACTGGCACAGATGGCTGCCTTGGCCGCTCAGGTGGGCAACCTTGATGCTGTTACCCTGAACGCAACGGCGCTGGATCGCCTTGGTGCTGTCCGCGCCGCCTTCAGCCGTCTTGCTTACAATCGCACTCCGGCCAACATGGAGCAGGCGGCGGAGGCCTTGCAGGTTTTTGGCCGGGATATAGCGGAGATCGGCAAGAATCTGACCACCGAAAGAGGCCGTGAGGGCTTCGCTCTGCTTAAAAAGCGTTATGATAATGTTGTGTCTGCTTCTGAAGCCATGCGGACAGCTCTTGTGGCCGGCATGGAACATACCGGACAGCTTGTGCGCCTGAACGGCGAGATCCGGCGATCCATTTCCACTGTCAGCGACAACGTCAATGTGCAGATGACCGAACAGGGCACCAATACCGTGGAATCGAACGCAACGGCCCAGACCTTGATGATGGGCGTAACCGCTGCCGGGCTGTTTATTGGTATTCTGCTGGCTTCCTTCATCATTTTGGGTTTGGTCCGGGTGCTGCGCAATATGTCCGTTTTTGCAAGCGCCATTGCCGCAGGCGATTTTAAGGCTCAGATCACCAGCCGTGAAAAGGGCGAGGTCGGCCAAATGATTCAAGCCCTGCGGCAGATCCCGCAGGTGCTGGAACGGCTTATTGCCGAATTGAAAGCGGATTCCGCCAAAATTCTTGTTGGGGATTACCGGACGAGAGTTGAGGCATCATCCTTCCCCGGCTCTTTCGAGACACTGGCCACAAGCGTCAACATGATATGCGACGCCTACACGAAGACGCTGGATACAATGCCTTTGGCCATATTCACCGGCGATGCCGACAGAAACATAGTTTTTTCCAATCAACTGACGCAGAAGGTGCTTGGCGGCGACAAAATGGGCCAGCACTGCGGATCCTGCCTGAAAGCCGCTGAGTGTACCACTGATGAATGCATGGCGCTTCAGGTGCTGCGGACAAAACAGCCTGTCACCGGTGAAGTGGCGATCCATCCGGACACAGGGGTGGATCTTGAACTTCATGTCGCCGCTTTCCCCTTGCTTGATGCGGCGGGAACCGCACGCGGCTACATGGAGGTTTGTACCGACATCACTGCCAGCAAACAGCAACAGCGCATGATTCGCAGCGTAACCGAACAGGCGGCCTCCATTTCCAGCCGGGTTGCCGCCGCATCCGAGGAACTTTCCGCACAGGTGGAACAGGTTTCGCGCGGGGCGGAAATGCAGCGGGCGCGTGTGGAAAGTACTGCTTCGGCCATGACGGAAATGAACTCCACCGTGCTGGAAGTGGCTAAAAATGCCGGGCAGGCATCGGAGCAGTCCGATCTGACCAAAAGCAAAGCCAATGACGGGGCCGCGCTGGTAGAAAGCGTGGTCCGTGCCATCAATCAGGTTAATAAAGTTGCCGTGCATCTTCAGACGAACATGCAGGAACTTGGCGCTCAGGCGGAAAGCATAGGCGGTGTAATGAACGTCATTTCCGACATCGCGGATCAGACCAACCTGCTGGCGTTAAACGCGGCCATTGAAGCGGCCAGAGCTGGCGAGGCCGGGCGCGGTTTCGCGGTTGTGGCTGATGAAGTGAGAAAACTCGCGGAAAAAACCATGACCGCCACTCATGAAGTGGGAACCAATATCGCGGCCATTCAAGGCTCCACGCGCACTAACATCAATGAAGTGAACGAGGCGGCAAAGGCCGTTACCGAGGCTACGGAGCTGGCCAATACCTCCGGTCAGGCACTTTCGGAAATCGTCAATCTGGCTTCGGCCAACTCCGTTGTAGTTTCCTCCATTGCCACGGCTGCGGAGCAGCAAAGCTCTACTTCCGAGGAAATTAACCAGTCCATTGAAGAGATCAATAAAATTGTTGGAGAAACCTCTGAAGGCATGGTGCAGTCCGCTTCCGCCGTGCAGGAGCTTTCGCGCATGGCGCAAGAGCTTAACGGGGTTATGGCGGAACTGCAAAGATAGGCTGAGAGTGTCAGTTAGAGTCTTTTAACCGAATGGGGATTTTCATGAGCGGGAACGGATTGTTTTCTGTGCAGGAATTTGCCAGATTATTGGATATAACCTCGGAAACTCTTCGCCACTATGACAGAATTGGCTTGCTGTCGCCGGAGTATCGCGGGGAGAACAATTATCGCTATTATTCCATCAGGCAAATGGATATTCTTAGAATAATCCGTTTATTACAAAATTTTGGGATGACGCTTTCAGCGATAAAATCAATGCTGAATAATCGGAGTATTGAACATATAAATGCTATATTAGCTACACGTATTTCAACGCTTGAAAAAGAAATTGACAAACTTAATACTTCAAGAAATGTTTTAAAAACCTTTCACGGTATGATAAATTCAATTGTTAATATAGATGAAAACTCTATAATTGAAGAATTTGTGCCGGAAGAAAAAGTTATATTTGGTGATATAAATGATTATTCCAGTAGTAAAGATGATTATGATGCCTTTCTTCACTTTTGCCGCGCAATAAAATTAAAATATCCGGCTTTGGATTTGTATTGTCCGGTTGGAGGGCTTTTCTCTGAAGATCGCCTCAGGCTGAATGATTGGCATTGGCCAAGCCGGTATTATTTTTATCATCCTGAAGGTGACAGCAAAAGACCGGCCGGTTTGCATGTAATTGGATATATGCGCAGCGGGTATGGAAAATGTGGAGAGCTGTATATGAGATTGCTTGATTATATAGACAAAAATGGACTTGAAATATGCGGTAACGGTTATGAGGATTATCTTATAAATGAACTCTGCCTTACAGATAATACAAAATATTTGGTACGGGTAATGATTCCTGTACGCCAAAAAACAGTGGAGCAACGGGCTGATTCTCAAGCGTAATTTGCACAGGCTGATAATTTTTTGTGCTGCTACGCTACCTTTTAAGTTCCATAGCTTTTTGTAACATCTGATCGGAAGTGGTCACTACCTTGCTGTTCATCTGGAAGGCCCGCTGAGTGATAATCATGGTGGTGAATTCCCGGGCCATGTCCACGTTGGATTGCTCGATATTTTCCGCGATCACGCCGCCGAAATTTTCATCCTTTGGCAGGCCTTCGTCGGCCGGGCCGGATTCCTGCGTGGCCGAGAAATGGTTCATGCCTTCACGCTTGAGTCCGGCTTCGCTGACAAAGCGGTAGAGGGTAATCTGGTACAGATCCAGGCTTTCACCATTGCTGTACCGGGCCGTCATTACGCCTTCCGAATTGATTACCAGACCGGAAAGCTCACCGATGCCGTAGCCGTCCTGCTGCTGCACGCGACTGAGTGGGCTGGTGCCCTGGCTGGTGGTTACGTATTCGGTTCGGCTGGTGCCGGGCATGGTCCTGTAAAAGGAGTCCGGATCGGTCGCGCCTGCCTGCGGTGAAGTCGGGGCCGTATTCCAGCCATCGTTCAGGCGCAAGCCGAAATCCAGGGAAATATTCTGTGCGCCCGCCCCGGCAAAATTTGCCGGGAAGGTGGGAGTGCCGTTCACAAGGCTTGCCTGGGTCCAGGTACCAAGGTCGGCGGGATCGCCGCCGCCCGGCGTAAAGGCGGTCATACCCGCCATATGCCCGTTGCTGGCAAAACTCATGGTACCAGCCATAAGCAGCCCGGCGGCATTGGTTCCGGCCAAAGCGGATCCGTCTTCCGACGGGTTCATGGTCACCATATATTCATAGACCTTGATGCCGTTTTCTATCCCTACATAGTCGTAGCTTATCTGCAAATTATGCGGAGTTCCGGCGCTGTCGTATACGGTGATCGGTTCTTTGTAGCCCACATTGCCCGATCCTATGGGCGGATTGCTGGTGCCGTTCCATTTGCTGACCATGGCAAAGAAGGGGTTGGCGTCGTTGCTGCTGGCATCCCGGATGCCGCCAAGGTTGGAGGCTATTTGCATGGAACTGGTGGCCTTGGGCGGGTTGGTAACCAGCCTAGAGTCGGCATCAAAATTAAGCCGTACCGCTTCTGCCTGATTGGCTGGCACACCGTTTACAATGGGGCGGGCCAAAAGCGCGTAGCCATTCGGGTCCAGCAGGTTTCCCTCTTTGTCAAAGCGGAAGTTGCCAGCTCTGGTGTAGTGAGTTTCGCCGTCCTTGATCACGCCGAAATAGCCGGTTCCGTCAATGCCCATATCGGTGACCGTGCTGCCGGATTCAAAACCGCCCTGTTCAAACAGGGTGCGGTTTTCCATAATGCCAAGGCCCGCGCCGCGCTGCGACATGTTGGTCACGCCGTTTGAGGGCGACATTACAGACTGGCTGATCAGGTTCGAATACATCATCATGGTCTGCTTAAACCCGACTGTATTCAGGTTGGCCAGGTTGTTGGATACAACCTGCATTCCCGAACTGTAGCCGCGCATACCGGATGCGCCGACAAAAAGAGAACCCATCATGGCAAAACTCCTTGGAGGGCCAGAGCGTTTTTAGGAATAACTGCAAAGCTAAAATGCTCTTGGCGGAAAAAAATTCCTCTGCCAAACTAAAAGCACGAACCGTGCCAGACCAGACAGCCTTTGTTGGCGTAAATGGCAAAACGCGAAGCCGTTTTGCAAATATACTTTCAGGCCGAAATCGGGTAACAAGGCCCACATTAATCAAGGATAGCCATGATCCAAGAGAAGAAGCGCCCACTTTTCGCCTTTGACCTGGACGGTACGATTACCCGCGAGGAAATGCTGCCCCGCCTGGCCGCCCGCCTTGGCATGGAGCGGGAAATATCCATTCTCACGGCCAAAACCCTGTCCGGTGAAATTCCCTTTGAAACGTCTTTTCGCAAGCGCTTCTCGATGTTGCGCCGTCTTCCGCTGCGCGTTATCCATGAGGAGGTACGCGCTATCGGCCTGGACGGAGACATAGAGGCTTTTATACGCCGCAGGCCGGAAGATTGCGTCATTGTCACCGGCAATCTGGATCGCTGGATTCAGCCGTTGGTGGAGCCTTTGGGCTGCATGGTGCGCTGTTCCGTTTCCCGCCCGGCGGGTGATGAAAACGATACCGCTGCGCCAAATGCCCTTGAACTGGCCTCGGTGCTGGATAAAGGCGAAGCCCTGCGCGAATTGCGCACCCTGGGCCGCCCGCTGGTAGCCATAGGTGAAAGCGTGAGTGATGTTTCCATGTTTCGGGAGGCGGATCTGGGGCTGGCTTTTGCCGGAGTGCACCGCCCGGTTCCGGAACTGCTGGCCCGCGCGGATCGAGTGTTCTACTGCGGGCGTAGCCTATGTGTTTTTTTAGAAAAGTTGGAAAATCAGGTTTGATTTAGTCATGCATTAACAAGAAATATATACGCCATAAAAAAGGGAAGCTTTCGCCTCCCTTTTTTACTTTGAAACAGTTTCTTAGTCCGACGTTATTTTTTGGCCAGGCTAAGTATGGCTTTCAGCAGGTCAATGAACAGGTAAACCAGCATCAGCAGCATGTAGAACATGATGGGCCAGAAAGCGAGTGTCACAGCGGCGCTGAACAGGCCCATAAGTTCGGCCATGCCTTGACCGCTGCCCTTGATCAGGAAGGTTATCGCTGCCGGTATGCACAAAACGGTAACCACCGCGAGGCCAAGGCCGAAAATGAACGGCATGAGCCTGACCGCAGTTTTGACGCTCACACTGATAATGCCTATAAATTGTTCGCCCAGGGAGGTTTCCGGGTCATATTCGACATTGAGTTGCTTGTCGGCTTGCATGAGCAATACGGCGGAGAGATAACCGAAAAGCAGGCACAGCACGCCGCCGGCAATCATTGAGGTTGCAAAGCCGTCCATTATGCCGGTGACAATCATGATAATGCCGCCAATCGCGGCGAGAATGTTGAGAGTGGCGACAATTTCCACCAGGGCCGGGCCGGACAGTCTGGTTTGGTGATTGGCGATAATGCCGTCAAAGAGGCTGAAACTTTTTACAGCCAGATATTGGGCGAAAAGCAGCAACACAGCGCCGCCGAATCCGCTCAGTATGATCTGCGAGATATTGGTGCGGATGCCGATGATCAGGCCCATAATCGGGCAGAGCAAGGCCAGCAGCAGTATGGCATAATGTCCCAGCGTGATGGCGCGGGAGGCGTTTTTGTCAAAGCAGTCCGGGCAAAGCAGGGAAGTGACCTTTTTCAGGCCAGTATCGATCAGGTTGGCGATAAAAATCGGGTCTTTGCGCCCGGCGGAAAAAGCTTCCTTCAGTTTGGCCCTGGCCGCTTCAGCGGCCTGCTTGGCGCTATCCATGGCCGCGTCGCCCTTGCTTTTTTCACCTTCGGCAGTCTGGCCGGTTTCACCAGCTTCCGCAGTTACGTCCGCTTCGGCCGGTTTGGCTTTGCCTGTGGTTTTTTTGCCCTTGGCCGCTGTGCTGGCCTCAGTCATACCACCGCCGCATTTGCTACAGGTTGCGTAAAGGCCAAGGGTCTTGCGCTCGTCAATCTGGGCGGCGCTAAGCTCTTCCTCAAATCCGCAATTTTCGCACGTAAATTTTTCGCTGGCCATACTCTACCTCGCCTTGCTGGCAATTTTTTATGGAAAAATTCCTGAAAATAATCAATCTGGATGCTTTGTATTATAAAGCAAGGTCAAATTAAAGGGAAGCACTGATTAAGCGCTTCCCTATGTCTTTTTGTTGCCGTTTATGTTTTAACGCAGCAAATCATCATGCGTGAACAGCGTTTTGCCCGCTGCATCAATGTGATGGAGCAAAGGGGTGCTATTAATCCGCGCATAAGCCTGGATGTCCACTTTCAGCGGCAGGGGGCTATCCATGAACAATGTCCGCAGGCGATCCACCGTTTTTTCTTCCACCGGACCATAGAGCGCAAGATCAATATCGGAATCCGGGCGGTATTTGCCGGAAGCGCGTGAGCCAAAGACCGCTACGCGCTCGATCTCGGCGGCAAATGGAGCAAGGATGCCACGCAGGCAGTCAAGCTGCCGCTGGGTAAGTCCATGATCAAAGTTCATGTTCCGCCGCTTTTTCCAGAAAGAACATATATGCTCCCTCCATGACCGCCAGATAGCTTGAACGTATGTCCGCTATCGTATTTTCAAACATTGTCAGATCATAGGTGTGGGACATTTTGTTACGGGCATCCAGAGCATCCATCCAGACCTGCCCATCGGCAATAATTCGCGCCTCAAAGGCCATGCGGATAACATTTGCCGGGGTCAGCGGGGCTATGACCAGCCCTTCGCTTTCCAGATAATCCTTCATTACCTTCCAGGCCAGTTCAAAGGCATACTCAAAACGCTGGATGCAACCTTCTTTTTCCAGCTGCGTCAAGGCTTTTTCCGATTCCATTGCCTCACGCAGCAGGCCGAAAGCCCGCTTGTAATTATTGAAGCGATACAGCCAGCGTGGAGTATTGTCCTGCCTGTTCATATTTATTCCCACTCAATGGTCGCCGGGGGCTTGGAAGAGATGTCATAAACCACCCGGTTTACACCCTGCACTTCGCTGCAAATTCGGCTGGAGATACGGCGCAGCAGGCTACCGGGCAGTTCTGTCCAGATGGCGGTCATGGCGTCCACGCTTTCCACCACGCGCAGGGCGATTACATGCTCGTAGCTGCGCCCGCCGTTCTTCATGCCCACAGTCCTGAGGGGCAGCAGAACCGGGAAGCTTTGCCAGACTTTGCCATACCAGCCGGAAGCGCGCATTTCTTCCGTCACAATCAGATCCGCCTGACGCAGCACATCCAGGCGATCCTTGGTGACTTCGCCCAAAACGCGCACGGCCAGACCGGGGCCGGGGAAGGGGTGACGCCAAACAAACTCGTCCGGCAGGCCGAGTTCGCGGCCAACGGCACGTACTTCATCCTTGAACAGTTCGCGCAAGGGTTCCACCAGGGACATTTTCATATGATCCGGCAGCCCGCCCACGTTGTGGTGGCTTTTCACCACCTTGCCGGTGACGGATATGGATTCGATCACATCCGGGTAGATGGTGCCCTGAGCCAGAAAGTCAACCTGACCAAGGCTTTTGGCCGCTTCATCAAAAACTTCGATAAAGGCGTGTCCGATAATTTTGCGCTTCTCTTCCGGATCGGTCACGCCCTTGAGGCGGCCAAGGAAGAGATCGGAGGCGTCGATTCCTTTCAGGTTCAGGCCAAAGCCTTCGCTGAGCATGCTGGTAACCCAGGCCGCCTCGTTATGCCGCATCAGGCCGGTATCCACAAAAATGCAGTACAGGTTTTTGCCGATGGCCTTGTTCAACAGCACGGCGGTAACTGTGGAATCCACGCCGCCGGAGAGGGCGCAGACCACTTTTTTGTCGCCGATCTGCTTTTTCATGCTTTCCACGGCGCGGTCAATAAAAGCGGCCATGCTCCAGTCAGCGGCAAGAGCGGCGGTTTTGAACAGGAAGTCGCGGATAACCTGTTCGTCGCATTCGCCGCCCTGTATTTTTAGTATAGGCAAACCCAGATCCGGCAGCCCCGCTTGCAGCGGCTGGCCCAGCGCATTGTCCTGACCAGCCGGGGCCTCGGGCAGGATGATGGCTGCGGGCGCGGCCTGCTTCACCTTGTCCAGCGAGGCCGTGCAGGGCAATATTTCGGAATAGACTCCGGCCTCGCGCACGCGGCGGGCGATAAGCTGGGTAACTTCTGAACCGTAATCAATGACGATGACTGTCTGCATATTATATCCTTAATTGATTTTATATTACTCTACAGTAACGCTTTTTGCGAGATTTCTTGGCTGATCAACGTCCTTGCCCAAATAGCTGGCCGCTTCGTAGCTCAAAAGCTGCAACATGGGCAAAATGGCGAAGCTGGTAAAAGGATCGGCCAGGGGCGGAATATCCCACTTTATTTCGCCGCGCAGGTGCTTATCACCGCCGTTCTCGGTAATGGCCAGAATCGGGCCGCTACGCGCCGCGATTTCCTCAATGTTGGAGAAGGTTTTGGGAAAAAGTTCATCATGCGGCGCAATGGCGATGGTGAGAAATTCCGGATCAATCAGGGCGATCGGGCCGTGCTTCATTTCACCGGCGGCGTATGCTTCGGCGTGAATGTACGAAAGTTCCTTGAGCTTGAGCGCACCTTCCAGAGCCAAGGCGTAATTGCGCCCGCGTCCAAGGAAGAAAACGTTACGCGCCGCGGCCACGCGCAGCGAGAACAGCTCTACATCCACGCGCAATTTGGGCAGGTGCTTTTCCAGAGTATCGGCCACAGCGCTGAAATCGGCCAGCAGCTTTTTCAGGCGGTCGCCTTCAAGAGCGCCTGCTTCCTGCCCCCAATACAGAGCCAGCAGGGTGAGCAGAGCCATCTGACTGCACAGGGCTTTGGTGGAGGCCACGCTGATTTCCGGCCCGGCCTGAGTGTAGATAACCCGATCCACCTCACGGGCCAGCGAGGAGCCGATTACGTTGCACAGCCCCAGCGTTGCGCAGCCGCACTCTCTGGCTACCTGCATGGCGGCCAGGGTATCGGCTGTTTCACCGGACTGGCTGATCAGGATTACCAGCTCGTCCCGGCCCAGAATAGGTTTGCGGTAGCGAAATTCCGAGGCGATCTCCACCACACAGGGAATACGCCCCCATTCCTCCAGCAGAGATGAAGCCCAAAGCCCGGCGTTGTAAGAGGTACCGCAGGCCACGATGCGCAGGCGGGAAGGGCGGGCAAGCCCCTCAAGTTCCGGCAGCCTGACCCGTCCGGCTTCAAGATCCACCCGTCCGGCCAGAGCGCTGCGCAAAACCTGGGGTTGCTCGCAAATTTCCTTGAGCATAAAATGCTTGAAGCCGCCTTTCTGAGCCGACTGGATATCCCATTCAATTTGATGGATTTTCTTTTCCAGCGGGCGGAGGTCCTCCAGGCTGAGCACTTGATAACTGTTCGGGGTTATGCGAATAATATCGCCTTCATCAAGAAAGATGACGCGGCGTGTGCTGGCAAGAAAGGCCGTGACGTCCGAGGCGACGAAATTTTCACCCGCGCCGATTCCGGCCAGCAACGGGGCCGATTTGCGCGTGGCGTAAATGGTTTCCGGCTCGTCGCGGCAAAGCAGCACCAGGGCAAAGGCCCCTTGCGCCCGCTTTACCGCCGCCTGAAAGGCTCTCAGGTTGTCCGGCGTGCTTTTGCGGCATTCCGCGATAAGGTTGATCAGTACCTCGGTGTCGGTTTCGCTGTAAAAAACATAGCCTTTGGCGATCAGCTCGTCTTTGAGTTCGCGGTAATTTTCAATGATGCCGTTGTGTACCAGGGCAAAAGCGCCATCATTGGAAAGATGCGGGTGCGCGTTGATTTCGTTGGGAACGCCGTGCGTGGCCCAGCGGGTATGCCCCATGCCGCAGGTGGCCAGCAGCGGGTTGGAGCTGACCGAAGTTTTGTCTACCAGAGCGTCGAGCTTTCCAGACGCTTTAATGCTGTGTATAATGCCCTGCTGGATGAAAGCGAGTCCGGCGGAGTCATAGCCGCGATATTCCAGGCGGCGCAGCCCCTGAAGCACGATGGGGGTGGCGGGTTGATGCCCCGCGTAGGCGATGATGCCGCACATATATTGAAGCCTCCTGGGCTGGAATGTTCAGTGATACTTTGTTTTAAAATCGCATAGAATAATTAACATTTTTTCAGCAAATGAAAAGAGCAAGATCCAAATTATAACTAGCTGTAATTTTTAGGTATTAAATTTTATATTAAATTTCGGTTTATTAACCGTCCTGGAGCGCCTTGTGAGTAACGATGCGATGAGAATAACAAAAAAATGGGAAACAGTTATCGGGCTGGAGGTGCATGTGCAACTCAAGACCGAAACCAAGCTTTTCTGCTCCTGCCCGAACAAGTTTGGCGCTGAGCCGAACGCCCATGTTTGCCCTGGTTGCGCCGGAATGCCCGGCGCGTTGCCGGTGCTTAACGCCAGGGCCGTAGAATTGGCGGTGCGGGCTGGTCTGGCTTTGAATTGCCGTATCAATCTGGAATCCGTTTTTGCGCGTAAAAGCTATTTTTATCCGGATCTGCCTGCCGGCTTCCAAACTTCGCAGCTTGAGCCGCCCATATGTGCAGCGGGCAGCTTTGAGGGTATACGCATCAACCGTATTCATCTGGAAGATGACGCCGGCAAGTGCGTCCATGCGGGTAACGGCGAAACGCTGGTGGATTTGAACCGGGCCGGTACGCCCCTGATTGAAATTGTTACCGAGCCGGACTTCCGCTCTCCGGCTCAGGCCGCCGAGTTTATGCGGCGCTTGCGTTATTTGCTGGTTTATATGGGCGTTACCGACGCCAATATGGAAGAGGGCGGCATGCGTTGCGACGTTAACGTCTCGTTGCGCCCGTCCGGGAGCGAGGCTTACGGCACCCGCACCGAGCTCAAGAATCTCAACTCCTTTAATAATATTGAAGACGCCGCCGAGTGTGAAGCCGAGCGGCATCGGGAAGTTCTGGAAGCAGGCGGCGTATTGGTGCAGGAAACCCGCCAGTTTGATCCGGAAAATGGCATTACCCGTGCCTTGCGTTCCAAAGAGGAAGCCACGGATTATCGCTATTTCCCCAATCCGGATCTTCCGGCTGTGCGCATCAGCCGGGAGTTTGTCGAAGCTGTAGCCGCAGCCATGCCGGAGCAGCCGGAAGCGCGGGCTAAACGCTATCTGGATGACCTTGGCCTGCATCAGGAAGAAGTGGCAATTCTGGCCGCTTCCGCCGAATTGGGGGACTATTTCGAGGCAGCCCTGGCCCTGCAAAATTCGCCCAAGCGCCTGGCTGGCCTGATTTTGGGCGAGCTTTTGCCCGAATGCAACCGGCGAGGGCTTGGGATAGCGGAAGTTACAGGCAAGGCCGGGCATGCCGGACAGGGCGAGCCGGTCGCGCCAGTGTTTACAGCCGAGCGACTGGCGCATACCGCCGCCGTGATTGAGAGCGGCAAGGTCAGCCTCAAAGTGGCGCACGAGCTTTTTGCCGATCTGCTGGATAGCGGCGAGGCTCTGGAAAAGCTGGCCGAGCAGCGCGGGCTGCTTCAGGTTTCTGACAGTTCCGCCCTGGAAGGGGCCGTGCTGGAAGCTATCGCGGCCAATCCGGAGGAAGCCGCCGCCTACCGGGGAGGTAAAAGCAAGCTGCTTTCCTTCTTTGTGGGGCAGGTCATGCGCCGGACCAAGGGGGCGGGCAATCCGGCCCTCATTAATGAGCTATTGAAAAAGCATTTACAATAAGGATAAAAATATGCCTATCAGCAAGGAAAGCATATTGCGCATTAGCCGTTTGGCCCGCCTGGATTTGGAGGCCGGAACCAAATTCGGCGCTTCCGAAAATCAGGTTGAGGCTTTTGTTGAACAGATGCAGCGCATCGTCGGTTACATAGATATTCTTGAAGAAGCCGATACCGTCGGGGTGGAGCCTCTGTATTCGCCCCTGCAACTGACGGCGCAGTCCCGGCCTGACGTGATCGTGCAGGAATACACGCGCGAGGAAATTTTGCGTAACGCCCCGGAACAGGCTGACGGCTTTTTTGTCGTACCCAAGGTCATTTAGAACAATAGGAAAGCATGATGTCCGCTCTTTTACAATTAAGCTTGTCTGAAGTCGCCAAAGGCTTGCAAGCCAAAGAATATAAAGTCGAGGAAGTGGTTAGCGCCTGCCTGGACCGTACCGTGGCAACTGAACCCAAACTTAATGCCTGCATCAGCGTGCTGGCCGAACAGGCTTTGGCCAGAGCGCGTGAGCTGGACGCCGCCGGGCCGCCTTGCCCAGCTCCATCGTCCGGTTGCGGCAACGCTGGCTCCACGCCGGTTGTGCCAGTTGGGGAAATCGCGCAATCCTTGTGGGGCGTGCCGATTGGGCTGAAGGACAATATCAGCCTGAAGGGGAGCCGCCAGACCTGTGCCTCGCGCTTTATGGAAAATTTTCAGCCCTGCTACAATGCCGAGGTGAGCGATCGCCTGCTGGCAGCCGGGGCGGTGATCACGGCCAAGCATAATCTGGATGAGTTCGCCATGGGGGCCGGTACGGAAAACTCCGCCTTTGGCCGGACCCACAACCCCTGGGATTTGGATCGGGTACCCGGAGGTTCCAGCGGCGGCTCCGCTGCGGCGGTGGCCGCGCGGCAATGCTACGCCGCGCTGGGCAGCGATACCGGCGGTTCCATACGACAGCCAGCCGGTTTTTGCGGCTGTGTTGGGCTAAAGCCCTCCTACGGGCGGGTTTCGCGCTACGGGGTGGCGGCTTTTGGCACTTCTTTCGATCAGGTTGGCCCGCTGACCCGCACGGTGGAGGATTGCGCCAGACTTCTCGCGGTCATTGCCGGGCCGGACGCCAAGGATGCCACCAGCGCCCGGCTGGATCTCTTCCCGGACAACTTGCCCGGCCAGGATTTTGTCGCCCAGGCGTTGATCGGTGCTTCAAGGGAGCCGGGCGAACTGCTGAAAGGGCTGAAAATCGGCCTGCCGGTTGAGTTTTGGGAATCCGGAGTCAGTGCGGAAGTGGAAGCGGCCTGCCGCGATATTCTGAACAAACTGGAAGGTTTTGGCGCGATTTTGCTGCCGGTGTCGCTGCCGCACCAAAAGTACGCCCTGGCCGCCTATCAGGTTATGTCCACGGCGGAAGCCAGCACCAACCTGGCCCGTTTTGACGGCGTGCGCTTTGGACGCCGGGGCATTCCATCCGATTCTTCAGCGGCTTTTGACGATTTGCAGGAGCTTTATATTGCTTCGCGTTCGCAGGGCTTCGGGCCGGAAGTGCAGCGCCGGATCGTGCTTGGCACGTACATGCTCTCGTCCGGTTGCTACGAAACCTATTACCGCAAGGCCGCGCAGGTGCGCCGCCTGCTGGTTCAGGATTTTGAAAAGGCGCTCGGTTCCGCTGTGGCTGGCGCTTCTGCCGCCTCCGGCACTTGCGATCTGCTGCTGGCTCCCACTTCAGCGGCCACGGCCTGCAAGCAGGGCGCTTTGGCTGGAGATCCGCTTATGGCTTACAAGATGGATCTGCTTACCATAGGCCTGAATTTGGTCGGGCTGCCCGGATTGGCCCTGCCCGTGGGCCTTGGGCGCGAGAGCAAGCTGCCGGTTAGCCTGCAAGTGATGGGCCGCGCCTTTGACGAGGCCGCAATGCTGCGTCTGGGCGCGGTGATTGAGCGGCTGGCCCCGGCTGTGGGTGAACCGGGCGGTGTAGAGGCTGTTTGCAAATAATCTTTTCGTTCAATGTCATAGAGACCCTGGTGTCATGTAATGCTTAAAAATGGGATTTCGCCCGAAAAAGCAAAGATATTGCAACCCAAGGAGTCGTGTATGTTTGAACTGATTACATCCCACGCCAAATCTGTTCTGCCTGGTCTGTCTGTGCTGCACGGTTTGCCTGGTCTGGTTGTCGCGCTGCTTTGCGCCGCCTTCTGTCTGATTGGGCCATCTGCAAGCCTGGCCGCCGAACCCGCTGTCCAGGTCGGCCCGATCTGGTCTTCCGGGGCGGTATCCGTGCTGACCATTCAGGATGTGCCGGGTGATATGTCCGTAGATATTTTCAGCGGCCCGGCCAGCCAGGAAGAGCGGGCCAAGTATTTTCAGGCCGGAAAAGCGCCAGCCGGAGTGAACGCGTTTCTCATTCAGGTGCAGGGGCAAGCTGCGGGTGAAAAGCCTCTCAATATGCTGGTGGACGCCGGTTTTGGCATGGCTGGAGCCAGCAAGCTTATGCAGGGGCTGGCCGCAGCCGGGGTTGCGCCGGAACAGGTTGATTTTGTGCTGCTGACGCACATGCACGGCGACCATATCGGCGGTTTGCTGAGTGCTGAAGGTCAGCGCGTTTTCCCCAACGCCGGGATAATGGTTGCGCGCATTGAGAAGGATTATTGGACCGGCAAAAGCAGCCAGACGCCGAACCCGGAAAACGCCGCTCTGGCCACCAAGGTGCTTGAAGCTTACAGCAGCGGTTTGCCGCAGCCTTTTGAATTTGGCAAGCTGACCCTGCCTGCGCTGACCGCCAAGGCCGGTTTTGCGGTGGAAGCCCTGGACGCCTCCGGACATACGCCGGGGCATACCGTTTTTATGCTGGATGCCGCAGGCCAGAAGCTGATGATTATCGGCGATTTGGTGCATGCCGCCGCTTTGCAGTTCGCTTTGCCGGAAGAATGCGCCCGTTACGATGTTGATGTGCCGCAGGCAGTAAAAGCGCGTAAACGCATTCTGGCCCTGGCCGCCGAACAGGAAATCGAAATCGCCGGTATGCATATTCCCTTCCCGGGCAATGGCAAGGTGGCGGTGCAGTTCCGCTTGCTGCACTAGATTTGAAAATATTTTCAACCTTTTTGTTGACAGCGGCACGGCATTAGACTAAATAGTCTCTTCCTGTGCGAAACCTCTTCGGTTTCAGCCGGAATCATGTCGCGGAGTGGAGCAGTTTGGTAGCTCGTCGGGCTCATAACCCGAAGGCCGTAGGTTCAAATCCTGCCTCCGCAACCAGAAAATTCAGGGAGTTACGAGAAATCGTAGCTCCCTTTTTTTATTAATTTGCTGAAATAAGGGTTAATTGGGACCGCTTTGGGACCACGGTGGCCTACAGGAAAGTGGAATCAAAAACCGCGTTGACTTTTTTTGAAAATCGCATATTTTATTTTTATCAGTCCGCGTTGCGCCTAGTTTCCCTTTTGGGGAGATGCGAATACCAACGCGGCTTTTTTTTACCCTGGAGTCAAGATGCCTACATACCCATTTGCAAAACCGCCATTATCTCCGTGCGATCTGGTAGCCCTGATGCAATCGCGTGGGTTAGTGGTTCCAGATAGCAAACGCGCAGAACGGCATATCGCAACGGTGGGATACTACCGCCTAATGGGGTACGGCAAGCATTTTTTTGATAGCACAATTCAGCGCTTTAATGCTGGCACAACCTATGATCACATTTGGGAAACGTACAAATTTGATAGAAAGCTCAGGTTGTTAACCCTTGATGCGATTGAAAGAATTGAGGTTGCCATGCGTACTGCCATGTCAAACACGATGTGCATGGCGCACGGATCTCATTGGTTTATGAATCCTTTGGTGTTTAAATTATCATCAGGAATGGATTCTTTTTGTTCAGCTCTCAGGAAAGAATTGCCCATCAAACAAAATGAAATTACCAAACATTACTACAGCAAGTATGATGCTCCCGATCTTCCACCATCGTGGATGGTTATGGAGTGTATTTCTATGGGGACATGGGTAAAAGCTCTTGGCAATATGAAACAGACAGAGCAAAAGCGTATAGCTGACGCTATGAAAATGAATCCAAAATCTTTTGTTTCCTGGGCTAGTTCTCTGACTTGGGCTAGAAATGTTTGCGCTCACCACGGTGTATTATGGAATCGTACTAATATGCGCCCTCCAAAAACACCACTACCTGCTATGAGATACCCAAGTATTGAAGGTAAAGAGAGTTCTTATTTTGCTGTTGCGGTTATCGCATACGGCCTGTTGAAGCTTATCGTTACCAGATCTACATGGGCGAACAGACTTGAGGCACTCTTTGCCGACTTCCCATTAGTTAACCCTGCTGACATGGGCTTTGAACCCAACTGGAAAAAGGATATTTTTTGGACATAAATACCAATTCGTTCTACGAAAGGAGCGGAACTGAATTGTCTTAAAATATCTCACTCCACTAAATGATATGACAGAGTTAATTCATTCAAACAAATAGACAATTTTACAGATGAACTTTTGACATTAATCAAGACATAAGAACTATGATAACTGTAGTACCTATATATATTACTTATTTATTAAGATATATAAGTATAATAAACATAAGTATTAATAGTAAATATAAACGCAATCAAACTATTTAATAAGCAATAACAAGACACACAAACATTCAACTTGAGAGCATTACTTTTACGGAGTAATGCTCTTTTTTTGTGGTGGTAATTTGTTACTTCACAGGCATAGTTCTTCCATATTCCGGCAGCATGAATGTTTTATCTTCAGCCGGGGAATCGGCATACTCTTCAATGATGTCGGAGTATCGCTTTTCAAGGTTTCCTTTCGCTTTTACAAACCATTGCTGGCCTTCAGGTTTGTTTGCATACCACTCGCACCAGGCAAAATCTTTTCTGAACGTTGCATCATCTGGATTTCTGACTGGCGCAAAAAGAAATCTTGCCCGCCACCATCCAAATTTAGGCGTGATATAGCTGTAGTATGTTTTACCGCCTTCAAGGTCCGCTTCCAGGAAATATCCAAACTCGCCATCAATAAGGTAGAGGTGTTTGCCGGGGGTGGTTTTATGCAAAAGTTTTGCCCCGGCAGAAACAATGGTGACAAACTTTAGGCTTCCGTCTTCATTTACCTCAAGAACCGGAGCCTGAACCGCTCCACCAAAACTTGTTGCCCGGAAAAAAACAATAGCAGACTCATCCTGAGAAACCGCCGTATCAACGGAAACGGGATCAATTGGTTGTATGAGATGGCTTGGCCGCAATTGCTTGCTTACACAAAAGATCGTGCCTGATCCAATTATTCACTTTCAAAGAAAATAAATATCCCCCGGCAGTGGCAGACCACATAGCCGGGGGATATTTACTATACTTAAAGAAAAAAATCAGACTTATTTGCCCACAGTACCACGACCACGACACTGATACTTCTTTGTAACCCGGTAGGAACTGCTGTCAATAGCCTCTTTGGTATCACCACCAAAAGCTTCAGCGGAAGTATAACCCCAGGACTTGCAACGGGCCAAGGCAACTTGCATACCTTGCGCATCGTCAACATCCGGCAGTTCCCAAACCATGTATTCGTATGAAAGCTCTACAACCGCGTCCGCCCGACTGCCATCCGTAGCCTGCCAAGTTTTGGGAGCTGCACAGCCGGTAAGCCCAAACACCAGCAGGGCAGCCAGTAAAAAGTTCAGTTTCATGCCCCCTCCTAACTAATTGTTATTTAAAAGAAGATTTCAGTAAATAAATTTAACCCCATCCAATATCTATACTTGTTCAATAACTACCTTAAATTAAAGCAAATTGCAATAACATACTCAAAAATCAAAAGGAGGTCACATGGGTGACGTTAAAAGTTTAGCTCACACAAAGTGGAATTGCAAATATCATATCGTCTTTGTCCCCAGATACCACGCAGGTGTTTTATGGCGAAAAGAAGCGAGCAGTAGGGGAAATTCTGCGTAAATTATCCGAGTGAAGACGGCTCATCTGTCCGGTAGGGAAGCGTTGTTGTGTTTTATTTAATATCTCTTGGGAATCACTAATCATTTTTGTGCCAGGAACGTGACTTTTTTGCTTTACACAAAGAAGTTGACCAAAAAACTAAAATCAGTATTGTAACCCCCAGTAGATATGTCATAATACTACCTTTGTCCCGGCTCATACCTGTTTGCCAACTTTGGTCGCTAAAAAAGCCGGTATTTTAAAAAATAATCGCAGATGCCGTCAATAAGTGTATTTTATATTTTTTAAGGATGGATAAAATAATGAACAAATTCAGTATGCTTTGTCTCTCGCTTGCGCTGCTTTTGTCACTTAACGCGTGTAGCGTAGTCAACGGAATCAGCCGTGCAGTCAGTTCGGCTCGGACAGACATGGAAAGCAGCAGCAAGACCATCGATGCTCTCGGGCAGACCTATGAAGATAACAATGCCCAAGAAAAAGACTCGGCCGAGCAGGCGGCAGAGCCGGAGTAGGCGGGATCCCTCCCTTTCTTGACATCATCGTTGTCGCTTGAAATATTGTCGCAAGGATTAATTTATGAAAACCTCCTTTCAATGTGAATTTTTTCTTCGTTTGCGGGTGAAAAAACAGGGGTAATGCGCTGTGTTACATTCGCTATCTTCCTCCCCTCTTAGCCTCCTCGCCAACCCTTGCAACAGCGGTTCCAGCCCCCAGCCGAAAGGAGAAACCGCACCAATGCCGGTAATGACTACTCTGCGTTTGTACATGCAAGATCTCTGAATAATTGATGATACCCGACAATTGTTCCACAGGCGGCAGCCACTGAAACAAAAGCCCCCAACAGTCCGGGCAGAATAACACTCTGTCCTGCAAGTGACAAACCCTGAATATGAGTAAAAGGCAATACCGGAAAGTTATCTGCGCTGTGTAATGCACCATAAATACTTCCGCTACAGCCATATATCCAGTCACGCAGAGTATATTCACTGGCGCTTTCTACAATTTCCAAATCCGCCAACTCCGGCACTGCTTGACGGATCAGCGTACTGATTTTTTCAATAAAAGCCGCTTTACGGGCGAGGTAATCGGGCGGCCTGGCAGACGGCGCACCCGCATCCCCCCAAAGCTCCTGATTGGGCATGGCCCCGATAAAGAGCGGGTAACGCCCGGAAGCATCCGGCATGCCACAGGATATATGCAGCCAGGCCAGGTTCTTGCCGGTAGTTGTGTAGACCGCGTTCAAGTCATCGTTCAGGCAGAGGGTCAGGTCACGCCCAGTCAGAAAGTCGCTGCGGGAAACCCCAAACAGCAATATGATTCTAATTTTAGTTGTTCCTGATGATGCGATGGTTCTTATTGCTGCCAATCTGGATGCGGCTTTATTTTGGGTTATGGTCAGGCGTGTTGTCCGGCAACGGCTCTTTCCACGGCATGAGCAATCCAGTTATTAAGGCTTATCCCTTCAGTCGCCGCAGTGTGCGCTGCTTTTTGGTGCAATTCCGGAGTAAGGCGCACATTGAAACGCCCGGAAAATGGTTTTTGCGGCGCTTTTCCTACTTCTTTGCACAAGTCAAAGTAGTCTTCAATCGAATCCGCCAATGCCGTTTTCAACTCGTCAATAGAGCGTCCCTTAAACGTAACCACATCGGCAATGTGCAATACATCACCATGAAAAATATCCGCATCGGGATCGTACTCAAAACGCCCTTGATATCCTTTGTAGGTAAGTATGCTCATGGTTTTACTCCTATCAGCTCAAAAAAACGTCGTACCGATTTTACTGCGCCTTTATCAGTATTTGAGGATGGATGCGGGCGATGAAACGTTGCCACATCTTTGCCTATAATAAACCATACGCGGGAACCACTGCCTTCTTTGATCGTGCCACCGCAGGATTTAAACAGGCTCTCAATGTCCCGCCAGGCAATCGCCGGGCTGATCGGATTGGTAAAAATCGCTACAAGGGTTTTGCGTTGGCTGTTGTTCATGACATCAATGGTACTATTTTTTGGTTATCAGTCAAGATTCCAAGCCGTTGAACAATCCGGTCAGAAGGAAAAATCGGTCATTGATGATATTCGGCAAGGCCTTGATGCCATGAATGAAGGCCGGACTGTTTCGCACAAGGTTGTTCAAGAACGGCTGAGAGCCAAGAGGGTCAGTGTATACCTATAATATTGAGTGGACTGACCCGGCTTGGGCTGACCTTGATGAAATTTCCGACTACCTGATCGCACAGGAGGGGGATTTTCAGCTTGCGGATGAAATAGTTACTCACATCTTTAACATGTCGGAACAACAGGTCATTTTGTGAATCAGCGTTTAGGTGATTTATTCTGAGCTTGAAAAAATTTTTGTATCTGAATATCATATGTTTTTTGGTCTTCATCAGAAAAGGTATTTTTCCAATTAATACCTATTAAATTATAAGAAAGCATTTTATTTACTTCTTGAGGAATATTTTTTACTGGTATAACTCCATTACCATGCGGAATTTCATAATTTATAAAAGATTTAATTTCTTCACCATCAATAGCAATACAAGTGATTAAATTTTCTGATGCCGCTACGATAACGTGCTTATTTTCAACGATAAATATGTTTTGGATGCTTATTGGATAATCATTTAGATCATGATGATTACTTATAATGACATTTATATCACCATGGTCATCTCTTTCACACAGAAGATCATACGAACTATGCCCGTCAATAAATCTATGGAGTAGTGAAACTTTACAGTTATGAATATTTGAAAAATATGTACCCATATGCATTAAAAAATCATAATTTGTTCCTTTTTCAAGGTAGAACAAGTATAATTTGGGAAATTTTTTTGGTACAATCCCCATGTCAAGATAAGCTCTGGCATCTTCTTTCCAATATACATAGCTATTAAATTCTCGGCGTGCAAAATCATCATTTTGTTGCGCATTTAATTCTGCCACTCTCCAGAGGATAGAAAGCAAAAAATCATAAAGATTAGAGTTATAGTCAGGATACTTAAAGTGATTACTGTAATATGTTTCAAATTTATTTAACTTACCTTCACACTCTTCACATAGCAATCTTTCTTTTTTAGTATCTTGTGTAATACTTGTACTCTTCCCATTTTCAATGGTATATACCTTTGATGGGGATTTTCTAATGCTTTTAGATAATAATCTAGGAATAATATGGCTTTGTTTCAAATCTCTACTTTTTAAACATAGACTACATTTACCATGATTTTTATTCATAATTATTCCTCTTTCGCAAATCTGAGTATCCGAATTACCATATTTAATTAATTGGCTATTTTTCATGCTTATCGCTGTCACATATCAAATAATCCTAGAAAAACTAGAACTCTTTATTGCGCTTACTATTTAGAAACACAAAGTCAATAACAATCGAACATTAAGACATCATGATTTTTGATTACCTGATCATTTGATTTAAAAAAATATGGTATTTTATCCCTGTATAATAGTATAATCATTGCCATTGCGTGTTGCATACCCCATTCCAACCATTAAATTAAGTGCAAACCTGCGATGACACCCAGTAGTCCTCATGCCTTGAATATTATCCAAATTTATAGGCTGTACTGTCATGCCTTTATATGTTTGATGAGCATTTAGTATGTAGGAAATTCTTAACCACTTATCCGTGTTGCCGACAGTATACCTTATTGTATTATTATTAACTATTTTTGCTGAATTAAGTGGCGTCCCATAATTTTGAATATAGGCAACAACTTCTTGATGGGTCATTGGTTCTTCCTTTATATGTTGAGTGATAGAACCTTACGCACTGCTGGTCAAGCGTGCACTCCAAAATTCCAAAGTGAACTCCGACTTTTCCCATTCTTCAAATTTTTCCCACAAAAAAAGGATCTGCATTTTCATGTAAGTCCTTAAATTTTTCTGGTGGAGATGGGCAGAATTGAACTATGTCCATCTCGGATGGCATTCAAGCTGCTATTAATGCTCCTTACCCCAATACTACCCCCTCATAAGGCAGCAGTGCAATCCTCCCAAGCAATTCGTGACGTTCGGCTTCGGTAAGAGAAAACTCGTCAGATAGGTGTGCTATGGTATCGGTCGTGCGTATAGGACCACGAGCCGCCAAGCGAAGCACGGGCAGCATGAAGCTTTGAAAATCAGGAATTGCCATTGACGTTATCCTTTTTGTCGTTATTTCACGAATCTTCTCAACAAGAGAAACAATGCTTATTTGGTGTTAGGCTGGAGATGTAAAAAAATCTTGCCCTTTTCTGTCGTACGATATTTTTGCCTGCTGCTGGTCGGTTTGTCAGGGATGGTCATTTCAAGCCAGCCTGATTCAATTAAGGGCTTGAGCACTTGTTCTCTTAGCCTTGCCCTGCTCGTTCTACCCATAGACTTCATCAATTCACTAATACTTATTTCATTCAGGCAGTTATGTAATATTGCGACTTGATCCCGACTTGGTTCCGACTTGATCCCGACTTGATCCCGACTTGATCCCGGCCCAAGTACTTCCTGAATAGCTGCAACATTGTCGGTTGAAAGATACCCCGACTGTTCAAACTCCGGCACGCTGATAACCATGCGAAATATATCGCCTTCAATGAGTTGCGGGTCAATGCCGCCATACTTCTTACCGTACAGCACCATCTTACGCATACCTGAACCGAGTTCGTCTGCCCGGTCGATTTCTCGAAAAAAGGCTCCGAGTACCGGGTTTTTGGGATAAGGTACGGAGGTTTCCGGGTCGAGCAGGCCAAAACCATGCGGGCGGTTCGCATTGAATGTGGTAACCTTTCCACGCTCAATGATCAGCCGTGCCGGAACACCGCTCGCGTATTCGCGGTGGATCAGAATATTTGACGCGACTTCCCGGAAAATGGCATCACGCAAACTGCGGCGCTCCATGCCCTCAAGGTAGAACGGATCCGGCAAATGCTTTTGTATGAACGCCAATATCCGATCGTAACTGTCGAGCAGATTGGTACGGATCAAATCCCGGTCATCGTATCGATCCAGATCCACCTTACGCAAAATGCAATCCGTGCGGTGTGGTGGGCAGACTTGCAATATCTGCGCGTCCGTGCCGAAAAGCATCACACCAGCCAAAGTGACACCGGCTTTCCGTGTTTCCGGGTCAATCTGGATCAGTTGTGCGCTTTTGAGCAATTGCTCATCATCCATGTCAGTCCAAGGATGATTTTTTCGGTTGATACGAACATAGCGACGGCAGCGTTCGATCAAATCTACCCGCAGGCATTCCGGCTGAATCCAGGGGTATACCCGGTTTTCAGTGAAATTGGTCTGCTTACGTAAATACAGGTGGGCGACTTGTGAGGTGTTGTCGGTGATGTCGAAGTCGCCGTCTTCGTTGCGGTCATAAATCCGCCCATTGCAACGATGCACCTGTGAACTTTCCGGAACAAAGACAACCAGCACGGTTGCCCCCTCCACGGTCACGGCATCTATGGATAGATAGGTTTATGTTGTTCGTTCAGTTGCATTTGTTTTTCCTTAAATAACCATAACCAATAAAAATCAGGATTGCCAGCGCATCACGGTTTCCGTCTCACCGGTATGCTGGCAGACCTGTTGCCGTATCACCCTAAACCCCATGTGCGTGTAGAAAGCCGTTGCCCGCTGGTTCTTTTGGTACACCGACAGTTCCAACTTTTGGTGATCGGCAAAAAGTTGTTGCAACAATTTGCGTCCGATACCGTTTTTCCAGCGGGAGGGCAGAACGAACAGCGCGGCCAGAATCGTACCGCATGTGGCAGCGAAGCCGACCGGCACACCTTCGTCATAGGCAAGCAGCACCTTGGAGGCGGGCAGGTACTGCTCGGTCATGGCCTGTTGCTTGTTTTTCCAAAAATCTTTCTCGATGAACGGATGCCCGACAATGGAGGCTTGCAGCCAGATATCGGTGCAGATGGCGTATTCCGCCGGGGAATCGGCACGGGCGAAGGTTAGTGTCTCGGGCATTTTAGTTTTTGTTAAAAACATTCCATTGACGGAATGTTTTTGGATGGATAATATTATTCCCAAAATGACAAAGAAATTTTCAACGCTTCGCAACGCCATTAGCGAACAAGCCCAGGCGGATGTGGCCGGGCAGATTGGCGCTATTATGGCCGAAATGCCTTTGCATGAATTGCGCCGCGCCCGTGGCCTTTCTCAAAAAATGCTTGCCGAAAATCTGCGAGTACAGCAGCCAGCCATTGCCAAGCTGGAGCAACGCACAGATATGTATATTTCCACCTTGCGAAGCCATATTGAGGCTATGGGTGGAGAGTTACAAATAACCGCGTGTTTTCCTGAGGGAACTGTAAAAATTTCCAATTTCTCACAGTTGGAGCCAGCGATATTGTAACCATTTGGAAATGGCGACTCTACACCAAAGAATATGATCAAACTCCGGTACGCTGATAATCATGCGAAATATATCACCTTCAACTAGTTGCGGATCGGCAGCACCGTATTTTTTGCCGTACAAGATATACTGCTATCCCTCAACTTTCCGGTGCCACTGGGTTTGTTTGCTTTTTTAGCTTTTCGCGCGCTCGTTGCTCTTCATATCCCAAATCCTTGTTGCTAGAAGACATGTGCGCTTGTCGGCACGCTTCCTTATGGGCTGCTTCGTTTCCGGGTGTTCCCATATGCCCTTTAACCCATTGGAATATCACATTACGTGATTGAAGCATGCCGCGAATATGTTGCACAAGATCGTCATTCACGCTCCGTTTGCCTTTTTGAATGGCGTGTATGGCGTATTGGCAATCCGTATGAATAACAGCATGGTACGTTGTATTTTCAAGAGCCATGGCAATAGCCCATAGCTCCGCCCTCATTGATGTCGTCCGTATAAAATTGCCGGAAAGCGTTTTTTCCGGAAAGACCACCGCCCATCCACCGACTTTTGTCGCAGAGATGCAGGAACCATCCGTATAAATATCGACCGGCGGCTGCTCTTGCAAAAAAATTCGATTGGTAAGGTATTCCATGGGAACTTTCAAGAGAGGACGCACCAGTTCATCCTGGGCGTTAATAAAATCTACAAGAATTTTTGGTAATGCGACATGATACGCCGGGACAGCGCCATCCGGAGTTTGTCCGATATATTGCTCCGGTGCGATAACAGTATCACCTTCGACTTGATAGACTGCAAATCCCGGAACTTTGGAAGCGATGTGCTTCAGCTTGCCGCTGGCACTGTATCCGCGCCCTTTAAGAAGCGTACCCAACATGCCTAGTGTCATTGGTTTTTTCACCAAGGTGCATATAGCAAGCTCAATCTCGGACATCACACCTCCATGTGCAGGTTATGTGCAGGACAAAAGTAAAGAAGTTGCCATATTCATTATGGAATTGTAGACTGGATTTGAATTTTGATCAATAAAATAGCAGGTTAAGACCGCAGCGTAATCATCCCCCAATATCCACACATACAGCTGCCGCGTATTACGAATACGCGCTTACCATGTGGCGAAATTATAGCTTTTTCGCTTTTAATTTTATAATTTATCATATAAATATGCGGTGTTACCTTGAATAGTCAGGAGGCGCATTTGCACTTATCAGGCGCGGAGCTAAGTATTTTTTGGGTAATCCCCTTTGTCGGCATGTTGCTTTCAACGGCCATTTGTCCGCTTGTCGCGCCGCATTTTTGGGAGCGGCATTACGGCAAGGCGGCTGTGGGCTGGGGGCTGGCTTTTTTGCTGCCCTGCGCGGCCGTTTTTGGGCCGGAGCTTGCTCTTTATCAAGCTTGGCATACCCTGCTGCTGGAATACCTTCCCTTCGTCATCCTGCTTTTTGCGCTGTTCACAGTGGCGGGCGGCATCAGCCAGTCCTGTCCTTTCACGGGCAAGCCGGGCGTAAACACCGCCATGCTGCTGGCCGGAACGCTGCTGGCCAGCTTTATGGGCACTACCGGAGCGGCCATGCTGTTTATCCGCCCCTTGCTCAAGGCCAACGAACACCGCAAGCATAAAACGCATACCGTGGTCTTTTTTATTTTCCTGGTGGCCAACATCGGCGGCGGGCTTACCCCACTGGGAGATCCGCCTCTGTTCCTCGGCTTTTTGCGCGGGGTGCCCTTCTTCTGGACAGCCGTACATCTGGCTGTGCCGGTAATTTTTATGTCCAGCCTGCTGCTCCTGGTATATTTTATTCTGGATACCTGGCTATGGATTCGTGAAGGAAGGCCACTGCTGCCGGAAGATGTTCCCAACTGCGGCCAGCGTGGCCGTATTTACTTGCAGGGAAAGATTAACTTTTTGTTTTTACTGGTAATTATCGGCGTGGTGCTGATAAGCGGGAGCAACTGGGCCGCCGCTTGGGGCAGCGTCACCCTGTATCATGTGGAACTGGGCTGGCGGGAGATTTTTCGCAACGCCGGACTGCTGGTTATGGCCGCGCTCTCGTTGCGTTTTACTAGCTACGAAAGCCGCCTGCTGAACGGCTTTAACTGGGAACCCATAGCCGAGGTCGCCAAGATTTTTTTGGGAATTTTCCTCTCCATGATTCCTGCCATAGCTATTTTACAGGCAGGCGAAGAAGGGGTGCTGGCCCCGCTGCTAAGTTTGGTGTCGCATAACGGGCAGCCGGTGAATAATATGTACTTCTGGAGCTGCGGGCTGCTTTCCGCCTTTTTGGATAACGCGCCGACTTATGTGGTGTTCTTCAATACCGCTGGCGGCGATGTGGCGCAGCTTACCGGCGAACTGTCCCCGACTCTTGCGGCCATATCGGTCGGAGCGGTGTTTATGGGAGCCGCGACTTATATCGGCAATGCGCCGAATTTCATGGTGCGATCCATAGCCGAACGGCACGGCGTAAAGATGCCCAGCTTTTTCGGCTACATGATCTGGTCTGCCGCGATACTGGGACCGGGATTTATCGCGCTGAGCCTGTTTTATTTTTGAGGTGGCATCCTCCTAAAAAAACAAACCTTGCTAAAAAAATAGCCGCATTGTCAAAGCGACCCAATAAGCGTAACGTACAGTAATGCGTGCACAAAATCGTTTTGTTCTTCCCTTTGTTTTGCCGGTAGCCAGCTTTGCTGCCGCCATTTTTATCGGCTCGCTCCTGCTATGGAGCCCGCTGGCTCAGGCGGGCAAGCCCGTGGCCTATATCGACGCTCTTTTTATTGCTACTTCCTCGGTATGCGTAACCGGGCTTTCCACTGTGGATATCTACACCACCTTCAGCACTTTCGGGCATGTGGTCATGCTCTTTCTGATTCAGCTGGGCGGCATCAGCATTACCGCCTGCACCACCCTGATTCTTTATCTGGTAAGCCATCGCATTTCGCTTACCGACCGTCTGGCCGTGGGCAACGCCCTGCTTAACGATCCCTCATTCAACCTGGGCAAATTTCTTAAACGGGTGCTGATCTATATTCTCACGCTGGAGCTTTGCGCCGCAGCCATACTTTGCCTGTTCGAGCCGGAAAGAATTTCGGCTTTCTCGGCCATTTTCCTTACGGTTTCCGCTTTTTGCAACGCCGGATTCGCGCTTTGGTCGGACAACCTGATGAGCTGGCAGCAAAACGCGCTGGTAACCACGGTGGTCATGACGATGATTGTGCTTGGCGGCATTGGCTTTGCTGTGCTGGACGAAAGCCTGTACCAGATCACCACCCGGCTGCGCAGGCAACGGGCCGCGCCCTGGAGCCTGCAAACCAAACTGGTCTGGCGCACAACAATTTTTCTGATTGTGGCGGGCGCGGCCCTGTTGATGCTTTTTGAATATTTCGCCAACGATTCCGATCCCTCCACTCTGCCGGAACTGGTGCTGCCTTCGTTCTTTCAGTCCGTAACGGCGCGTACCGCCGGGTTCAACACCGTGACGATCGGCTCCCTGACGGATATTTCACTGCTGGTGCTGATTCTGCTCATGCTTATTGGCGGTTCGCCGGGGTCTTGCGCGGGCGGCATCAAAACCACCAGCTTCCGGGTGCTGCTATCCTTCATTTCCGCGCAACTGCGCGGGCGCTCGCAAGTGGTAGTTGACGGCAAGGCTGTGGATACGGCCACCCTGAATAAAACTTTTTTGCTGCTCATTTTCACCTTTCTGGCCATTGGACTGGCCACCTTCGCGCTCGCCCTTACCGAAGGCGGTGCCAACCCGCACGGCAAAACGCCTTTTCAGGTGCTGGATCTCCTTTTTGAAGCGGTTTCCGCCTTTGCCACCGTGGGCTTGACCACAACGGTTTCGCCCAACCTTTCCGACGCCGGAAAGCTCATTGATTGCGCCCTGATGTATATGGGGCGGCTCGGCCCGATCTGGCTGATCACCACCATTCAGCAACTGCAAACCGAACCGCGCTACAGGCTGCCGGAGCGGAGCCTCTCCATCGGTTAGTCTGGCTGCGTATTTGTAAAAAGCTGGCGCGTTACAGCTAAAAAAGCCTAGAGGTTGGCATGAAAAAACAGGAAATCGGTATTATTGGCCTTGGAAAATTCGGCATGGAGCTTGGTGTATCGCTCATGCGGAACGGGCATCGCGTAATCGGGCTGGATAACGACGATACTGTTGTGCAAAACGCGCAGGACGCTCTTTCCGTGGTCTATAAAGGCGATGCTACCGATAAAACCCTGCTCGACCAACTGCGTTTTCAGGATATGGATTGCGTGGCTCTGAGCGTGGGTTCATCCATGGATACTTCAATTATCGCCGCCCTGAACCTGCATGACCTTAAAGTGCGCAACATTCTGGCCAAAGCCATCAGCAGGCAGCACATGGAAGTGCTGCGCCGCCTTGGCGTGCATCAGGTGATTCAACCGGAAGCGGATGTAGCCAGACTTACCGCCATGCGCCTCAGCAACCCCGGCATGCTCGATTTTGTGGATGTGGACGGCGGGGTTTTGCTGCAACAGGCCAGTGTTTCCGCTTGGGCCGGAAAAACCCTGACCGAACTCAGCCTGACCACCGAGCATCAGGTTATGGTAGTTGCAATCAAAAAAGCGGGGCAGAGCGATTTTCGCTTTGTGCCGGATCCGCGCATTCCCATGGAAAAAGGCGATCTGCTCATGATGGTGGGCGGCAAAGAGGCCGTTCTGGCGCTGAAGCCGTAATGGAACGGGGGTAATTTAAACACTCTCTGTATTTTTTAAGTAAGGATAAAATCATGAAGAGATATCTTATGCTTTGCCTGCCATTCGCGCTGCTTCTGGCGCTTGGCGCGTGCAGTGAAATGGGCAGGACCGCAGGCACTGCCCAGGCAAAAATCGAAAATGGCATCAATGATCTTGGGCAGGGGTATCACGATGGCTATGCCCAGGAAAAGGCCCCCGCCGAGCAGAAGCAAGATTGACATAAATAGTGATGGCATATACGCTGTCACAATGTTCCCCATAGTTATCGATACCAACGTTTTCGTTTCTGCTCTGCGGGCGAAAGATGCTTCCGGCGGAGCCTCTCGTGCTATGTTGCGGGCGGCTTTGACAGGTAAATGTACACCAATTTTTGGCAACGCCTTATGGTTGGAGTATGAAGATTTGCTTGGCCGCTCGGTCTGGACGGACAGCACCACTCACACAGAACGGGTTGAGGTTTTGAAATCCCTTGCAGCCGTGGGTCGGTGGACTTCAATTTATTACGGCTGGCGTCCCAATCTGCCTGACGAGGGTGACAACCACTTGATAGAACTGGCTGTGGCTGGCAATGCCAAAGCCATTGTTACATATAACGTCAAAGACCTGGAAAGAGGGCAGCTTCTATGGCCACAACTGCGTATTTTGACGCCCGAAGCCTGCCTGAAGGAGTTGCTATGAGTACTCTGACCCTCAGATTACCGGACGACTTGGCAAATCGACTGAAGAACACTGCTGAATTGCGTGGAGTGAGTGTCAATAAACTTATCACTGAAATAAGCGTTCAAGCCCTTGCAGCCTACGATACGGAAACACGCTTCAAGGCTATGGCGGCGGAAGCAAACATTCCGTCTGCTTTGGCCATGCTTAACCGCCTTGACGCACAGATCGTGCGCTAAACGGTTAAGGCCACGCGGAATCCGGCAGTGGGAAGTCTGTCGGACAATATTGACCGCTATAGCGGGTTTTGGTGATAATTCCTTTCACATTGTCGGTGATTATGATTTCGCAGCTAAGACTGCTGACTTCCCCGGTTTTTACTGATGGCTGTTCCGGTACTGTATAATATCCGGCGTGATAGCCATTTTTATCATAAATGCTCTGCTTGGAAGATGGCACGGAGGGAGAATAAATTCCCATGACATCTACTTCGAACCAACTATAAGTATGTGCCCCTGATTGGTCAGTCTCAATCGCATGAGGCGTTCCCCATTTGTTGATCAAAAGTTTTGTAGGCTTTCCAATCAGAGAGGCAAAATCCATAGGCCAGTCTTTCACCCTTTTCTTTTCCGCTTCCTCAGTCGCTAACCTGGCCGCTCTTTCTTCGTCTTCAGCCACCATCTTGGCTATATATTTTGCAGACCATGCTTCTAGTTCGCTGCCTGTGAGGCGGGGAGACGTATTTTTTTGTGCGCACGAGCATAAAACCAATATCATTATGAGCAACGGCACTAATCTAAACATACTCCCCTCCATTTTTTTTCGAATTTTATTAGATTTAAAAACTCTGCGGTTTTGTTTTTTCTACCGGTGATGGCCTCCCCTATGCCTCCCATGTTTGTCAGTATCACCGCTGCCACCTATGAGTGCGGCGAGAGTCAGTGATACTCCAAACATCAGAGCGATCTTAAGAAAGCTGTTGAGCGCGGAATTACCATCCGATTCATTTGTTTCGATTTCTGTCGATGCAGGAAAACTGGCATTTCTGGAAGCGCAGCCTGAAAGGAGCAGGCAGAAAATGAGGGTGGAGCAGATAAATCGCTTTGCACGCATACCGACCTCCATATGACTTGAATGAAAACAAATAGCAGAAAACGCGTGTTATTGGTGTGCGGAAGCAAGCTCCAATGATATTAGCGCCTGCTTGCTCCCATGCTGATGATTCCCTTCTAAAACGGAACTGTTAAGGCAATATTAAAGGAGTATGAAAAAATATTATCTCGTCTATAAAAAAATGCCCAACAGGGCCAAGCCTACAGCTTATACCGTAATTATGGACTCGCCTGGATACCCAAAACAAGAAAATAGCTATTGAGCCGTTAGAATGTTTTTTAATAATTCAAATGAAATCAATAAGTATTTATTTAATCTATATTAAATGCGCAAAAACAAAACGGGTTATTTTGCGTAGTGGCTAGGGTGTCCATTTTCTTTAAAAACCGCCAAATAGTATTCTTAACAAGGAGTCCAAATGCTAAAGCTCAAAAAGCAGCTTATGATTGTCAGTGTTGTTACGTGTTTTACAATGTTACTTTTGGCTTCATCGGCTTTTGCCGGCGAAAAATATGTCCGCCTGGATAAAAGCAAAGCGGCGCTTGTGCTGGTTGACCACCAGACCGGCCTTTTCTCTCTGGTTCAGGATATAAAACCGGCAGAATTCAAAAACAACGTGCTCGCTCTGGCGGAGATCGGCAAATTCTTTGATCTTCCCGTGGTGCTTTCCACCAGCCTGGAAAAAGGGCCGAACGGGCCGCTGCTTCCCGAAATCGTGCAAATGTTTCCCAATACGCCGATCATTCACCGTCCCGGGCAAATCAATGCCTGGGATAACAAAGACTTTGTTGATGCCGTCAAAAAAACCGGGCGCAAACAGCTTATCGTTGCCGGCATAGTTACGGACGTTTGCGTGGCCCATGTGGCTTTGTCGGCCGTGGAAGCCGGATATGAAGTATTCGTGGTTACCGACGCTTCCGGCACGTTCAACGAAGCCGTGCGCGACGCCTCCTGGATTCGCATGTCGCAAAACGGCGTACAGCTGCTTAACTGGTTCAGCGTAACCTGCGAACTGATGCGCGACTGGCGCAACAACATGGAAGGCCTGGCCGCGCTCCTGGCCAAATATGCGCCGGACTACAAAAACCTGATCACCAGCCAGAACGCCACCATCATGAATTACAAAAAGTAATTCGGCTCTGCAAATACTGCATTGGCAACACTCTGTCAGGACTCCGCAGCAATGCGGAGTCCTATGTTATATGGAAGCTAAAGGCTTGACCCCGGCCCAGGTGATTGTGCTATCAGATGTATGTGCAATTCGCTCAGGCACGCAGACCAATTTAACGCAGCAGGAGAAAATTATGCAATATCGCCCCATAGGAAAAACCGGCCTGTCGGCCAGCGTTATCGGCCTGGGCACGGAGCATCTGGACAACAAGCCCTATGAGCTGGTGGAAGAAGTTATTCACGCGGCCTTGGAACAGGGCATCAATATGATGGATTTGTTCATGCCGGGCGAGGCGGTGCGCCGCAACATCGGCAAAGCCCTGGCTGGCAACCGGAAAAAGATGCTGATTCAGGGGCATATCGGCTCAGTGGATTTGCGTGAGCAATACGACATGAGCCGCGATCTTGATGTGTGTAAACGCTACTTTGACAAGCTGCTTGAGTGCCTGGATACCGATTATATCGACTTCGGCATGCTGTTTTTTCTTGATTCCGATGCCGATATTGACGCCTTGTTTGAAAACGGCGTGGTTGATTATGCCCTGGAACTGAAACGCCAGGGTGTTGTGAAGGCTTTGGGGGCAAGTGCGCATAACCCGGCCACGGCCAGGCGCATGGTGGATAGCGGGCTTATTGATTTGCTCATGTTCAGCATTAATCCGGCTTTTGATCTGATGGCCGGAACCACGGACATCATGGCCATGCTGGGCGAGGGCTATACGGAGATGGTCCAGGCGCTTGATCCGGCCAGAGCCGAGCTATACCGCCTGTGCGAAAGCCGGGGCGTAGGCATTTCCGTAATGAAAACCCTTGGGGCGGGCAAGCTGCTTTCGGCGGATCATACGCCGTTTGCCGAACCGCTTACCCCGGCGCAGTGCATTCATTACGCGCTTACCCGCCCGGCGGTGGTAAGCACGCTTATCGGTTGCCAAAGCAAGGCGCAGGTGCTGGAAGCAACGCGTTATCTTGACTGCACTGACGCGGAAAAAGACTATGCCTCCATCATCAGTGGCGTAAAAAGGGATTTCACCGGCAGTTGCGTTTATTGCAACCACTGCCTGCCTTGCCCGGCCAATATCAATATCGCCACGGTCAACAAATATCTGGATATTGCCGTGCTGGACGAAAACAACGTACCGGGCAGCATCCGGCAACATTACGCCGCCCTGGAAAAACATGGATCGGACTGTATCCAGTGCGAATCCTGTGAAGCGCGTTGTCCTTTTGGAGTGGCGGTCAGCAAGCAAATGCTGCGGGCAGTGAGGATTTTTGGCGAGTAAGATATAAAGGCGGGATCAAAGCATACAACTACCCCCGCTCTTTAACCCGCAAAACGCCGTCTGAATCTTTTTTCCAATAGAATGTGCGCAAAAAGGCAACGGCTGATTGCACCAGGGCAAATTCTTTTTCCGGACTGCGCGGACTGTGGCTTTTTTGGAACCCCAGACGGCGGATCTCCCGATTATAGACGCGAGAGCGCTCTTCGATCATTTGTTGGGTGATCATAGCGTTTCTCCACACTGGTCGGCCAAAGCCAGGCTGATGATTTCTTCGCACTCGGACGCGGCTTTTTCCTGTCTGCAAACATCGCGCAGCACGCCAAGGTCAATATGATCACTCCAGGCCGCCAAAATAGCCCGCGCCTGAATGCCGGAATCCTTGTGCCCGGAGGCATAGGCGGAAATGCGATCAGCCACTATATCAGTAAGGCTGACCATCGTAACAGCGCATCCATCCGCCGCTTCCACAAGGCTGACACGCTCATTGCCTCCAGGAATATTAATGGAGCCTCCCTGAATATCAATATGCACGTCGAACTGGGCGGATATCCAGTTGCGGCCATCGTGAGAATCGAAACCAAGCTCACGCAAAATTACGATAATGCCATCCCGGTTACCAACCAGGTCAATATCCATGCTCATAAACCGGCCAAGCGTATAGGCCTCAACAGCAAAACCGCCTACGGCCACCGGACGTTGATATCCTCTGGCTTCCATTTCGCTGGAAAGCAGGGCCAGAAAAAGGGCATTACGTTGCAAGCCGGAAGCCTGTTTCGGCAAACGGCGAAAAAAGTCATTTTGCAGTGAGGTTTCCATAACTAATCTTTAACGTCTTCACTTTTCCCCGTCAACACGCTGCGCCCGTTTGCTTTTTTTGTGTTCATACATGCTCAGATCCGCTTCTTCAATTAAGTCGCTGATCGTGCGGTGGACCGCTGGATTGTAGCTTACAATGCCGTAGCTCACGCTCATGGTATATGATTTGAAGCTCATATGCCCGGTTACGTACAGATCGTCATTAACCTGCCGCATAAGGGCTCTAAAGCGATCCAGACTGGCGCTTTCCGTAACCAGAATCAGCTCATCCCCGCCGTAACGTATGCCTTTGTAGGTCTCACCAGCGCGGCTGGTGATGGTCTTGGCCACGGTTTTGATGTAGTGGTCGCCTTCCTGGTGGCCGTGCGTATCGTTGACGAATTTCAAACGGTCGATGTCAATGAAACAGATGGTCAGTCCAGTTTGGTTCCGGGCGCTTTCCTCGCACAGGTATTCAAGCAGTTCCAGGCCGGTACGCCGATTGAGCATGGCGGTCATACTGTCGAAGGTAGCCATTTGCTTGAGCGTGGTGATATCGGACAGACCTATGAGATAAAGCGTTTTGTCGCCGGTGTTCAGCGTTTTTGCCGATAAGAGCACCACCTGCTCCTCGGTAATGCAAACCTCCAGATTGGAAAGTTCTTTTTCCGCCTTAAGTTTAGCCAGCAGGCGCTCGCTCAGGGCGGGGTCTTCCGCAGGGCCGGGCAGAACTGCGGCAAAGGCTGTTTCGTCCGAAAGCTCCACCCCCAGCCAGGCGCGTATGAGCTGCACGGCCATGGCGTTGTATTTTACAGCTTTCAGGGTTGTGGCATCAAACAGGATGGTCATGGCGGGCGTGGTTTCAAAAAGCTGGTTGAGGTAGTCCTCATTTTTTTTCATGATATCGAAACCGATTTCGATTTCCTTTTGGGCCGGTTTGAATACCACGCGCCATTCAAGTACCAGTACGCACAGAGCAATCAACAAAATCGAGAATTCAAGAATCTGCAAATGCAGAAGCTTGGTATTGGATTCAGCATCATATTGAAAAACGATTCTATCCATGTAACCGAGAAATTCAGTCTCATTGGCGCGAATAGTCAAGGCGTTCCAGCGCAGGGTTTCCAGCTCGGCGTCCGTCTGGCCGCCAGGGCTTTGCCCGTCCTTGTTCGCTGGCTCCCTTGGCCCCGCTTGTCCCGTAAGGTTAAGAATTGCCGAAACTGCCTGCAAAATGGCCTGGTAGTGCGGCTCCATTTTCTCGTACAAAGCTTCTACCGCCTGGCTGTTGTCGCCAGGCAGGCGCATGGCCTCACTGCCATATCGTAACGCTTCGTGCGACTCTTTCCACAAGTTTCGTGCGGCATTCAACTCGGTGGCAAAATCCACGCTCTGCTCCGCAGTATCGGATAATAAAAGCCCGAAGGAACATTTGGTGATTTTTTGACTGAGCATACGCTGACGCCCGGAGATATTTACTACTCTGGCATCGCTCTTCATGTTGATGATGGTAAGCTGAATGATGATTTGACTGACCAGCAACAAAGACGCCGTGATAAGCAGCGCGGTGGCGTAACGCCTGTTGATGTACTTGAAGCCTTCTTCCGTACACAAACGATTGCTTTTAATCATGGTACGCGCCTTTTTTAGTAACGCGGCATAAGAGTAATCGCTTAAAAAAACATTAACCAAAAAATAATATATCTTATATGTAATTGAAAGAATTGTTTTTTGCAATGTGGTCAGGCAAAAACTTCAAATCCTGCTGCCAGTTATGTGCTGCTGACGACGCTCCCGCTTTTTCCAGTCTGCCTCAACACGCCTGACCATAGCCCAAAATAGAACAAGGACTTACGAAAAATCGCGAGTCCTTGTTTGGGGCTTTAGCCCGTTTTCGGCGTGTGGTGCCGGAAACAAAGCGCCCCCTGCTACTGCCCCTAGCCGTTTTAAACGCTTAATGCACAAATATGCTGCTGTGGTAGCCAGCGCTATCCTTTTCAATTTCCTGTCTCTTTTTGGCAATGGCGCGCATGTGTCCTTTTTCTTCTTCAATGCACTTTTCAATAAGCTTTTGCTCAGCTTTTGGCACCAGCTCCAGCATGGACATGAAATAGACAATGCTGTCTTTTTCAAAGCTCAGGGCCAGCATGAAGGGATTTTTACCCTTGATGTCAGTTTCCGGCGCAAAGATCATGTGCGCATTCAGGATGGCGCACACATATTCAAGGTATTCCGGGTCGCTGCGGTCTTCGATAACGGTCGCGTCACCCATACGTTGCAGCATGTTTTCAAAAATTTTCTCATGCCGAATTTCCTCTGCGGCCATAAAAGCGAAAAATTCTTTTGCGTTTGCATCCTCAGCGGTTTCCTGCGCTTTCAGATAAAACTGATGCCCCTTGCGCTCGATTTCCATTGCTGCGGTAATTATATCCGCGCGCGTGATAAAACCGGCCATCTCCGCTCCTTGTTGTCAGATGGTTGAAGCAGAGCAATTCACGAATAAAATTAATCGCTTGCTCTGAAAAGCCCAAGACGCCATCTCATATGCAAATAGTGAGTGGCGGTCACGCCATTTAAGGTATTGGGCAATGATGCGACATTGCTGATGATATTCAAATGATATTTGCTGGGGCAAAATCGGGCACCCCTGTTTTTATGGCGGGGCGGAGGCTTTTATGGTAAACAAAACCCTCAACCATAACGGAGTATTGTTTAAAAATGAACCTTGAAGCCTTCAAACCGGATTTTCAGAAGGGAGGCGGCCTCCTGCCGGCTATTGTCCAGAGCGCCGAAAATGGCGAGGTACTTATGCTGGCCTATATGAATCAGGAAGCCTGGGATAAAACCCTGTCCAGCGGCGAAGCGCATTACTTCAGCCGCAGCCGGGGCAGGCTGTGGCATAAGGGCGAAAGTTCTGGGCATGTGCAAAAAGTCCGGGCCGTGCGTCTGGATTGCGATAGCGATTCCATCCTGCTGCTGGTGGATCAGATTGGCGGCGCGGCCTGCCATACCGGCTATGCAAGCTGCTTTTACCGTGAATATAAAAACGATGCGGTGCGCGAGTGCTGCGCAAAAATTTTTGAACCAAGCGAGATTTATAAATGAACAACAAACAGGAACTTAAAATAGGCATTCCCAAGGGCTCACTGGAGCAGGCCACCATTGCGCTTTTCGCCAAATCCGGCTGGAAAATCCACATGCAGGCCCGTAACTACTTCCCGGAAGTTAACGACCCGGAACTGATCACCCGCCTGTGCCGCGCTCAGGAAATGCCAACCTATGTGGCCGATGGCGTACTTGACGCCGGTTTTACCGGCAAGGACTGGATTCAGGAAACCGGGGCCGATGTGGAGGTGGTGTCGGATTTGCTCTATTCCAAGGTGAGCAACCGTCCGGCCCGCTGGGTGCTGGCCGTGGGCGGCGATTCCCCCTACCACAAGCCGGAGGATCTGGCTGGAGCGCGTGTGGCTACCGAGCTTCTCGGGCTGACCGAAAGCTATTTCAAATCCAGAAACATCCCGGTAACTGTCCAGTACTCCTGGGGCGCTACCGAGGCCAAGGTGGTGGAAGGCTTGGCCGACGCCATTGTGGAAGTTACCGAAACCGGAACCACCATTCGGGCGCACGGGCTGCGCATAATTGATGACGTGCTGATCACCAACACCCAGTTCATTGCCAACCGGGCCGCCCTGGCCAACCCCTGGAAGCGCAAGAAAATCGATCAGATTAACCTGCTTCTGCAAGGGGCCTTGCGGGCAGAATCCCTGGTGGGCCTGAAAATGAACGCGCAGACGGACGAACTGCCTGCCATTCTGGCTCTGCTGCCCTCGTTGAATTCGCCCACCATTTCACCCATGCAGGACAGCAAGTGGAACGCGGTGGAAGTGGTGGTTTCCGTGGCCGTAGTGCGCGATCTCCTGCCCAGGCTGGTGGAGGCCGGGGCCAAGGGGATAATTGAGTATCCGCTGAACAAGGTTATATAGATAGTGTTTACGCGAGCGCCTTTTTGCTTCTGGCTGCGTCAGATTTCGCCTTTTATTCCGGTCGAGTACCAAAAGAGTACACTTCCTGCATAAAAGGCTCATCTTCCTTGCCAGAGAACAAAAAATCATCTCGTGTAAACACTATCTTGGCTTAACCATGGAGGTTTCATGTTTTTTGCGTTTGCCCAACGTTCCTTCTTGGCAGTAGTCGTACTGAGCGCCGCGTTTGCGCTTTGTTCGCCGGAGGCAAAGAGCGCAACGCCTGCTCAGTCGTCCGAATCGTCAGAACAGCGCAGCCCGGCCGAATGGTCTGACGCCGTGCAGAAGCGTTACGCGCAGCTCGACAATATGCATGTGTTATTCGAGCAGAAGATTACGCATGGCGAAAGCGGCATCACCGAAGAACGCCAGGGAGAAATCCACTTCCGCAAGCCTTTTCTGGTGCGCTGGATTACCAGGCCGCCAGCCGAGGAAGTTCTGGTCGTTACTGACAAGCTGATTTGGCAGTACCTGCCGGACGAGGAATTGGCCTACAAGTTTCCCATTGAGGCGGTGGACGATAAAAACGCCTTTTTGCGCGTACTTTTCGGAATGTCCAGTCTGAGCAGCAGTTTTGAAATTACGGTGCTTTCCGATAAAGACGTGCCTGGCAAACCTGACGCTGAAGCCGGGCAGGGCGAAGCGGATGCTTTGGTCTGTTTGCAACTGGATCCTTTTGAGCCCAGCACCAGCCTGATGCAGGCGATTATTTGGGTGGAGCCGGACAGCGCCACCCTGAGGCGTTTGCAAATAACGGATTTTTACGGCAACGTAAGCGAGATGAGCGTTACTTCGCTGGAAGTGAACGTCAAAATTCCGGATTCCACCTTTGAGTTCAGCCCGCCGCCCGGCACGGAGATCGAGGATCAGACGCAGTTGCCGGACGGGTTGTAATAAACTGCCAGTGATTCTGTTCCGTCCCCCGCATAGGGGCTGGATATTTATTGTAGGTGCAGGGGCATCATGCCCCTGCCGGAGGGGCATGGGGAGGCGGAGCCTCACCAGAAAAATTTAGATGGAGGCAACATGAGCGATTTTCTGGATCTTTGCCGCCGCAGGCAAAGCTGCCGCGATTACGCGGATCGTCCGGTGGAAAGAGAAAAACTGATAAATTGCATTGAGGCCGCCCGTATGGCGCCTTCCGGCTGCAACTCCCAGCCCTGGAGCTTTGTTGTGGTGGATAATCCGCAACTGGTGCCGGAAGTGGCCAAAAGCACGCAGCATTTCGGGCTGAACGAATATTTTGAAAAAGCCTCGGCTTTTATTGTGGTGCTGGAGGAGCACGCGGTGCTGATCAAGCGCATCCGCGCTTTTATCGATAGCCAGTATTTCGCCAGGCACGACCTTGGCTGCGCGACCATGAGCATTTGCCTGGCGGCTGAGGCGCAAGGCCTGGGGACCTGCATTATCGGCGTATTTGACCGCGAAAGGCTTTGCGAACTTCTGGGTTTGCCCCGCGAGCAGCGTTTTGCCTGTGTAATCGCTGTAGGTTACCCGGCCAATGATACTGTGCGTCCAAAAGTTCGCAAATCAATGGAAGAAATTGCCAAATTTATCTAAAAATAGATAATTTTGAACAAAACATAGTGACTTAAATCGATTATGAGAATATCCTTAAGGTAGCCTGTATAGTACAAAAGGCTACCTTTTCCTGGTTTTTTGCGAGCAACCTGTTGCGTATGGCAATTAATCTGTGACTGTATCTGTTAAGCCGGGAACCTGAGGACAGAGCTAATTATGCAACCAGAAAAAGAATCACGTTCTTTTTTGCAAATGCTCCTGCGCAATCCGCCAGCTCTGCCATTTGAGCCAACGCTTCTGCCGCAGCTTTTCGCTGTGACCAAAGATGATTCCAGTGCCTCCATGACTGATTTGGTAGCGATTATTGAGCGCAGCCAGAAGCTTGCAACTCGCGTGCTTGCCATGGCCAACTCGGCTGCCTATGGCCTGGCGTTCAAGGTTTCCACGTTGTCCCGCGCCGTCAGCATTCTTGGCACCAATGAAATACGCGTACTGGCGGTTTTGGTTACTCTGGCTTCCGTAATCAAGGAGACCAGGCTGCCGGGCAATTTTAATATTATGGCTCAGTGGAAGCATCAGTTAAAGACGGCATTCGCAGCCAAAGCTCTTGCGTCGGAACTGGGTTCCGCCACCGGAATCTGCGGGCCTTCCGCCCCGGCGGAAGATCGGCTGACCATGCTTCCGGACGAAGCCTATCTGGCCGGGCTGTTGCATGATGTCGGCAAGTTTATTTTCGCTGCCCGACGTCCGGATTTATGGCAAGCCCTGAATGAAGCCTGGAAAGAGAAAGGCGGAGAATATTTTGAGGCCGAGTTCGAATTTTGGGGTATAGATCATGCCCTCATAGGCGCGGAGATACTGCATCACTGGAAGCTGCCCATGTTGCTGACCGAGCCGATTAACTGGCATCACGCGCCGGATTTGGCCCCTACCTGCGTGATGGATGCACGCATACTTGCGGCGGCTGATTATATAGCGCATGACAAGTCCGGCGGAATATGTGCCAACGCCGCAGCGCTATTGCCAAAAGGTTATAAGGCTGCCGCCCTGGCCGCCGCCGTGGGTAAAGGCCTGGCCGCCGCTGATGCCGAAGCTATGGTAACTCTTGTGCAATAATATATGAGGTTGTTACATGCACATTGAAGACGGTTTGGACAAATTATTGCTGGGACGATACGAGGAGGCGCTCGCCGCCTTTGAGCGTTGCCAGGATTTGCCGCAAGCCCGTAAGCTGAGCCAGATTACACGTATGCTTTTGGAGCTTTCTGTCTATGGGGCAGAATTGTCCAAAGGCAATCTTGCCATAAAAATGCCAAGCCCGGATAACCATTCGGCGATCGGCCTAAAAAATTTGCATGCAAAACTCCGGCGTCTTGACAGGCAATTGCTGATGGCGGCTTCCGGTTATGCGGCTCCGCCCATAGATTACATGGGCGACCTGTCCGAGGGACTGGATACCATGATTCGCCAAGCCTATCTGCGTGCGCATCAGATCGAGCATGACTACGATTCGGAAACCGGTATTCTTAACCGCCGGGCTTTCATGCGCGGTATTTACGACATCATTCAGGCTCGTCCCAGCAAGGTTGGCGTGCTGTTCTGCTGTGAACTGGATAATATAAAATACATCAATGCGACGCACGGCTATGAAGCTGGCGATTTGTATATCAGCAAGGTTGTTGAGGTTTTGCGCTCCTGTGAAAGCGGCACCAGTCTGCTGGCCCGTACAGGCGGCAACGAATTTGCAGTGTACGCTCACGGCTTTGACAACGAGGAGGAAGCGCAGGCGGCAGTGCAGGGGCATTTGAAGACACTTCTTAACACCAGGGTTGCCCTGGAGCACGAAGTGGTAAAAATCAGGGTCTCGTGCGGGGTGGCTGTCTATCCCAGCGATGCTACTGCCAGTGACTTGCTCATGAACTATGCCAGCCTCGCCATGTTCGAAGTGAAAAACCTTGACCGTGGCACGAGCATGCGTTTCAGCCCGGAGGTTTACCGCACAAAAGCCAGGCTTCTAAGCCAGCAGGAGAGATTGGACGAGCTTATCGAAGGGCAGCTGATTCATTTTGCCTTCCAGCCCGTTGTCGATCTGCGCAATTTTTGCGTGGTCGGATATGAAGCCTTGATGCGTCCGAAAACAAACAATTTTTCCAGCCCGCTGGATATCCTCTCCCTGGCGGAAAGCCAGTCCAAGCTGCACCAGCTTGAACGGCTTACTTTTGAAGTAATTTTCGAGTGGATTTCTCATAACAGCAAACATTTGAGCGGCAGAAAGATTTTTTTCAACACCATTTCCGCGCAATACCTGAATAGCGTTGAGTTGGGAAAAATTCACCCGCAATATAAAAGCATAAGCAAGCATATGGTGTTTGAGATTCTGGAAATGGCCGCTATGGAAAGTCTGTTGCCGCAACAGATAAACGCCCTGCGGCGCGAGTTGGCCGTATTGGTGGCCATTGACGATTTTGGCTGCGGGCATTCGAACGCCATCAGGCTGATGAGTATTTCGCCGGATATTTTGAAACTCGACCGGTTCTTCATCAACAATATTCAGAACGCGCCCGTTGCCAAGCGTGAGTTTTTATCCAATATTCTGGCTTACTGCCGCGCAAAAGGGATTAAGACGCTTGCGGAAGGTGTGGAAACACGCGAAGAGGCGGCAAGCATCATCAAGTTGGGCTTCGATTACGCCCAGGGGTATTATTTTGGATATCCGGAATTCATGCTGGCCGATATCAGCCCGCAGGCCAAAGAGGATGCGGCGGCGCTGCTTGCGCTGCGCCCGCGTAACAGCGGCAGAGCCTAGAATACTTCAATAAAATAAAGAAACTCCCTTCCACCACACAGGCGGAAGGGAGTTTTGCTTTTTAGTTTTGCAGTCTGGATTTTATCTATTCAGTCAGGGCAGTACCGTTGCCGCTGTCCGCCGTAACGCCATTGGCGCTCCAGCGGGACTGATTCTGATACAGGCTTTCGTCGTCTTCGGTTTCAACCACGATCGCCGCGCGATCCACCTGGAAGTAGTCCAGCAGGGTGCCGCCAAGGGTGATAATGCGGTATTGGGCCGCCACTTCGTTCATCTGGGCGGTAACCAGCTGCATGGAGGTGCTGAACAGTTCGTTTTCAGAGTCAAGCACGTCCAGCAGGGAACGGGCGCCAACGTTGAACTGTTGCAGGTACATGTCGCGGGTCTGGGTGTTGTAGATAACCGCGTTGCCGTAGAACTTTACCTGATCGATATTGGCCAGCCACTCGCTCCAGGTGGAGGAGGTTTCCTGGGCCAGATTGTCGCGCAGAGCCTGAAGTTCACGGGTGGCCTGACGGATGCGGGCCTTGTCGCCCTTCAGGGTGTACCAGTCATAGTGGCCATTGTAGAGGTTCCACTGTGCGCGCAGCATAACGGCGGTGCCCCAGGCGTAGGTATCGCTGTCCTGCACCTGCCAGTTGTAGTTGTTGCTCACTTCCAGGTAAATTCTGGGATGGAAGGCGGACTGGTCCAGATCCTTCTGGGCGAAGGCGGTATCAATATCGGCCAGCTTGGAGAGAATTTGCGAGTTGTTGTTCAGGCCGCCAGCCAGAGCGTTTTCCAGGCTGGCGAAAATTTCTTCCGGAGCGCGCGGCGTAACCAGAGCGCCGGGTTCCTGGCCGGTCAGGTTTTTGTAGCTGATACGGGCCACATTCAGGGCCAGTTTGGCTTCAACCAAGGATGATTCGGCCCTGGCCAGGCGGGCCTGGGTTTGGGCCACATCCGCCCTGGTGGAGACGCCGCCGCTCTGGCGGTCAATCTGCGAGGAAAGGATGCGCCGGTGGTTGCTGGCGTTCATTTCGGAAAGCTGCACCATTTTTGTCTGGCGGCAAACTTCCATGTGGGCGAGAATGGCGTCCAGCGTCAGGCCTTCCACGTTGTTGAACAGCCTGTGCTCGGCTGAAGTCAGCATGGAATCGGTCATGCGATAACGGCTCCAGGCGGCAAAGCCGTCCCAGATGGTCTGGCTCAGCACAATGGAGTGATCATATCTTTTGTAGAAGACATCATCTTTCTGCGGGTTGCCGGTACGGGTGGTGGCGCTGTTCCATTGCTCAAACCCGATGCCTGCGGAGGCGTTCAAAGTAGGCAGAAAACCGCTGCGGGCGCGTTTGCGATCAAACTCGGCCGCCTGGCGGTATTCCTGAAAGGCTTTGATGTTCGGGTTGTTTTTTATCGTCAGGGCAATGGTGTCATTGAGGGTGACGGGGGTGGTAGCGTCTGCCGCACCATCCGCTTCAGCGGCGAACACTGTCCCGCCGAAGGCCAGTACGCTAATCAGCGCGGTCAGTAACAAAGTGCTCAGGTTTTTCATCGTTATACTCCATTGAATAGGGTGCAGCATTTGAATGTGTTTTTTTACAAGCTCCAGTGGAGCTTGAGTGTTGGAGTGACTTATTTCATGGAAAAATTAGGAAATCAATGATACTTTACCATAATATAACAAAACCGTTAAAATCACAAATAATATTTGTTAGTTGTAGCATTGTTGCCTTTAACTTTCAAGGTTTGATAAATAGCACTTTGGCAACTATTTGTTTTTGCTATTGCGCGTAGGGTACGTTATTATCATTTTGAGAAAATTGCTTTTTTTTTCAAGCGAGTTTAGAAGTTTTTTTATGATCAATTAGCTGATGATTTATACAGGCATAATTTGCCAGGAGACTTTTGTGTCTGACAAAAGAAACAGCGAACCCGACCAACAGCAAACTGCTCCCGCAGGGCCGCCACCCGCCAAAGACGATACAGGGCGGAAGCATGCCGTGGCCGGGCAGGCGCAGACGCCAGGCAGCATAGTAAATTCGGATAACAATAATATAGATGGCAACAGTATGAGTAACAACGATACGGACGGCATGGTGCCGGTAGCTCCGGCAGATCCTGTAGATAAAGATGGGGGCCTGCCGGGCAATGTTGCCGGGCAGTCGGCAGCTTCGGGCGGGGGCTCATCGCGCGAGGCCTCTTCCACTTCGGCCTGGGCTTTGGAGCCGGAACCCTCGCAGGTGGATTTTTATCCGCCCATGCTGCAATGCATAGCGCTGCTGTTCAAGCTTTATGGCCGCCCGGTGTCGGCCAACGTAATCGCCTCCAGGCTTCCCGCCGGGCAGGCCAGCTTCAGGCCCACGGCCATTTTACGCGCGGCCAAGGGCATTGGCCTTGATTCCAGCATCATCTCCAAGCCGAAACTGGATAATATTTCCGCGCTCACTTTGCCTTGCATACTGATGTTGCAGAATGAGGGAGCCTGCGTCCTTACCGGTTATGACGAAACAACGGCCAAGGTGATTTTTCCGGAGCAGGGCGCACCGATAACGATCGCACGTGAGGAGCTGGAAAAGGAATACATTGGTTACGCGGTTTTTGCCAAGCTGGAGGGCAAGCTTGATGAACGCGCCAGCCGGGTAAGGCTGCTCAAAACTACCCAGTGGTTCTGGGGTACTTTGACCGGCTTTTTGCCGATTTATAAACATGTGCTTTCCAGCAGCCTGATCATTAACCTGCTGACCCTGTGCGGGCCTCTGTTCTTTATGAACGTCTACGACAAGGTGCTGCCGAACAAGCTGAACTCGGTCGAAACGCTGTGGGCTTTGGCCGTGGGTATTTTTATCGCTTACATCTTCGATTTCATTTTGCGCAACCTGCGCAGCTATTTTGTGGATTTGGCCGGTAAAAACGCGGATATCATCCTGGCCAGCAAGCTCATGCAGCAAGTGCTGAATCTTCGGCTGGACTCCAAGCCGGAATCCACCGGATCCCTGGCCAACAACCTGCGCGAGTTTGAATCGCTGCGTGAATTTTTCAGCTCCTCCACCATGACCGTGTTGGTGGACCTGCCATTTTTGTTTATTTTTCTCGGCATTATTTTCTATATCGGCGGCCCGCTGGTCCTGGTGCCGGTGGCGGCCATCCCCATTGTGGTTATTGTCGGCATCATGGTGCAGTTTCCCATGCAGCATTCGGCGGAAAAGGGCTTTAAGGAAAATATGCAGAAAAACGCCCTGCTGGTCGAGTTGATCAACGGTCTGGAGACCGTCAAGACCAGCATGGCCGAAGGCCGCATGATGAGCGCCTGGGAAAAGGTTGTGGGCATGAGCGCACTTTCCAACGCGGACAGCAAGCGCATGGCCAATCTTTCCATCACCACTTCGGTATTGCTCACCCAACTGGTAAGTGTGGGGCTGATCATCGTTGGCGTGTACCAGTTCAGCGAAGGGCAGATTACCATGGGCGGCATTATCGCCTGCAACATGTTGGCTGGCCGGGCCATGGCCCCTCTTTCGCAAATGGCGGGCATGTTTGCGCGGCTTCAGCAATCCAGAATGGCGCTCAAAGCTCTGGATCAGCTCATGCAATTGCCCACGGAAAACGTGGCCAACGACAGCTATGTGGAGTTTGGCTATCTGGAACACTCGCTGAGCATCGAGGAATTGAGCTTCAAATATCCGGGCAACGAGCGCGGGGCTTTGGAAAGCGTGAATCTTTCTTTGCGTCCCGGTGAGCGGGTGGGCATCATTGGGGCCATGGGGTCTGGCAAAAGTACGATGGGCAGGCTTTGTGTAGGGCTTTATCAGCCTTCGGCGGGCGCGGTCAAAATGGGCGGGGTGGATATACGCCAGCTTGATACCACCACGCTGCGCTCCCGTTTCGGTTACGTATCGCAGGATAACTACCTGTTTTACGGCACGGTGCGTGAAAATATCGCTTTTGGCGCGGCCAACGTCGATGATCGCATGATCCTGCGTGCGGCCAATATCGCCGGTGTTACCGATTTTGTACGCAATAATCCGGTCGGTTTTGGCATGCAGGTGGGTGAGCGCGGCATGAACCTTTCCGGCGGGCAGCGCCAATCGGTGGCCATTGCCCGCGCCCTGTTGCGCGATCCGGATATTTTGATTCTTGACGAGCCAAGCAGCAACATGGACAACTTCTCCGAAAACATGCTCAAGCACCGTCTGTCCAGCACCATGGGCAACAAGACCGTGGTGCTGATCACGCACCGCCTGAGCATGCTCGATCTGGTACAACGCCTGGTGGTCATGGATCAGGGCCGCGTCTATGCCGATGGCCCGAAAGAAAAGGTATTGGAGTTCCTCAAACAGGAACAGGTCAAGTCCGCTGCCAAGCGCAGCGCCATGACAGCAGGGCAGCAGAATTCCCTGGGGCCGAACGGTATAGGCCGCCAGCCCTAGCGTTTTTTATTTTAAGGTGACAAATTATGCCTGAAGCACAAGACAATAAACATAACGATAACGCTGTAAAGGCCGAGGTGCCTCTCGCGGCGGCCCAGATGCCGCCCAAGGGCGTGCCGTTGGCAGCCGCTCAAATGCCACAGCCGTCACAGCAGCAAATGCCCCCTAAAGGTACGCCTTTAGCGGCAGCCCAAATGCCGCCCAAGGGAGTGCCGCTTGCAGCCGCCCAGATGCCGCAGCCGTCACAGCAGCAAATGCCCCCCAAAGGTACGCCTTTAGCGGCAGCCCAAATGCCGCCCAAGGGTGTACCGCTTGCAGCCGCTCAAATGCCGTCTAAAGATACGCCTTTGGCGGCAGCCCAAATGCCGCCCAAGGGGGTACCGCTGGCGGCGGCTCAAATGCCGCAACCGTCGCAACAACCACAAGGTGCGGGCAATACTCCGGTTCAGGCCACTCAGACGGTCCCGGCAGCTCCGGTTGCCCCTGTCTCTCCGGCTGTTCCCGCCGCTGCATCGGCTTCTCCCGTTCCCGCAACCGGGGCTGGCGTTCCGGCAGTTCCGCCAGATGCTCCGGCTGCCAAACCGGGTGGCGTTCCGGCGTTGTTGTCCGGCCTGCCGCAACTTTTCAGCAAGGTTAAGCGCGAAGACTTGCAGCGCATCAAAAATGAATTGGTCTCCAACCTTTTTTTTCAAGGCAAAGTTGATCCGATCGATTTGCAGTACATGACCGAAGTGGATGCCGCTTTGCACCGCCACGGCAAGCCGCGTGCTTTTTTGATGTCTGCCGGGGTGCTGGTATTTTTCTTTGTGTTCATCATTTGGGCTTCCATAGCTCAACTGGATGAGGTTACCAGAGGGCAGGGGCAGGTGGTTTCCGCCCTGCCGATTCAGGAAATACAGTATATGGAAGGCGGCGTGCTGGAGAGCATGCTGGTGCGGGCCGGTGATGATGTTGCCAAGGGGCAGGTGCTGGCCAATATTTCCAACGTGCGCGCTTCCAGCGATTTGCAGCGCAACAAGGATCAGCAGGCCGTGCTGCGCGCCATGGTGGTGCGCTTGCAGGCCGAGCGGGACGGAACTATTCCGGTTTTTCCCCAGGATTTGACTGACGAGTATCCGAGCGTGGCCGCCGGTCAGATGGATCTTTACCAAAACCACATCGATCAGCGCGAATCTGAAATGCGTGCTCTGGAAGCGCAACTGGAACAGCGTTTGCGCGAGGTTGAGGAAGCGCAGGCCAGACGCAATAGTTTGAGCGAAAGTTTGCGCATCGCCACTGAAACGCGTGACAAAGTGGCCCCCCTGGCCAAGAGCGGCGTTTATTCGGCGCTGGATTTTTCGCGCATGGAACAGGAAGTGGTGCGCCTGCGCGGCGATCTGGAATCGACCGTCCAGCAGATTTCGCGCGGTCAGAGCGCCGTGGATGAAGCCGGGGAGCGGATCAACTCGCGTCAGCGTGAGTGGCAATCCACCATTCAGGAAGAATACAACACCAGAAGCGCGGCTCTCAGCGAAATTGACGCCATGATCGCCCAGGGTACCGATACGGTCAACCGCAAGGAAGTGCGTTCGCCGGTAAAGGGCAAGGTCAAGCGCATCCTGATCAGCACCATTGGCGGTACCGTGCAATCCGGCGCAACCATAATGGAAATCATCCCGATTGACGATAACCTTCTTATTGAGGCCAGAATCAGCCCCAATGACCGTGCCTTTTTGCGCACTTCGGACAATCCGGCGGAAAAGCAGCCGGCTGTAGTAAAAATTACCGCTTATGACTTTTCCATTTACGGAGGACTGGAAGCCACTCTGGAATATATCAGCGATGATACCATCGAGGACAAGAAGGGCGAGGTTTATTTTGAGGTGCGCCTGCTGACCAGGAGCAACTCCATCATGTACCACGGCAAGGCCCTGCCGATCATGCCGGGCATGACAGCCCAGGTGGACATTCTGACAGGTAAGAAATCGGTTCTTTCCTATCTGCTCAAACCGATTGTAAAAGCCCAGCAGAATGCCTTCCGGGAGCGTTGATCAGTACGATGCGATATGGCGCGTCACAAAATTGGTCCAGACGCCTGGCGGCGTTGGGCCTTGCGGCCTCGCTTTGCTGGTTGCCGGTCTTTTCGGGGGCTTTGACCGGCCTGGCCGCTGAAGCGCTGGAGTTTGACAAACCTCCGGTGGAGCTTGACTGGGGTCAGGCTCCGGCGCCCGCGCCAGCCAAATCGTCCGCAGGCGCGTCCGCCCCACGCAAGGCGGATTTCAAGCCGGATCGGCTGTTCGGTACCGTCGAATTTCGAAGCAAGATCAAGAACATGCCCAAGTGGGAGCGCATTCTCAAGCTTTACCGGGGCAGGGACGACATAGACGGCGCTTTTACGGTCAGCAATCGCAAACGCGAGGCCGGGGCCTGGGAAAAACTCAAGACCCGTTTGGCAACAGCAGGGGATTTGGAAAAAGCCAAAGGGGTTAATTCATTTTTCAACCAGTGGCCGTACCGTCAGGATCGCACGGTTTACGGCATCAGCGACTATTGGGCCACGCCGGACGAATTTATAAAAAACTCCGGTGATTGCGAAGATTACGCCATAACCAAGTTTTATGCCTTGAAGCAGCTTGGGGTGGATCCGGAAAAAATGCGGGTGGTCATTCTGCGTGACACCATCCGCGGACTGGACCATGCCGTGCTGGCAGTTTATACTGGCAATGAAGTATATATATTGGACAACGTTACAGCCATGGTGCTTTCGCACAGCAATTACAGCCATTACCGGCCGTATTATTCCGTCAATGAGGTCTATCGCTGGGCGCATGTGCCGCCGATGAAGAAGTAAATTAAGGTGGAGACTAGCATGTCACAAAATCTGAATGAACAGTCCCAGGCAATGGGGGAGATGCAAAATCTGAGGCGCAAGACGCATGTTCTGTTCCTTGGGCTTGCGATTGCGGCCGTTATCATTGCCGGAGCCATTGCCTTCATCAATTACTCCGTCAAGAACACACAAGAAGAAGCCTGGCGGAATATTGAAAAGGACATGCAGAACATGGCCTTTACGCGGGCGCATGAAATAAACAACTGGCTTAAAACCATGCTGGAACCGGCTAACCGTTTCGCGGAAGCGTTGGTTGTAAAACAGTTTGCTGAAGAATTTTTACGCGCTGACGATAATCTTGTGATTCCCATGGAATCCGGGGAGGGCGATTCTCCTTATTTTGAGGACGCCCCCGATCTGCTCAGTCAGCAGATGGATCTTATGCGCAGTTATCTGCGCGATATCGTCAAGGATAACGAGTTCAGCTATGGCGGCATGACCAACCGCAAGGGTGAAATGTATATGTTCACCGATCCGGCGCGTAACAGCTTAAACCCGGCCAATCAGCGCATTGCCACGGAAGTGGCCCTGAACGGCCAGACCCGTTTTGGCCCGACTGAGTCGGATCCGCAATACGGGCTGGTCATCGGTATTTTTATGCCGATAACCATTCAGGACGCCAATGATCAAACCGTTACCGCTGCCGTGCTTTATCTGGTCAAGCCGGTTGGGCCGAAGCTGCGCGATCTCTTCACTTTTACCGGCTACACCTATACCGGCAAGGGCTATGCCTCCGCTCTCCTGCAAAAGACCGAGGGCGGAATGCAGATCGTCTATTACAATCAGGATCGGGTTCAGGATATAGCCCCGCTTGCCCTTGAGGCGGACAGCAATATTGCTTTTGGGCAGCGTGCCTCGGTGAGCGGCGGCGAAGCCGCGCTTTCGCGCGGTGCCAAGGTTATGCTGGCTGACTGGTGGGTCATGCTGGAGCAGAATTACAGTGATGTGCAGGCTTTTTTGAGCGCCAGCAACAAGGATACCTATATCGTTACCGGACTTATCGCCGTGGTACTGCTCCTGCTGATGGCCATTGTCTGGTGGTGGCTGATTGGGCATGAGCGTTCGGCTGTGCTGCGGCAATTCCAGGATCTCTTTCAGGTTATCGACGAGCAGAAACGCCTGCTGGACAGCATCAACAGCACCATTTCCGACCCCATTTCCCTTACGGACAACAAGGGAACTTATCTGTATGTCAACCGCGCCTTCGGCCTGGCCGTGGGCCGCGAGGCCAAGGATGTTCCCGGCATGGACATTGCTGCGGTGTTCGGTTTTGATACGGCCAAGCGTTTGAATACCTCGGATCAGCATGTGCTGATGACAGGGGAGGAAATCACCATCAACGAAATGCTCTGGCTGCAATCCCGGCGGCATCACTTTCAGATATCCAAAACCCCACTGCGCGATGGCGACAACCGTGCGCCGATTGGCATAGTTTCCGTGTTCCGCGACATGACCCGTGTGGTGGAAACGCAGGAGCACAGCCGCCGTATGGTGCAGCAGACCATTGACGCCCTGGTGCAGGCCATTGAGCGTACCGATCCCTTCCTGGGCGGACATTCGCGCATCATGGGCGCGGTTACCAGGCTGATCAGCAAGTTTATGAACCTTTCCGAAAAAGATACGGCCACCATTACTGCTGCCGCCACGCTTTCACAGATCGGCAAAATGTTTGTGCCGCGCGAAATCGTGGACAAGCCCGGTGCGCTCACTGACGAAGAAAAAAAGGTTATGGAACAGCATGTCGAGCACACGCGGACCATCCTGAGCAACATCGAGTTTGAGGATTTGCCGGTAATTGACGCCATAGAGCAGATGAACGAGCGTCTGGACGGTAAGGGCTATCCGCACGGCTTGCAGGGCGAAGAAATCAAAATATACGGGCGGGTGTTGGCTGTGGCCAACGCCTTTACCGCCATGGCCAGGCCGCGTTCCTACCGTCCGGCCATGGATGTGGACACCGTGCTGAACATTCTGGAAAAGGAAAGCGGCAGCTACGATCAGCATATAGTGCAGGTTTTGCGCGAAGTGCTGCATACTCCTGCGGGTGAGCAGGTGGTGGCTATGGCTGCGCAGTCCAAAGTTATCTAGGCCGCGCCTGATTTTGCCGTGATACTGCGTCAGGCATCGTTTTTTGCTCCGGTCGAGTACCAAAAGAGTACACTTCCTTCGCAAAAAACTCGCCTTCCTTGTCTGACGGCAAACTTAGGCGCTACTCGGCATGAGCGTGGTGTGATACTGTAATAAAGGAAATACGGATGAATAATAGTCTGCCCACTGTTAAGGGCCTGATTTTCGATTTGGATGGCACCTTGCTGAACAGTTTGGGCGATTTGCACGCGGCCTGTAACTATGCGCTGGGTCTGCATGGCTTGCCGGCCAGAAGCCTGGAGGAAGTACGCCCGCTGGTGGGCGAAGGGGTGCGCCGTATGTTGCGCCAGGCCTCAAAATACGCGGGCAGTGAAAATAAGGAACCGAATGACGCGGATCCCGCTCGCGCAATAGACGCATGCTCCGCAGAGGACGAAAAGAAAAAACTGGATTTGATGGTACGGCAGATGCTGGATTTTTACGCCGCCAACTGTTGCGTCAAAACCGTTCCCTATTCCGGAGTGCAAGCCATGCTGGAAACGTTGAACGCGCAGGGTGTACCCGTTGCCGTGCTTTCCAACAAAATGCATGATTTGACCCTGAGTACGGTCGCGCATTATTTGCCGCAGCAGGCTTTCGCGGCCATCGAAGGCAGCCGCGAGGGCGGCCCGCTCAAACCGGATCCGTCCACAGCCTTGGCTATTGCCGAACTCCTCGGCCTTGCGCCGTCTGAAATGGGTTTTGTGGGCGATACCGTCACGGATATGGGTACGGCTGTTAATTCCGGCATGTTGCCAATTGGTGTGACCTGGGGGTTCAGACCTGCCGAAGAATTGCTGGCCAGCGGCGCAAAAGTGTTGCTGGACAAACCGGAAGATCTGTTTTTCAAAATCCGTTTTGCGGTATAAATCCGGCACACAAGGGTTTATGATATTTAACGCTTCAAATAGTTGCTGCACGGCTCAGGCGCAGACTGCGCAAAGCAAAAGCTGGTCCGGCCCTGTTTGGCTGATCATCCTGCTTTTGCTTGGGCTTTTGTCGGCCTGTTCCTCGGGAGCCAGCCTGGAGCATGCCAGCCCGTATGCCCAATCAGGAAAAGGCAGTGAACCCGGCGGCGCGGCTAACCCGGCAGGGCAGGCCGGAATATCCAATGGTCTGAGCCGGGCCGACCCCGGCTATATGCAATACCTCGAAAAGCAGTCAATGTTGGGCAAATCTACGGAAATGACCGAGGTCGTTTCCGGCTCCGTCCTGAACTGGCGTCTGCCTGGATCACATGAACGGGCGGCAGATTTGCGCGGGCGGGCTTCGGTCTGGGTGCATATTCAACCGCAAGCCATGCTGGTACCGAGCCATCGTTCGCCCTTTACCCAGCTTACCGGGCCGATTGCCTGGGATAGTCTTACCAAAGCCGGTATCAGCGGGGTCTACCTCGCGCCCACCGGCGGTTCCGGCAGTCTTTGGGATAGTGAGCGCAGTCGGCGGCATGAAGATCATGAAGACGTGATCCAGTACGATTTTCCGTTGCATCTGGGCAAGGACGAGGATTATCGCAATGTGGTCAGAAGCGCCGGGCTGCATCAGGCTTTGCTGGGTGGGGATATTATTCCCGCCGCTCCCGGTATCGGGCCGGATTTCTTTTTGGCCGCGCGAGCTTTTCGGGAATATCCCGGCCTGTTCTGCATGGCGGAAGCGCCCAGAGAGATCTGGAATTTGCTGCCGCCAGTAGAGGAAGGACGCGACTGGCAGGTGTGGCCGCTTTCGCCGGAACAGGCGGCGGCCATGGAAGCCAAAGGATTTTTACCGGCCGAATTCGCCCAGGAAGCGCTCGATTATATGCCGCAGTCCGGTTGGGCTGCCACCGGTCCGGTACGCGGCGCGGACGGCAATTTGCGGCGCTGGGTCTTCCGGTATTTTACCAACCACAAACGCCCGGTGCTGAACTGGAGCGACCCCAGCGCCACGGCGCGGCGGGCTATGAACGGCAGTGTGATCCGTCAGGTGGGCATTTTCGGCAACGCTTTAAGCGGTTATCGGGTGCAGCCGTTCATCGGGCTGGAACGTTATAACCCGCAAGTTTCCGATTTGACGCTGGATCTGGCTTTTGAGGCTTCGCTTAACCTTTCCCGCCAGACCCGCAGTTATGGCGGCTGGAGCTGGCTGCGTGACGAACTGCCCCTGCCGCTGCTGCGCGAGTTTTTGCTCGAAGGACCGGATTTTGCGCAGGATAACATTTTCAGCCCGGCTGCCGAGCATGCCCTGCTGACCGGCGATGCCGCCTTACTGCGCTTCATGGCGGATGAGGCGCTGGCCTACGGCCTGGATTTCCGGCGTCTGGTTCATTCTTCGGTCAGTCATGAGGGCATGAATTACCTGCTACCGCATTTGCGGTATTTGCGAAATGCTGATGTGGCAGGTCAGAGCGCACCGGACTATCGCCAGTCAGATCGAAGCATGCCGGAGCGTAGACCTTCAAGAACAACACAGGCACAGGCCGCCGAACTTTACCGTCAGATCATTACTCAAGCGCTTTCCGGGCAACCGGAATTTTCCTGGTTTAACCTGGCCGGAGCGGATTTGCCCGGCCCGGATCGCGCTACCGTGAGTTTTGAGGGGAGCGAGCAGCGCGTTTACAGCACCTCGACCGGTATCGCCGCAGCCGCTTTGGGCATCGGGCCGGAGCACAAGCTCACCTTCGAGGACAAGGAGGAAATCGGGCGTGGACACCGGCTGCTGATTTTTTTCAAGGCCATGCAGCCCGGTCTGCTCATGCTTTCCGGACAGGATTTGGTGGGCCTGATGCCGCTTAGCTGGAAAAATCTTTATGATAAGCCGGAAAACTGGGATCCGCGCTTGGCCACGCAAGGCACTTACGCTTTGCTGGGCAGTTCGCAGTCGGTGATGATCAACTCTCTTGGCATGCCCAGGGCGGAAAGCCTGTATGGTCCCATAGACATTCAGACGCATAATCCGGATTCTTTTTTGAGCCGTCTGGGCATAATGCTTGCGGCCAGAGAAGCATCCGGCGTGGCCGAAGGCGAACTGGCTGGCCGGCTGAAAGGTACGGGCGAGGGGCTAATCGCTCTGGCCATCAAATTGCCGGATCAGCAAGGCTGGCTGATCAGTCTGAGCAACTTTTCCCGCTTCCCCATCCGGGAAAACCTGCGCCTGAACGCTGTGCCGGGGCTTGAACAGGCGGCGCGAGGCGGCAAGGCCAGCCTGCTTTACGGAGAATTGGATAATCTGAAATTGCGTGCCCCAACCCTGAACTTTACCATTCAGGGCTGGGGGGGCGCATTGATTTTGATTAGAGACAAATAAAAATATTGCCTCTGGCAGCCGGGGGGAATGATTCCCCCCGGACCCCCTCAATATATCTGCTGTTCTTCTACGCCTTGTCTCCCAGCAGCGCTTTCAGTTCTTGCAACTCTTCATCCTTGATGGTGAAGCAGTGTTCCGGGGCGGGGAAGCTTTTTTCCGCCACTTCACTCACAAAGGTTTTGAAACCTTCGCGGATTGCCGCTCCGGCATTGAAGTACTGCTTGGAGAATTTGGGCTGGAAATTGCTGTAGAGGCCGAACATGTCGTGGCAGATCAACACCTGCCCGTCGCAGTGCGGGCCGGCTCCTATGCCGAGCGTGGGAATATCCAGACGCGCGGTGACAATTTCGGCTACCGGGGCTGGCAGGGCTTCCAGCACAATGGCGAAGCAACCGGCATCCTGCAACTCCAGGGCGTCCTGCACCAGAATTTGCGCGGCCTGGGCGCTTTTGCACTGCACCTTGAAGCCGCCCAGCACCGCGGCGCGTTGCGGCGTAAGGCCAAGATGCCCGCAAACCGGGATACCGGCTTTTACCAGAGCGCGTACTTGCGGAGCCACATCATGCCCGCCCTCAAGCTTTACCGCCCGTACTCCGCCTTCGCCGCAAAGACGCGCCGCGTTCTTCAGGGCGTCGCTCACGCTGGTTTCGTAAGTCATAAAAGGCATGTCGCCAACCAGCAGCGCACGTTTGGTGCCTTGAACAACGGCCCGGCAGTGGTGGATCATTTCATCCAGAGTGACGGAAACAGTATCTTTGCGGCCAAGCATGACCATGCCCAGAGAATCGCCAACCAGCAGCATATCCAGCCCGGCCTGGTCAGCCAGTTGGGCCATGCTGTAATCATAGGCGGTAACCATGGTCAGGCTGCGCTTTCCTTTGGCCTGCACCATATCCACTGTGGTCAAGGGTTTGGAAAAGTCCAGTTCGGCCTTGGGGGCGGTATGTACGCTCATTTTTTTTACCTCGGGTTGTAAGGTTGACATAAACGGCGTTCTGGATAGTGTCGGCACGAGCGCCTTTTGGCAATAAAATTCAGATCGTGGCAGCGCTAGCCAGGGCATTTACTTGCGGTCAAGCATGCCAAACTCGTAGCCAAAGGTCTAGGAATAATAATGGAAAATTTGATGGATGAAAGCGGCAGCCTGACAGTACGGGCGGCTGGCCGCGATTGGGAGTTGTGCCGTCCGGCGGATTTGGAAAGCCTGTGGGAGGCCCTGGCTGCCGATACCCCGCCGGCCTTACCCCATGGAAGCAAGGGGGCCGGTGGCCGTGAACCGGCTTTTGTAAAAGCCTTTGAAGAGGACGAGCGCCTGCCCTACTGGGTGGAACTGTGGCCCGCAAGTATAGCTCTCTCGGATTGGCTGCACAGCAATAGCGCACGCATTCGCGGCAAGCGCTGCCTGGATCTGGGCTGTGGCCTGGGGCTTACGGCCATGGTCGCCTCCGCTTGCGGCGCTTTGGTGCTGGCTATGGATTACGAGAAGGACGCCCTGGATTTCGCCCGCCTTAACGCCGAACTTAACGGCGTACCGCAGCCGCTCTGGACGGTGATGGACTGGCGTGCCCCGGCCGTGCGCCGCGCTTCGCTGGATTTCATCTGGGGCGGTGACATCATGTATGAGCGCCGTTTTGTCACGCCGGTTCTGGATTTTCTGGATTACGCGCTGGCCCCGGACGGTGTGGTCTGGCTGGCGGAGCCGAACAGAAACGTATATGATGACTTTCGTGCCGAGCTTTTGCGCCGCAAGCGCCCCGGCGGGCGCGGCTGGAATTCCGGCCGGGTTTACAGCGGCAAGGTGGAGCCTTTGCATGTGCAGAAGGCCAAGGTTAGCGTCAGTCTCTGGGAGTTATCTTAGAAATGCAGGATATACAGAACAGCCCCGCCGAAGTAAGCATACCTATCGATCGAGTGGGCATCAACAATTTGCAGCTTCCTTTGATTGTCAGCGACAAGACCAACGGACGCCAGCATACTGTGGCCACGGTGGATTTGGGCGTGGATTTGCCCGCATCTTTCAAAGGTACGCACATGAGCCGTTTTGTGGAGGCTCTGGAAAACTGGAACGAAGAATTGAGCTACCAGAGCTTCAAGACCCTGCTCATGGATGTGCGCAAGCGGCTGGATGCCCGCAAGGCTTACGCTCATTTCCGTTTCAACTATTTTGTCCGCAAGGCTTCTCCGGTTTCCGGATCGCACGGGCTCATGGGCTATGAATGCTCTTTTACCGGTCAGGCGGAGCCCGGCCCGCAGGGCAGCGATCGTTTCGATTTGTGCCTTGGTGTGAATGTACCGCTTATGACCGTCTGCCCCTGTTCCAAGGCCATCAGCCGGGAGGGAGCGCATTCGCAGCGGGCCGTGCTGCGCATTTTGCTGCGCCAGAAAGGCTTTGCCTGGATTGAGGAATTTATAGAACTGGCCGAGTCCGCCGGTTCCAGCCCGGTTTATCCACTGCTCAAACGCGAGGACGAAAAATATGTGACCGAGCATTCTTTCGCCAATCCGCGCTTTGTGGAGGATGTGGTGCGCAGTGCCGCCCAGAGCCTGGAGCAGCACCCGCATGTAAGCTGGTTCCGCGTGGAAGTGGAGAGCCTGGAATCCATTCACGCGCATAATGCTTTTGCGGTGATTGAGAAACATTGCTCCAGCACATAAATAGATAGTGCCTGACGAAGTATCACGGCAAAATGAGGCACTATCTCTGGAATGATTATTGCTGAGTAATGCATATTGTCCGTTCGGGAAAAAAATTCCCGCTCTTTGGGGCGTGAAAGATACCCCCGCAGACGGGCGATCTTCTTGCAAGGAGAATATGCATGTCAGCCATAAATGCCATTCCGGGCCTGGCGCCAGGCGCCATTCCAAACGTAACGCCACAGGAGTCGCCGGATAAGCAAGCGGGTTCAGGCGCGGGCGAGGCGGCGCTGGACGCCATGCAGCACCGCATCAAGGCCATGGTCGAAGCTTCCCAAAAGACCAACGAAGCGGAGGAGGGCTATGCGGCAATCAGACAGCGTAACGCTGAGGCCCGTAACGCCGCTGCGGCGATTGGCGCAGCGGCTGACGCGTCAGCAGGCGCGGAGGCCAGCACATCAACTGGCGCGGGCACAGGCGAGGAAGTGCAAGTTGAAACTCCGGGCATGGATGTCTTTGGCCGTTATGGAGCGCAGGGCGCGGGAAAGAGCGTTTTATCGGCGGATCTTTACAGCAGCCGGGGGCGGGCTATGCAGTACGCCGGACGGGGTATCGGATTTTATAGGAGCTATTAATAAAGGTGAACGCCCATGAGGCTGTTTTCCCGTTTGCGGGGCTGGCGGCGGCGTTTGGCCTTTTGTCTGGGATTACCGCTGCTGCTGACGGTTTTATGGGCGCTGTTTGCGCCACGCCCGCCTTTGCTTGAAGGAGTCCCTTTTTCCGTGGCTGTCTACGATCGCCACGGGCGGCTGATGCGCCTGGGGCTGGCCGCTGACGAGAAATATCGCATTTTTACTCCGCTGGAACAAATTTCCCCCACCCTGCGCGAAGGCGCCCTGCTTTACGAAGACCGCTATTTTTACAGCCACTTCGGCGTCAATCCCGTGTCCCTGCTGCGTGCCGCTCATACTACCTATCTTAGCGGCGATCGCCGCCTGGGCGCTTCCACCATCACCATGCAACTGGCCCGGCTGCGTCTTAAGCTGGATACCGGCAACCTCTGGGGCAAACTGCGGCAGATCGAACGCGCTCTGGCCTACGAGCTGCACTACAGCAAAGAACAGATTTTTGAGGCTTATCTGAATCTCGCCCCCTATGGGGGTAATATTGAAGGCTGCGGAGCGGCGGCCCAGATTTATTTTCAGAAAAGCCCGGACAAGCTGGATTTGATTGAAAGCCTCTCATTGGTGAGCGTGCCGCAGAACCCGGCCCGGCGCAATCCGCTGGCCGTGCGGCGTCTGGATGAAGAAGGGCGCAGGGATGCCGCTTTGGAAGAAGCCCGCGCCCGGCTCTACGGCCTCTGGCTGGAGAATCACCCGGAGGATTCCGGCAGCGGTTTTATGAACCGGTTGCCCCTGCGCGTTCATACGCCCGCTGATTTGCCTTTTCGCGCTCCGCACGTCACCACCGAGGCGCTGCGCCTGTTTCCGGCCAGCAACGAAATTTACACAAGCATTGATAGCCGCCAGCAACAGTTGCTGGAACGGATGATCGCTTCCATGACGCAGCGCAACCGCAGCCTTGGCGTGAACAACGCGGCGGCCTTGCTGTTGCACTGGCCCAGCATGGAAGTTCGTGCCCTGGTTGGCTCGGCGGATTTTTTCAACCCGGCGATTGAAGGGCAGATTGACGGCAGCAGGGCCAGACGTTCGCCCGGCTCAACGCTCAAGCCCTTTATATACGCTTTGGCCTTGGATCAGGGGATTATTCACCCGCGCAGTCTGCTTTACGATACCCAGCGCAGTTTCAAGGGTTACGACCCGGAAAACGCGGATCAGGAATTTAAAGGGCCGCTGCACGCTACCGAGGCCTTGCAGATGAGCCGTAACATTCCGGCGATCAGCCTGGCCAACGAGTTGGGCCGCGTAAAGGGCGAGCCGGACTTGTACGGCTTTTTGCGCCGGGCCGGGGTGGAATTTCCGCATAATCGGGATCACTATGGTCTGACCCTGGTTCTGGGCGGCGCGGAATTGAGCATGCGCGAACTGGCCGCCCTGTATGCGCTGTTGCCCAATCAGGGGCGCTATCGTGAGTTGCGCTTGTTCCGGACGGGCCGGACGGGGGGAGAAGGCTGGGCCGGTGGGACGGGCGCTTATTCTTCCTCCGCTGTTTTGCCTGATGCGCTTGGCATTCCCGATCCGGTTGGCCCAGCCCCTGCCGTTGTTTATGATGGCGAGGCAGCTGAACCCAACTCTTCACGCCTGCTAAGCCCGGAGGCAGCCATTGTAGCCCTGCGGATGCTCCGGGCGCTACCGGCCAACCAGCGTATCCGCAACGCCTCTATTGTTGGGCGTATTCCCATGTACTGGAAAACCGGTACTTCCAACGGTCTGCGCGATGCCTGGACCGCCGGGGTGTTCGGGCCTTATGTGCTGGTGGTCTGGGTGGGCGATTTCAACAATGCATCCAATCAGAATTTTGTTGGGCTGCGGGTGGCTGCGCCGCTGTTCTGGGATATTGCCGACGCTATTTATAATTCCGAGAATATTCGCGATCAGTCCATGCAGGGTATGGAAGATCTTAACCTGATTCGGATCAAGGTCTGTGCCGCTACCGGTGATATCGATACCAGTCTTTGCGCCGACACCGCCGAAACCTGGTTCATCCCCGGCGTCTCGCCCATTGCGGATTCCGGCGTTTACCGCCGCGTGCTGATCGACAAAACCAGCGGCCTGCGGGCCTGTGTGGAGGAGCCGGGCAAGACCGAGCGGGTGGTGATGGAGTTCTGGCCCACGGATTTGCTGCGCCTGTTCCGTCAGGCCGGGGTGATCAAACCCTCGCCGCCGCCCTTTATGCCGGAATGCGAAGGCGGTGTTGTTTATGGGGGGTATTCCGGCGGCCTGCCGCCGGAAATACTTTCGCCCAAGGAAGGGGTAACCTACCACCGCAGCGTGACCAGACCGGAAGGCTCGGTAGTAACTCTGCACGCTTCGGGTGATGCCGACGCAACGGATTTTTACTGGTTTTCCGGCAAAAGCTTTATTGGACGCAGCACTCCCGCCGAGCATATCGTCTGGACGCCGCCCGGCGGTATTAACATCATCAGTGTGGTGGATAATTTGGGCCGCAGCAGCAGTGTGAAGATTACCGTCCAGCAAAGTGAATAGTAGCGCCTGATTTTGCCGTGATACGTCGTCAGGCATCGCTCACAAAAAACTCGCCTTCCTAGTCTGACGGCAAACTTAGGCGCTACCCAAAACAGATAGGCGGATCGCCGTAAACAGCGACCCGCCAGTATAGAATGGGCGCACCTTTATTATATAGTACGCCCTTATGTACCGGGACTTGCCCGGAAAAAAATTACCAGCTCTGCTTGGGCTTAATGCGCGCGGCTTTACCCTTGAGGTTGCGCAGGTAGTAAAGGCGGCTGCGGCGCACGCGGCCTTCGGTAACCAGCTCGATCTTTTCGATGATCGGCGAGTACAGGGGCAGCACGCGTTCAACGCCCACGCCGTCGGAAATTTTGCGCACGGTGATGGAGGTGTTGGAGGAAGCGCGGCTGATGCGGATCACGTTACCCTGGAAAACCTGGATACGTTCCTTTTCGCCTTCCACAATACGCATGTGCACTTTTACGGTGTCGCCGGACTTGAACTTCGGCAAATCCATACGCAGCTGTTCGCTTTCAATTTTCTTGATAATATCCATTTCTTATCCCCTTTTGCGCGAATCAGCGCATAAAATTCCGAAATAAAAAAACTTGTTGCCGCAGCCGGAGAAAAAAGGCGCTGGTGTAAACTATTTAGCCCCATTCTCCAAGCAAACGATCCAACAGGACCGTAGCCGCGCAACGAACCGAAAAATGGTTGTAATCTGAGGCCCGGCGCAGCGGAGGCAGCAGATGATCGCATCTTGCGACGACTTCCGGGGCCAGACCATGACTGGTACCCAGAAGCAGGATAGCCGGGCGTGTATACAAAATTTTTCCGGCTTCGTCAAAAGATATTGTGCCGTTTGCGGGCAAACGGTCTTTTTTGCTTTTGCCGCTCCGCCGTCTGGCCTTTTTTTCCGCTTCAGCAGTCCAGTCGGCGCTGCTGCCCCAAATCAGGGGGGCTTCGCCGTGCTTGCGTTCCACCCAGGCCAGCGCTTCTTCCAGATTATCAGCCGCGACAACCTTTGAAAGTGCCTGTTTCCGGTCCGGATTACTCTGGCCGCCGGGTCCGCAAACCCAGTGTTCCAGCACTTTATCCAGGATAAAGCGTTGATCCTGCAACGGTGTGACCACAAAAAAAGCGCCTAATCCGTAGGAGCAGGAACTGCGTGATATATCGTGGATGTCCAGGTTTGTCAAAGAAACTGCCGTGCTTTTTCCATCTTTATCCAAAACCGGATAATGCAGCAGGGCTATGTAAAGATTGCGCCCGGCCAGCTTGCGCGGCTGGTTTTTCAGAAATTCCAGATCGGAAGTACTTAGCCCGGTGGCTTTGCCTGCGCCGTCTTGTTTGCTCAGTCCGGCAAGTCCGATCCGTTCCAGCAGTTCGGGGCGTTTTTTCAAAGTGGAAGCCAGCGAGCGCTCGCGCCGCCAGGCCGCTATCTTGGCGTGATCGCCACTGCGCAGAATTTCCGGTACGGTCAGCCCTTCAAAGTCTTCCGGCCGAGTGTAGTGCGGGTATTCCAGCAGCCCCTGGCTGAAGCTTTCTTCGTCGCCGGATTCCTCATGCCCCATAAAACCGGGGAGCAGCCGGGAGACTGCCTCGCAAACCGCCAGGGCGGCGGTTTCTCCGCCGTTGAGAACAAAATCGCCCAGCGAAACTTCTTCCAAATCGAAAAGATCATTCAGGCGGGCGTCAAAACCTTCGTAACGGCCACAGATCAGGGTGAGTTCCTTTTCTGCGCTCAGTTCGCGTACCAGGGCCTGCGTAAGCGGGCGTCCCTGCGGGGACATGGAGAGCAGCCGTCCCGAAGCGTTGCCGGAACTGTGTTCAGCAAAGCCGCCCTCGTCAGCACTGGGGCTGGCGGGCAACTGTTCAGCAGGGTCGTGTTCGGCGGGTATATGTCCGGCAGCGCCATGCCCAAGCGAGCGCAGGGCGCGGGTCAGGGGCTGCAAAAGCATCACCATGCCGGGGCCGCCGCCATAGGGGCGGTCGTCAACCGTCTGGCGCTTGTCGTCAGTAAAGTTGCGTGGATTGATGAAGTTGAATTCAACCAGGCCGTTTTCCACGGCCCGTTGCATCAGCCCGGAGGAAAGCGGTCCCTGGAAAAATTCCGGAAAAAGAGTGATAATGTTGATTTTCAAGGTAAGCAGGCCCCAGATAACCATTGATTAATGCTTTTGGGAAGCGCTAAGTTTTTCGTTTGACAAGGATGACAAGATTTTACGATGGGGGATGGCCTCTTTTGGCCTTCCCCCGGAGAAAAAGCGCAGTCTGACGTAGCTCAAACGGAATAAATCAGCGCTTCCCTAGCCCAGATAGAGTTCCAGCAGGCCGGGCGGCGGGTCGATTACGGTTTCGCCGCGCTCCAGGTCTATGGCCAGCACAAACTGTTCGTTGGCCGGAAGAAGAATTTCACGATCGTTTGGGCCGTTAATGGTCCAGATTTCCTGACCGGCCACCTCGTCTACCGAGGCCAGCGTGCCCAAAAATTCGTCCGGGCCGTCAGCCTGTCTTACCAGTACGCGCAGGCCGGGCAATTCGCTTAAAAAAACTTCATCCGGCCTGAGTTTGGGCAGACGGCTTTGCGGCACCAGCACGGCGAAGTTGCGTAAAAGTTCGGCGGCGTTGCGATCGGCCACGCCCTCAAGCAAAAGCAAGGGGCGTCCCTGGTGTTGCCGCATGGACAGGATTTTGTATTTTACCGTGCCAGCGGCTTTGGGCGCACCAGCCAGAGCTGAACCGCCGCGCAGATATATGAAATCTTTGAGTAAACGCAACGACTCTGCCTGGTAGTCCAGGCAGAGTTCGCCGCGAATGCCATGAGCCTTGACCACCCGGCCAACTTCGATCAGTTCCGGAAGCTTGCCAGGGGCAGGGCTATGTTGATTACCCGTGTTGCTTGAGCGCATTTATTCCAATATTTCAAGCACGCAACGCTTTTTTTCCTTGCTGGCCGCAGCGCCCAGGATGGTACGGATGGCCCGGGCCGTGCGGCCCTGCTTTCCAATTACCTTGCCGAGATCTTCTTTTGCGACCCGCAGTTCAATCACTGTTGTCTGCTCGCCCTCGATTTCGGTAACTTGCACATCAGCAGGTTTGTCCACAAGAGATTTTGCCGTGAATTCAACCAGTTCCTTCAGCATGGAGTACCTCGCGCACTTTTACAGTATCTGCCACAGAGCAAAATGCTTCAGAGCAGGTCAACTTCGGAGAATCGCCCAGGCTTTGCAAGGGGTGCCTGCAAAGCTGTTTCAAGGTCAATCTGCTCCAGGTCCGAAGTGAAACCGGCGGCGTCAATAATGCTGCGCGGGCACGGGAAGCCCCTTCAACCCGGAAGCGTTACTCGGCGGTTTGCTTGAGCAGGCTGCGAACCGTTTCGGAGGGTTCGGCGCCCAAATCCAGCCATTTCTGGATTTTTTCGCGTTCAAGCTTGATTTCCGCCGGGTTGGTCATGGGGTTGTAGTACCCGAGGAATTCCAGCGGGCGACCATCGCGACGGGTGCCGCCGTTGATGGCGACCACGCGGTAGAAGGGACGCTTTTTGCTGCCGGAACGGGTAAGCCTAACTTTGACTGCCATTGTTCACTCCTGACTATTGATTATTCATATTTATTTGACAAAAAAAGAGCAAGGATAATTGCTCATTCCTCAGTAAGCAAAATTTTAATGCTCAACGCTTTTTGTTGCGTTGGGCTTTACGCATCTGTTTTTTCTTTTTCTGCGCGGTCTTGGAAAGCGCGCCACCAGTGGCTTCTTCGGGCATTTGACTCCCATTCAGTCCACTTAGTCCAGGCATGCCGCTCATTCCGCCCAATCCGGGCATTCCGCTCATGCCGCCAAGCCCGCCCATGCCACCGGGCAGTCCGGGCATACGCCCGCCGGGAAGGCCAGGCATGCTCTGCCTGCGCGGCAAGCCTTTGCCAGCCTTGCCTTTGCCGCCCATCATGTTCTGCATCATGCCGCGCATGGCTTCGAACTGCTTGAGCAATTGGTTAACCTGGGCCACGGTAACGCCGGCTCCCTTGGCGATACGGCTCTTGCGGGCGGCATTGATAATCTTGGGGGTATGCCGTTCCTGCCGGGTCATGGAGTTGATGATCGCTTCGGTGCGGGCCAGCTCTTTTTCCGGAGTCTGAGCCGCGCCAAGTTTTTCCCGCAGGCCGCCGAGGCCGGGGATCATCTTTAAAATTCCGTCAAGCGAACCCAGTTTTTTGATGCGCCGCATATTGACGCGAAAATCTTCAAAGTCGAACTCGGCCTTTTGCATCTTGCGGGCCAGTTCTTCGGCCTCGTCCTGCTCAATGGCTCCCTGGGTTTTTTCAATCAGGGTGAGCACGTCGCCCATGCCGAGAATGCGCCCGGCCACGCGGTCCGGGTGGAAGATTTCCATTTCGGAAATTTTTTCGCCCAGGCCCACGAACTTGACGCTTTTGCCGGTTACCGACTTGATGGAAAGGGCCGCGCCGCCTCTGGCATCGCCATCCATTTTGGTAAGGATTACGCCGCTGATGTCCAGGGCTTTGTCAAAAGCTTCGGCAACGGTGACGGCTTCCTGGCCGGTCATGGCATCGGCCACGAACAGGATTTCCTTGGGCGCGGCGGCATCCTTAAGGGCCACCAGCTCGTCCATCAGTTCCTGATCGATATGCAGGCGGCCAGCGGTATCCAGCAGTACTACGTCGCAATCGGCTTCTCTGGCGGCGTCCATGGCTTTTAGCGCGATATCCACCGGCTTCATGGAGGTGCTGGAAGGGTAGCAGGGCAGTTCAAGCTGTTCGGCCAGGGTGGCAAGCTGCTCAATGGCCGCCGGGCGATAAACGTCGGCCGGGGCCAGATAGGGGCGGTGGCCCTGGCCTTTCAGCCAGTTGGCCAGTTTGGCCGCCGAGGTGGTTTTACCCGAACCTTGCAGGCCGACCAGCATGATCGCGTGCGGAGCCTTGCCACGCAGGTTCAGCCCTTCGGTCTCGCCGCCCAATATGGCGGTAAGTTCCTCGTTGACCACGCTGACAAGCTGCTGGGTGGGGGTAAGGGACTTGCCCACTTCCACGCCCAGGCAGCGCTCCCGCACTTTGTCGGTAAATTCTTTGACAACCTTGAAGTTTACGTCGGCTTCAAGCAAAGCGAGACGCACTTCGCGCAGGCCTTCCTGGATGTTTTTCTCATCCAGTTGCGCCCTGCCGCCGAGCTTGCGGAATACTCCGTTCAGTCTGTCGGAAAGATTGTCAAACATTGTCCCGCCGCTCAAAGCTGTCTACGCAAAAATTGCCCGCGCCCGCAAAGGCGCAAAAAATTGCTTCTGCCCTCAAAATTGCCTACGCCCGCCGTTGGGCGGGCGTTGAAATTCTGGTGCCGGAGGCGAGACTCGAACTCGCAAGAGGTTACCCTCGGCGGATTTTGAGTCCGCTGCGTCTACCAATTCCACCACTCCGGCTTATATATGCCTTTCAGCATTTTAGTCCCCTTGTCTAATGCAAGGAGTGTTTTGTTGTCAAGTAACTATTTAGCCCGCATTGTCCAAGTTATCATTTTGCCAAACCCGCTAAAAAGGTATATAAATTGCATAGAAATTTTGTGTTGCGCAAAAAACGAACGGGAATTTTTTAATGACAGCTCTGAAAAACTTACGCGAACAAAATAAGGAAATCGGCGATCTGTTGCTGGAAAGCTCCGGCTACGGACTCTGGACCGTATGGGAAGGGGAGGCCAATCCGGTTTTCTTCCAGACTCTTGAGGATTACGGCGGCATAAAGGTGTTGTCCGACAGCCATCAGGCGCTCTGGTTTTTCTTTTCGCTGGATGTTTTTCTGGCCTGCGCCAAGCTTGGCGTCTGGGCGCAATTCAATAGTCTTTCCGTCATCATACAGCTTTTCAAAGCCGATATTAAATGCTCGTCGCGTAACCAATATCAGATCAGCATAGCCGAAGAACTTTGGTCGCAGAATTTGCCCGAACCGGCCAAGTTTACCATTTATGCCAGTGCTGACGCCATTCCGCAAAACAGCGCTCTCTCCAGCCTCAGTTTCAACGAAATTGAGCCTCCCAAAGGTTTCAGCGCCCGCCCCTGGCGTCAGGTGGTGGCGGATCAGCGGCCAAGCTACAAACCGCTGCATAACTGGTACTGTGTTTTGCGTCCGGTTTCCACGCACCAGGACAAGAATTTTCAAATCGGCTGGCGCGATTTTTATGAGCGCATGGATAATATCCTGCAACGCAACAAGTTGCGTCATCTGGTGCATGACAATTTTTTGATGATGCCGCTGGCCTCTTTGCGTCAGCTTAAACAGTGGTGTCATGATTATCTCAGCCTGGTTCACCGTCTTAAGGTTGATGAAGGCGGCGTCAAATACTGGCCCTGCGTAATGGCTTTTATTGACAGCAAGGGTGTGCCTTTCAACAATGAGATGTACAAGCAGCTGGATCTGGACTGGTCTTCCATGATGCCGGATTCGCCCTATCTGGCCCTGTCTGATGCCGTGCTGCTGGGTGGCGAGTTTGAAATCCATGAATCTTACCTGGGGCTGGGCAAAAAAACGCCGGAATCCTGGTGTTCCATCAGCCTCGCCGCCGAGCGTTCCCCGGAATATCTGCTGCCCGCACTGACTCCCGGCGCTATGATTTACGGACAGCACAAACATTGTTTCTATTGCGGGCAGCGCAGTCATGAGAGCGCGAACTGCCCCAGCCGCCCGCTGACCGATCCGGATTACGGCATCTGGAGCAAGATTGCCGCTTGCGACGTTAAAACCATGCGCGATGGCACAGACGAGATCAATGCCCGATTGGAACGGGATCCGGGCAGCCTGGAAGCTCTTTTGCAAGGCGAGGACAAAGCCGGTCTTATGACGCGCGGCATTTACGGCGTATGCGCCAATATGCAACTGCGCTCCGCCCCGCAGATGTGGCGAGTGCGCGGCAAAAATTACCCGCAGTCTCTGCGCGACCTCAAGGGCGAAGACGACAGCCCCATGTGGGCCTTTTTGCAGAACATGCGCGAGCGGGACCGCCGCACTCTGGACAAGGAACTGGATACCTTGCGTGTGCGGTTTCCGCGCGATGCGCGTGTTTTTTCCGTACACGGCTTTGTAGCCATGGAGCTGGGCGATTTCAAAAAAGCCAAAGAAAGCTGGGAAAACGCCATGCTGCTGAGTCAGCCCGGTCTTATGCAGGCTTGGCATCTTTTGCTGCTGGGCCGCCTGGATGAATATCAGGGGCACTACACCGAGGCCGGAGTTAATTACGACAAAATGCGGGAAGCCGCGCCGACCTGGCTGGAAGCCGGATATCGCAAGCTTATCTGCCTGATCAAGAGCGGTTTTATCAACCAGATTGATCTGTATATCAAAGAGTTGATTGAGAAAGATCCGAATTTTTTCAACTGGTTGTTGCTGGACCCGGAAATAGAGCGCGGGGCCACGGCGGTGAGGGAATTTCTTTCCCGGTATTGGGAGGAAAACACTCTGCGCCTCAAGGAGGAAAAAGCCGGTCTTGGCGCGTTGCTTGGCGATCTTCAAAGCTGGTTCGTGCCGGAGAATGAATTTTTTGTGCAGGCCAAAACCAGACTGGACAAGCTTTCGGATTTAAGCAGCGTGGAGAACTTTGTGCCGCATATGATGGTCATACGCGGCCGGGCGGCTCTGGAAAAGGACATGCAGTCCAGAATCACTCACGAAAGCAAGGTGTTCAAGGAGCGTTTCGGCAATTTCGTGATGCGCCTGGGCATTATTCGTGACGAAGCGGCCTGGTTCCCCTTTCCCCGCATCCTGGTTGAGTTTAACCGCAATTACAACCATTGCGCGGCCAATATCAACTGGGTGCTGACCAGCAATCTACGTACGCCGGACGTGTTTCGCAGGGCGCAGGAATTGAGCGTGCAGGAGGAAGAGCGCATCATCAAGCTGGAAAAGCGCCTGAAGCTTTTGCGTATTGTGCGCGACGGCACTCTTTTCGCGCTGATTGTGATCAAAAAATTCCTCTGGATGGAGATCGCCGGTCTGGCTTTGATACTGGTCATTTTCCCTTTGCTGATTTTTTATGGCGACAAGATAGGCCTGGACTGGATTTCCAGGGTATTTGTCGAGGAGCAGTGGGCGATTCAAAAAGCGGCCATACTCGTGGTAAGCTGCGTGTCGCTGGCTGTATCGTGCTTCTGGACTATTCTGGGTTTTGAAAAAGTGCGGGAAAAAACTTTTGAGAAAGCGCGGCAGGAAGAAGCCAAACGGGCAGCCGAACGCGCCAAAAAGATGGAAAAGGAGCGTAACGCCCGCCGAGGTGCCAGGCGAGCAGTGCGCGGAACCACCCCCCATCCGCAGGGCGCCAGAGGTCAGACCGGCAGGCCGGGGGTCAGGACGGCCCCCAAGACGGCTGACCAGCCCGCTGACCAGTCCGCTGACCAGTCCGCTGATAAGCCAGTGAAGTAGTTTGCCGGATATATAACAAATCACGTTCCTGGCTTGCCATTTTGGTGTGAAGGGCTTATGTAAAAAAGAAGAGGGCCGGTTTGAGCTGCAAACTCTCCCCGACCCAAGGGCATCCCCCTGTACTTTGTTGGTACAAGTTTCAGGCCCCGTATGGAAGATCACTCCTGCGGGGCCTGAAACGTTTTAATGGTTAATAAACCGTTTGACTATCCAGGCCACGACAACGCCAGCCACAATTGCGGACAGAACGTCGTGCAGAAAATGCTGCTCCATAAGCGGCACCTCCTTGTTCTGAAACTCGGAGGATGCCCCGCCAATTTGTTACTCTAATTATAATAAAAATTCAACAATAAATTCAGCTTGTTTTATTCTTTTGCGACATAAAACCCTGAAACCGCCCGGCCAGCCAGCGCCGGAAAAGCGGGACTGCGTCTTCGTCTGGCCCCGGCCTCAAAGTATCCCCCGGAATATCCTTCAAGGCATAGGTAAACAAGGTCGGCCCGAAAACTACCCCGGCCTGTAAAACCAGTATTTCCAGGTCCGGAAAGCCGGACAGCAACGGTCTGAGCTTTACGGCGTCCTTGGCCGTGGTTACCAGAGGGAGCCTGGCCAGGCTCATGTCCGCGAGGTCTTGCGCCCGGTAAGCGTAATGATCCGGGAAGATGAATTCGCGCTGCGGTGCTCTGCCGGTAAATTCAGTAACGCTGCGCCGTACGGAATCCGGCGTACCTACAGCCGTACACAGGGCGTAGGGGCGGTCACTCAAATTATTGACCGCAGGTTCGGTTTTATTGTCAGATGGCTGGGCGCCATGCCGGGCCGGTGTAGTCGCGGGAGGGGCTGTTGCTGGCGTTTGTCTGAGCGGAGCGGCAAGCGGCAACAGGGCCAGCGGTTTCAAATCAAAGCTGAACAGCGGTTTTTCGTATTTTGCCAGCCGCTCGGCGGCGATAGCGGCTATGGATGGGAAATCCTGTTCGGAGGCACGCAGCATAAAAGCATCGGCCCTTTTTAAAGCCGTCTGGTCTTCGCGCCAGGAACCGGCCGGGATAACGCGATTCCAGCCACTTGTCAGATCCTCCGGCGTAAGCAGCGTCAGATTGAGATCCCGCTGCACGGCCAGATGCTGCATCCCGTCATCCAGAATATAAAGATCCGGTTGCAGCTCGGCTTCGGCCAGAGCCAAAGCGCGTTTGCGTACCGGATCGACGATAATGGCCGCCTCCGGGTGCTGGTCGGCCAGCATGCGCGGCTCGTCGCCACAGGCGGCAGCCGGAGTGTCTGCCCCTACCAGTAAAGGATGCGCCGGGGCCTTGCCGCCATATCCGCGCGTAAGCACGACTGTTTTTAATCCAGTCTCGGCTGCCCAGGCAAGCAGTTGCCCGGTTAGCGGAGTTTTGCCGCTGCCGCCCCAGGAAACATTGCCTACCGAGAGGCAAAAGCCGGTAGGTTTGCGGCTTTCATGCAAGCCGTTGGCATAGGCCGAGGCACGCAGGCGCATGGCAGCTGCATAACCAAGCGATAAGGGCTTAAGCAACGGGGAGAGAGTATTTTGGGCTTTGCGGTGGTCCATTTAAAAATACAAGTATCATTGCTTGTAATGGACGTCAAAAAAGAACGCCACGCGATAGTGCCAGGTTTTACTGTAAGCGGTGCCAGATAAGAGATGCCGGGCGGTATTTTAACCTGGCCTTGCTGGCAACCGGCAAGCATAGCCTTAATTGTTCTAACGCAAGCAATAAAATTTCAAGTATTTCACATATGCTGTTGTATTGTCCTCTGCATGGCCGTGTAATGAGCGATAGCGCCTCGAAAAAGAGTATGTTATGATGACTTAAACCAAACATACTTTTGTGAGGCTTTATGCCTCGCAAGCCATTTGCGCCTTATCTTGTTAAGATTTTGAATTTTTTGTATTCCGGTAAACCGGACAGCAAAGATAGCGAATTGTTGCCGCTAGCATGGAATATGAAAACAGGTAAAATATGAAAACAAATACAGCAAGTCATTTGAGCGGCTTAGGGCGGATATTGAATAAAGTAAATTTGAGGCTGCGCCCGAAGCTCATTGTGATCTTTCTTGCGGTAAAGGTTATCCCCATAGCCTTGCTTACGGTTATCGCCTTGCATCAAATTGCTTCACTCGGCGACATATTGCGGGACATTGCCATTGATGATGCCACAAAAGCGCTGAATGACGGAGCCAGAAGAAATATCGAGCGGCTGACCACAGATACCACCAGGGATATTGCGCATTTTCTGCATCAGCGCGATCAGGATATGCTGCTGCTTGCAAGCCTTACGCCTTCTGACGCAGCGTACAGGACATTTTCCCAAAATAGAAACGGCAACCTGGTGCAGCCTGGCGAGTGGGTACTTGCGGCGGACGGCAGGTCATGGGTGGAAAAAAATCCGCATGCCGCTGACGATATGACGAATATTTCCACAAACAGGGAAAATGACGATGTGCTGTACGGCAGTACCTATCATAACAGAGCGCCCGAGTTTTTTGAAAGCTACTATAAAAGCGTGCCGCTGTATGATGAGGTTGCCTTTATTGATCTGAGCGGCAATGAAGTATGGAAATATGTCGCGCCGGATTCCGCAAAAAAGAATTACCCCCTGAACCCGAACAAAATAAATGTTTCGGACCGGATGAATACCTATATCAAGGCGGAGAACTATTTTAGCGAACTCAAAAAGCTGAAGCCCGGCGAAATTTATGTATCAGACGTGATTGGCGCTTATGTAGGCACAAACTATATCGGCATGTATGCGCCGGAAGTTTTGAAAGCCTTACCCGCAAACCCGCCTTCCGGCGTACCGCACCCGAACCGCGACCTCCTGGTGGAAATTGGAAATTTGCCGCCAGAAGAGTTTATTGAGGTTGCCAAAAAACAGGCCTATTCCGGCAAAGAAAACCCGGTTGGCCAGCGTTTCGAGGGTATTGTACGCTGGGCCACGCCGGTCACGGATAACACCGGCGCGATTATTGGCTATGCAACCATGGCTCTTAACCATGATCATATCATGGAACTGGTTGACTACATTACCCCCATGTTTGAGCGCTATACCCGGCTGCCTGACGCGTTTGGCGGCAACTACGCGTTTATCTGGGACTATAAATGCCGCAGCATCGCCCACCCGAGGCATCATTCCATTGTCGGATACAATCCGCTTACTGGCGAGCCGCAGGTGCCGTGGCTGGAAGGACCGGCCGAGTTCAAGCGTGATTACGCCAATGGTGGATTTTTGAAAGACGGGAGCGGTAAAAAAATTCCCGTACTCGTGGATGGAAAGCCCGTGCCTGCGCCGGATTCGCCCTATTATCAGTGGTATGCCAACGGCGGCGCGGCCTGGCTTGCCGCTAACCCCGCCTGGAACGAGCTTTCCCCGAACCCGGCAGGGACAAGCTGGGGCGCCTTCCTTGAAAAAAATATCGACAACAGGGATATATTGCCGCAGTTCGGCGAAAAAATACTGAAAGACGCGCAGGGCAATGTTGCCAACGACGCGGCAGGCAATCCGATTCGTGATTATCAGTCACGTGACAAAACCCCTGCGGCTGCGCTGACCAAAGCCGGTTTTGTCGGCCTGGATGGGCGCTATCTGAACAACGCCCCCCAATGTACCGGCTGGATGAACCTTACGGAAAACGGCGGTTCCGGTTCGTTCTACATACTCTGGAGCGGCCTTTACAAGCCGACAACCGCAGGCGCGATCCCGTATTATACCGGGCAATACGCGCCGGAAAACCAGAACGGCTCAAAGCGCGGCTTTGCCATTGTAACCATTGGCGCAGGTATTGAAGATTTTACCGCCCCTGCCCGCGAAATGCAGGAAAAGCTTACCGATACAATCAATTCCAATATGCTGCAGAATATTGCCCGGCTTGTTGGTGCCAGCTTCGTCCTGGTTCTGCTGGTCATTTTGATGGCGATTGTACTGTCCTCATATCTGACAGACAACATCAGGCAGATGATCGACAGCATCTCGCGCTTCCGCTCCGGGCAAAGGCAGTTCCGCATGCGTTCGGATGCCAAGGATGAGTTCGGTACCCTTGCCGATTCCCTGAATGAAATGGCGGACAGCATTGTGCGCAGCGTCAACGAGCCGCTTTCGATTATCGATATGTCGCGCAAGATTATCTATATGAATGACTATGCGCTGAATATCATCGACAAGACCTTGGATGAAATTATCGGTTCTTCATATGATGACTTTACCATGTATACATCAGGTTCAAAATATGATCCTATTATAGCCCTGCATGAGGACAGGGAGGCTGAAGTGCTGTGCAACAAGGATAGCGGGCGTTATTATAAAGGAATTGCGCACTATCTTGCCGAACAGGATGGAAACCGTATTGGCTACATTATCGTGACTACCGATGTTACGGAGATAGAAGAAGCCAGACTTAAGGCCGAGCAGGCCAACCGCGCAAAAAGCAGCTTCCTCTCCAATATGAGCCATGAAATACGCACGCCGCTGAACGCTATTATCGGCATGACCTCCATTGGCCTTTCCATTACGGATGTTGAGCGAAAGAACTACTCGCTAAAAAAAGTGCAGGATGCCTCAACGCATCTTCTGAGCGTCATTAACGATATTCTGGATGTATCCAAAATAGAAGCCAATAAATACAAGCTGTCGATCACAGAATTTATATTCGAGAGAATGATCCAGCGGGTTGTGGATGTCATAAATTTCCGCATTGATGAAAAGAAACAGCATTTTACCGTTAATATCGATCCCGCCATTCCGCGTGTTCTGATTGGCGATGCGCAGCGTCTTACCCAGGTTATTATAAATTTGCTCACTAACGCGGTCAAATTTACGCCGGAAGGTGGTGATATCAACCTGCGCGCAAAATTCGTGTCTGAAAAAAGCGGAATTTGCACGCTGCGCATCGAAATTAGTGATTCCGGCATCGGTATTAGCGCAGAGCAGCAAAGCCGCCTGTTCAGCGCCTTTGAACAGGCGGAAGCCAGTACCTCTCGCAAATATGGCGGCACAGGCCTGGGGCTGGTCATCTCAAAAAGCATCATCGAGATGATGGACGGCAGCATCAGTGTTGAGTCGGAACTTGGAAAAGGCGCGGTCTTTTCTTTTACCGTTTGCCTGGCACGCGGGGGAGATGAATTCCTCAGTATGCCCGAGCCGGAAAATGTTGACGCGTTGGGGGTATCCGCATCAGTCTTTGAAGGTCATTGCATTCTGCTGGCGGAAGATGTGGAAATAAACCGCGAAATAGTGCTTACGCTTTTGGAACCGACCGGACTGTGCATAGACTGCGCGGTAAACGGGGCCGAGGCCGTGGATATGTTCGCCGCCAATCCTGAACGATACAGCGTGATCCTTATGGATGTGCAGATGCCCGAAATGGACGGCTACGAAGCCACGCGGCAGATACGGGCGCTTGGCACGGAACGCGCTGCGGCGATACCGATTATTGCCCTGACAGCCAACGTATTTCGTGAGGACATAGAAAAATGCCTGGAGGCAGGCATGACAAAGCATTTGGGCAAGCCGCTGGATCTGCCGGATGTTTTACAGGTTCTGCAGGAATGCTTGGTTTGAGAGCGCTAATCAGGTAAATAGGTTCGGTGCTAGTTGCAAATAAGCTTTTGCACAAAAATAGGGGGAGGCAGTGCCTCCCCCTATAAACATTAAAGCTGTAATTTCTGTAGTTACTACATTTTTTTAGCGTCTGTCGCCAAAAATACGCAGCAGCATCAGGAAGAGGTTGATAAAGTCCAGGTAGAGGGTCAAAGCGCCCAGAATGGTGCCACGGCGCAGGGCGGTAGCATCGTCCATGGGGGCGCTGTCGCCCATGTCGCGCAGCTTTTGGGTATCGTAGGCGGTGAGGCCGAGGAAGACGATCACGCCCACATAGCCGATGATGTAGTGCATGGCTTCGGACTGCATGAACATATTCACGATCGAGGCAATGATCACACCGACCAGGCCCATGATCAGGAAGCTGCCCCAACTGGTCAGATCACGCTTGGTCACCAGCCCATATACGCTCATGGCACCGAACATGCCCGCACAGGAGGCGAAAGTGGCGGCAATGGACGATGAGGTGTAAACGATGAAAATCGGAGCCAGCGTAACGCCGGTAAGCGCACTGAACAGCATGAACAGAGCGGTGGCCGTGCCGCCGGAAATTCTGCTGATGGCCGCGTTTATGCCCATGGCTAGGCCGAACCAGGCAACGAGCAGCACGATGGGCATTACGGAACTGCTGTAAATGGCGTTCATGATGGCGTAGCTGCCGGAAACATACCAGGATACCACAGCGGTTACGGCCAGCCCCAGACCCATCCAAAGATATACGCCGCGCAAAAAGGCGTTGGTCAAAGCCTGACTTTGCGCTGTAGCCACTCTTGCCTGGGGGCGGAAGTACTTGTCGGTCATAAAATTTCTGCTCCTCAAAGCTTGTTTGTTGTTTGCCATAACATAAGCAAAAATCGTGTTATAATATATCCAACTATAAACACGATGGCGCTATTTGGCAAGGCAATCAGAATTCAGCAACGTCATTGTAACCAAACCGGCTTAGGGGTAAAGTGGCACTACCAAGAAGGAGCCAGCATGAGCAGAAAAGTATGTATCCACGGCCATTTTTATCAGCCCCCGCGCGAGGACCCCTGGCTGGGCCGCATTTTCAGCGAAGCCAGCGCCGCGCCCATGCGCCACTGGAACGAGCGTATCACGTGCGAAAGTTACGCGCCATTGGCCTGGGCCCGCAGACTGAGCAACAGCGGCGGCATAACGGATCTGGTCAATTGCTACGAGTGGATCAGCTTTAACATCGGGCCGACCCTGCTGCACTGGCTGGAGCGCGAGGCTCCGGAAGTGCTGGAACGCATCATTGAAGCTGACGCGGTCAGCCTGCGCCGCTGGGGGCACGGCAATGCCATGGCCCAGATCTATCATCATGTGATCATGCCGCTGGCTTCGGATTTGGATAAAAAGCTGGAAGTGCGCTGGGCGCTTGATGATTTTGAGCGCCGTTTCGGGCGTGTTGCCGAAGGCATGTGGCTTTCGGAATGCGCCGTGGATACCGCCAGCCTGGAAGCGCTGGCCGCCGAAGGCATCCGCTTTGTCAGTCTTTCGCCTTATCAGGCGGCGGCAGTGGCCGCGCCGGGGCAGGAATTCGCGCCTGTTTCCGGCGCTCTTGATATCAGCCGCCCCTATAGTCTGGAATTGCCTTCGGGCCGTGAGATGGCCGTATTTTTCTATCACGGCAGTCTGGCTCAGGCCGTGGCTTTTGAAGGGCTTTTATCTGATGGCGAACGCTTCTGGCAGCATCTGCGCCGGGCGGCGGAGCGCGATTGCACCGAGGGCGGCATCCTCAGCATGGCTACGGATGGTGAAACCTACGGGCATCACAGCAAGTTCGGCGAAATGTCCCTGGCCTACGTGCTGGAACAAGGCCGCCAGGGGCGCGACGGGCTGGAACTGACCAATTTTGCGACTTATCTGGAGCAGAATCCGCCAACCTGGCGGGCCAGGTTGCTGGAGCCTTCATCATGGAGTTGCGCTCACGGTGTGGAACGCTGGCGATCGGATTGCGGCTGCTCCGATGGCGGGCATTCCGGCTGGAACCAGCGCTGGCGTGCCCCTTTGCGCCAGGCCATGAACGAAGTGAAAACAGCCCTGGATGCGCATTTCTTTACGGCAGGCAAGGCGGTATTCAAAGATCCGCAAGCCGCTCTGCTGGAATTCGGGCAGGTACTGGCGGATCACTCCAAATCCGCCGAGTTCGCGGCCCGGCATTTGCTGGAAGCTGACGGGAAAACCGCGCACCGGCTTTTGCGTATGCAGGAAAATGGATTGGCCGCCTTTGCCAGTTGCGCCTGGTTTTTTGACGATATTTCGCGCATCGAGCCGGTAAAAGCCTTGAGCTTCGCCCTGCGTGCCATGGAATTTTGCCGCCTGACCGGCGGCCCGGACTTGCAGGAAAGGGTGGAGAAAATTCTGTCCGCCGCTTTCTCCAACAAGCCGGAAGAGGGGAGCGGGCGGGATGTTTTTATCCGGCGGGTGCTGCCCAGCCGTCAGGATGAGGCCAGCCTTTGCCTGTTCAGCTATTTGCACGCCTATTGCGACGACCTGTTGCCGGAAAACTGTCACGGTGAGGTTAGTATGGATTACCCGGCCTTGCGGGTACGGCTTGATGGCATAGAGTGCGGCCCTTCCCCGGAGGCTGGCAAGGCTTCCGGTCAGTTTGCCGATCAGGTCTCCGGGCGGGCGGTTATCAGCACTCCGGAAGCGGCAACCGGCATCGAGTGTGCATGGTCCGGCCTGCTGCCGCATCGTTGGGCGCAGGAGCAAGGCACCCCGCCGGTTCTGTTGGGCCGTGCCCAGTTGATGGCTGAGCGGACAGGTGAACAGACTGGTGAAGGCGCGTCCCGACGCTCCAGTTTGGGGCTGGCCCGCCATCTGCACGACTTTTTGAACATCAGACTGGTGCGGCGCGCGGCCCGGCTTGGGGCAACGGAACGCTCGCTAGCTCTGGCTCATTGCGTCTCCAACCTGCAAAAGTTTGAAGAAGGACAGGTAACCTGGCATTCCGAGGAATGCTGGGCGGAGCTGTTGCCATATCTGCCATTGGCCTGTTTTTATTTGGGTAGTACCTCATTTTGTCGTGATACTGCGTCAGGCAGCGTTTTCGGCTCTGGTCAAGTGCGAGAAGAGCACACTCCCATCGCCGAAAACTCGCCTTCCTTGTCTGACGACAAAAGCAGGCACTACCAGGTGGGGGATGCCTCATTTTGTCATGATACTGCGTCAGGTGACTACAGCGATAACCTGGATCAGGCCGCCGCGATCATGCGCGGCCTTGGAGCTTCCGGGCCGGTTAAGGCCCGTGCAGCCGCGTTGCTGGAAGAGGAAGTTTTGCGTTTGCTGGCGGCGCGTAGCCTGGACGATGCCGGGTTGGCCGCTGCTGTGCGCCGGGCCGTCAGGGTGCTGCCTGAAATGAACTGGTGGAAAGTGCAAAATTATTTATGGGATGAAGGGCTTTGCAAGGAGGGTTATCCAGGCACCGCAAGCGTTGTCGGCTTTGAATTGGAGCGCTGATTGAAAATGTTTTCCAGCCTCGAATTTGGAGAGTATTAAAGTTGTCCTTTTTTTGGATTGTGATATAGCTGCCGCATTGTTTCTGTTTGTATCGTTTTGGAACTTGCTAATTTTAATCATCAAAATTCATACTTTATGGAGAAGTCGCTGATGCCATCTAAGATTTTGCACAAGAAAGAGCTTATTCCCGGGCGGACGAGCCTGATGGTGCTGGATGCGCCTGAAATCGCCGCCGCCGCCAAGCCGGGCAACTTTGTCATGCTGCGCGTTGACGAAAAAGGTGAGCGCTTTCCCCTGACCATAGCTGACACCGACAAGAAAAACGGAACCATCAGCATCGTGTTTCTGGTCATGGGCAAGAGCACAGCCGTGTTGAACAGCATGAAGGCTGGCGACAGCATCGCCGACCTTTGCGGTCCGCTGGGCCGGGCTACCCACATTGAAAAGGTCGGTACCGTGGTTTGCGTTGGTGGTGGTACCGGCATCGCGGCCATGCACCATATCGCCAAGGGGCATCATGAAGCCGGTAACCATGTGGTGGCCGTAATCGGTGCGCGTAGCGCCGATCTGCTGCTTTTCCGCGAAGAATTGCAGTCTTTTTGCCCGGAAGTGCTTATTGCCACGGATGACGGCAGCGTGGGCGAAAAGGGCTTGGTTACCGAAGTGCTGGCCAAGCGCCTGACCGGTGACAAAAACGTCAAGGAAGTGGTCGCCATTGGCCCGGTTCCGATGATGAACGCCGTTGTCAAAACGGTTGATCCTTTCGGTATCAAAACCACGGTTAGCCTGAACTCCATGATGGTTGACGGCATCGGCATGTGCGGTGCCTGCCGCGTTAGCGTGGGCGGAAAAACTCGCTTCACCTGCGTGGACGGCCCGGAATTTGACGGCAGCCAGGTTGACTTCGCCGAACTGACGCAGCGCCTGGCCTCTTTGAAGGCTCAGGAAAAAACTTCTTACGATCAATATACTTGCAGGTGCCAAAGCCATGAGTAACGCAACTAATATATCCCCGGCCAAGTCTCGTGTTGAAATGCGCTGCCAGGATGCGGCGGAGCGGATCACCAACTTCAAGGAAGTGGCTCTGGGCTACAGCCTCGAAGAAGCTGTGTCCGAAGCCAAGCGCTGCATCCAGTGCAAAAAGCCGCGCTGCGTTGGCGGTTGCCCGGTGGAAGTGCCGATTCCGCAATTTATTGCCGCCATTGCCGAAGGCAACCTGGACGAAGCCTTTCGCATCATTAAAAGCACCAACAGCCTGCCTGCCATTTGCGGCCGGGTTTGCCCGCAGGAACATCAGTGCGAAGGCCAGTGCGTTCTGAACGCCAAGCAGAACCCGGTGGCCATTGGTCGCCTGGAGCGCTTTGTGGCCGACCATTTCATCGCTCTGGACGCCTGCGGCCAGATGGGTGAAATCACCTGCCGCCTGACCGACCCGAATGTCAAAGTCGCCTGTATCGGCGGCGGGCCTTCTTCGATCACCGTGGCAGGCTATCTGGCAGCGCGTGGCGTCAAAGTGACCGTGTTCGAAGCTCTGCACGAAATGGGCGGGGTGCTGGTTTACGGCATTCCGGAATTCCGTCTGCCCAAGCAGGGTGTTGTGCACAAGGAACTGAACGCCCTGACCGAACTGGGCGTGGAATTCAAGACCAACTGCGTGGGCGGCAAAACCATCCGTATTTCCGATCTGTTCGAACAGGGCTACAAGGCCGTGTTTGTTGGCGTGGGTGCCGGTTTGCCCAAGTTCTTCGGCGTACCGGGTGAAAACTTCAACGGCGTGCTTTCGGCCAACGAATATCTTACCCGTATCAACCTCGGACGCGGCTACGACTTCCCCAACTATGACACCCCGGCCTATCGCGGCCGCAACGTCACCGTGTTTGGCGCGGGCAACGTGGCCATGGACGCCGCCCGCTGGGCTTTGCGCCTGGGCGCGGAAAGCGTGCGCATTGTTTACCGCCGCACCAAGGCGGAAATGCCTGCCCGTAAGGAAGAACTGGAACACGCTGAAGAAGAAGGCGTGATTTTGACCGAGCTGGTGGCTCCCATGGAGTTCCACGGCGATGACAAGGGCAACCTCAAGGGCGTGACCTTGCAGGTGATGGAACTTGGCGAGCCGGATGCTTCCGGACGCCGCAGCCCCAAGCCGGTGGAAGGCAAAACCACCTATCTGGATACCGACCTCGCGGTTATCGCGCTTGGCACCAAGGCCAACCGCGTGCTGCTGGAAGAAACTCCGGAACTCAAGCTGAACAAATACGGCTATATCGAAGTTAACGAAGAAAACGAAACAGCCATTCCCAATGTGTTTGCCGGTGGCGACATCGTTACCGGCGCGGCCACGGTCATTCTGGCCATGGGCGCTGGCCGCACCGCCGCCAAGGTGATTGCGAAGCGGATCGGCGTTATCGAAGACTAGGATTTGATTAGCGGATAAAAAAATAGTGGCTCTGGGGAAGTTTGTTTCCCCAGGGCCACTTCTTTATGGTTTTAGCTACCCATAAAAATCAAATCTTCAGTAACGAGCAGAAACTGTGCAGTTGATCCATAACCGCATCGGCCACGAAGTTGATGTTGGGGATGGTGAGGCCCAGGGTGTTCCATACTTCCGGGTCCAGGCGCGGCACCAGATCGCTTTCCGAGTCACCGGCCACGGCAATGGCAAGCATGTCGGCCAGATGCACGACAGCCGCTTCTGTATAGCGTTCCGGCGCTTCCACCTGATGGTGGCGCAGCACGGCCATGACCAGAGGCAAAGGCAAATTCCAGCGGTGCAGCAACATGCCGCCCAGTCGGGCGTGATCAAAGGAAATCAGTTCCTGCTCAAGCTGATAGCGCATACGGCCCGTGGCGCGGCAAATGGAGTTCAGGCTGCGGGCCATATCCGGCGTGGTGTAGGCCAGGGCCAACATGCCGCAATCGTGCAATAGCCCGGCTACGAACAGGCGCTCGCCTTCCTCGCGTCCCATAAGCTTCCAGATGCTCTGGGCGGCCAGGGCCGTGGCAATGCTGTGCCGCCAGAAGTAATCGAGATCGATGATATCGGCTGGCAGGCGGACCATCATATTTTGCAGCATACCGCCGATGGCCAGGGTTTTGATCTGCTCAACGCCAAGCAGGGTGACGGCGCGGGTGACGGTATCCACCTTTACGGCAAAGCCGAAGAAGGGGCTGTTAACCAGCTTGAGCACCCAGGCCGTGAGGCTGGGATCTTTGGCAATGACTTCACCTACCAGTCTGGCCGAAGAATTGGCGTTGCTGGTGACCGTTTGCAATTCGGTGAGCACCGTGGGCATGGAAGGCAGTTTGATTTCCATTTGCACGATGTTGACCGGGTCCAGGGCGCTGACCGCATGGCTGTCATTTTTTCTGGCTTTTTTGTAATAGGCTGGCGCACCGCTATTTTCGCGCGGCAGTCTGCTTTCCGTGAATTTGAAGATGGCCTGCGTGGCCGGATCTTCCATATCCGCAAGACGGAAGCGGTATTTCAGGACCTCAAGATCCCGCTGGCTGGGCGGAAGCTGCCCGGCTTCGTTGTTAGGGCCGTTTGTCATGGGCTCCCCTCGAATCAATCAGTAAATTAAATATATTTTTCTTTTGAAAATGATATAACCGCCTGACGGCGAGTTAAGACTTTTCTATGTGTATTTATATATACTAATGCCAAACTGGAAAATTATAAAGGGATTTCAAGAAAACACTGCATAAACGCTTTCCTCCTAAATTCTTTGGATTATTGCCGGATGCATTTTTCTTCGCCCGAGTTTTTGCTTGCCAAGGACGTAGCCTTTTGCTATCACACCCTTTCTGCGGAGAGGTGTCCGAGCGGCCGAAGGAGCACGACTGGAAATCGTGTGCACTCAAAAGGTGCCGAAGGTTCAAATCCTTTCCTCTCCGCCATATATTTTAAGGGGTTACATGGTAAGCATGTAACCCCTTATTTTGTGCTTTTTGAAAGAGGATATTGACTTCATCTCAATGAAAGAATATATGTACCTCACCAGACCGCGTTGCGCTTAGTTCCTTCCTCGGGAGGAAATGCGAATATCAACGCGGCTTTTTTATTTTGGAGTCAGCTATGCCTGTACGCCCGTTCGATAAGCCGCCGTATTCTTCTTCAGACCTCGTCCAATTGATGCAATCACGCGGACTGGTGATTCCTGATGCCAAAAAAGCCGAAAGGCATTTGAATGTGGTCGGCTACTACCGTCTGATGGGGTATGGAAAATATTTTTTTGACTCAGCTACGCACACGTTCCGCGCCGGAACCACCTATGAAGATATCTGGAATATTTACAAGTTCGACAGAAAGCTCCGCCTTTTGACCCTTGACGCCATTGAACGCATTGAGGTGGCTATACGCACTGCCATATCCAATGAAATGTCCATGGCTCACGGGCCTCACTGGTTCATGGATGATGCCTTGTTTAATACTCTTCAGGGCAGAAACGATTTTTGTACTACTTTGAGGCGTGAGCTTCCAAGCAAAAAGAACGAGATCACAATACAATATTATAACAAATACAACACGCCTGATATCCCGCCTTCATGGATGGTCATGGAGTGTATCTCTATGGGGACATGGCTGAAAGCTTTTAGAGATTTGAAGCAGGTCGAGCAAAAACGCATATCAGCCGCATTGGGGATAAATAATGTTTCGTTCACTTCCTGGGCAAACTCCTTGTCGTGGGTGAGGAATGTTTGCGCCCATCATGGAATTCTATGGAATCGCACTAATGCCAGACCTCCAAGAGTGCCGCTGGCGAACATGAACTACCCAAACATTGCGGGTAAAGAGGCGTCCTATTTTGCGACTGCCGTCATTGCTTACGGATTTTTGAAATTGATCGTTTCCCGATCCACATGGGCGAAGAGGCTTGCCGCTCTCATGGCGGAATACCCAACTGTCAACAGCGCAGCAATGGGCTTTACCCCCGGATGGGACAAGGACCCCTTTTGGAAATAATTTTTGATTTTTTTCAAAAATCGACAAATTTTTTGCTCCAAATTTGCTCCACTGACTCTGAAAAAAGGTGCGTATTCATAGTTTATTATAGGTATACAACTCGGTGATATTATTTGAAAATATGTGATAACTGCCGAGCATTATTGAGTGCTGTTTGCAACTGGAAATCGTGTGCACTCAAAAGGTGCCGAAGGTTCAAATCCTTTCCTCTCCGCCATATATAATAAGGGGTTACATGGTAAGCATGTAACCCCTTATTATATGTTAAAAGCCCCGCTAAAATATTGTGATCACGGCGCGGTGCCGAATATTTCTTTTACTATGCCGAGATGCGCATAGCTGTTTTTTTCATCCGGCTCCAGGTGGCAGCCTTCTCCCCATTCATTCCACGCGTTAATAAAGACATATTGTAAATTGTCGGGAAGATTCTTTTGGGTATACTCTTTCAGGTGTGCAAGAGCGTACTTGAAAGCTCCCATACTTGTATTTTCGAACAAGACCGCTCTTTCTTTGTATCTCGGCGTGTTATCCCAGCCGGGAAAGGCGCAGCGCATCCGGGTATAGGCGGGGCGCGTTTTATTCAGCATATTCCGGAGCGTTGCCTGGTAATCAAATACTCGGGGATTGGGATCCTTTTTCGCGGACAATTCCGTGCATGTCCAGTCGGGGGCAAATTCAACAGCGGCATCAAATCCGTAACCCGCCGGATCTGCGCCAACAATCAGCGCTTCAACGGCAACCAGAAATATTCCGGGGAAGCCATTTTTTACGGCAAGCTCCCGCCATATTGCCGCATACTCCCGCATCATAGGGTTCTCTTCCGGCCTGAATACAAGGAATAGCGGTTTACCGTCTATGGTAATGTATCGCTCATTCTGAAAGTATTTGCAGGCATCCTCAAACAGAACCCGCGCAAGATCCGCGCTGTATTCCTGCCTGAGAAGAATCGTTTTATCCTGCCCGAACCAGGTGCGCGTCCAGTCGTGATTGGCCCAGCACAGACAAAAATCATTTTTAATGGCTTTGCTGTTGCTTATTGTCAGAAGCGGGCGTTCCAGGGGGTTGAAGCCGGAAAAGTTGTAATAGTAGTAGCAAAAGGCCGAAACTCCATAGCGCAGAGCCAGAGCATGCTGACGCTCCAGCGTTGCCGCATCGGACAGGTCATAATAGCCGATGCGTTTATGGGGGATATGCGGCTGATAATGATTCTGAAATAATGGCAGGGCCGATTTTACATTATCCCACTCGGTAAAGCCCTTGCCCCACCATGCATCGTTTTCCGGAATGGCATGGTACTGCGGCAGATATAAGGCGATGACTTTTGTTTTGTCTTTTTCGCGCATGGGGCAACATAGCAGGGCGCAGGCATATTTTCAATGCCGGTAGAGTCTCATTTTGCCGTGATACTGTGTCAGGCATCGTTTTTTGCTCTGGTCGAGTAGGGTAAGTTTACCGGTAGTGCTTAAAATGGGGGCTGACGGACGCTTTACGTCCTGGCTGCAAAAGTCTAAGCTTATGGCAACAATAAACATGAACGCAGCTCGAACCAAACCGATAATTGGCCGCCTGGCTCCCAGCCCCACAGGATATCTGCATTTGGGCAATGCCTGGGCCTTTCTGGCTGCCTGGCTTGGCGTCCGGGCGGCGGGCGGGCGGCTGATTCTGCGCCTTGAAGATATTGATCCGCAGCGCTCCAAGCCGGAGTTCGCCCTGGCCTTGCAGGAGGATTTGCGCTGGCTGGGGCTTGACTGGGACGAGGGACCGTATACGCAGAGCGCCCGGTTTGAGTGTTATGCTGCGGCGCTTGAAAGCCTTGGAGGACAAGGTGCGGAAAGCGATCAGGCCGAAAAATACGCATCAGGCGGGCGTGATCTTCTTTATCCCTGCTTTTGCTCACGCAAGGAGCTGCGTGAACTGGCGGGCGCTCCCCAAGCCGGAGGCGGCTCTCGTCAATCAGGGAGCAGCTTTCGCCAATCTGGGAGCGGCTTTCGCCAAGCCGGAGGCGGCTCTAACCAATCCGAAGATGGCAATATCCGGGCAGGCGCTGGCAATGCCGCCGATGGAAGCTATCCTGGTGTTTGCCGTAACCTGAGCCCTCAGGAGCGCGAGGAGAGGCAGCGATCCGGCCTGCCCTTTGCCTGGCGCATTAATTTTGCGCAAAATCTGCGTCCGGAGTTTTTGGAATTTGAGGATTTGATCCTGGGCCGGGTGAATTTCAGGCCCGAAGCAGCTGGTGGGGATTTTGCCCTGCGCCGCTCGGACGGCGTGTTCGCTTACCAGTTGGCGGTGGTGCTGGATGATATTGAGCAGGGCGTCACGCAGGTTGTGCGCGGCGAGGATATTTTGGGCAGCACGCCCCGGCAGCTTTTTCTCCAGTCGCTTTTTGGCGGAGAGCGCCCGGAATACGCGCATCTGCCCTTGCTGCTTGACCATCAGGGGGAGCGCCTGGCCAAGCGGCACGCCTCCATTTCACTACGCGGCCTGCGGGCGGCCGGAGTTTCGCCGGAGGCCATAATCGGCTGGCTGGCCCACTGGTCCGGCCTGCGCACAGAGCTTTCGCCCTGCCGGGCGCGGGATTTGGTAGATAGTTTTTCTTTTTCCGCCATTAAACGGGAATGTGAGCTGTTGCCGATTGATATTGCTGATCGGCTGTTGCGCCTGAGGGCTGATTAGATAACGAAATCTGACGCAGCATCACGGCAAAAGGAAGCGCTGCAAGGCGTCCAGCAGGCGTTCATTATCCTTGCTGCCGCGCACCTGAATGCGCACAAAGCCGGGCGGCATACCCGGTATGTTGTCGCAATCCCGAATCAGTAAACCTCGCCCAAGCAGAAAATTTTGCAATTTACCGGCTTCGGCATCAAGTTTTCGTTTACGTCCGCCGGGCAAATCATTCCCGGCCAGACCACAGCAGTAGAAGTTTGGCCCTTCCAGCACCAGATCCGGATCGAATAACGGAAATCGCCGCAGGTTAAACCCAAATTCCTGACGCGCGGCAGCCAAATCGGCCAGCGTGTTCCGGTAAGCTTCGATATTCTCGATAAAAGCGCAGCCAATATCCTGAGCCGCCTGCCAGACGCTCCAGGCCGGGGCTTCTTTTTTCAACCGGGCAATGCTTTTGCTTTCGCCGGTAAGGTAGCCCAGGCGCAATCCGGGGCAGCAGAAAAACTTGGTGAAGCTGTGCAGGCCGAGCAGCTCACAGCCCGGCTGACAGTGGCGGCTTAACTCGCGCCAGGTGTGCCGACTGTAATCCGGAGTGGAGAACAAAAATTCCCGGTAACTTAAATCAACCAGCAGACGCGGCGATCGTACCGCCGCCACCATGTTTTGCAGGTTATGGTAGGCAATACCGCCGGGATTGTTGGGCGAGCACAGTACGGTCAGTTCCGCACTGCTTTCCCCGCTTTCCCATAGTCGGCTCATGGCTTCGGCAGTGCAGGCAAATTCGTCTTCCGGTCTGGTGGCGATGATTTCGTATTTGATTTTTAGGGCTTCGCAAGCTCGTATATACTCGGAAAAAACCGGGCCCAAAAATAGCACACTGGCCGGGGCAAGGGCGCGCAGGCACAGCCAGATAAGATCCGCCGCGCCGTTGCCGCAAAGCACATTTGAAGGTTCCAGAGCCTCCAGTCCGGCTATGGCGGCGCTCAGTTCGGCGCAGGAGGCGTCCGGGTAGCGGGTGAAAGGGTAATCCGGGGTGAAAATTTGCTGGAACAGATTTTTGGTGAGTTCCAGGGCGAAAATATTCGTATTGCTGCTGAAATCCAGTATGGAGGCCGGATTCAGCCCGGCGCGGGCCGCAGCGGCCAGAATTTCCCCGCCGTGCCCGCCTTGGGCGTAAATTCCGGTAGATGACCGCCCGGCGCAATTTTGGGCCGGGCGGTCGTTTTTGTAAGATTGAGGTGGCATATTGCCTGCTTCTATACCGTAATTAGTACGCAAGCACTACCAATAAAATGCTTCGTCCTATATGCCCCAAATGTCGCCGCAGGTATAGCCGTTCGGGAAGGGATCGGTGGGGTGCAGCACATAGGTGTGGTAGCCGGTAATCCAGGCCTGGCCGCCGATGGTGGGAACCACGGCCTTGTACTTGCCAACCATGGTTTCCTCAACCAATTCGCCGGTGAAGATAGTGTTAAATATACCTTCGTGGCGGAATTTCTGGTTAAGTTTGAGCTGACCCTTGGCGTAAAGGCAGGCCATTTTAGCGCTGGTGCCGGTGCCGCAGGGGCTTCTGTCCATGCCGCCCTTCCAGGTGCCGGGGTTGTTCCAGTCCAGATCGCCGGAGGCCATGGTAACGGAGTTGCGCCAATCCGCGTTGGGGTTGTTCGAGGGGCCGGAAAGCTGCGAGATGGTGATGCCCACGTCCGGGAAGTCCGGGTGTTCAACGGGCAACTGTTCGTGAGCTGCATGGCGCACCATGGAGGCGATGCGGCAAAGCTCGGCACCGTGTTCGGGCCGCAGCTCCAGACCCTTGAACTGGCGCACGTCGGCAATGGCGTAGAACATGCCGCCCCAGCCCACATCCACGGTTACCTTGCCCAGAGTGGGCACGTCGATTACCGCGTCCAGATGTACGGCAAAAGCCGGAATGTTTTTGAATTTTACTTCGGTGACCTTGCCGTTTTCGCAGGTGGCTTCAATATCAATAAGCCCGCCCGGCGCTTCCAGGGTAAGTTTGGTAATCGGCTCGGTCATGGGCAACATGCCGGTTTCCAGCAGGGTGGTGGCAACAGAAATGGTGTTGGTGCCGGACATGAGCGGGTATTCCACCTGCTCCATGATGATATAACCGGCTGAAGCCTTGGGGTCCTTGGCCGGAACCACCAGATTGCTGCACAGCGAAGGGAAGCCGCGCGGCTCACGCAGTGTGAGCATACGCACCTGATCGTCATGATCGCGCAAATACTGCATCTGTTCGTATACCGAATTGCCGGGCAGCAACGGCACGCCGCCGGTGATTACCCGGCCGGCCAGACCGGCGCAATGTGTATCAACCGCCTGAAACATTCTCTTATAGGCCATGTTTGTACTCCTGAGTTTGGCTTACCCGGAAACAAGCGCTTGGTGGGCGAATACCGCGTCACGTTCACTTGTTTCTGACTAAGCCTTGAAAACAAATTCATTTCCATGAACGCCTGTGAGAATCATATTAATATAAAACATTATATTTACACAAGATATTATTGTGTAATTTTTCACAATGCCAGCGTAAAAATGAAAATTGTCCGGAGCCAGTCACTAATTCATGGCCGCGTATAATTCGGTCAGATTGATCGGTTTGCCGGTATGCGCGTTCATGCCTGCCTCCAGGGTCTTTTCCACGTCTTCCTGCATTACGTTGGCAGTCATGGCTATTATGCGTACGCTGGCGGCATCCGCCCGGGGCAGGCTGCGGATGGTTTTGGCGGCTGTGCAGCCATCCATTACCGGCATTTGCATGTCCATAAGAATAAAATCGTAATAGCCTTCCGGCGATTGGGTGAACTTATCGACGGCCTCGCGGCCGGTTGAGGCTTCCTCCATGGCGATGCCGCTGCTTTGCAGCAGCTCCAGCAATATTTCCCGGTTGATGTCGATATCATCAACGATGAGTACCCGCTTGCCGTGGAAATCCATTTTTTGGTCAGCCTCGCCAGCGATTGATCTGTCGGCAGACGTTGCGCTGGCGGTGGGCCTGGACGGAGCGTGGATAGTAAACTTGAAAGTGGTGCCAACATTGGGTTTGCTTTCAAAGCTGATTTGGCCGTTCATGGCTTCCACCATGCTTTTGGCGATGACCAGCCCCAGCCCGGTGCCGCCATAAACACGGTTTACGCCGGGAGCGCCCTGCTCAAAGGGCCGAAACAGACGGGCGGCCTGCCTTTCATCCATACCGATACCGTGATCGCTCACGGTGAAAGAGTAAAAACTCCAGCCGGATTCGTGCTCCAGCTCTTCCACCATCAAATCTACCCGGCCGCCTTCGGGCGAGAATTTTACCGCGTTGCCAAGGATATTGATCAGCACCTGATTCAGGCGCAGTGAATCGCCGATGATGTAGTCATGCCGGATATTGATCAGGCGCGAATCTATCTCCACCTGTTTTTCCCTGGCCTTGGAGCGCATCATGGAAAGCACAAAATTGATGTTGTGATTGAGGGAAAACTCCTGCGCGTCCAGCGCCAGCTTGCCGGCCTCGATTTTGGAGAAGTCCAGAATATCGTTGATAATGCCCAGCAGATGCACGGAGGACCGTTCTATTTGCGAAAGACAGCTATTGATTTTTTCCAGATCGACTGAACTTTCCGCTATTTGAACCATGCCGATGATTGCGTTCATGGGGGTACGAATTTCGTGACTCATGCGCGAGAGAAAATCGCTCTTGGCCCGGCTGGCCGCTTCGGCTGCTTCTTTGGCCAGAATGAGCTGCGTAGTATTGGTCATCACCAGCATGACGCATGTGTTGCTGCCTGGGCCGCCATCTGCCGTGCCGCCAGCTTGCAGCAGCATCAGTGAATAGTGCCGGTGGCTGCCGTCGGGCAGATCCCGGCGGATATTGGCAGCCATGGGCTTTTCCTGCACACCGCTGAAAATCGCTTCAATCTGCATACTCAGGCCGGAATTTTCTCCGGCACCCAGCAGGCGGCGTAAAAAATCGGGCTGCGCTTCGATGTCCTGCGACTCACCGTTCCGGCTGTGTTGTTCCTCTGCTTTGCCTAGCCCGGAATCTTCAATCAGCGCACGCATTGCCTTGTTGCCGTACAGGAAGTGTTGCTGCAAGTCGAAAAAGGCCACGGCTTCCGGGATCACGTCAAAATGCCGCTCGAACACCTCCATGGCGCCGTTCACACCAACGATGATGCGGTGATAGTCACCCTTGTAGGTTTCCGCGCTGGCTCGTGTGGTCAGCCTGCCGCTGCGGGCGGCCCCCATCATGCTTTCCAGATCCATAATAACATTGCTGATGCTGCCGGACACGCTTTCAAACGCTCTGGCCAGACTGCCTATTTCGTCCCGCCTGGTCAGTTGTTCCTCTAATCCGCGCTGTTCAAGGCTGCCTTCGGCCAGATGCAGGGCATCGTCGGTAATGCGCAGAAGCGGGCGGGTGAGCAACCGTTTTACCATCAGATAATAAACTATGGAAAAGGCGATCAGGGCCACGAACAGACAGAGGAAGATGGTTGTACGGTAGCGGTTTACCTGAACGTGCAGTTGGGTAATGTCCACATCGGTACCAAGAAAGGCCACCGCTTTGCCCTGCGAGTTGAAAATTGGCGCATAGGCATAATAAAGCTCGCCATAGTAGTCATTATAGTATCTGGCCCGGTCAAATCCCCTGCCGGTTGACATGACTTCGGCCGCGCCCTCGTATTCTATGTCGGTTTCGGTGCGGCCCAGAGCGTATGCCTCGCCGGGAAATTCCTCACTGTGCGTCTTGTCGTAAATGTAAGTATACATGCCGGGTACATTGTTATCGACCAGGATATAGAAATACTTGACGTTAATTTTGGCGGACAGTTCGTCCAGGCGGGCCGCGAACTGCCGGTAGCTGTCGTCCACGGTGAGGGTTTTGGCGAAACGCTCCACCAAATCGCCGTCTATGGCATAGGCGGCTTGGGCGTTGCTGTTCAGGCAAAGCGCGTTGCCGTAGTCGTAAAAGGCTTTCTGGTACATGTTATAGCTGATGAAGACGATCAACAGGATGATCAGCAGGAACATGGCGCAGGCACCGGCGATTATTTTAAGAGCCAGCCCGCCGGACAGGGACGGCAGGCCGGAGGTTATGGCGCGTTTGGTATTCAGGGTTGTATTTTCCATTATTTTGAGCTTACCCCGGTAATGGAGAAATGGAAAGAAATTGTCAGCCGCAATATTGCTTATTAGAGGCAACTATCTGAATTTTATTTTGTTAATTTTATAATTTTTCAATGCGGATATTATCTGCCAATTCCGCGCGGCTCAGGCTATAGAGCCGATCCAGAAAAGCGATCAAAAAGGAACCGGGCCCGGCACAGCCTTTGGCGGCCAAGCCGCCTGCCGCCGACATCACCGCCATGGCCGAGACCACAGGCGCAAGGCGCAGATCATCATTGTTATCCGCCCCGTCCGTAAAGGCTACAGCCGCGAAAGCGGCGCAAACCGCCGTGGCCGTGCAGCCCATGCCGGTTACTCTGGTCATGAGCGGGCTGCCGCCGGTAAGGCGTACCATGTGCTTGCCGTCTGTAACCAAATCCACGGCTCCGCTCACGCAGACCAGGCAACCATGTTCCAGAGCCAGATCGGAAGCGGCCTGCCCGGCCTCGTGCGCTTTAAGGCTGCTGTCCACTCCCTTGCTGCGGACGCCGCTACCGGCCAGAGCCGCTATTTCTGAAGCATTGCCGCGCAAAATGGTGCGGCTGGCGTTTTTGGCGCAGGCACGCAGGAGATCCAGAGCCGTTTGGGTGCGGTAAGAGCTGGCTCCGGCCCCTACCGGGTCGATAACCACCGGACGCCCGGCAGCATTGGCAGCGGCCTGGGCCAGGCGCATGCCTTCCACCCAGGCGGGCGAGAGTGTGCCGATATTAAGCACCAGGGCCGAGGCCAGGCTGCTTATCTCTTCCATTTCCTCGCAGGCGTGCGCCATAACCGGCGAAGCGCCCAGAGCCAGCAGGGCGTTGGCCGTGGTGTGCATAACCACGAAATTGGTGATGTTATGCACCAGGGGCGCGGTGCGGCGCACTGATTCAAGCTGATCCCAGGCAATATTCAGATAGTCTGGCATAATCTGTCTCCTAACCACACTGTTTATCCGCTTATATTATTTTTATGGTGTCGCTGCACGGGCTATTTATCATGGCTTTTTTACGCTCGGCAAGTAGTGTTGCTGCATATATAAATTTCATTGTCCGGCAGGCCCGCAAGCGCAATTAACCTTTAAAACAGTAAAAAGCTCAAGGACACAGCCGGGCGCAACCGCGCATGGACGCGAGACAGGAGAGTTGAAGTGAATAAAATATTGATCGCCTTTTCAGCCATGTTTTGCCTGCTTTCTTTCAATCTGGCCCTGGCTGCGGATTTTAACGCCGCCGAAACCTACACCACTTCCTGCCACGGTTGCCACGGCCTTGACGGCAGCATTTCCGCAAGCGGAATTGAATCCTTCAAGGGCAAAAGCGCCGCTGATTTGGAAAAAATGCTGGTTGGCTACCAGGATGGTACCTACGGTGGCCAGGGCAAGATGGTGATGACCGGCCTGGTTAAGCCTTTTTCTGCGGAAGAGCTGAAGGCGCTGGGCGAGTACATGGCCAAAATGTAGCCATTTTGTAGTAACGCTACTTAAAAACACAAGTTATGAGTACCAAGGGTGGAGGCGAAGGATCGCTTCCACCCTTTTGTGTTAAGAATTATCTTGTTGCATGAAAAGCTTGATTTATTTTTGCCATGTCATTACCCTTTATTCAGTCATAATTTTTCCCATATGGAGGGGCGATGCAATTTCATTCAGACATTAAGCCTATCTCATGGCTCAAAAATAATGCCAAGCAGATGGTTGAAACTGTTGACGAAACCGGTAATCCCATGATCATCACTCAAAACGGCGAGGCCAAAGCCGTTGTGATGAATGTCAAAGCCTATGACCAGATGCAGGAAAGTCTGGCTCTTTTGCGAATGCTTGCGGATAGCTCCGCCGATGTGGAGGCCGGAAACCTGCGGGATTCTGATGTGGTTTTTGACGACATACGCCGTATGATCGCGGAGAAGCGCAATGAGCGGCACTAATTTGCCCTGGAAGGTCGCGTTTACCCGCCGCGCGGATAGCGATATTTTGGAGATTTTTGCTTTTATCGCTGAACAGGATGGGCCGGATATCGCGGAAACAATTTTAGAGCGCTTTATTGAAGCGCGGGACAGCTTGCGCGAGCTTCCTGATCGTGGCCGTATTCCACCGGAGTTGGCGCGAATTAACATATATTCTTTCAGGGAAATTCAGGTCAAACCATACAGGGTGGTTTATCAGAACAATAAAGCCACCCATACCGTGCATATTCATATCGTGGCTGATGGGCGGCGCAATTTTACCGAACTTTTAAAAGAACGCCTGCTGGGTCTTGCGCTAACAGAGTATAGAAGACAGTGAGCACAGGGTTAAATTTTTTAAAAATCAATTTAGCCTACATCCTGCCTCCGCAACCAGAATTCAGTGAGGGACCTACAAGAAATTGTGAGTCCCTTTTGCTTTAGCCTGCTTCCCAAACGCTACCTTGTTTGTTGCGCCGCGTGCTGTTATTTGGTAATTCTTCGTATCGTTAGCCCTACGGCAGTTAACCGGAGCGGGCAGAAATTTTACAGGATTATTGCATGGTTATGACAAAAAAAGTTCCCGCTCATGTTTTTGCCAATCTCAAGGGATTGGTTTTTGATTGCGATGGCGTGCTTCTGGATTCGCGGCGGGCCAATATCACCTTCTACAATTATCTGCGCACCGGGCTGGGCTTGCCGGTTTTGACGGACAAGCAGCAGGAATATGTGCATATGTCCACCTACGAGCAGGCTTTGGATCATATCATTCCGAAAAATTTGCGGCGCTGCCTGCCGGATTTGCTGAACAACGTGGAAAGGCATATCGACTATTATTCGCTGCTCAATCTGGAAACCGGCCTGCTTTCCATGCTGGACTGGCTTCGGCAGGGCGGCACCCGCCTGGCCATATGCACCAACCGCACCGATCCCATGGATGACTTGCTGCTGCGGTTCAATTTGCTGGGCTATTTCACGCCCGTGCAAACGGCAACTAACTCTCTGCCCAAGCCGCACCCGGATGGGCTGCAAAAAATCCTTCAGGAATGGAATGCCGATCCTTACGAAGTGGCCTTTATCGGCGACAGCAAAGTGGATGGAAGCGCGGCCCAGGCTGCCGGGGTGCATTTTTGGTCTTTCAAAAATATCAGCCTGGATGCCGAGTTGCATGTTCCCGGCTTTGAGCAACTGCACGAATGGCTGAGAAATTTTTCCGGCTAAAAAAGGAAATTTGAGGAGCATCATGTTTGTACTTGCCAATATTCTTGGCGCTATAGCCACAATTCTGCACGGACTCATTTTTGTCTACACCTGGATTATCATCATTGCGGCGCTTCTAAGCTTTGTGCGCCCGGATCCTTACAATCCGATTGTCCGAATGCTCCATGCCCTTACCCAGCCTCTGCAATGGCGCGTGCGCAGATGGCTGCCCTTTGTAATGATGGGCGGGCTGGATCTTTCGCCGCTGGTGATCATCATGGCCCTGCAGTTTGTTGATTACGCTCTGGTGGCCTCACTGGCGGAGTGGGCCGTGCGTATGCGCATGGGTTCTTAGCACGAGCGCCTTTTTGAATAAAAATTCATCTCGTGCAAACATCAAAATAAGAAAATAGTTTTTGCCAAGGAGTCACGCTTGCCCGATTTGCCTCCCTATATTCTGCGCAATGAACAGGGCTGGTATATTTCCCTGAAAGTGCAGCCCGGAGCCAAAAAAAGCGAGCTGGCCGGTCTGATCGATGGACTGCTGCGTGTGCGGCTTTGCGCTCCGGCGGTGGAAAACAAGGCTAATCAGGCTCTGTGCGAGTTTATGGCCGAAGCCTTGCAGGTGAAGAAAAACAAGGTTCGGCTGGCTTCCGGCGAGAAGAGCCGGTTGAAAAAATTGTTTGTGCCGGAAGAAGCCGGGCCGGTGTTCGATAATTTGCCTTGTTAGGGTTTGACACAAATGTTTTTTGCCGTTTGTCCGTGCCTAAAAAAGCTTTTTTATTTCGGTTGAATACGAGGAAAGCACGCGGGAATTTCGGACTGATTAGATCAAGACTTTTTCTTGCAAAAAACAAAAGCCTGCATTTTGAAATTGCATTTTTACGCCCAAGGTATAAACTCAAATTTAATTAGCGTTTAAATTTGACCCGGCCCGATGGTCGGATTAGTGTAGTGGACGTTATTAATCCAAATTACACCACAACCTGGAGGAATTACATGGACAATAAGGAATTTGATATCCTCGAAAAATACGCCCCCCAAGATCCTGAGCTGAAAAGATTGTGGGAAGAACACCAACTTTTTGAAAAGCAGTTGGAAAAGCTGGAAAAGAAATCCTATCTCACGCCCAGCGAGGAACAGCAGGTTCGTGAACTCAAAAAGCAGAAACTCGACGGCAAAACCCAACTTGTGGCCCTGATTGAGCGCTACAGCAAGCAGTAAGAATAAGCCGCATACATAAATTGAAAGCCGCCCACAAGGCGGCTTTTTCAGCAGTCTAACCCCCGCTTGCGGCGGGGCAGAAAATACATGGGTAGAAAGGCTTACAGCAATTTTACCAGAGCGGCGACAATGGCAATGGACGCGGCCATCATAGTGCCGAGGCGGAGGGTAAGGCGGTTCTCCACGTCTTTGATTTCGGAACGGACAGCGGCAATTTCCGCTCTAAGTTCTGATTTAACGGATTGCAATCCATTTTCCAGGTCGGCTTTGGTAGCCAGTTCCCGCTTGTTATCAGCGTCCAGTTTTTCAAAAACATGGACAAGTGTAGCGGCGGCTTCTTCGCCGAAAGCTTTTTCAAGCTTTTTGGAATCATCGAACAGCAACATGGCTAACCTCATTTTCTCTATCTCTATCCGATTGCCATAAAATTTTCAACCGTGCTTTTTTTAAGTGGCGTGTTGCAGTTTTTATGGCAAAACTTACGGCGTAAAAGAAGGGAGTTATGAAGCGATATCATAACTCCCTAAAATTTGGTCGGAGCGAGAGGATTTGAACCTCCGGCTTCGTGCTCCCAAAGCACGCACGCTACCCCTGCGTCACGCTCCGAAAATGAAAATCTGAAAAAGCTTCTAGACCAGGAACGATCAAAAAGCAAGCTACTTCCCAATACGGTAGTGCCTAAGTTTGCCGTCAGACTAGGAAGGCGAGCTTTTTGCGGAGGAAGTGTACTCTTACTGTACTCGACCGGAGAAAAAAGCAATGCCTGACGACGTAGCACGGCAAAATCAGGCACTACCCCCAAATACCGGGTATAACCGCGCCACAGCCGGTACAAGTGCCGGAAAAAGTTTTGCTCACCCGGTAGGCTCGGCGCTCCACAAGCAGTTTGCCGCATTGCGGGCAAAACGTGTTTTCCGAGGCATGCCCCGGCAGATTGCCGACATAAACATGGTTCAGGCCGTGCTTCTGGCCGCTTTCCATAGCCCGCTCCAGCGATTCCAGCGGCGTGGGCGGCGTTTTATCCATGCGATAGGCCGGGCGAAAGCGCGAAACATGCCAGGGCACATCGCGGCCAAGGCTGCCCGCGATAAATCCGGCCAGCGCGTCCAGTTCCGCCTGGCTGTCGTTGAGTCCGCTGATGATCAGCGTGGTTATCTCCACCAGCCAGCCAGCTCTGACCGCAGCCTCAAGCGTGCGCAGCACCGGCTCAAGCCTGGCGCCGCATAAGCGGTGATAGAACTCCGGGGAAAAGGATTTTAGATCGAAATTGGCGGCCTGAATCAAATCGCGCAGTTCAGCGAAGCATTCCGCTGACATATAGGCGTTGCTGACCATGATGTTGCGCAGGCCCTTGTCCAAAGCCTGACGCGCCGTTTCGCGCAGCAGTTCAAAAAACATGGTCGGTTCGTTGTAAGTGTAGGCCAGGCTGGCCGCGCCGCTTTCCTGGGCCGCTGCCACAATGCCTGCCGCAGAGGCTGGCTGGCCGCTTTCAAGGCGGCGCAGTTTGTCCGCAAAATTTGCGGGCAGTTGCGATAACTCGCTGTTCTGGCAAAAGGAGCAGCGAAAATTACAGCCCGGAGTACCAAGCGAAAAAGTGCTGCTGCCCGGCAAAAAATGATAGAGCGGTTTTTTTTCCACCGGGTCGAGATTTACAGCCGCAAGCCGCCCCACAACCGCGCTGAACAGGCTGCCATCCAGATTCAGGCGCACGCCGCACTTGCCAAAAGCATTGGGCGGAATAGCGCAGTAGTGCGCACAAAGGCGACAACGTACAAAGTCCTTTCCTACCTGCATACCGCCAGGTTCGGCAGAACTGGCTGTCCCTTCGGGGCCAACAAGCGGCTCCCATAGAGCAGCCGGGGTGAGGGAGTTATAATCTTTCATGGTAAAAGCAGGCACTACCGCCGGTTCGGCCTGGGCGGCCAGACACCTGGGCGGTCAGGTCTGTCAGGTTTGTGCCCCGGTTTTACCTCCGGCGTAACCCAGATATTTTGCGTACCGCCCCCGCTTCCGTCATCTTCTTTGGGCGGCGGCGCGGTGCGGAACAGGCGGTCGCCGCTTTCCGGATCGCGCTGGAAGCCTGCCGGGGCTTTGTCGTCAGTGCCAAAAACACTGTTGCCACGCTCATCAGTCCCGAAATAGATCTGCCCCGGTTCGTCGTCTTGACCAGAGCCGTTACCTCGCCCAGAGCCGTTACCTTGCCCGAAACCGCTGCCGGATGCGGCCAGCTCCAGAGCAACAACTGGCGAGGCCTGCCCGGCTTGTGCTGTTTCGGTCAAAAAACCGGCAGTCAGGCCGCAGCAAAGAATACAAAGCGGCAAAAGCAAACGCCGGCACGCGCCAGAGCGCAACAAGCAGCGCTGCGCGAAATGCCGCGCCGCTGCAAGCTTCCTTTCCATATTCCGCTTGCGGATTGCGGGGAAAAAGCCTATGAATTGCACCGTGAGCATAAGTTTACCTCTCAGGAGAATGTGATGTCAGCCCGTCAGCCTAAAGCCAGCAATCAAGATTCATCCAAAGATCATGCCAAAGATCGCGCTCAAGCATACACCAGTTCCGGTGTGAACATCAATTCCGGATACGAACTGGTTTCGCGCATCAAGGAAATGGTCAAAACCACCCGTATTCAGGGCGTGGTATCCGATATCGGCGGCTTCGGCGGCTTGTTCAAGCCGGATCTGGCCGGACTGGAAAGCCCGGTGCTGGTGGCCTCTACCGATGGCGTGGGCACCAAGCTGAAACTGGCTTTTGCTTTTAATCACCATTCCGGTGTTGGCATAGATCTGGTAGCCATGAGCGCCAACGATATTATCGTGCAGGGCGCCCGCCCCCTGTTCTTCCTTGATTATTTCGCCTGCGGGCATCTGGATGTCGATGTTGCCGCCACTGTGGTTGGCGGGGTGGCCGAAGGCTGCCGTCAGGCCGGTTGCGCCCTGTTGGGCGGCGAAACTGCGGAAATGCCCGGCATGTACGCTGACGGCGAATATGATCTGGCCGGTTTTTGCGTTGGTTTGGCCGACAATGCCCATCTGGTTGACGGATCTTCCATCCGGGTAGGTGACGCGATTATTGGTCTGGCATCTTCCGGTGTGCATTCCAACGGCTATTCTCTGGTGCGCAAACTGCTGGAAAAATCCGGCCTGCAAGCTGACGACGATTTTCCGGGTATGGAACCCGACGCGGAGGGCAAGCGGGAAAAAGTACGCGACGTGCTTTTGAAGCCCACGCTTATTTATGTGGATGTTATCCGCAACCTGATGCGCGATTTTACCATTAAAGGCATGGCGCACATTACCGGCGGCGGCTTTTACGAAAATATCCCCCGTACGCTACCGGCCCAGGTGGCAGCGGCCATTGATTTTAACGCCTGGCCGAAAGCGCCGCTTTTTGAATGGCTTAAGCAAACCGGCGAACTGGACTGGACGGAAATGCTGCAAATTTTTAACTGCGGCATTGGCTATGTGCTTATAGTACCCAAAGAGGAATGCGAAGAAATCCTGAACCGGCTGGAAGCCCTGCAACAACCGGCCTGGCAGATCGGCAGCATCAGAAAGATGACTGAGCAGGATAGTGAGCAGGTACTCGTAGAGTTCTAAACAGTGCCGTCGCGCGCGCCTTTTTGCCTCTGGCTGCGTCAGATATCGCCTTTTATTTCGGTCGAGTACCAAAAGAGTACACTTCCTGCATAAAAGTCTCATCTTCCTTGCCAGAGAACAAAAATTCATCGCGTGACGGCACTGTTTTTTTATATGCGAAGTTACTTCCAAACTGTTTTGGCGCGTACCAACTCCAGCCCATCCGAGCAGCGGTAAAGACCGTGCGCAAATTCCAGGCCGCCAGCGTTTTTTTCGGCACTGACTTCATCTTCATTATTGGCGCTTATCCCGCTCCTCATGCTGCCACGGGCCAGCACGGTATCGCCATATCGCGCCTCGGCCCGGTACATCACCTGCAACCCGGCCAGTTTTCGGCTGCCGCTAATTTCATCGGGAACCGACTCCAGAATCCAGTCCAGAAAACGGACGTTGTTTACGTGCCGGTTGCGGTCTATGTCGGCCTTGCGTACCCTGAACGAAAGCAGTTCCGGCGCGTTGTCCTGTTCTTCCAAACGTAATTTTTCTTTTTCCAGAGCATATTCAGGCGCGGATGGCTGCAAGGCGGTTATGAATTGCGGCACCCGCTCCAGACGGCGGCTTTCCAGGTTGATTATAACCCACTCCGTGATTGCCCTGGCGAAGGTAATATTATCCTGCCCGCTGAGTATGAAATCGCGCCGGTACTGCAATTTATCCACACCGGCCGGCCAGGTTTTCACCCGCACCAGATCTCCGGTTGTCGGCAAGGCGTAAAGTTCCAGCTGCATACGGGCCAGCGCCCAGGATAGCCCACGCGTTTGTAGCGCTTCCACGGAAAAACCCAGCTCGTCCGCGTGCAGCGAGGCTGCTTCCTCCATATAGGCGCAAAGCGACTGTACCGGCACTGCGCCGTCCGCTCCAACTTCATAACCGCGTATTCTGAAGTCTTCCGTCCAGGTCCATTTCATCGTTTTTTCCTTTATGTTCGCTGCCAGGCTTGTTCCAATCAGGGCAATTGCCAATCAGCATAGGCTACTTGCCCGAAAGTCCCAACTTGTATAAGCTGAGCCAAAGCAGGATAATCAACAAACAAGGTCGAACATGGCAGCATTAACGCGACATTACTGTAAAAAATGGATTTTATCCCATCTGCTTCTGCCCGGCCTCTTCTGCCTTGCGCTGAGCGCCGGGCAGGCCATAGCCGCTGAAGCCCCGCCCTCGCCGTCATCCGCAGACGAATTTTTGACCGAAATTCCCGGTTTCTCTATTGACGATCTGGACTTTCTGGCTCGTGAACTCAGCGTAACCGGTATGGGAAGCGACGGCATCCCTCCGGTTTACCGCCCGGTGTTCGTGCGCGTGTCCGATGCCGGACTTTCCATGGATGACCGTGAGCCGGTTTTTGTGGTGCACTACCCCGGCGGGCTGACCAGAGTTTATCCTCAATCGATAATGGTATGGCATGAAATAGTCAACGATGTGGTGCCCGACCCCAACTCCGCTGCGGTCAATTACCGTCCTGGCGGAGAGCGGGCGGAATCGCCGGGTAACGCCTACACCGTCACTTACAGCCCGCTGACCGGCTGCGTTACCGTCTTTAAAAGCCGGGCCGGGCGTTATCCCAGCACTTTCGGCAACGACGGCCGCCTGCTTAATGCCAATCTGACGATGTATGACCGCACTTCCGGCGGTATTTGGTCACAGCTTCTGGCCGTATGCCTGGAAGGGCCGCTGCGCGGCAAGCGCCTGGAGCGTTACCCGGTTTACTGGGCGCGTTGGGGCGGGGTGCGCAACCGTTACCCGGACGCCGAGGTGCTTTCGCGCTCAACCGGCTACCGGCGCAATTACGGGCGCGATCCTTACGGCTCGTATTTTTCCGAGGGTACTTATTACAGCGATACGCAAATCTACCATCAGGTATCGCGCCTGAGCGATCTGCTGCCCCCCAAAACTCGCGTTCTAGGGCTGGAAATGGAGAGCATTTACGGTGCGCTGCTGGTTGACGCGGTACGCGAATCCAAAGTGCTTAACCAGACTCTGGGCATTTTCAAGCTGACCGCGTTTTATGATGACGAGCTTGACCGGGTGCGCGTTTTTGACAGCCGCCTGAGCGACGGCACGCTTCTGGAGTTTCGCCTGTTTGAAAACAAATTTCGGGACCGCAACACCAACAGCGAATGGAACTCGGACGGAGAATGCGTTTATGGACGCCTGCGCGGAACCAGCCTTAAACCGATTTTGGCCGTTGATGCCATGTGGTTTGCCTGGTACGCCTTCCACCCGGATACCCAGGTGTTGGGCAAGGGAGAGGAACCCAAGCGCCGGGGGCCGGATATACCTTACTGATAGCGATTTCACGAGCGCTTTTTTGTAACAAAAATTCATCTCGTGAAAAAGCTATCTTAAAAGCGGTAGTTTCTGTTCAGCCCGAATTTCTTGAGCTTGTACTGCAAGGTGCGGCGGCTTACGCCAAGAGCATCGGCTGTGCGTTCGCGGTGGCCGTGATTTTCGCGCAGAGCCTGAACCAGAGCGTCGTATTCGGCTTTTTCCAGCGGCCCGGCAAAATCCTGTCCGGCACTGTCGCTTTCCTCGGGGAATGCAGGCGTTTCAGCGGAAAATGCCGGGCTTTCCGTCTGGCGTCGTCCGGCAGCGCCGTCCTCGGAAAAAAGCTGCGCTGGCAGTGCTTCCGGTCCCAGTACATCCGAGCGGCTCAAGATCAGGGTGCGTTCCAGCACGTTTTCCAGTTCGCGCACATTTCCCGGCCAGTGGTAACCGGCCAGCGCTTCAATAAACGCGGGCAGCACCCGGCGTACTTCCTTGTTGTTTTTGCGGCTCAGGCGTTTCAGCAGGCCGTTGACCAGCAGCGGCAGGTCATCCAGGCGTTCGCGCAGCGGAGGCAGTGTGATTTCCAGCACGTTCAGGCGGAAGTAGAGATCTTCGCGAAAACGCCCCTCCTGCACTTCCTGCCGCAAATTGCGGTTGCTGGCGCAGATAATCCGCACATCCACCGGAACAGCCTTTACCGATCCGAGCGGTTCGACCGTCTTTTCCTGCAGGACGCGCAGCAGTTTTGCCTGTAATTCCAGGGGCAGTTCACCTATTTCGTCCAGAAAAATGCTGCCGCCGCGTGCCAGCATGAAGCGGCCGGGCTTGTCTTTGAACGCGCCGGTAAAAGCGCCTTTTTCATAACCGAAGAGTTCGCTTTCCAGCAGTTGCCCGGGCAGGGCGGCGCAGTTTACTTTTATCAGGCTGCGCGAGGCCCGGTTGCTGGCGTTGTGCAGGGCTTCGGCTACCAGCTCCTTGCCGGTGCCGGATTCGCCCATGATCAGCACCGTGGCTTCGCTGGGCGCTACCTGACGCACAAAATCCATGACCTGTTGCATAGCCCGGCTGTTGCCCAACAGGCGCGAGCCCACGCCCAAATCCAATTCCTGGCGCAATCTGGCGTTTTCGTGCAGCAGACTGGAATATTGATAGGCTTTTTCCAGCACGGTGATCAATTCATCATTGTCCGCCGGTTTGGTGATGTAGTCGAAAGCGCCGCGCTTCATGGCATCCACCGCCGACCCAACGGTTCCGAAGGCCGTGAGGATCACCACCGGGAAATCCGGGCGGATCTCGTGCAGGCGGGCCAGGGTGGCGTGACCATCCAGACCGGGCATGCGCATGTCCAGCAAGGCCACATCAAAGAGATCCGGGCAGTCGGAAAATATTTTGACGGCCTCCAGACCGGAGGCGGCTTCGGTCACCTGCCAGTCCACGGATTCCATGATCGCGCGTACCAGCATGCGAAGCGCCGCTTCGTCGTCAATTACCAGCAGTCTTTTCATTTCCGCCTCTTTGCCGCAGATAGTATTTACACTAGATGAAATTATATTCCCAAAAGGCGCTCGTGTTAAAGCAAGCGAATTTTTTCAATCAAGCCAGTGGTCGAATAACCCGGCAGCAACGGCAGCGAAATCACCTGACCGCCGCGCCGCAACACGCATTCGCGCCCGACGATTTTTTCCGGCGACCAGTCGCCGCCCTTGACCAGAATATCCGGCTGCACGGCTTCAATCAGGTTTTGTGGCGTATCTTCCTCAAAGCCGACTACAAAGTCGATTGCGGCCAAACCGGCCAGCACAAAGGCGCGATCCGCAAAGGCGTTAAGCGGGCGCGGCGGTGTCTTGCCCTGACGGCGTACCGAGGCATCGCTGTTCAGGCCAAGCACCAGCAAATCGTCCGTCCCGCCAAGGGCGCGGCAGCGGGTAAGCAGATCCACATGCCCCGGATGCAGAATGTCATAGCAGCCATTGGTGAAGATGATTTTGGAACCTCGCTTCCGGGCCGCTTCCAGCAAGGGAAGCAGCCCGGACAGAGATTGGATTTTCGGGCTTATGGGCAGGTTCATTGCACCTTATTCCTGATTATGGGCTGGGTATCTCCAGCTATTTCCCGGTTGGCTTCAGGCTCATTTCCGGCTAATCAGCTTCCGGTTTATTTCAAATAATCCAGATGCATCTGCTGGCGCACCACATCCATGGTCTTGTGTATTTCCACAGCGGCTTTGGCACTGCCAGCGGTGAGCACTTCCCTGACATAGCCGGGCTTTGCGACAATAGCAGCGCGGCGTTCCTGAATGGGGGCCAGGAAGGCGGCCAGACCTTTAAGCATAATCTGCTTGCATTCCACGCAGCCCAAGCTGGCGCTGAGACAACCGGAACGAATTTCCGCCTGCGTGGCTTCGTCGGTGAGGATTTCGTGATAGGGGTACAGGTTGCAGACATCCGGGTTGCCTGGATCCGTCTTGCGCAGGCGTGCTTTATCGGTGAGCATGCTGCGCACTTTGGGCGTGAGTTCTTCCATGCTGTCTTTAAGGAAAATGCCGTTGCCGTAGCTTTTGGACATCTTGCGCCCATCCAGGCCGGGACATTTGGCCATGGGCGTGAGCAGGGCTTCCGGTTCGGGCAGTACATCGCCATAGAAGGAGTTGAAACGGCGGGCGATTTCGCGCGACATTTCCAGATGCGGAACCTGATCCTGACCCACCGGAACCCAGCGGGCACGTGTGATCACGATATCGGTGGTCATCAGCACCGGATAGCCAAGGAAGCCGTAGTTGGTAAGATCCTTGCCGGTAATGTTCTGCAACTGCTCTTTGTAGGTGGGGCAGCGTTCCAGCCAGCCCAGCGGGGTGATCATGGAAAGCAGCAGGTGCAGATCGGCCAGTTCTTTCATATGCGATTGCAGATAAATTGTCGCCTTTTCCGGGTCCAGCCCGGCCGCGATCCAGTCGGTGACCATTTCCTCTGTATATTCAGCAAGACGGGAGGTATCGGCGTAATCCGTGGTCAGGGCGTGCCAGTCAGCCACGAAGAAGTAGCTTTCCATCTTATATTGCAGCTCGGCCCAGTTCTTGATGGCGCCGAAGTAATGGCCGATGTGCAAGGGGCCGGTGGGGCGCATCCCTGAAACTACGCGTTTGCTCGGATCGTGGGGGCAATCAATCAGCTTCATCATAATACCGCCTTGGTTTGTATATTGTTCCAGGGCGCATATTAAACATCAATCAGCATAAAGACAAGTAATCAGAGAGCAGGCAGCGTCCCGGTTTGATCAAATTCGGGGGCTGCCTGCTCAGGTTTACAGAATTAAAATTATTTCCTGGCTACGATTGCAATTCTTCTTTAATCGCTTTCAGCAAGTTCGGATCCTGAGGATTTGTGTCCAAAGCCTGTTGGAAATAACTCCGCGCCTTTGCGTCGTCCTGGTGGCCGTATTTGTAAATCAGGCCCAGATTGAAAAGCGCGTGGATTTCGCCCGGATAGAGCAGTAAAACTTTTTCATAATCCGCGATGGCCTCATGGTAACGATTGCTGTGCATCAAGGCGGTTCCGCGATGCTCAAGGGCAACGATATCCTGCGGCGATATCTCGATCAGCTTGCCCCAGAAAAGCGCGGCGTTATCCCAATCATTGGCCCGGCTGAACGCTTCGGCCAGTTCTTTCAGCGTGACGGTATCCTTGGGGTTGGCGTTAAGTTTTTCCATGAGTGCCGGAATTTCCGCCATACTGCTGTTATTGCTTGGCGCTACCTGCTGTGTTGTCCGCTGTTCGCCGGGTATGTTGCCGCCCTGCATAAATGAAGTCAGAAACATGATGATGATGCAGACAGCTGTTACGGCTATCACCGGCTTTTGCTTGGTGAATTTTGGTTCCGCCGCTCTGGCTTTGGGATGCTGTTTGGCTGCCATGTTATATTTCTCCCTCAGAGTTTTTGTTTTTACGCCAGATAAAAAGCGGCAGGAAGCAAATCAGGATGCACCCAAGCCAAAGCCAGTTGATCATCGGATGCACGCTTATCCGTAATGGACGCAGGCGGCCATTTTCAATATCATGAATGGTTGCGTACAATTCCGCACCCAGGCTGAACAGAGTGGATACTTCGCTGTTCGGGTGGTCATAGTTACGGTACAGGCGTTGCTGCGGAAGCAATTCGCCCAGAACAACATTATTTTTCTTCACTTCAATGACGGCTTCGTTGATGGCCAGTTCTTCTGTTTGTATTTTACGCAAGTCTTTGTAAGTGAAAGTATACTCCTCAACAGAAACGCTTTCTCCTGGCCCCATGTCACTTTCCCAGGTCTTGGCAAATGGGCCGGATACCGCCACCCCAAAAACGATCAGGGCAAAAGCCAGATGAGTGCCGTGCGCGGCAATAAAAGTTTTGCTGCGGGCGGCCTTGCCTTGCACAAAAAACAGCATGCCTACCGTGACAAACACGGCGGCAGCCGAGGCCACACCGGCCACGGCAAGCAGGGGCCGGATGCCCTGCATGAACCCGATACAGAGAATCACCACCCATATGCCCAAAGAAATCAGGGCGAATTTCGGCTTCCAGTTTTCATCTTTCCAGCCGAGCCAGGGGGCTACAGCCAGAAGCATGGTCATGGCCGTAAACAGAGGCAGGCAGATGGTGTTGTAAAAATCCTGGTTAACCGCAGCGGGAACCGTTTCCCAAAGCTGGCTGATCAGCGGCCAGATGGTGCCAAGCAGAACAATCAGCCCCAGGCCAAGAAGCAGCCAGACCAGAACAACGATCATGCCCACCCTGGTTCCAAGCGGGGGCAATTGCTGAAAGCCTTCACGCGGCATGCCGCAATAAACCAGCACGCTTATCAATCCCGAAAAGGCTACCCCCAGAAGCAACGGTATGCTGACCGCCCCTTCGCCAAAAGCATGCAGGGATTGCACGGCCCCGCTACGCACCAGATAGGTGGCGAAGATGCAGAGTATAAAGGTTACACAAACCAGCAATACACTGGAGCGGGCAAGATACCCGAACTTCCGCTCCACAATTCTGGTATGCAGCAGCGCCGTTGCGGAGAACCAGGGGATGAGCGAGGCGTTTTCCACAGGATCCCAGGCCCAATAGCCGCCCCAGCCAAGTTCCATATAAGCCCACCAGCACCCAAGCAGGATCCCGGCGGTTAGGGCAACCCAGGAGGCAAGAATCCAGTTATGGGCCGGGGCGTTCCAGGCTTTTTGCTCACCGGCCAGTACCGCGCCAAGGGCCAGACAGGCCGGAATGGTGAAACCGGCATAGCCGAAGAAAAGCAGCGGCGGATGCAGGATCATGCCGATGTTACGCAGCATGGGGTTTAGCCCTTGCCCTTCCAGCGGCGGGTTGGGGAGGGCGGTAAAGGGGTTGCTCATGGCGGTGAGCAGCAGGAGGAAGAAGGCCTGCGCGGCCAGGAAAAACATCCAGAAATACAGTTTATGTTTGCTCGACAGCCGGGAATAGCCGGGCAGTTTAATCAGCAGAAACCCGGAGAGCGCGATTAAGAGTTCCCAGAAAAGCAGCGAACCTTCCTGTCCGGCCCAGAAGGCCGAGAGGGTGTAAAAAAACGGCAAAGTGCTGTCGGTATAGCGGGCCACATAAGAAAGCGAAAAATCGCGTGTCAGAAGCGCGTACAGCAATCCGCCGGAGGCGAATACAACAAGGATCGCCGCAAGGCTTTGCAGTTGCTCAAGAAGTTTTACCTTGCCAAACTGTGAATGCCACCCGCCATAGCAGGCTACAGCCGCCCCTGCCAGCGAGACGACCAGGGCGATCAACATTGCCCCATGTGCCGCTAAATACATTTTTCCTCCGGTTACAAGAAGTTGAAAAAAAACGATGTATAAAATTTACTCATGCCGTCATGTCAGAACTACCCCGAAAGGCATGAAGTTATAACATAGCAATATGAATGCCAGCTATTATAGCGTTATTTACGCGGTTGCTGTTTTGAAAATTGCCTTGCGGCAGAAGCAATTATTGCTGTGAGTGGCGAGATTGTTTTTGGGGAGGGAAAATTTGGCGAGTAAATTTTACTCGGTGGAGGCGATTGTTTTTTGATATTGAGTATTTTTTACTCAATACAAAGACAAGCCCACCAGATTAAGCAGAAAATTGCCGCTGCCCCAGATCAGCGGGCGCAGAAATTGGCCTAACAGGCCGGTGGCCAGCAGGACCAGAATGATCAGCAGGCCGAAGCGTTCAAGCCGGAAATAGCTGCGTGCCAGTTGCGGGGGCAGCAGGCAGCCCAGCACCTTGCTGCCGTCCAGCGGCGGGATGGGCAAGAGGTTGAAGCAGGCCAGCGTGCAGTTGATCAGCACTCCGACCACGCAAGTATTGATGAGAAAACTGTTGTCCAAGTAAAGCAGGGGGATTGCACCCTGGCTGGAAAGCAGCAGCAACAGGCGCAGCAGTAGTACGAAAACAATGGCCAGCAGCAGATTGGCCGCTGCCCCGGCCACCGAGGTAATCAACATGCCCTGGCGGAAGTTGCGGAAATTGCGCGGATTAATCGGTACCGGCTTGGCCCAGCCGAAAATAAAGGGGTACGAGGTAAGTCCGCTGGTTACGGCAGTGATTACAAACATCAGCGAACCCATGGCGTCAAGATGCACCAGCGGGTTGAGGGTTAGCCGCCCGGCCAGTCTGGCCGTGGGGTCGCCCATTTTCAACGCTGCCAGACCATGCGCAATTTCGTGGAGTATCATCCCCAGCAGCATGGGGATAAATGAAATGGCAATTATGTCAAAAGCTTGAGCTAAGTTGTCCATAGGGCCTTGGGGTTACATCAGGCTGCGCTGCCGCGCTTTTTGAGGATGGAGCTGATTTTGTCTTTCAACTCGGCAAGATCGACCGATTTTACCACATAGCCGTCAGCCGCAATGGATTTGAGGTCGTACTGGAAGCTGTCGTAAGCCGTGCTGAGGATGACCGGCAGGTCAGGGTAGGGTCCGCGTAGCGTTTGCAACAGATCCAGCCCGGAAATGTCCGGCCCGATTTTTATGTCAAGAATGATCAGATCCGGCGCTTCACGCCTGATGACATCCACAACCGGCTCCTGCCCGTCGGATTGAGCGACCTCATAGCCTTCGCTCAGCAGTTCTTCCTGGTAAAGCATGCGGATGTGGCGCTCGTCATCTACGACCAGAATTTTACTTGCCATGTCTGCCTCCTGAACTGGATTAACAGCATAGTACATTCAATTTTACGCTTGTTCAATGCTAAATGCCGTTTATAACAGGCTGTTGATTAAATACTATGCGCGGGTGCGCTTTTGGTTGCACCAGGCGGCTATTTGAGGCGCTAATTGCTCTGGACAAGCCTGCCAAGCCGGTTTATTCAACAAAACTTGGCTTTTCGATTTTTATGACGATCTGGACGTGTGAGTAATCATGGAAGAAAGAACACCACCGCAAATTACGGTTTTTTTACAGCCGGAAGGGCAGAAGTTGACACTGCCCCGCCCCAAGACCGTACAGCAGCTTTTAAACAAACTTGGCCTGCGCCCGTGCGCTTGTCTGGTTATCCGGCATCCGGCGGGCGTTTGCCCTGATGAGCCGTTCAATCATGCCGCGCACACCGCGTCTGCGGAACAGGCCGCATCTGCCGGATTAGACATGTCTGACACTCAGGCCGCGCCAGTTCGCGATCTGACCGCCGAGCGCGGAGCGGCTCTGCTTACGCACGATTTGCCGCTGCTTGCTGGCGATGTGCTGACCATCCGGCGCGTAGCCTCCAGCGGCTAGCCCTGTGTTACCTTTTAGTTTTAGTTCATAAGGATTTTGTTATGAAATGCACACGTTGCAAAGCCCCGGCCATGATCGCGCTGCCCGGCCACAACGCGGCCTTCTGCCCGGATTGTTTTCTGGATTTTTTTGAGCGCCAGGTGGAAAAGGGCATCAAAGAAGGTTGCGGCTACCGCGCTCCTCAAATGACTGCCGCTGATGATATCGCTGCAAATTGCGCTGAAACCCCTGCTGGTGCGGCTGAAGTTGATGCGGCTACGCGGGCTGGTCATTCCAATCAGGTTTCTCCTCCGCTGTTTACCAGAGAGGAGCGCGTGCTGGTGGCTCTTTCCGGCGGCAAGGATTCCCTCGCTTTGATGCTGGTGCTGGCCCGGCTGGGCTATCAGGTGACCGGCCTGCACATCGATTTGGCTATTGGCGAATCTTCACGTCAGGCCCGTGCTATTGTTGAAAGCTTTTGCGGTAAACATGGCCTGGATCTGCAAGTGGCGGAGATGGCCGCCGAGGGCCTGCCCATCCCGCGAGTCAAGGAAAAGCTCAAGCGGCCAATCTGCTCGGCCTGTGGCAAGATTAAACGCCACTACTTTAACAAGGCCGCGCTGGAGGGCAAATACGATGCCCTGGCCACCGGGCATAATCTGGACGACGAGATCGCCCGCCTGTTCAGCAATATTCTGCGTTGGGACGCCAGCTACCTTGGCGAACAGGGGCCGCTTCTGTATGCGGAAAATGGTTTTGCCCGCAAGGTCAAGCCGCTTTGGCGGCTGGGCGAATATGAAACCGCCAGTTACGCCTTCCTCATGGGCATAGATCATCACACCATGCCTTGCCCGTTCAGCAAGGGGGCCAGCTTCAACATTCACAAGCGGGTCTGGGCCGATCTGGAACAGGCAATGCCGGGCAAGAAGCTTAATTTTTATCTGGAGTTTCTGGAGAAGGGCCGCCGTCATTTCACCGAAGCCTGCCACGCGACCGAACAAAGCCTCGCGCCCTGCGAACGCTGCGGTTATCCGACCAGTTCCGGAGTGTGCGGGGTGTGCCGCATCAAGGAAATTGTGCGCTAGTAGGGCCTCATTAAAAACTTATCTTCCTTGCCTGACGGCAAAAGCAGGTACCACTCAGGGATGAACTAGTAGTCCTTTTTCCAGCCAATCCCCACTTCGCTGGATTGCGTGTTGCTGCGGCCCTGCAAGGTCAGGTTGGGCCGCAATTCCACTTCCACCCGCACCCCGGTGCTGCCTTCAGTAACACCCTGCTCGAAGCCGATGTAAATGGCGTCGTTGATGTACTTGCCCGCCTCAAGCCTGGGCATGTCTTCGTTGTTTTCGGATTCCCCGCCAGCGGAACCGGCTCCCAAATCCGCAGCCCCCAAAGTTCCGTAGGTGTTGCGCTGCTGCTGGGCCATGCTTTCGCCGCCGCTGACGCGCAGCATATCCACACCCAAAGTGCGGCGCATCGAACCCATGAAATCGAAGCCGCCGCCGGAAAGCTGTTGCAGGCTGCTGGCCACCTGAATGGCTTCAAAACGGCTCAGCGAGGAGAAATCCTTGCCGAACAGCACTTCGGCCAGCACCTGATCCTGCGGTCTGGGCGGGTTGCTGCTGAGACTGAGGCGTGGCCGGTTGGCCGTGCCGCCAATATCGACCTGGGCCGTGATGCTCGGCCCGGCGTAGGTTAGCTGCAAGTCCAGGTTGGGATTGATTTTTTTGCCGCCTAAAAAGTGCACGCCGCCGCCAGAGAAGGCAAAAGGTCTGGTGAGCAGTTCAAAGTAGCCGCGTACCGGACTGATGCTGCCCGTAAGTTCCGGCTGTGCGGCTGGCCCGAAAGCGCGCAGCGAACCGGCCCATTCGCTTTCAATGCCCATGCCGCGCACGTAGAAACGGTTGGGAATATTAAGGTTAACGTCCAGGGTGGAGCCGCCTGCCGCGCCCGGATCTTCTTCTTCGGCAGCAGTGGACAGGGGATCACTGATTTCCAGGGTACGCACGCCGCCGCCCAGATTACGCAGATTATACTCGCCCCGTTCCAGTTCCAGGTTGGCCGCGACAGCAGGGGCAGATAGCGGACCATTGGCGCTGAAGATGCCGGAAAGTTGAATGCTCAGATCATCCCGGTGCAAGGGGCTAAGGTGATTAATCTGCCCGCGCAGGCTGAGCAGTGGCTGTGCGCTATTGGTTTCAGTCGCGGTACTGCCGGGCGGCAACAGAGCGCCCTCCAGAGCCAGATTGCCTTTGCCGCCGTCATTGGCGGCCAGCCGGATGTCCAACTGGTTGTTGTGACCCTTGATCTCCAGATTGATGGCATTGAGTAACAGGCCGAGCACATGGTCCTCGTAACGGCCGGATGCCAGGCTGGCGTTGCCGGAATAGACCGGCTTGTTCAGGCTGCCGCCAAACGCAAGGGCTATTTCGCCAAAACCGGAAAGTTCTCGATCAGCCATGGGCATGATGCGCCAGAAGGGTTCAGCCGGGCCACGCCAATTCAGGCTGACACCAAGTGGGGCGTCCAAATCCAGGCTGGGCAGGCCCTCGTGGTCAAGGCGCAAGGGAAAATCGAAATCCAGTTCGGCATCCTTGAAATTTTTCGGCGCATCGGCATAGCTGATACGGCCTTGCCCTTGCAGCCGGTTGAAACCGGCCTGACGGCGCAGGGCCGGGAAGCGGGGGAGCGGAACCGGCGAGATCCCGGCTGTCAGTTTGACGCTCAAAGCCTGGCCCGGCGCGAGGGGCCGCGTTTCTATCAGATTCGGTTCGTTAGAGTCCGTTTCCGGGTTGTCCGGGGCGATTTCATTTTGTCCGGCAAGCGCCCGATCCCGGCCCAGATCCGGAACAAGCAGCGCTTGCAAGGCCAATTGCCCACTCAGTGGACTGCCCGTTTGCGCCCCGGCAGATGTTCCCGATGTTTTGCGGCTGAAATCCGCATCCAGACTCAGGGCACCGGTTGGCAGATGGGCATCGGTGAACAGGGTGAAGACCTTGAAGTCCAGGTCACGCGCCGCGAGTTTAAGTTGCTCGCCGCCTGCGTCCAGCACAGCCGAAGCGTCCAGACTGCCGCCCGGTGTCATGCCAAGTTTGAGCGCAGGCAGATTCAGACCCTGGCTGAAATCCAGAGAGGCCGGAGCCAGCAGCTTGATGGCGGCGGCATTGTTATTGGCGCGAAGGATGAACTGGTCAAAAATCGCGGATTGTTCAGCCAGATTGAAGCGCCCGGCCAGGGCCAGCAGTTCGTCGCCGCTTGCCGCATTAGGGGCTTGTCCCTTTGGCTGGCTTGCGATTTGGTTCTGATTAGTTTTCTGGTTCGGAGAGCTTTTTTGATCCTGGCTTTGTTGCGTGCCTGCCGTCTGATTTGCCGCCGGATCGCCGCCCCCGCTCCTGCCCATAAGAGCCAGGCTGAAATCACCCTGGGTTTTTAAGGAATCGATTCTGGCCGTACCGGAACGCCAGTTAAGCCTGCCGACCCGGCCTGCGCCGGTCTCGGCCTTGAGGTCGAGCCGGGGCAGTTGAAAAATGTTATGGGCCGTCAGCTCCAGGCCTAGTGAACCCAGGCTGAACAGACTGTTTTTTACACCGTGTCCGGAATCGTCACTGCCGGTAATGCCGAAGCGGCCCATTTTATAAGATAAGGCCAGACTCTGCCCGTCAGCTTCGGGGGCGAGCTTGAAATCGGCTGAGGCCGGATCGCCGCCCAGCCGTACTCCACTTAAGGCGGCGAGCGTTTTCCAATCGCTGATCTCCAGTCGTCCCTCACCTGTAAGCGCAGGCTGTGCGGCTGGGCTGGCCGGATCCGGCAAGAGGGCCTGAATGTCCGCATTCAGGAGCAGGCCGTCCGCTTTGACCTGCAAGCCGCGCAGGCTGGCCAAACTGCCCTGACTGTCGGAAGGGGAGAACTCCCAGCCGCTTTCCAGCCGCAGTTCGCCGCCCGGCCCCTGGCCGGATTCTTGGCTAAGCGCCTGGCGCGGCTCTTGGCTAGGCGCTTGGCTTGGATCTTGTCCTGACACTTTGCGCTGCTCTAGTCCTAGCGCTTTGCGCTGCTCAAAACTAGGCGCCTGGCGCTGCTCTAATCCTGACGCCAGCCCCAAGGTTGGAGTGCAATAAAGGCCGAGCAGGCCGTGCCAGGCCGAGGAGGCACTACGCTGCGCGGTAAAGCTGGCCCTGATGCCGTTTAAGGTCACTCCGGAAGGGGCGCGCAAGTCCGCTACCTGCAACAGGCTTTTCAGTTTCAGGTCGCTGATGCGCCCTTCGGCTTCAAGATTCAGCGTGGCTCCATGCACCGGTAACGGATTGGTGGCTGCCAAGGTATGTGGCGAGGTACCCGCTGCGGTGCCTGACTGTCCGGTCTTCTGCCGGTTTTGATTTGGCCGGGATTTTTCCCGGAACCCGGAATCAGCCAGTAAAGGTTCCAGACTGTCCAGGCGGGCCAGAAAATCGGCTTTCAGCCAGGCCGAAGAGGGCAGGGTATTTCCCCATTCGGTAGGCGGGCCGGCGTTCTGGAGTTTGGCCTGTCCGGAAAGGTGAGCCAGGCCGACATCCAGAGCGGAAATTTTTAAGGTATAGCCGGACTTGGCGTTGCCGTTCAGGCCAGCGTCCAATCGGAGCAGGCCGCCCCTAGTGGCGTCTAATCGGAGCAGGCCGCCCTGCGTAGCGCTTGGATTGAGCGAGCCGCCCTGTGGGGCGTTTGGCAGGGGTTTACCACCCAGAAGGGCGTCCAGTTGCGGCGATCCCCATACAGTATTGTTGCCCGCAAGGCGGATGGTGGCGGAAGTTGATGGGGCATCGTTGCCTGACCCTCCGGCGGTCAGCTCGTTGGAGTGCATGCTCAGATCCAGCCTTAGATCCGTTTGAGTCGGGAAGGCTTGCAGCCGCCCGCCCATTTGCATGGAGAGATCGCCGCTACCCTCGCTGCCGCTGAAATCGATTTGCAGATCCGAGGTGAATTCTGCCCGCTGTACAGGGAATGCTGCCTCTGCGCCGGGCATTGCGGCCTGACTGGCCTGATCTCCAAAAACTTGCATGAAGGCCGGGCCGTCCTTGATTTCCGCCGCCAGTTTGCCACGAAGCCGCGAACCGCCCAACAGCTTGCTATTCAACTCAAGGTCACTTGCCCGCAGCAGCCAGGTTTCTGTTTCCAGACCAGCCGCTTCCAGACGGAAAATCCCGTCCTCCAGTTCGCCGTCGGCCCGTAAATCCAGAGTCGGAGTCAGCAAGCCGCTTATTTTGCCAGCGGAGCCAGCGCCAAGATCGTTGGCGGCGAACCCTTCGCCCGGCGTGAGGCGCAGATCCAGCCAGGTAAGCAGGCGTGCGCTGAAAAGCCGGTCGAAATTTATGCCGCTGTCTTTTGAGTTGAAGCCAACCCGACCACGCAGGTTAAGCAGGTGTTTTTTGTTGTTCGCCAGATCAAGGTTGAGTTCAGCCGCCCAGTCCTGCGGCGGCCCGGATCCCTCAAACAGCAATTCGTAAGCGGGAAGATCCGGCTGTCCGGCAATTTGGGCCAGAAGGCCTCCGTGATCCTCGCGGGCCGAGATCCTTATTTTGAGGGTGTCCTGCCCGGAAATTTCCAGAGGCCAGTAAATGGTTTCTCCGCCTGCGGATTTCGCTTTATCATCAGCGGATTCTGCTGCGTTTTGCAGATTTTTAGGCGCTCGCCCGGTTGGGCCGGTATACAAACTCAGTTCCAGACCGCTGCCATCGGTATGCAGCAAGGAGGCATCCAGATTGAGATTCAGGCCGCGCCCGGAAAGAGCGCCATGCCCGCGCAGGCTCAGGGACATTTCGGGCAGCAAGGTGAGGGCAGGGGCGTCAGAATCCGGGTGGACTGCCAGGGAGGCAGGCGGTATTGCCTGACCGATAGAAGCATCTGGCGAAGCGTCCAGCACGGCTTGGCCTATTTTGCCACCCTCCAGGCTCAGTTGAGCAAAACGCAGTGAAAAAGGCAGGCTGAAAGGAGTATCGCTTTGTTCGGTCGGGTTTTCTGCTTCGCCGCTATCTGCCTCTGCTTCCGGCAGGCGGACAAGTTCGGGGCTATCCAGGCGCAGCAGATCAAAAGCCAGTTCCAGCTTGAGCAGGCTGAGCAGATCCGCCTGAATTTCGGCTTCCTTCACCCGCAACCAGGGGCCGTGGGAATCGGCCAGTTCCAGCCCGGCTACTTTCAGGCTGCCGGGCAACGGGCCGGAGAATTTGTCAAGGCGCAGAAATATCCCCTGACTGGCCAGTTGCTCGGTGATCAGCCGCTGGATTAAAGCTTCGGCCTGGGTGGTGCGCAGCCAGATCAACACCCCGGCTGCCAGCAGCGCGAGCAAGATCAGCAGGCCGGACAAAAACTTTAGGATCAGCTTGAGAGTCTTCCGGCTGAAAAGTTTCGCCCACAGAGATTTTTTTTGGGGCGTGGTCGGTAGCGAAACGCTTGTCTGCATTAAAAACTCTGCCCTATGCTGATGTACAACTGGTAGCTGTCGTCATCGTTTCTGGGGTTTAGCGGCGTGGCCACATCCAGGCGCACCGGGCCTATGGCTGTGTAATAGCGGAAGCCGAGGCCCGCGCCCCATTGCAGATCCTGACCGAAATCCGGGCTTGATTGGTCATAAACCATGCCGCCATCCAGAAAAGCTACCAACCCCCAATCCTCGCCCGCCTTCCAGCGTGTTTCCGCGCTTACTTCGGTCATGGACGCGCCGCCCAGCGGATCGCGGCTGCCGTTGCGCGGCCCAAGGGATTGATAGGCGTAACCGCGCACCGAGCCGCCGCCGCCGCTGTAAAAACGGATGGTGGCCGGTATTTCGCCAGAATCGGCTCCGAATACGCTGCCAAAACTGCCGCGCAGGGCCAGAACCAGCTTGTCGCCCCGGTTTCTGGCTCCCCTGTTTTCCCCGCTATCACTAACAAGGGGCAGATAGACGGCGGCGTCCAGACGGGTGCGCAGGACGGTAAAGTAGTTGTTGTAATAACCGCTGTAAGGACTGGCCAGCAAAGTGAGCTTGAAGCCATCGGTGGCGTCCAGCAGACTGTTGGAACGGTTGTAACTGAGGCTGCCGGGCAGTCCGAGCATGTAATATTCGGTTTTGGGCTCGTCCGGCGTTTCCAGTGTACCGCCTTCGGCGCTGACGTGTGCGCTCCCGGTAAGGTTGCGGGAAAAACGCCGTTCCAGGCCCATGGCCCCGGACACGGAGGAGAGCTTGTAAGCGTCCACATCCTCGTTGCGGGCCGCTGCCTGGGCCACAAAATCCTGATCTTTGTCCGGCAGGAATGGCAGGCGGTACTCGGCGAAGAGAATTTGCATATCCTGCCAGATGGGCATTTCTACGGTAAGGCGGTCACCGCGCCCGGTGAAATTGCGGTGGGTCCAGCCCGCCTGCACACCGGCTCCAAAATCGGAATTGTATTTGAGAGCGCCGCTGACGGTACGCTCGGGCGCGGGGGCAAGTTCCAGCACCACGGTCCGCAAGCCATTTTCGTCCGTTGTTTCAGCCGGTTTGACGTTAACCAGCTGAAAAAGGCCGGTCTGGCGCAGTGAATTGCTAAAATTTTCCAGACGGCGCTGATTCCAGCGTTCGCCAACCTTCCAGTTGCGTATGGCTTCAAGATATTTTTCGCTAACCCGGTTCTCGCCCCGGATCTCCATGGGCCCCATGTAGCAGTACGGGCCAGCCTGCACTGTGACCTCGGCTTCCAGAACGAGCTTTTCGTGATCAACCACAAAGCGCGAGGCCAGAACTTCGGCAAAAGGATAGCCTCGGTTCCGCATGGTTTCCGCCACCCGATCCACGGCGTTCAGCACATCGTCGGCTACAGCCGGTGAACCTTCCGGCAAGCCGACATCGCCAAGGGTTTTAATGGCATCGCCTCTTTGACTGCGCTCCCGGCGGAACAACCGTGTTTCCGCTTCCGAGTCGCCGGACTGGGCGCTGGTTATCGCGGCGGCTTCGGCCTCGCTGTCCGGCAGATATACCGGCAGGCCGCTGGCTCGAGGGTCCGGATCGGCAATGGTCACCCGGCTGCGCCCCAGCGTGTATTGACGCCCCGGACGGAAGTTGATTTGTACAATATTTCTGGAGTGTTCTCCGCTGCCCTGGATAACCCGGCTCCAGACGCGGCCTTCGTAATAGCCGAAGGAGTTTAGCACCGCGCGGCATTCCTCAAGGTCGTTCTGAATGCGCTGGTTCAGGCCGGTCAGCGTATCCGGCGGATTGTCCTTCAATTCTTCGAGCTGGCTGACGGCCATGAAAGCTGTAGCCAGTTCCGGGGCTTCCGGCGAGACGGCCTGGACGGTGTAGCGCCATTCGGCGGCGGTTTTTTCAGCCGTTCCGTTTTTTTTGTCCGCGCCGGAGTTATTGACTCCTTCAGTCGTTTCAAGCTGATAATCGCGGGCAGCGGCTTTAAGTTCATCCGGAATTTCCGGCGCGGCTACCGGGCCATCCGGGTCGCCGCTAACCAGCGGGGAGGGCTGGCTGAAATCTTCCTGCCCGTTCCGGGCAAGCAGATTCCAGGCCAACGGGTCTTCTTGCCCGCAGGCGCAAAGCGAGAACAGGAAGAGGGCAAGCAGAGAGAATCGGGCAAACTGGGCCAGTTTGAAACGTGGCGATACAAGGGCCGCCACGGCGCACGCAAGGTTCGATGTTGCGTACGCAAGAGCCGACAGGGCGTATGCTGGATGACGCATGTGGCCTTTAAGGCTTTAAGCGTTTACCCGGACTATCCCGGTAATAGTTGGCATCCGATTCCCAGTCGCCCAGGTTGTCGTGATGCGCGGCACCCGGCACCATAAGCTCACGCACCATGTTTTGCGCGGCGCTGTACAGGGCCTGGTTAATCATCTTGCCTGCGGCATTGTAAATTTGCGCCTGCCCGGCCTCGCCGCGGGCAAGGCGGATTTGCTGGCCCGCTTTGCCGGAAGTTGCGCCGAGCGCCAGCGCCTGACCGTTGTCGCTGCTCAGCAACTGATACGAGCAATTGAATTCGGCGCGTACCGAGCTGAGTTCGCGCTCACCCTGGCGCACGGATGGCCTGAGCTCGGCATGAATATAAGATATTGTGCCGACCAGCACGTAATCGTAGCCAAGTTGCCGCGCGGTTTCCAAAATGCCGCTGGCCTCGGCCTCGCGCATCAGGGTTTCTCCTGTCAGGGCCAGGCTGGGATTTACGGCAATTGGCGTAGCGGATGCATTTGAGGCGGCAGCCCCATCCGTTGTAACCGTTGCTTCCGCCATAACCGGCGCGGTGAGTTGTTCGCCAACACTCTGGCTTGCAGTGGCTTCATTGCGCGGCTCCAGAATTTGTGTGCCTTCGGCGACCACGCCATCTTCCGGGCCTTGCTCGGGTGCTGTTCCGGCACTGAGGACAGTTTCCCAGGCTTCGCCGTTCTGCCCGTTTTCCGCAATTGGCGTACCAGAAGCGTCTAAAGCCCCGCCCCCGGCCTGAGTTTCGGATGCCGTGGAAGCTTGCGGCCTGAACATTTCTTCTGCCGGATCAAAGGCGGGAGCAACGTTCTGGGCTGCGGCGTCAAATGCCGGAGCAGTCGTATTTTGACCGGTCAGTTCCCGTGCGTGCTCCGGTTCATCGGCCTGAACACCGGCATCGCGCAGCAGGTGGAGGGTACGGCTGGTGAGGGCCGCTTGCAGCGTTTTTTTCGACTCGGCGGAATCATCCGAGAGGATGTTGCAACTGAAGGGCAAGACCAGCACCTTGCTGTTAGTTTGCAGGGTAGGGTCGGCGGCCCGTTCAAGGGCGGCCTGCGCAAGAACGCTGGCCTGGGCTGCGGTCTGCCCGGGAGCTTCCGGCCGATCAGTCGAACAGCCAGCGGCCAGGGTCAGGCAGACCAGAAGCGCGGCTTTTGCGGTATATTTGGGAAGAATGAACATATGCTCTCTCCTTACCAACCGATTTTTGGCGTAGTGGTAGACTTGCGAATTTCCTTCTCGTCGGCCCAGAGTATTTCAGCGCTTTGCGGGTCCACCAGCTCAAGAGTAATCTGGTAGTACACGTCGGCCACTTCCTTGGTGGTCTTGCGGATGGAGCGCACGGTACCGGTAACGATGTAGTCGGTGTCGGCCAGAAGCTTGTTCACGTCACGCCGCGTTACTGCCTCGGAAAATTCGCGCTCGGCAAAAACCTCGTCCAGATTGGCGGTATCGGCCAGGAAGCGCACCTGCCCGGAACGCAGCAACTGGACCCGGATTTTATCGGTGATCGCTTTGGTGTCGATATGCTCGGCAGTCAGGTTGCGCACTTCGCGCAGGCGGATTTTGGGCGGTTCGTAAGCTTTGGCGATCCAGCGGGAAGCCAGCAGGGACTGGGTCATGCTTTCCGCCGTCATTTGCAGGTCGGTAGAGCCCCAGGCGCTGTTGACGGTTTCCACTTCGTCCGCGTTGCCGTAGTGCGTATCGCCCGCACCCTGCACGCGCCCGACACTCGGCCCGCCGCAGCCGGACATGACGAGCAGGGCCAGGCAAAGCATCACAAGCAGAGTGAGGGAAATATTTTTGCGGTTCTTATTCATAATTAACTCCATTATAATCAACAAGTTAATATTTACACGAAGGCAAAAAGGCGTTCGTGTAAGCCCTAACTGGCGTCATTTGAAATTATCAGCTTGTAATCCACCGCTCCGGGGATAGTAGAGCGCTCGCGCACCGGCATGGGTGCGCCGCCTTTAACCAGTATTGGCCGCCAGCTGGTCTTTTCCAGCAGGAAACCGCTCTCGTCATACCATTCAATCCGATAGACGCTTCTTGTTACATCGTCAGAATCGTCATTACGCAATACGGCCTGAACGATCAGAAAATCGCCGTCTTTTTTGTGGTTAATGCTTTCGATTTCAACATCTTCATTGTCCGCGTATTCCACCTTGGATTGCCCGCAGGCGGCCAGGCTGAGCAGGAGCAGAGACAACAGGCCGAGCAGGATCGCGTTTTTAATGGGGTTGACGGAACCTACAGGGCCGCTTCGGTCAAGCTGACTGATATGCTTAGTACGCCACATAATCCACCCTCATTTTTGATGTTGTTATTTGTGAAATCATTACAATTATTCCTTCGGCTTCGCCGGGCAGATCTATTTCGGCTTCGTCCGCGCCCAGGGTCACGCGCAAGCAGGAACCGCGCGGAACTGCGCCCATGGAGAGGAAACCGGCGGCGGGCAAAAGCTCCCAGTTGCGGACACTGCTGGAAGTGCCGCTTGCGACCAAATCCATGATAGCACTTACGCCAAGCCCGATCAAACCGGCAAAGGCCTGGGTATCATCGTTACTTCGCGCTACCGCGTAGGCCGCACCGGCAGTCGCGGCCCGAAATATGGCCCGTGCGATCGCCGAACCGATTTCATAACGCACTTCGTCACGCAGGGTGCGGTAGGCCAAGAGTTCTATCCGCAACAACGGATGAGCTGCCAGATGTTTCGCGCTTGCTGCTGAGGAGCGGGGTGAGGCGGCGCTGGCGGATTTGCCGGGAGCCAGCAGTTCTACTGTGGGGGCGTTGCCGCGCACCGATCCGATATATGACGGCAAGTCGATCATGAGGTAGCCGATGTAAGGAGCCGGAATGCGGATTTGCTCCAGGTTCAGGGCCGGAGCCAATCCGCTGAAAATCATTACCGTTACTTCCTGGGTAGCTGCGGAAGCCTTTTTTGCCCGGCGGGGGATGTTCGGAGTCCAGTTATCGTAGCTGGGTAGGCCTTGCGTTTGATTTGCTCTTTGCCGCGCTACTCCCTTGCCGGGGCCCCAGGCCGCGCTGAACATATCCCCGGCTGCAGGGTCCAGCAGGGCGGCCCGGCGCAGGCTTACACCGGCGTATTCCTCGTCACCGGCCAGACGGCAGACAATGGCACTAAGGCTGTAAGAAAAGGGGTCCTGATAGGAATTGGCCAGGGCGCGTACCTGTGGGTCGCGCAACAGTTCGGCCATGCTGTACTGGCCGGGCAGGGATTCCGGCTCGTCGTCGTAAGACGCGGGATTGCCGATGCTCTGGCGCTTTTCGGCATATTCCCGCAGCCGGTATTCTTCTTCGGCCAGCCAGACCTCCTGCCGTTGCTCCATGCGGCGCATTTCAACCGCCGCGCCGGAAAAATCGCCGAGCATGACATAGTTCATGGCATTAAAGGTGTGCAGCAGGGTACGCTCGTAGCCGGTGCCGTAATAACCCAGACTGCCGCGCGAAATCAGGATGGATCCGGCCTCTCCCAGAAGTTCGCGCATGTTGATGATGGCCCGGCGTTCGTATTCTTCAAGCAGGGTCAGGCCCGCCTCATAAATTTCGATGGATTCCTGCCAGCGCCCCTGCAATTGGAGAACACGGGCCAGGTTGAGCGCGGTGACGAACTCTTCATGCGCCTCATGCGCGGCCTGCATTTTTTCGGTCAGGGTTTCATAGGAACCGTAGGCGAGCTCTGTGCGGATATCTTCGGTGCTTACGCGGGAGGAGCAGCCAAAAGCGCCCGGCAGCGTGAGCAGCAGGAGCAGCGGCAGAATGTGCGGCAGGGAGTGCTGCCGTATGTTCTTCAGTATGGCCATTTCCTACCCGAACGATATTGCGGTTCTGGTTGTTAACTGTACTTTATTAAAGCATTTTTATGCGCAATAAGCATGTTAAAAATTGTGAAAAAGAGCAAAAAGCAATGCTGGGCAAAGCATCACGGTAAAAGCAGCGCTACTGCTACTGCCAAATTCCCGGCCTGGGCTGAAAGCGCAGTAATTCCGGCAGCGGCACCAGGCAGGATTGGATGCCTGCCGAGTAGGGCGCTACCTGGTAATGCGGAAAAATCAGCACCAGCCCTTCCGGCGTGAGTGTGAAGTATTTAAAGTTTTCCGGCACAGCTTCCAGCCCGCCTGCAAAATACTCGCCTTCTCCCCAAAATTCGCCCAGCGCTGGCCGCATGGCCCGGTAGGCGTAATCGGAGAGATATTCGTACAATCCTTCGGTATTGTTGAAAATATCCTCGTATTCCAATTGCTTGCCGCTACGTGTGTCAAAGTTAAGGCTGGCCACATTGGTAATGGGGTGCGCGCCGCCGGTATACATGGAGGGCAGCAGAAGCACCGATACCACATTGCCAAAGGTGGCGCTGGTTTCGTAGGTCAGATCCAGCCGGTTGTTGCGTGCGCCGGAGGCGCAGTTGGCCATGAATTCCCGGATGGCTTCCGCGCGTAAGCCGTCTTCCCAATTGCGGATTTGCTCGTCTATGGCTTCCAACCCCAGATAGGGGGTATGCGTTTCGATGGAAAAACAGTCGGTATCGCGCTGATATTGCTCGTCCGGAAATTTGATACCGGCCCGGCTGATTGTTTCGGCTTTCATGCCCGGCAGAATAGATTCGCCGTCAGGACGCTTGGCGGCTTCGGCTATGAGCGAAGGCTGGTTTTCCGCCTCGGCGGCGTTCTCTGCCGGAGTATGCCCGGCGCAGGCAGACAGCCAAAACAGACAGAACAGGCAGAGTAGACCGGACAGACTGGCCGGGCCAAACAACTTAGGTTTATTTGCGGTATGTGACATGATGTCCTCCCGATAAAATTACCCCCTAGCTTAAATCAAAATCTACCTTGATTTTATACATTTTGGTAGCTGGCAGATTCAGTACCGGCACGCCGGTGGACTGTTCCAGCTCGCGCAGCGTTTCCAGCACCCGTTCCCAGGAAGGGCAAATCAGGGTGAACCAGACGTTATAGGCGTGGTCGCGCAGGTAATTGTGCGTGACCCAGGGCAGATCGTTAACCGCCTTGACGAAAGCATCCATCTTGTCTTCCGTTACCTTGGCGGCGCAGAGCGTGCTGCGGAAGCCGATTTTGTCGGATCTGAAATTGGCCCCCATACGGCGGATGATCTTTTTTTGGCGCAGCTTGCGCGTAAGTTCCAGGGCTTCCTGTTCGCTGACGCCGATTTGCGCTCCCAGCACGGCATAGGGCCGTGGCTCCAGCGGAAAGCCGGACTGAATGAGCGAGAGCAGTTCGCGCTCCTGCTGGCTGAGTTCTTCCTCGCCCGTGCTTTCCGATATGCTGCCGCCGTCGAGTTCTTCCGGGGTTATTTTCATGAATTATTTTCCCCGCTCAGCTTGGGAATGTATGTGCAAAGCGGCTCCTCAGCCATATGACTTCCGGTCAGGCTGTGCGCTCTGGCCCGGCAGCCGCCGCAGACCTTGTGATATTCGCAATGTCCGCACTTGCCTTCGTAGGCCGCCTGGTTGCGGAACTGCAAAAACGGCTCGGCCTTGCGCCAGATTTCCGGAAAAGGCGTTTCCAGCACATTGCCGCAATTCAGTTCAAGGTAGCCGCAGGGCTGCACCTGTCCGGTGTGGCTGATAAAGCAGAAGCCGATGCCGCCCAGGCAGCCGCGCGTCATGGCATCCATGCCGAAGGTTTCCGGGGTAACGCTAAGGCCTTCCTCTTTGGCCCGCTGGCGCATGATCCGGTAATAATGCGGCGCACAGGTAGCTTTGAGGTGCATTTTGGTGCTTTTGCGGAAATCATAGAACCAGTTCAGCACTTCTTCATATTCCTCAGCGCTGATCACCTGATCCTGCAATTGTGCGCCACGCCCCATGGGAACCAGCAAAAAGATGTGCCAGGCTTCGGCCCCAAGGCTGTCGGCCAGCTTGAAAATCTCCTTGAAGCTGTGCAGGTTGCTTTTGGTTACCGTGGTGTTCAGCTGGAAGCCGATACCGGCCTTTTTGAGTTCTTCGATGCCGCGCATGGAGGCTTCAAAAGCGCCCGGCACGCCGCGAAAGGCGTCATGGCTGGCCGCGTCAGCCCCGTCAATGGAGATGGAGCAGCGCCCGATGCCGGAGGAGGCCATTTCCTGCGCCGCTTCCGGGGTGATCAGCGTGCCGTTGGGGGCCATTACGCAGCGCAGCCCCTTGGAACCGGCATAGCGGACCAGATCAAAAACATCTTTACGCATTAGCGGTTCACCGCCGGTGAAGATGATGATCGGATCGCCGGTTTCCTTGAAGGTATCGATCAGCGCCTTGGCCTGGGTGTTGTCCAGTTCGCCGGGGTAGGGCTCGGTATGCGCCTCGGCCCGGCAGTGCTTGCAGGCCAGATTGCAGGAACGGGTAACTTCCCAGGCGATCAGCCGAAGTTGCGGGGTGCCGTCGGCGTTGGTGGTGCTGTTGGGGTGATGTTTGTGGTGCATATATTTTGTAATACCTTGGTTTAACTTATTGTGGGTGCAGGGACATCATGTCCCTGCCAGGGGGTATGGGGGACGGAGTCCCCCAAAACTATTACAACAAT
>JAITWK010000033.1 GCA_031285295.1 Deltaproteobacteria bacterium | reverse complement strand
CCTACACGACGCTCTTCCGATCTAGCCGGGAGACGATGACCCCGAAGACCCCGTTGTGCCCGAAGAGCCGGGAGACGATGACCCCGAAGACCCTGTTGTACCCGAAGAGCCGGGAGACGATGACCCCGAAGAGCCAGTTGTGCCCGAAGAGCCGGGGGGGGACAAGCCTGGCAATGCGGTTGTTGACTTTGCGGAAACCAACCAGGTGGAGTTCTTTGACCCTGGTCGTTCCAACTACGATGATACTAACGCCTGGAACCTCACGGACGGCTGGAAGACTTCAAACACGACACTCATCAGAACGGATTCCGACGATCCGAATACAGTTGTGATAACTACCAAGCCGGCCATGAGTTCCACGCCCACCGATCTTCAGAAGACATTTACAGCGGAAGAAATGGGAGATGGAATCCGTTTCAAGCTACAGTGCAAAGGAACGGGAGCGGAGGACTCACTTACGATAACACTGAACGGCAAGCCTGTACCTGTTGACTTTGACGAGAATGGTTTTGCGTATATATCCATACGATCCGAAGATTACGCACCTGCCGATGGAGGCGATTATACGCTGACCTTCGGCTTGGATAATAAAGGGAGTAGTCCGCACATCGTAACTGTCAGTGATTTCGTTATCGGGGACGTTCTGGAGCCTCCTGTCTGGGCATCCGGCAACGTCCTCGCAAACGACGATCCATCGTCAGGCGAAGATATCGTGGGCTCCTTTATTCTTAACGGTACGCTCTACACCATTGACAACGACTCCCCACTATCGGAAAGCGGAGTGCCGTATGTCAGGGTCGAGATCGGCGACGATGCTTACTTCATCATGGATGCCGAGGGCAATTACACCTATGAAGGCAGAGAAGCATCCAGCCATTTTCCCGGCCCTCTGGACGTGACCTATACGGGTACAACCGGCGAGACCACCTTGCACCTGCGTGATAATATCGTCAAAGCGGGTGAGGATGCTCCGGCGGGTAGCCTGCTTCACGGTGCCGGAGGAGAGGATGCTCTTGTCGCCAACGATGCCGGCCTGATCCTTGAAGGCCGAGCCGGCAACGACCTGCTTTACGGTGGCGCGGGCGACGACATTCTGATCGGCGGTAGCGGCAGTGACATCTTGTATGGCGGTGATGGCAGAGACACCTTCACCTGGGGTATTGATGACCTGTTGGCAGGGAAAGACAGCGCTAGCGATATTATCAAGGACTTTGACAGCGCGCAGGATTCCATCGACCTCTCTGAACTCTTGTCCCTCGGCCTGCAAGCGGAGGATATCAACATTATCAAGGATGGCGACGACATCAAGCTGTGGTTCGATAATCCTGTTTACGGCGGTCGCGTTCAGGAGATCGTCATCGAAAACCTGGGAGTTGGCATCGCGGATCAAACCTCAGCCGAGCAGATGATCCAGGACATGATATTGCAACAACAGATCAAGATGATTACTGAATAAAATTGGCGGGTACTGGACATAAAAAAGGGTTGCGTTTTTCAACGTAACCCTTTGTTTTTTTCTGATGGGCAGTACAGAACTTGAACATGTGGCCCTCGCCGTGTTGGGGACTTATTTATCCGTGAAGATTGAAACAAGTCGTGGAATACAAGCAATGGCAATAACGACAATCAGCCATAAATTGCCTGTAGTAAGTAACGTCAATTGATTTTCGTATCATTATCTATTAGCTGTAGCCGCCTTTTTTATACCGCGCCTCTAGCTTGTTGACCTCAGGGGCACTACCTTGCCGATTTACGGTAGGACTGACGATCTGATACCATATACATATTGTCTTGTATGTTGTGCTCTATTTATTGATTGCCTTTACCGCTCTCTATGTCAATAATATTTGGAATTAACTGACTAAAATCAACGGCTGTTTGGGAAGTAATAACGGGCTTGCCGGAATCGGCTTCAATCGCTCGTCTCGCATCTCCGGCAACCTTACCGCCGCGCTTGGCGACTTCTTGATTTTCGGATAATCCCTGCGCGTCATGCGCTTTTGCAAATTCCGTCGTCGTCGCTTCGGCCAGCATATTCAGCACCAATTCGAGAGTGGACATATTATCGCGCAGATTTTCTTTTTTCAGGCATTTAAGATTTTTATACTGCCGCGTCGTCATGCCGGACCACGCTTTTGATATTTCATCGGTGAGTATGGCGTACTCAACACCCTTGCGGATACCCCGGCTGTCCCACTGGTCCGTCAATTCCTTGCGGACTTGAATAGCCTGTAACCGCTGGTTAATCCATTCGCGTGAATAGCCTTTCTTGAGGTACGTCACAAGGGCGCGATCAATCGTCTGTTCGGGGTCAATGGTTTCGTCAATCCGCTCACGTCCGACAGCTGCGAGCCAGAGCTTGAATGGTTCTGCTTTCGGAGATGGGATGGATTGGATAAGACGCAGAAGTTGCTCGGTGCTGGCAACATCGGTAAGTCGTTTTTTCCCATCTTCAGCGGTCATTTTCAACTGCCTACAATTTGTAGTCAGTTGGCTGCCCTCGTTTTTAAGGCGCACCTTTAAAACGCTCCAATATTTTGCCGCACTGCGCGAAGTTGGCTGTTCTGTCAAAACTCTAACGATATCAACAATGGAAAACAGCCATTCCTCACGATCCTCATCCCAGGCCGTGCGGATACGCTTATCCTCAAATAGCTGTATGTTACTATCGCTCACTTGATTTCCCTCAAAAAAAAGCGTCTGAAATGTAGTAATTTTTACGTCACTTCCTTGGAGTGATCAAGTCGGTATCGACAGCCGACATTCACATCTTTCGCGTTTATCCCCTTGGGCAGAACAATTTTTCCCTATGCAAAAGTCGCCCCCTGAACAATCAGAGGACTTTTTCGCTTTCCGTGAGAATCGCTACAATGCGGTGGTTGGCAAGTCCGCATCCGGGTCGAGTCCGTTTGCCTCCTCCGCTTCACAGAAACAGAAGCAATGACAATTTCGACAGCGATAATGACAACTATTTTGGTCGCGATTGAAAAACAGCAGAGAAGAAGGGCTTTTTTTCCGACTTGAACACGCTTAAACGGCGAGGTATATTGACGATTATATTTCATTGGAAGAATTTCATCATGAACATACAAAATAAATTGAAGAAAGCATTTATTGCAGGCATTACGATGTGTATGCTGACAGCGGCCTTGACAGGCTGCACTCATGTAGGCCTGGATTCACTGGATATGGATGCGGAACCTACTCCGGCAAACTATAAAAAACTCGCTTCGGAACTCGCAACGCTTTACGGGCAAAATCCAGACGATCTTGCCGTAACCTTTGCCTACGCTGAAAAGTTGACGCAGTTAGGAGATGTGCAAAAAGCAGCGGAAGTGCTGTCCCCGCTTCTCTCTACCGAGAAGCCCAATTCCAGAGCAATACTGCTTTCAGCAAAAATTGCGTATCTCAACGGCAACTATGCGCAGGCGGAAACACTTTACGACAGAATTTTGACTGAGTTTCAGACTTACAGGAAGGAAGCCGAGTACGGTTTGCAATTCGTATATTATCAAACCAACCAGTATCAAAAAGCCCAAAAACTGTCCGGTAAAAATGATGGCAGCAGCGGCATGACCTCTATTATGCGGGCTTATAGTGGCAGAAGACCTTACACAGTTACCTGGGATGGCAAAAAAGAGACCACTATTCCATTTGTTGCGAGAGAACCACTGCCGGTCGTTGAAGCTGAACTAAACGGCCAAAAGCGGCACTTCATAATCGACACCGGCGCAGATGACACCTACCTCAATGAATCGGCTGCAAGTGAATTGGGCCTCAAAATCGTAGCAGCAAGAACAGGCTCCTACGCAGGCGGCATAGAAGTCACTACAAATTACGGTATTGTAGACTCTTTGCGCCTGGGGGAAGTCTGCCTCGGCGCAATACCGGTAAACATCGCCAAAATGGATCACCTGGCCAATATCACAAGGAAAGAAATTATACTCAGCGGCCTCATCGGTACTGGTATTTTCAAGCAGTTCCTTGTCACAATGGATTATCCGAGTGGCGTGCTTACTCTGAAACCTAGAGGTGAACACTTGGAAGCACAGCCCGGAGCCTATAAAAGTAGCTTTATTATGGCGGAAACGCATTTTACTCTGCTCAAAGCGCTCGTCAACGGCAAGAAGATCAATATTTGGACAGATTCCGGCCTGGCAGACACGGAGGGCAACGCTCTTCTTTTGACAGACGGAGCAACGGAATATCTTGGCATACCAATACCGGAGATGAAGGAAGGATCCGGCGCGGAGGATATCGGAGGCCTTGGCGGTGCGGACTATTCAGTAGGGGCTTTTACTGCGGCTACCTTTGAAATTGACCATCTGCCCGCCGCCTATGACGTAAAAGGACTTATAGGCGTTATTCCGGGCAGCGGATTTGAAGAATCTGAAATCTTTCTGGATGGAATTATCAGCCACAACTTCCTTAAACAATACAAATGGACAATTGACTACGATGCCATGACCATGATTTTTGAAAGCCCGGCAAAGTAAATTTGCATCATATTGACGGCAAATCTGAATATTTACTCATAAATATAACTTTAATAAATCAGACCAGGAATGGAGGATGCTGTCCATAAAAGGTAAACCTTTGCTGGACACTCGGTACGGCCAGAAAACTTGTCCAACAAAGGTCGGTTTTGCCTTTGTTGGACACATTCAAAAAAATGTCAAAGAGCTTTCTTTGACAGATGGAGTATTCACTTACTTTGCTATACATTGATGTTAGCTGTGAAGTTAATGCTAGATAGAACGCTTCGCACAACAAAGTGTTCATTTTACATCAGATATACGCCTACCTCTGGCCGTAATCCTGTACCGTTGCAAGCGGCTGTTCGGCTTGTCAGGGATGGTCATTTCAATAAAGCCTGCCGTCAGTGCCGGGGCAAGCCAGCGGTCGGCAAAGGATTTACGGTCACGCAGCCCGGAAGCTTCCAGAAGTTCTTGGCGGGATAACCCATCGTGATCGGCATCCGCAAGGATACGCAAAAGCTGTTTGACTTGGGGGGTGACTTGCGGTGTGACTTGGGGGGTAGCTCCAAGCACGGCATCGCGCACTATCGTGAGCATGAACTCAAGGAATGGGGTTACAAGCCCTTGTTGAGTGCTTTGCCTCAAGGCTTCGTAGTATTCCTGCTGATGGGCGTAAACCAGACTTTCAACCGGTATTCGTAAAAAGAGCGGGTTCCAGCGCGAAAGAATCAGCGTTTGCCATAAGCGGCCCATACGTCCGTTGCCATCGGCAAAGGGATGAATAAACTCAAATTCGTAATGAAAGACCGAACTAGCAACTAGGGGGTGATACTCAGCTTTTTGTAGCCAGTGAAACAGGTCGCTCATGAGGTGCGGTACGCGCCCGGCTGGAGGTGCGATATGCACAACGGTTTTTTCACCCATAACGCCAGCGCCGCTTTGACGATAGCGCCCGGCATTATCAACCAGACCAGTCATAAGTACGCCATGCGCCTTGAGCAGGTCTTTTTCGCTTTCAGGGTTCCAGCTTTCAAGGAGATCGTAAGCGGCAATGGCGTTACGCGCTTCCTGAATTTCACGAGGCGGGGCAATAACGTGCTTACCATCCAGGATTGCGGTAATCTGTTCTTCACTCAGCGTGTTGCCTTCGATAGCCAGAGAACCTTGAATCGTGCGGATACGATTCAGACGGCGCAGGCGCAAATCCAGCGCCGTGTCGGTCTGTGCGCTGATGCGTCCGACAGCTTCGCTGATGTCCGCAATATGGCGCAAGGCTAACGGCGTAATGGTAAAGGGCGGCTGGTAGGTGCTTTCTGTTTTCATGATAACTCTGCTATGAATACGAATAGCTCACTGGTGATTTCTGGTCAATCGGGTTCCCAAACCATCACGGTTCGTACCGTTCCATAGTTATTTTTAGCGGGATAAGAGCGGGATAAAATCCTCAAAAACGAAAAAGGACTTACAGAGATTTTCTGTAAGTCCTTGATAATTTTCTGGTGGGCAGTACAGGACTTGAACCTGTGGCCCCCGCCGTGTGAAGGCCCGAGCCTATAGATAACTATTTGAGTTGTATGTATTTATTTTTTTGGACACATAGTTTTTGTATGGTTTTAACCCGCTAATGCTCGTTTTGCCATGTGCCCAATATTTGTACCAGACGATTACTGTGTAACTCCTCCTGCTGTCAATAGCGCCTTTTGCTCTTTTACTGACAGTGTAAAAAAGTTTTGCTCGTGTTTTTTTGGCTTTTTCTTTTTAGCCGGTGGGGTAGGATCAATAACGATACGAGATAGGGCATCGTCAATGTCTGCGAGTCTGTAGCGGATACCCTTACCCCCGACAAGACCGAAGTCGTATTTTTTGACGCCAAGACGGGCAAGGCGCTTTTCTGCCGCTTCTGCCGTCTTTAGCCCCAAATATTCGGCGGCTTGTTCTTTATTGATAAGGGATGCCAGCATTTTCTATCTCTCCATTTCCCGGCGCAGGTCGGTATCAGGAAACTCGCTGTATTCAACGCCATCCAGAAGACGGCCAGCGCGTTTTTTACCGACAGGACAGGCACGCCCAATGGTAAATGAGGGGTCGAACTCATACCACCCTTTTGTGCCGTTCAGGAGATATCCGTTTTTCTTTCTGAGATGATGTGAAGCTATTCCTGAGCTTCGCAGCATATGCGGAACATCGTCTTCGTATACACTCCCTCTTGCTTGGTCTTCAATCGTGATCCACTCCCCCCAACCCTTGAAGAAAAACGGCACACCCGCCTTTTGGCACTGATCGCGCAGGGATCGCACCCAATCAGGATGCATTGGCCTGGCGTTGGGGGCGGTTTCGCCGCCGCAGATTACCCAATCGATGCCGTCAAAATTCACCGGGCCAAGGTCGGACAAAAGCGGCTCGAAGCTCACATATCGCTTCACGGCGGGTGTCAGTTGCAGGCTTTCGAGTTTGTGAAGTTCGTCCGGGCCGCAGACAGTAACGCCGAGCCAGAGATTGGCTATTTCTCGGTATGCTTTCCAGTGCGTGAAAAACTCACGCATCCGTTCTGCGCGTTTTGTCAGGAACATGAACGTGTGGTGCGCGTTTGCGCGGGTAAGACTGATATGCCCCATGATGTGATCCAAGTGGCTGTCCATCACGGAATCGTGGAACAGATCGCACATACTGCCTACAAAGATGCGTTTGGGCATTTTCGGCAGTTTTGTCAGGCAGGACACATCAAAATCTATAACTCCCGTCCACTTGCCCTTATCATCCACAACCCCCGCATACTTCGCAGCCGTGGCCGGAATTTTCGCAAGCCGCGCCGCCATGCGCTCGGCATAGCAGTTGTCGCAGCCCGGCGAACATTTGGAGCAGCCCACTACCGGGTTTATCGTGGCATCGGCCCATTCGATTTTTGTGGCGTTCATTTCGACTCCTCCCCGGCTGTTTTGGGCTTATCTTGCCAAACAACAAAGCTGTGGCCGGTTTTGATTTTTCTGGCGGAGACATTCGTTCCGTCTTTGAATGCGGATAAATAACAGTATGTATCATTATTACCCGAAACCAGCCCCATACGCATAACCCCTTCAATATAGGTCAACACCTTGTCAGCCGGGAGCGTAGTTCTGTTATCTATAATGATTCGCATTCGGGTTGCTCCTTCGGCTGGTGGGCCGGGCAAATTCCCCAAGTCATTTCAAAATTTTTTGTATTCGGCTCACGCAAAACGACATCAATATCCCCACATTGGCGGGTTATGGATATTTTGTCGTGCGTGATTTTACATACACCCTTGCGCGAATATGGACGGCTTTCCCACTCCGGTTCATGCTTGCAGTTCAGACAATTTTTCACTTCGGGCATACTTCCTCCATCTTGGCGTGGGCGGCTTCGACTGCGGCGGTGGCTAATTGCTTATCTCTTACAAATTCTGGCACGGTTTTTATTGCCTCGCACAGTTTTTCCTCTTCCTTTTCGCGCTTTATGGCGTCTAAAGTCTGTCCGGTAAAAGACTTGTTGCCTTCTGCCGCCCTCATAGCAGGGTAAATCCCACAGGACGCGACAGTAAGAACAGCGTCAGCCGTCATGGATGCGATCAGTCTCAACATTTCAACGCCTCCAGTTTGGCGCGGGCCTCAACTACCCGTTGTTCTGCCTCTTTTTTTCTTTCAATCCATCTTGCGAACCACGCCTGCAAAACATTTTCGCTCATATGCGAAGTCTTTTTTTTAATCTCTTCTATGAGTGCCTCAAGAGCATCTGTAGCTGCTATCACTTCTTCCGCCGCCTCGACCCTGGCGCGGAGTTCCGCGTTTTCATTCCGGAGCCGCACCAGTTCGCCCAGCCAATCAATCAGCGCCAAATGCTGCCGAGCGCATTCGGGATTGCCACACGATAACGCTATGCTGTTCGCGTGTTTGATTGCTTCTTCAACGGTCATTTGCGGGCCTCCTGCGCTTGCTAACGCGCCCATTCGAGCCAGCATTTTGAGCTATCTGTAACGCCACATCCAAGTGGTTCTCCGTTGTCATCCCAACGCTGCGCACACCAGGATGGGTATTGCCCTTGTATCAGGTGTTCACCTTCATCAAAATAATTGTCGGGACAATCCATTAGGACATTCGCCAGCGTATCCCTCTCCCGTTCGGCCTGTTCCAGGGCGGCTAAAACTCGCCTCATATCTTTAGGGCTTGCTTGCGCTCGTGTAGTCAGTTCGTATAAATTCGCCCGTTCTTCTTTGCTGATGGTCATTTCTTTTCTCTCTTTTTCCGCTCTTTTGCAGGCGGGCATTTCCCAAGTTCATACAAGCGACATATCTTCCGCCCGTTGCCGGAAAACGGCGTAAAACATTCCAGATTTACGCAAGAAGAGTCGAGTGTGGTATATTTTTGAGCTTCTTTTTTGGTCATTCCGGCCTCCCTTAATTTGTGAGCGGGGGCGCGGGTTATCGCCTTTCGTTGCTTTTCTTCGGGCCAAAGATGCCGCCAAGCCGGTAATCCGTTAGACGGGGTTCATCCTATCTTTCGCCGCGCCCCCGCTCATTGCCGTCAGGATATCCAATCCCGCCGGGTGAAGAGGGGGGGGGTTAGTTGTCTGACTGTTCCTGTTTTTTTAGTGCCTGGACAACCTCTTCTTGCGTTGCCACATTGAGCGCCCGTACTTCCAAATTACCGTCTTCATCTTTCACAATCATGAGGGTTTTCTGTTCGATAATTTTGTTGATAGCTTGCGCTACGTTTGCAGTATCTTTCTCCATGCGCTTGAGAAAAACCTGTACGCATTCCGTAACTTCGGAGTGGCGGTTCTTTTCTTTGTAGGCGGATACGGCAACGTAAGACATCCACCCTGCAAAAATAGCAAACAGCAAAATAAGCTCGGCAATTTCTTTAAATTCCATTATGTTATCCTTTTATTTTGTGAATCGTATTTTTCGTTTTATGAGACACAAGTGGGGTTGTGAATTATTGGCGCGTCAAAAAGGTACATCATCCATGCCGCTGGCTTCTGACGGGAAGGCTGGCCCCATATCGTCATTGTCCTGTTGGCGGTATTGTGCCTGCCGGTTACTGCCCTGACCTTGCTGCTGGCCGCCGCCCTGGCCTTCCTTTTTGTTCAAGAACTGCACCCGCTGCGCTTTGATTTTGGTTGTGTAGCGGTCTTGCCCTTCTTTATCCTGCCACTTTTCCGTTTGCAGGCTGCCTTCCACAAAAACCAGACTGCCTTTGCCCAGGTAGGTTTTGCAGTTTTCGGCCACGCGCTGGAAGGTTACAATGTTATGCCATTCCGTGCGTTCGACTTTCTGACCGTCGCGGTCGGTATAGGATTCATCGGTGGCAATGCTGAAATTGCAAATCGGGGTGCCGTTGGCGGCGTAGCGCAGTTCCGGATCGCGGCCAAGACGACCAATGAGCATGACTTTATTGAGCATGATCAAGCTCCGTGATTTTAACCGTACAGGTGTCCGACAGGCACAAAAGTTTTATTTGCCGATACAGGGCTTGAATAGCCGGGCCGTTTTCGCTGTTGTAAGTGCCAGTGATGATCATGGACTTGCGCAGCGGTCTGGCTTCGGCGGGGACTGTCGGAACTTCCGGCGCGTCCGTCCAGTGCGGGGCTTCCTTCGGCGGTTCGGGCTTCGGCTGCGGTGCGGTAGCGGCAAGCTTGCGCTGCTCGATTTCCGCAATCTTCGCGTCTTCGGCGGCGTAAATTTCGCCAGCCTTCGCCAGTGCATCAGCCAGCGGCAGATCCAGGCTTTGCAGGTGCGCGAACTTGGAGAACGGAAGCACATACCCCCGGCCTTGTTCCATCGTTTTGCAATGGCCTTCCAGGGCCACGACACGGTCTTTTTTTGCCTGTTCCAGCCGGGCCGCTTCTTCAATCTGCCGCTTGTGGGTCAGAATAATGGCCTGCACTTCGGCGGATATAACCGTAGGCTTGGCGGTTTTGTTCAGCCAGCCTTCCTGAATCGGAATGTCCAAATCCTTACAACCGTGTTCATCCTTGAGAGCGTCAATCGTCACCTGAACACTGGCCCGGCGGCTGTCGCGTTCGCGCTGGATATGAGCCTTGACTTGCTCGTCAAGGAATGTGCGGGTAGTTTTGATTTCGGCTTCAAGCCCTTTTACCTGTTCCTCAAATGCTTTAATCGGGCCGGAAACGCGGGCTACGGCGTCCTTGCGGGCATCGGCAAGCTGCGTTGCAAGATGATTCAGCCCGGCCATTTCGCTTTTTATGGCCGTAACATCATCTTCCTGCACAACAAGGCCGGTATAACGTTCGGTGATTTCCCGTACTCTGGCCGTCAGTTCCTCGAAATTCAGGCTGATAACCGGCGGCGTAAATTGCAGGGCCGGGAGTAGTTCTTGCTGTGTCATGGCGGCAATCCTTAAAAGTTGTCCGGGTTGGCGATGTCGGAAAGAATCATGCCTTTGATTTCAGCGCACAAATCCGTAACCGTTTTATATTCCGGGTGCTTTGGGGGGATATTGAGGTTTTTGAAAGTGGCTTCAAGCTGCCCCACGGTTTTACAGGCAAAAATACTGGCCCGGATTGTTTCCATATCGAGCGAGTCAAATTGCGGCGCGGCGGCAGTCTGGGCCGGGCGGCTGTTGCGCCGTTGCTGTGGCTGGTCGTCCTGAAAATCTTCCACGTCCTGGGTGAAAGAATCGGACGCGGCGGTACAGGTCAGAATAGCATCAACATAGGCCCGCTTTTTCGCCATTTTCAGACAGGTGTTGTAGCAGTCGGCAATGTTTTCATTTTCCGCGCTTTCGGAAAAAGTGCTGATGCGCCAAGTTCCGGCCTCGTCTTTTTTCGTGCCGAACTTTTCGCCCTCATGCCCGGCCTTGTTTGCGGCTTCGCGCAAGATATCAGCAGCCTTTCGCGGGTCATCGTTTCGGGCATCCCAATACGCCTTTGGAACGGCAATATCGGTTACTTCGCCGCCGCCGGTGCGGTAGCGGTATTTCTTCTCCATTGTGGAACAGGAGCCGATACCCTGACCGACATAGCCGCCGGTCGGCATATGGGTAATGATGCAGGTTACGTCATATTCACGATGTCCGTTCCCCATGTCGGTTTGCGAAACCTTAAACTCGGCAGCCAGCCGAAAGGCCATAGCCAGGGCTTCCGCGCCGGGCTTTAACAGGGTGGGCTTTTTGCCGCAGCCAGGAATAACGCCATAGTGGTGATCCACCCGCATGATGGAGTTCATAACATCACGAATAACGGCCACCTGCGCTTTGAGGGACTGCGCCGACAAAGCATATTCGTGAATTGCCGGGGCCGGGTTGGTTATTGCTAAAGCTGCCTGCGCCATTTTATTTCTCCTGTTCCTTGTTGGTTTTATTCAACTCTTTCCGTTTCGGACACAGTTCATCGTTGCACGGATCTTCCGTCAGTTCGCACCTCATGCCCGGTTCATCCCCCGGAAAATAAGCGCCTTGCGCGTAGCCGGGGATGTTGGCCCCGAAAGTGCGGTGGCCGGGGTAGTGGTAGGCGTGGGCGCACATCTAAGCCGCCTCTACGCTTTTCAACTGTGCTGTCAGAATCATCATGGATGTGATATGCAAGTAGTTCAGCAAGCCCTTTTGGTTGTTTTTATTCGCCCACACCGCCGCCCGACGAATCCAGGCAGTGGCTACCGTTGTAGTGTGCGGAAAGCGGGCAACCTCATAAGGCAGAACCAGGGCGCGATCTCTGATGAAATTGGCTGTTTCGGTCATGGCTAGCCCTCCGCTTTGAAAAACCGCGCAAAGGCTTCATGTCCATAGCGGCCCTTGGTCGCTTCAATGATTTCGCGGATGGAGTATTTCTTTTTGACTTCCGAAAGGCTTTCAACAAATCCGCGAGTTCCGGCGGCGCAAGCACCCGTAATTACGCGATACGCTTCGATAGCCTTTTCAAGCGTGAGAACGCTGTCCAAGGTAAGGTTTTTGTATTCTGACGAGTCACGGTTCCCAATTTTATAAATCAGGTCGGCACGGGCGGCTTGCAGGGTCGCGCCGTGCGCCCATTTGCCCTTTCCGTCCGTTACAAGGTATTCAACGCGCTCTTTGCCGATTTGCCGGGTGCGGTAGATATTGCCCTTGTGCGAGACGAGTTCGGAAAAAATGCCGTCAGCTTTGATGGCTTTTCCGTTTCTCCAAATCATAGGATTGCGGAAAGAGCGAACTTTGGCGCACAGATTTTGTTGGAAATTATCAGGTGTTTTTTTAACTTTTCTACGCTGCTCTTCCGTGATGCCGGTTCCCCGGAGATCCAGCCCCCCGCCGACCTGTAGGCCGTCAGGCGCATTATTCAACAGGTCAACCGTAATTTTGTAGGACGGTATTTTCTCCCGCCCGTAAAATTGATCTTCGGTCAGGCCGTGCTTTTCGCAGAACGCCAGCACTTCATTTTCGTGTTTCTTCGCCACTGTTCCCTCTCCTTTATCAATTTGCTGACGCCGACAAAATGATCCTGTCCGTTTTTTGCCTTCCCGGCTCTGGACTTGCCCGGAATCGGGAGTCCGCAAAACATGGCTGCTTCTACTCAACCGCGCTTGCTTACGACTCCGGGCGCTTGTGACCACCACAAGCCCGGAACCGGGAAAGCTGGCTAAATTTTAAGCGGCCTTGAGTTTCAGCCATGCGTCACGCTTGGCCTGACAGGCTTCAAGACTGGTCTCTACACACTGAAACAGTTCCCCGCTTGCGAGCTGGAAGCCGTAGGAAAACACTTCGACTCCATCCCCTGACACTGAGGAGTTGTACTGCTCAAGGTCTCCATTAGGCAGGCGAATGTTTATCAGTTCTTTGATTATAGTCATGGCTACTGTCCCCCTCTCCTTTTCAATTTGCTACGCTGGCAAAAAAAATTCTCTTAACCCTTCCCGCCTCTTGCCCCTCGTTCTGGCTGCCTACTGGGTCTGCCTCGCTTATGGTCGGCTTTCTGTTCGGGTCGCTCCCTACCGGGCGGCGGGTAACTCCAGCCTCTCGCTTTGTGTCCCTTCCGGCTACCCACTGCCGCTAGGCGCAGGGTTTGAGGTCGGGGCGGCTTGACGCTGTTGTTGAGAAAATAGTATCTGATTTGAAACATATGTCAATATAAAAGTTTCAAATTAGATATGAATATGTTAAAAATAGAAAAACACCCGCAGGGCGCGGGTGAAAACCGGAGGGTTAATTAAATGAAGGTGTATTTCCGATTTGCGGGGTTGGGGCTGGCTTGTATTTTTGCGCTTATGATCTTTTTTGGTGGCTGGTACACCGTTAACCAGGGCGATAGGGCGCTTGTGCTGCGCTTTGGCCGGGTTGTAGAGACATCCGGCCCCGGTTTTCATTTTAAGGTTCCGTTTATGGATGGGGTTGAAAAAATCAGCGTCCGTACCCGGAAAACGGAAAACACCCTGATGGTTTACAGCCGGGATATTTAGGCGGCGGCAATTCTGCTGTCGGTTAACTACTCCCTGAATCCGGGCAGCGTAGCGGACATTTATACCAAGTTCGGGCTGGAATACGAAGCCCGCGTCTTGCTGCCGCAAATAATGAACAAGGTAAAAGACGTTTTCGGCCAGTACAACGCCACGGATATTGTTCAATCACGCGAAAAACTGATTGTGGCAATTGCCGCCGAACTGCAAGGCCACTTTTCCGATACGGGCATTTTGATTGAAACCGTTCAGGTCGAAAATATTGATTTCTCGGACGAGTATGAAAAGTCGGTTGAAGAACGAATGCGGGCCGAGGTTGAAGTTGCCAAGGTGCGCCAGAACCTTGAGCGCGAAAAACTCAATGCCGACATGATCCGCACAAAGGCGCAGGGTGATGCTGATGCCAGGATAATGGCCGCAAAAGCCGAAGCGGAAGCTATTATGCTGCGGGGAAAAGCCGAGGCAACGGCTATTCTGGCAAGGGCCGAGGCTTTAGCCAAAAATCCCGGCCTGGTGGCGCTTGTTCAGGCTGAGAGATGGGACGGCAAACTGCCGACAACAATGATTCCTGGCGGGGCAGTGCCGATGCTTGGAATCGGGAAATAGGTAGACGAAAAAAAATAATCCCGGTTCTATTTGGTAGGGCCGGGATTAAAAAAGCCCTCCGAAGAGGGCGGGGAAAGATTGTAATGAGCATAGAAGACGGCAAGGCTTACCTTAATGAGTGCAATCGTGCAATTCTGTGCCTGGTGATTGCGTTTGCTCTGACTCCATTGTTTGTGTTTGGGCTTCTTCAATGGATAGATGCTTATATCCCTGATACGCGCCAATCCCAAAGCACGCATACGCAGCAAGAATTAACAGTACGGCAAAAACCCGAAATACATCCGACAGGATTGACGTTCTGCGCTGGCCAATGTTGTGATATGCTTTTTCCGCTTCCGAAGGATTAATGCTTTCAGCGATAAAGCGCCGCCAAGTTAAGGTCACAAAAAATTGACAGATATACGTTGCTCCGGCAGCGACAACCGCACACAAAGCGCCTGACGCGAACAAAGCAATTACAGTCTCAATTTGGTACAAGCTTGAGGCGTTTAAAACAGCAACCGCACCAGCGCCATTCAAAACAAAAGCACCGCGCAGAGACATTTTTGAAAATTCAATTGTAGCCTTCTGGCTTTCCGTATAATTATGGCAACGCTCTGCATGTTGTTGCAATTTGTATTGTTGTTCGTAATCTGTAGGCATTGTGCCTCCTGCTTATCCCCAAAAACGCCCGGAACCGAAGCCCCAGGCGCTATTAAGTGACACCCGCCAGCAGAACCAGTGGGATTATGAATAAAGATAAAAGAGCCGACCTTGCCGTCTAAGCAGAACGCATGTCTTCTGCTGGCGGGGAGGATTGGTTTTCAGGTTTATCCTCTTTTTCCATCCTGTTTATTTTTTCTTCATACGCGGCGTTTAATTTAGCCATTAGTTGGTATTTGTCGGCTAGGCTGGCTAATTCGGATTTATCAGACTCAATTAAAGCCGCTTCTTCGGGGGATAATAGTTTAAATCCAAGATTATCAAGCCAGGTCAAAAAAGTCTTGGCGTTTACGATAGTGGTATCGTGTAGGGTTTTGTTCCACTGCGCCTTTCCTGCCTGGGCCATGCGCTGGAACTTCGCTTGTCCCATTTCTTCGCCAGCGACCTTGTCAGCAATCCAGTCCTTGGCCTTTCTGTATGAATTATCCATAGGCTCACCATACTAAATAGTATCAAAAAAGAAACAAAATAATTAGATACCAATACTTGATTTATAGTTTCTGATTAGCTACAATTGGTTCATGAAAACTCTAAAAATTTACATGGCGGACTTCTTCCTCAGAGGAATTTGCGGCCCGGATAGTTTGGCAGCCAAGGCCAACGTCAGCAGATCTACCGTTTTCAGGGCCAAGAATGGCAACGACTTGCGCATGTCGCAAGTTCAAAAGCTGGTTGATGCCGTGGGCGCCCCTCTGATTCTTACACCTAAATCAACGCATGCTTGCGAGGACACCCATGCTCAGTCTTGAGCCTGAATGCACCCTCCCTGGAAATTGGCTTCAATTTCCGCGCCACACTGCCGCAGGGCTTCTGCGGCGTGTTTGTTGGCATCTGTGGATGTGCGTGTGGCGGCTTCTGCATGTAATGCCGCGCCTTGGGTGAAGACGCCCAGGCCGTCAGCTTTGGCGATAGCGCCTTTTTGAATGAGCAGGATGGTTAAGTCACGAACTGCGGTCAGGGCGGCAAGGCCGTCATAGCTGGTGTGAACGATCATAAAGTCTCCTCGGTTGAGGATGGGGCGGGCAGTTCGAGGCTAACACGAGGGGTCGCGGAAGGGCGACATAAAAGGCTATATTTTTGAAATTTAACGATTTTTTGTGATTGCTCCTTATCCCAAAGCCGCCCTTGCACAAATGCAGACGGCAAGCCGGTGGAGCGCAGCGCGGCCCTGATAGCCCCGTCCATAGTGAGCGGCGGGGCGTAGGTTCGAAAAAAGACGGCGGCGGCAGTGATTAAGCAAACCTTAATAACTGGCTGGCCGTCCAGGGTTAGGCGCTGGGCTGCATAAGCGGTGCAGGCAGGGAGCGGGACAGGGTTATCCATTTTAGAGTCAGTCCAGATTTAGCAAGTTACTCTAATGTATAAGTGATAGCTTTTGTATATTTTCAGCAATTCAAGGGTTTGAGAAAAAATCCAGAGTTATAAATTGTATTGATGGGTGAATTTTAGCAATTCAGGAACAATAAAACAGGTGAAAGTTTAATGGACTTTAAATCATTCATTATCGCGGTGCGGCGCACAGTTTACGGCAGTGACATACCCGCCAAAGATATTGCTGATTGCCTTGGGCATTCGGAGCAATATCTGGACAGGATTTGCAAGCCGAACCCCGACCCCGAAGAAAAACGTCACCTATCAGTGGAATCCTGGCTCAAGATTATGTTCAAGACACAGGATTTTTCATCCCACACAGTACTGACTTCCCTGTGCGGCCGCAGAACGGAACCCATAAAAACCGAACCCGACAAAGACCTGCCCGGTGAACGCCTGGACGATTACGGCGCTTTGGGCAAGGCGAACATACTTATCGAGGAAAAGGCGCACCCGAACCTTGTTGATGCCGCCATTAATGAAGTTGTTACCGAACTCCAGCAAACAGCAATTCGATACCGCCGGGATTTTAACGAAGGCAAGCGGACCTGATTATGCACTGCCCTCATTGCGGTTCCTGCGCCCGGCCAAGGCGCTTGTTTGCGTATAACACGGGCCGCTGGTTTTTAATCTGCCCGGACTGCCGGGCCGGAAGATGGGAGGAAGGGTAGATGATGGATGACTTGGCCTTTTTGTGGGTTTTCCCGGCAATGGTGGCGGCAGTCGTGGTTATAGTCGTTATTTTTGACCAGATAGACAGGTAGGAGGGCGGCAATGCCTAAGGACTATAAAGATTTGTTTGAACACATACAGGCAAAGCTGGACGCTGCCGAGGCAAGAGCCATTGAACTGGCAAACACCATTTTTGCCCTGACTGCAAAATGCAAAGACGCCGAAGCCAGAGCGGACAAGGCGGAATCGGAGCGGGATTGCTTGTTGGATCAGGTACGCCAATATGAGGTGTCAAAATGCTCATAAAATCGCTGGCCGAACTTGAATCGCGGTTTTCCCGCTGGCCGGATGCTGTCGTTACCGCAGAGGATCTTAGCGAAGCCGACCGCCTTTTGAAAGAGGTGACGGTGAAAGTGCAGGAAAGAGCGGTGGACTACGCGAACAGCTTTAAAGCGCCTGTAAGCCGCAAATCGCGCCGGGCTGACCCTATCGCCGGGGCTAATGGGTACATGCTTGGTGGGCTGGATTACAGCCTTCCGGCAGGAGACAGATGTGCCTAATAAAATAGACTTGACAGGTAAGATATACGGTAGGCTTTTAGTTCTTCGAGAGTCTGAAGTGCGCAAATGTTCCCATATAGTTTGGGAATGCATGTGTTCGTGTGGCAATAAAACTCTTGTAACTGGAAATAATTTAAATTCAGGCGCTACAAAGAGTTGTGGCTGTATAGTTCGCACAGCAAAAAATATTTTACCAGGAGAAAAATACGGACGATTTTTAATTTTATCAAAAATTGATTCGTATAAATTTAAGTGTAAGTGCGAATGCGGGAATATTAAAATTATTAGTAAATATAAATTATTATCAGGTCATACAAAAAGTTGTGGCTGTTTAAAGAGCGAGATAACATCGAATAAAAATAAAATTCATGGTTATGCATATCGTGGAAAAAAAGAAAGATTATATAAAATATGGGTAGGAATAAGAGATAGATGCAATAGGGCGTCTAATAATCGTTATAATAGCTATGGCGGACGCGGAATAACTATTTGCAATGAATGGAATGATTATAGAGTTTTCAGGGAATGGTCTCTGTCACATGGATATTCACACAAATTAACAATAGATAGAATTGATGTAAATGGAAATTATGAACCTTCTAACTGCCGATGGGCCACATGGTTAGAGCAAGCAAAAAACAGACGCCCACGAGAACAGCGGTGGAGAAAAAAATGAATTTTGACCCGCGCCTGTTCCCAACGGTTTTAATCGTCCTCGATGTGGCGGCTGCGGCTGGCTACGCATATTCCGGAGGGTGGGGAGAATGGCGGATGATCGGATACTGGCTGGCAGCGGCGTTAATCACTTTTTTCGTAACCTTTTGAACGGTGAACTATGCGAGTTGAGCAAATAGGCGATGCCACGCTGTATTGCGGCGATTGTCGGGACATTTTACCGACTCTTGAGCCTGTGGACGTGGTGATTACCGATCCGCCGTATGGACAACAGACGCATGCCGGAGCGCGGACACACCCTGAACACCGCTATAGCGGCAGTGCTGAAATAAAAAAACTTATCACTACTTTTGAGCATATTTCACCGGAGGATTTTGTTTCTTCCGTTTCTACGCTCTGCGCTTTATCCCGCCGCTGGGTCGTAATGACCTGCGAATGGCGATATATGCATTTGCTTGATGAAGCTGGTTTACTGGTTCGCTTTGGCATGTGGGTTAAGCGCAATGGTGCGCCGCAATTCACCGGAGATAGGCCGGGTACAGGGTGGGAGGCTATAGCTTTCTGTCATCGTGAAGGCAAAAAACACTGGAACGGCGGCGGCAGGCATGGTGTTTATGATATTCCCAAGATTTCCGGCGAACATCCCACACAAAAGCCTTTGTCCCTGATCCAGCAATTCGTAGCTGATTTTAGCGATTTCGGTGACACCATCCTCGACCCCTTCATGGGTTCCGGCACAACCGGCGTTGCCGCGCTAAACCTTGGCCGCAAATTCATCGGCACTGAACTTGACCCCAAATATTTTGACATCGCTTGTCGCCGGATTGAACAGGCTTGGCACGAGCGCGGCCTTTTGAATCTGACTGGCAGATCAGCACCAACTCAGCAACTGGCCCTTGGGCTGTAGGTGGTGAAATTATGCCTATATTTTTCACCATGTTGTACAAATGAGCATAAGGCTGGAATAAATTTTAGAACATAATATAATGGTTCCCAAATTTGAGAGCAGACCATGACCAGCGCACTAATTTTCCAAGAAAACTGGATAGCGATTCTCCGGCAAAAACTGGAAGCGCGGGATTTTGACCGCTGGCCGGAGTTTTTTATCAGGCGAATGATTCAGCGCGAAGAGGAAATGATCGCGGCAATGGAGCGGCTCCTGGGCGGTAAGAAATAATGACCCGTCACCTCCCCGCCCTGGTTATATCCCTTCACGCGGCCAAACGCTGCGAACAGCGGCAGATTACCATTAACAGCGTAATCGTGGCTATCAGCCGTGGCGTGTGTATCGAAACCAACGAAAGGCGGCGCGTGTTTGCCAGAGGCCGCTTGCGGGTAGTTCTGGGGCATGACGGGAAAATTGTCACGGCCTGGCGTGAGGATAAAACCTACCCGAAGCGCTGGAGCCGGGAGAGAAGGAAGTTGATGAAGCGAATGAAAAGGAGATGGGTGGAGTAATGGCAAGCATCATTCCTTCATTCTCTGGCGGCAAGGATAGTACCTACATGGTGCTGCGCCTGCACGAACTAGGTATCAAAATGGCCGATATTGTCTATTTTGATACCGGCTGGGAGTTTCCTGAAATGGAGCCGCACATCGCCCAGGTGGAAGATTTTATAAAGCAGAAGGTGACAGTCTTAAAGCCGCGTGAACCCTTTGATTTTATGTTTTCAAAGAAAATCCGCACTCGCGGAGAATTTAAGGGACTCGCCGGGTATGGTTGGGCAAAGATGCGTAGCCGTTGGTGTACGGCTGAAAAGCGTAGCGCGATGGCCGCACATACGAATGCCCTGACATGGCGCGGCCTTGTTTTTCCAATTGTACAAGCCATCGGTTATGCAGCGGACGAGCAGGGACGGGCGCAAGAACACAGCAAGAAGAAAATCCCGAATTTCCAAGGCTACGATTATCCGATGGTCACATGGGGAACTACAGAGACGCAAGCTCTCTCCTACTGCAAAGAACGTGGTTTTTATTGGAGCGGTTTATACGACATTTTCGACCGGGTAAGTTGCACAGTTTGTCCTCTTGGCGGAATTGAGCGGGCGCGGAAGATATACAATCACTTCCCGGCCATTTGGCATCGGATGCTTGAGATGGATTCATGGCTTCCGAAGGATCACAAAGGTAAAAAGTATACCGGCGAATATACTGTTGATGATTTAGGTATGCGTTTTGCCAACGAGGCCACGCTTTTGCAGCAAGGCACGTTGCCGGGGATAGGTTAAACAAAACCCCCGGCGCGAACCAGGGGCCAGAGACGCAAAAACCTTTTAACAGCCTTTAACACTGGTGGAATTATGATGATGGAAGCGGGGAAAGTCAAGCGCAAGAACATAATGAGGGCGATATAATGCGCCGTATTCTGTCCTTGTGCGATTTTTCCGGCACCTGGAGCCAGCCCTATGTCGATGCCGGATATGACGTTATCCGCGTTGACTTGCAACACGGGCAGGATGTGCGGCTACTTGAGCGCATGGACAACATCCACGGGATTCTGGCCGCGCCGCCCTGCACCTGTTTTGCGGTATCCGGCAATCGCTGGCCGCGCTCTGATGCGGATATGGTTGAGGCTTTGTCCGTGGTGGATGCCTGTATACGCCTTGTTGTTGCCTGTAAGCCCAAATGGTGGGCGCTAGAAAACCCTATAGGCAAACTTGTGCGTTATTTGGGCAAGCCGCAGATGTATTTCAATCCCTGCGATTTTGGAGATCCGTACACCAAAAAGACGTGCCTATGGGGGAGCTTTACCCCCCCCCCTCAAACTTTTGCTGGGCGAAGACAGGAGCGTTGAGCCTGTGCAGGGCAGCATGATGCATACGCAGTACGGCGGGAAAAGTCAGGCAACAAAGAATGCCAGAAGCCAGACCCCGGCAGGGTTCGCCAGGGCATTTTTTGAGGTGAACCCGTGAAAATTGAAAATACTTTGCGCCCTTTGCGCCGCTTACGGGCGGAAATTTGAGGTTGGGATAGAAGGCATAAAAAACCTCTGGAGAAAACGGTTATGGAATGGCTGCGCTGGTTTCACGGTTGCGTTACAGACCCTAAATTTTCGCTCATTGCAAGGCGTAGCGGCCAAACTCTGCCCTCGACACTGGCGGTCTGGGCCGCACTCCTTGAAAGGGCTTCACAGGCGCAAGACCGTGGGTGTGTTGAGGGTTTTGACTGCGATAGTTTTGATGCTCTCTTTGGTCTGGAAGATGGGGCTTGCCAAAAAATCATGTCCGCTATTGAGGCAAAGGGACTGATTGTTGATGGCCGGATCGCAAAATGGGACGAGCGCCAGAATAAGGACGAATCCGCAGCCGAAAGGAAACGCCTCCAGCGTGAGCGCGAAAAATTGTCACAGGAAAAGGCGGAATTAGAGGCTTTACGGGCAGAATGTCACGCGATGTCACAGGATGTCACAGCCGGTCACGCGATGTCACCTAGATTAGATAAGATAAGAGAAGAGAAGAAAGAAGAGAAATACAACCCCCCTGTAAGTAATACCGGGAAAGAAGGGACGTGCGCACCTGCGCCTTCCGATTCCGGGGTGTGTGATTTGGAATTTTCAAATTCATGCTCCCAGGCAGAAAACGCACAAGACGAACCGCCAAGCCCGGAGTCTGTAGATTTGGCAGGTGATATGCCCGGCATCGAGTTTGTTGAACTTCGGGAATATTACAGCCGCGAAGCCAAGCCGGAGGCCGAACTTGCGGGTTTTATCGAGTACAAACAGCTTCGAGCCTCAAGGCTCTGGCCGGGCCTGAGTGTCGTTTTCGAGGGCATAGACCGCCTCAAGGCGAAAGACAGCGAGTGGCAGCGGGGATTTGCGCCCGGCCTTGCCCGGTTTTTACGAGAACGGCAGTGGACGATGCAACCAAGGGCCGCGCCGGAGGGCAGGGCTTTGCCGGGGCAATCGCAAAGCTGGATTGACCGGGCAAACTCTGAAACTACGGCGGCAATTGAGGAAATGGAACGGCAAAGGCAAGCGAAAAAAAGGAATACAGCATGAGCGTCACAATGCCCGAATTAAACCGCTATCTTGGCGTGATTTTTGGAACTTTTCGCATGTCTGCGCCAGGCCCGAATATTCAGGAAATGATTTTTCGGCGAGTGGAAAACCTCCCGTCTGAATTTTTCGAGTGGCTTTGTGAAAAAGTCGTCGAGCTGGATAAGCTGCCGCAAAACGTGAGCAAGGCCATTGTGCATGACTTCTGGCCCGAATGGAGGCGCTTAAACCCGCACAAGGTGCAGTTTGAGCAACGCACTTGCCCGGATTGCTCCGGCAGATTTGATATTCCGGGCAGTGGCTTTCACGCTTGGCTACCAGATGCCGAAGGCACTTATTTGCGCATGTTCGTACCCTGTCGCTGTTTCCCGAACGCCGGGAATCGGGCGAAAACCAAGGCCGAAGCCATGCAAATGGGCGGGGAGCTTATCCCACATAATTTTGCCGGGGGAGTTGACGATTTTGATTATTTCATGCGCTGCAAAAAAGAGCGTCCAGCGAGTCGGTTTATCGGCAGCCGGGAGCGCCGGGCCATGAATCAGGTTGGAGAAATTGATCCCTTCGGCCAGGACATGCGCCGCTTCGGGCAATTGCGCAATAGCGAACTGGCCGAAGTGCTGCGATGATTTGCGATCAAATAAGCAAACCCCACAGCGACAAGGGAAAAGACGAAATGAGCGGTGAAAAAACAGCTGACGCCAAAATAAACAATTCAGGGCAGACCCGGCCCGAAGTGCTGCGGTGGCTGTGAGCAGCCTTGATCGCGTCCAGGCCGCGCAAGCCGAAGCCATCGCCGCCATGCAGGAGCAGGCGGCTGACCATATCGGTGACGGCAACAAAATGGTTGGGGCCGGGGTGGGTTTTGAGCGGACAAGGCGGATTACGGGGTATCTGGTTGGGGCTTTGGAGCGGTTCAATAATGCGAAACGGGCGGAAGAAAGGGACAGGGTGAAGCATGGCCGCGAAATCTAGCCACCAGGAAGAAATAGCCATACTGCGCCGGGATTTGCGCGGCTGGTTGACGAAGAGGCCGAAAGACGGGCGCGGAAAATAAGGGATGAAGCATGATTGATACTTACGAACAACAGGCGAAGGCGTGGAAATGTATGCGTGATTTGGAAACCTACGCAAGGCGTCGAGGCTTCAAGTATCCGCTGGCGCTACGTCCGCTGGCATGGCTTTTAAACGCTATTGGCGATTGGTGGTTTAGAAAATGACGATAGCCGTATCTGCCGCCGAAATCAAAGCCGCTGGAGGGCTTGGCCCTTGGATGGACAAGCGCATGAAAAATTTAAATCCGCGCAAGGATGCGTTTTGCGGGGTTAAAAAATCCGGAATGAACAAGGACAAGGCAAAGGGTGAAAAAGTGCAAGGAAAGGCAGCGGAGAGCGTAGGGCGGACATCCGAACATGACGAACAGGTAGCACTATTCAGGATGTTTAAGTTCAATGAAGAAAAATACCCGGAATTGAGGACGGCCTTTGCGATCCCCAACGGAGGACACAGGTTTATCGCCGTAGCCGCGAAGCTCAAGGCCGAAGGTGTTAAGGCCGGAATCCCTGATATTTTTGTGCCAGCCCCGCGTGGTAATTCGCACGGACTTTTTATCGAACTCAAGGCGCAGGGTGGAACAGTAACGGATAAGCAGTTTGCCATGATGGCCGCGCTGTCCAGCCAGGGTTACGCCTGTATCGTGAGTTACGGCTGGCAAAATGCCTGGGCCGAGGTGGAGGGGTATCTGGAAAGCGGAACGGTTGAACTGTGGCCGATAACCGGCAAATAAGGACAACGCCATGATGGAACTGGCCCCAAGCATGAAGCACGAAACACTGGAAGCGATAAACGCGCATTTAGTCCACGCCAGACGCAAACATGGCTGGCATCCCGATATGGCCGACGCGGAAAAGTTTAAAATTGTCGAGAGCGAGTTAAACGAGATGGCGGCGGCGATGATCAAGGGGGACGTGCGCGGTAAAAAAGCCGAAGCTCTGGACTGCGCAGCAACACTTATTCGCATAATTGAGGAAGACTAAAACATGACCGCAGAGCAAAAACAGGGGGCCAGCATGGGCGAAATGAGCATCAGTGAAGGTCTTTGTGCCCTTTTTATGAGGGTGGGGGATGCGTTTATCAAGCCCTATCAGAATCGCGTTGTTGTCTGCCCGGCCTGTGGCGGCAGCCTTCAACAATACGAAAAAGCCGATATCAGCGAAGACGGCTTTGCCTACCGCGCCCGGATCTGCTCAAAATGCGGGGGTATTACACATACCAAGCAAGCGCCAGAGAGTATTACCGGGTTTGAGAAGGCATCAACTTGCGCTCCCGGTTAAGATTTTTTGCTTGACATTTTTCGCGGGTTATGGCGTTCTATCTGCACGGAGCGTAGAAACTCCACCAGAGACGGACGCCTACCCGTCAGATTGAGGCTTTCTTTTTGCCCTATTTCAGGGCATAATATCGTCACAATTTGACTCCGGGTGTGGGCTAATAAAATACCTTCGGGAAATATGCCCGCTGCTCTCTGGCAGTTTCTAGCACCTGGAGCTTTTCACTTTGAAGGCTCCGATAGAAAACCCCAGAGAGGTTTACCATGACCAGCCTTCTTAATTTCCCTGTTTCCGGCAATCCGCCATGCCCTCCCGTTTATCCTGAATCTGAACAACAAGAAAAGGCCGCTTGCTGCCCGCTCTCGTGCCGTGAGTGTGCCGAATTTCCCGGCAGTGAACTTTCTTTTATACGCTGCTGTAAGGTGGAGGTGCGGCATGAATAACATCATGGCACAAGCATTTTCCTTTCAGGCTCAAAAAATCAGAACAATTACCGAGGATGGTAAGATTTGGTTTGTTGGGATCGATATTGCCAAACTTCTTGGATACGCTCGGCCCGATAAAGAGGTGAAGCGTGTTTGTAAACATGTGAAATTGTTTATACCCACCAAATTGGTGGGTAGGGGGTTAGGTGTTGCCCCACGCGGTCTACTCGTTATTCCTGAAGCTGATGTATGGCGGCTGATTGTTCGCTCCACCCTTCCCAAAGCCCAGAAAGTCGAAGAGTGGATCATGGGTGAAGTCCTTCCTTCCATCCGCAAGACCGGCAAGTATGAGGCCGCGCCGAAGCAGCTATCTTTACCCGAACCACAAAAAGAAAAGCCGCAAAGAAGTATGCTTGAAATCGACATTGATATTTTTATGAAAGAAATCGCACTTTACGCTCACCGCATAAACGAAAATATACGGCGGCTTGATGATACTGTGCTTAGACACCTTCGGGAAAAGCACGGCTGGGCCGAAAATCCCAAGGCCGACGCCCTGCTGCAAGTACGCTGCGCACATGCCGCCCTTTGGACTTCAATTGATTATTCCATCAAGGCCGCGCAAGAGAGCGTTAAAGTTACTCTGGAATATGTAAATTAAAATTGACCATCCTCGCGTTCACAGCCCCGCTTCGGCGGGGTTTTTTTATGCCTAAAATCTGGCTTTCTTCCCATATGGGAAAAACTTCCTTGAAAATAACAAGAAAAGTGTTGCAATTTGTAAAATTGTTTTTTTGGAGGTTTTATGCGCCGCCTCACTCTCACCCGTAAACTCCAATCCGACCAAGGCACTTTTGGCCGTCTGTCCGGCGAGGGGCTTTCCCTGCATACCGCCGAACTGCCCTGGCGCGACAACAAGCGCGGCATTTCGCGCATCATGCCGGGCATTTATCGCTGCGTTCGCCATGTTTCCGCAAAATATCCGGAGCCGAAGGACTATGTTTTTCGGCTTCTTGACGTTCCGGGCCGCGAGGCCGTCCTGATCCACAACGGCAACTTCGCTGGCGACAAGGCTAAGGGCTACCGCTCGGATGTTGAGGGCTGCATTCTGGTTGGCCTGGAAGCCGGAACCATCAAGACAAGCTGCCCGTGCGTTAAAGGCCAGGACGCCGTTTTGCGGTCGAAAGATGCCCTGAACAAGCTGCGCGAATGGGCCGGGCAAGACGACTTTGAGCTTGAGATAACCGAGGAATGGCAGGGGTAATTATGGGCGCAATTATATCGGCCATATTCAGCTTTTTTTCCAGCAGTGGCGGCGGCCTAACCGTGGTCGCGCTTATCCCCTCGCTCATTTTCGGCGGACTGTGGCTGTTTGAGCGTGATACCAGTCAAGACTTGGCCCAGGCTAACGGCCAGTTGATAGCGGCCAATACCGGCCAAGCCTTGACTATCGCGCAACTGCGCACCGAGCGGGCCATCAGCGACAAAATTTTATCTGACCGGGAGACTGACCTTGAAAACATACGCAAAAAGGCCGCTGCGGATAAGGCCGGGGTTACGCTGGCCGGAACGACTGACCAAAAACTTGCTGACTGGCTTGATGACCCTCTGCCTGATTATGTTGTTGGGTTGCTCGGACACGCGGACAGTGACGCAAATCAAGACCGTGAAGCTAACACCCCCGGCGGTACTGCTGCGGGAGACGCCGGAACCAGTTTTTAGCGGTGAGAAAACCAACGGGGCGTTGCTCAATCATCTACGTGACTGGGAAAGTGCGCTTGAAGAGGCCAACGCGACAATCAGGGCTATAGGGAAATGGGTAGGTAACTCTGTAAATGAAAGCCTGGAAAGGTAAAAATATGGATGGCGTAGTCGATTTTTTGAATGAATGCCTGGCCGTGGTTTTGCTCCCCGCCACCCTTTACGGAGCCGGAGGTGCTGTCATGCACGCGAGATCAAGAGGCAAACCCTTGCGTCAAAGTTTTTTTGAAGTTCTGGGCGGGGCTCTTACCGCCAACATGCTTTGCCCAATAGTCAGCGATTATGCACCGGCCAACTGGCATTACACGTTGTTTTTCTTTGTGGGCTGGGGCGGTCTTGAGTTTGTGGGCCGCTCTTATGAGGCTTTCGCCAAATCATGGGAGCGCAGAATTACCCAAACGGTGGGCGGGGATAAGGCCGAGCCTGACAGCAATGATGACAACGCCTAAGCAATAATTTTCAGAGCCTCCTTGCTCTTGGCTGTCCGGTTCATCCTGACCGGCAAGCGGCGTGTCGGAGTAAACCAATGCCCCATCGAGAGACCCGGACAGTGGCCGCACGGCCCGAATGCATCATGCGAGAAATGGGGCAGACGCCGCAAGAAAAGTTTTGGAATTTGAATTTGCTTGGGCTAGGCAGGCCAGCCGAAAAGGGACTCTCTCACCCCCCGCCCAAGCTGAATAGAGAGTCAACGTGAGAGGGTTGAAAATGAATGGACACTTACACGCTGCAACGACTGATTTTGAGCCTGGATCTACTGCCAGCGGAAAAGCTTGTAGGAATGGCGCTGGCGCTTCATCTGGACAGGGCAACAAGCTCAATCAGGATAAAGCAGGAGAAAATAGCGACAGAAAGCGGGTTTTCAGTGCGCTCGGTGAAGAGGGCCACGAAAGGACTCATAGACGCAGGCGTATTCACATCGAAGAAAACCAGAGGCGCGTCGGTGCTGATTCCGACAGAGCCGCAGGCGCATGGAAAGAACAGTGGAATGGATGTGCCACGGGTGGCCCCACAGAGGGGCCACAGGCGGCACCACAAAACGCCGGAACAAATGCCGTGGGATTACGATACGGCAAGCAGTTCAAGGTGTGAAGAAGAGCTAAAGCGGCCATTGTATCAGGGTGTAAGCCGGAATTGGTAGTTTTTATGAAGGAACGCGAGGGCGAAGCAGATAAATTTTGCGGCAGAGGAAACCCGATTTTGGGAAATAACCCTTTGAACTGGAGCAAAAGCCATGACTGATGTTCAGCGGCTGATTAACCGGACTACCGGCGTTACCAGGCGGAATACCAATATTGGACGGCGCATTGCAGGTCGTGCCCGCAACGTATCGCGTGGCGGCATGGGCGGCTAGGGCCATGAATGACATCTCGCGTTTGATAGCGCGTAACAACAGGGCTTTTAACCGTCGTTACCGCACCAACCAGGGCAACCCCGGCATGCCGGGAATGTCACGCCGGGGCATGCGCGGCGGGGCTGGTGGTTAAATGGCGCTACCGCTTTTTCGAGCAGTCGAAACGGCGGCAACCTTGACCGACCGGGTTCTTGTCTCTTTTTCCGGGGGCAAGGACTCGGTCTGTGTACTAGATTTGTGCATTAAGCATTTTTCCCATGTTGAAGCCTTTTTTATGTATCAGGTGGCCGGGCTGGGCTTTCAGGAGAGTATACTGAAATACTACGAAGACAGGCACGGTATTGAGATTAAGCGCATCCCGCATTTCGAGCTTTCATCTTTTTTGAGATACGGCGTTTTCAGGCCGGAAGATTACGCCGTGCCGATTATAAGTGTGAAAGAGACGTACAATTTTATCAGGGAAAGAACAGGGATATACTGGATTGCCGCCGGAGAACGTATTGCTGATAGTATTTGGCGCAGGGCCATGATTAAAAAATCCGGCAGTATTGACGAGACGCGAGGGCGCTTTTTCCCGATGGCTGAATGGAAAAAAGAGGATGTACGCGCCTACATCAAGCAAAACCGGCTGGTTGTCGGGCAGGAATCGCAAACGCTTGGTTTTTCGTTTCGCTCCCTGGCTCCGGCTGATTTGTTGAAAATCCGAGAACACTTTCCCAAGGATTACGAGCGCATCAGGGCATGGTTTCCGTTTATCGAAACGAACGTGAGGCATTATGAACTCTACGAACAAAAGCAAGTATGAAAAGTTTGAGATAGAGGCCATCGAGCGCGGACAAATTCACGACGCACCGTACAATCCGCGCACGATAAGCGAAAACGCCCGCAAGCGGCTGCGCAAATTTTTAGCCAAGCATGGGCTTGTTTCGCCCCTGACTTGGAACCGGCGTACCGGCAATTTGGTAAGCGGACACCAGAGACTTGCCGCTCTGGACGCGCTGGAAGGACGGAACAACTACACGCTGAATGTGGCTGTTATTGACGTGAGCGAAAAAGAAGAAAAGGCGCTTAACGTCCAGATGAATAACCCGTCAATGCAAGGTGAATGGAATGTTGAAGCCCTGCAAGAGATGGTTTTTGGCGATGAAATCAACCCGGAAGACATGGGGTTTAGCTCGGCTGATACGGCGCTTTTTTTTGGTGACGATGAACGCTTTGCGGAAATGTTCCCCGATACGCCGGACGCTGAAAAAGCCAAAGAAGATATCCGCAAGGTCAAAGAACACCGCGAAGAGGCAGCCGAACGCATGAAGGAAGAACAAAGCGCGGATTTTTATTTTGTGGTGTTATGCCGTGACGAAAAGCAAAAAGCCGCGTTGATGAAGCGGCTTGAAACTCCGGCATGGGAGCAGCACGTTATAGGTGATGTACTGTCAGCGGCCCTTGGCCTTAACAAGATGTGAGTAATATTCGATGTGCGCAAGGGTATCATTGGCGTGGGCCAGACGTATAAACTCTTCCGGCAGCGGGCCGAGAGGGATTTCAAGGCTGAACAATCCTTGTTTGCCCTTGACTGGCACTGGCAGAATTTCTTTGGGCGACTCAAAAACCCAAGCCTTGCTTCTAAGCACGTCCGCCCGTTCTTTTTTTGTCAACTTGCCCAGGCAGGCCAATTCAATATCCGCCTCCACCATCGGGCGCACGTCAACAAGATTGACGGTTCCGAGCGCGTGCCCGCCGGGCGCGAAGCGATTGTCACCCAAATCCAAATCGCCAGCCGTGGAACAAATAAGCAGTGGCCCGCGATGCTCTGTTGCCCAGGTACGCACTTCGATTTTTTTATGCCCAGCCACGACCAGAGAGGCAAACGGCTGCCAGATCGATAGAGCTTTCATAAAACCTGCTTTTTTATAGTTATTTTTAATATATAACAAAAAATTAAATATAAGTCAATAAAAAAGAAATATAATGGCAGATAATAGAAAAGGTACGCGCTGCAAGGCAACATCTAAACGCACTGGTAAGCAATGCGGTCAGTTTGTTGTTGGCGAAAAAACTGTTTGCCGTTGGCACGGTGGAGCATCAAAAGGCGCTCCAAAGGGTTCTAAAAATGCTCTTAAAACCGGAGAGTATGAGACTATTTTTCCTGAAAGCTTGAGCGTTGAAGAACAAGAGCGGATGAAAAACATGAATACTGACGCTCTTGTAATGCTTGAAGATGAAATACGTTTAACTCGCATTCGCGAAACCAGAGTTTTGCAGAGAATAGCCAAGGCGCGGGAGGCCGAAATAAATATCGGCAAGCCAACCGGCCAAAAATCCGCAGACGGGCGCGATATTCTGCATTCGGCAATGATTCCGATTGCCTCAACGGTGCGAACCAGTGAAAGCGGAAATGAAAAAACGCTGCATAGTGAGGCACACAGCATATATATTTTAAAACTGGAAAATGCCCTTACCGGCGTCCAGCTACAGCTTGCCAGATTGATTGACCAGAAAGCCAAGTTAATGGCTGACGCGGGTAAAAAGGACGACACGGCGCAAAATAGCGGCGTGTTGATGGTTCCTGGCACAATGGCCCCGGCAGAATGGGAAAACGCGGCAAAACAGGCGGGCGCAAATAGAGCAGTGGTAAAAGATGGAAAGCCCTAAAATAATCTGGACTCCAAACTCTGACCCGCAGCGGCTTTTTTTAAGCTGTCCGTTTGACGAGGTGCTTTTTGGCGGCTCACGCGGGCCGGGTAAGACTGACTCGCTGCTTATGGACTTTGCGCAGCATACCGGCGTTGGGCTTGGGGTAGATTGGAAGGGAATACTTTTCAGGGCCACCTACAAACAGCTTGAAGAAGTAATCCACAAGACGCGCAAATTTTATCCGCGCATCTTCCCCGGCGCTAAATATTCCAGTTCCAACTTTGAATGGACGTTCCCGGCTGGCGAAACACTTAAATTGCGCCACGTTGCCAATATCCACGACATGGAAAACTACCAGGGGCATGAATACCCCTGGATTGGGTGGGAGGAAATTTGTAACTGGCCGGACTTGTCGGCTTACGAGCTTTCAAAAGCGCTTTGCCGCTCTACTAACCCCAACGCGCCGCGCAAGATGCGGGCCACAGCCAACCCGCTTGGGCGCGGACATCTGGAAGTGAAGCGGTATTTTATCGACATTGCGCCGCCGTTCACGCCGTACACTGACAGCACGGGCCGCACTCGCGTTTTTATCCCGGCCACGGTTTACGACAACAAAGACTTGATGCTGAATGACCCCAACTATGTGAAGGGGCTGGAATCCATTGAAGATGAAAACTATCGCCGGGCCTGGCTTTATGGCGATTGGGATGTGGTGGCCGGGGCTTTCTTTGGCGACCTCTGGCGCAAAGATAAGCATGTTATCTTTCCGTTCGATATTCCGACTGGCTGGTACTGTTTCCGTTCTTTTGACTGGGGCAGCGCCAAGCCGTTTTCTGTCGGCTGGTGGACGATTGCTGATGGCACGAAAGCCCCGGACGGCGTTTATTATCCGCGTGGGGCGCTTATCCGCTTTGCTGAATGGTACGGCTGCAAGAAAAACACTCCGAATACCGGCCTGCGCCTAACCTCCAAGGATGTAGCCAAGAGCATAAAAGAGCGTGAATCCAAGTTTATCAAGGCTTATGGCATAAAAATCAATCCCGGCCCGGCTGACCCGGCCATTTATGCACATGACGATGGGCCAAGTATTGCTGAAAACATGAAATCCGTAGGTGTTTCATGGGTTCAGGCGGATAACTCCCGTCTGGCCGGATGGGAACAGGTACGCGAACGACTGAAAGGAACCGAAGACGGCAAGCCGTTACTATATATCTTTAACACCTGCCTTGACACAATCAGAACATTGCCAAGTGCGCCAAGAGATGAGGCGATTTGGGATGACATAGACACAGAATATGAAGACCACGCGCTCGATGATCTGCGCTATGCCTGCATGGCGCGTAAACGCTTCGCCCGCTTCAATTAGGAGATTTAATCATGCCTGATACCCATAATTTTGAACAGGAACATCCGCTCTATAAAAAAATGCTGCCGACCTACCGCCGCAACCATGACTTGTATGAGGGCGGCACGGCCATTGAGCGCACATCCGGTGGTGAGAGCGACAAAAAGAACAAGTACCTGACCCGTCACCCGCTGGAAAAGGGCGCACAATATGCCATTCGGGTGCAGCGGGCCGCTTACCGCAACTATGCCGCGCCTACGGTTGATTTGTTTGCTTCCTCGGTAACTGACGGCGTGGAGCGGGCAGGCGTTGAAGAAATTGCCCGGCTTAAACCGCTACTGACTGATTGCGACCGACAGGGCGGCACCCCGGACAGTTTTTTTAAGGGCGTTTTGACCCAAGCTGCCGCCGTAGCCGTGGAGTTTGTGCTGGTTGATATGCCGCAGGCCGAAGCCCCGGCAAATACCGAAGCCGAAGCGCAGAGGGCCGGACTGCAACCGTATTTTGTGCGTGTCCCGTTTGATAACGTCATTGCCTGGGATTTTGACCCGGATGGTTCGCTGGCCTGGGCCGTACAGCGCGACATTCAGACGGAATCAAAAGGGCCGTTCCAGGGCTACGAAGAAGTGAAAACCATCACGCTTTGGCGCAAGGACGGCTGGGAGCGATACGTTTCGCGTGGCGGCAGCACCTTTGAACCGGCTGGCGGGGGCGCTTACAATCTGGGCGGCAGGGTTCCGTTGGTTCCGTTCATTTATGAGCGCGAAACGTCCATGACCGGGCGTAGCGTGATTGATGATGTGGCCAGCCTGATTATTCGGGTGTTCAATCAGGATTCGGAAATGGACAAAATGCTTTTTGACGCCGCCGTGCCACTGCTCTGCGCTTTCGGGCTTGATGAAGAAGTCGATGAAGCCTTGCAGCGGGCCTCAAGTAATATGTGGCGATTCAGCAATGCGGATGCCAAAATTCAATATGTCGAGACTTCCGGCACTTCCTACGCCGCCAAACGCCAGCAAATCCTTGATGACATTGATTCCATCCGCGAAATCAGCCTACGCCAGACCAAGCCGAAGGGCGCGGCGGTGGAGAGCGCGGAATCCAAGCGGCTTGATACGGTGCAAATCAGTAGCCAGCTTGCCGACTTTGCCCGCAGTTGCGGCGCGGCTGAAAAGCTGTGCTGGGAACTGGCCGGGTTGTACGTTGGGGAAGCCCCCGCCGCGCTGGATAAGGTTGAAATCAAATACAACAGCGCCTTTGACCCGCAAGCCATGCGCGAAAAATTGACTGAAGCCTATATGGAAATGCGGCGCAATGGCGACATCAGCCGAGAAACGCTGTGGAAACAGGTAGGCATGACCGATGACCAGATCGAGCAGGAAAAAGTATTGCTGGAAGATGAACAACGGCAGGCTGGAGGCATGACCGGCCCCGGCGGAACCGGCTTGCAGGGTGCGGTGCAATCGCTGTTGAACGGCAGGAATTTGGGAGCGTAGCGCATGGGCCAGGGCTTCACCCCGCAGGAAGAGCTTGAGTTCTATTTCCTCGTCCGCAATGTGCGTTGGCGTTATCGCCTTGATGCCGTTGAAGACGAGGTTATAACCCGCATATCCGGCCTGCTGCGCGAAATGCGGACAGAGCTTTACGGCAGGATTTCCAAATATGCGGCGGGTACATTTTCGCGCAAGCGGCTGGAAACCCTGCTGGCGGAAATTGAGGTTTATCAGACAGCGGTGCAGCAACAGGCCGTTGCCATGATTGCGGAAACAGCCGGAGCAGCGGGTGCGGCTTCGCTGGCTGAACAATTCGACATTCTGAGTTTGAGCGGCAAGGCAGCGGGGATTCAGGGTGTGACGCTGGGCGCGTCAGATTTTGGGGCGCTTATGCTGACTTCGCCGCTGGGCGGACACAAGCTGCAAGACTGGGTGGATCGAGCTTTTGGCGAAGGACAGTCAAGGCTTGCTGACGCCATTCAAACGGGCATGTTCCAGGGTGAGGGCTACCGCAAAATCATCAACCGGGTGCTGGCTGAATCGGAAAGCATCAGCCAACGCGAGGCCATCACTTTGACCCGGACTTACGTTCAAAGCGCCAGTGCAATGGCGCAGGAAGCGACTTATCGGGCCAATGCCGATGTGGTGTAGCGGGTTAAGTGGAGCGCGATACTTGAGCCGGGGTACATGAAGACGGGGCGCGGGACTTGCCTCAGGTGTGCTGCGAATGATGGTCTTGTGTGGACTTTAAATGAGCCACAACCCGAAGTGCCACTACACCCAAGATGTTTTACCGGAGATACAGAAGTTTTTGCCCCTGACGCCATAGCAATTTCAAGAGCTAATTACTCCGGCCCCATTTACGATTTTATCATTGAGGGCGGGGCTAAGTTTTCCATCACCCCTAATCACATGATACTGACAAGCAGAGGTTTTATCCCGGCTAAAGAGGTTTGCCAATCTGATAAGATAATCGGTAGCGCCTATATCAATGGACTTCGCCAAAATAATAACCGCGCTCCATCCAATTTTGCTCAAATATTCAATTTTTTGTCTAATTCTGACGCCATGCTCACTACCGATAGAAACAGCACCAGTGATAACTTCCACGGCGACGGACAGTTCATCAATGGAAATATCGATATTGTAGGGGCCAAGAGCCTTTTGTTGGGTGGGGTTAAACCCTGCCTCGATCAACTTTTGAAAAATGAAAAACTCCCACTTGCCAACATGAGTAACGTTCTTTTCCCTGGATATGGCAAGAGCGCAGCGATGCTCAAGGCTATGGGGCTTGCCACGCAAGCCCTGACTAGTGGATTGAGCATGTCTGAATTTTTCAGCGGTAGTCATTCTGGATTTTCTGATAATACCGGACTCGCTGGCTGTTCTGATTTTAATGCCGTTTTTTCTAAGTCGTTTTCTAATAACCCCTTCGCTGGTGTTGAAAGCGTTAGCGAGTTCATAGGAAGACTCCCCGGCGTTATATCTCTCGCAAATTACTTTTTCGGGAAGATCAACCCATTGGCAGCATTCAGCGGCGACTTTTTTGATTTTATTAGCAGTTTCAGATTTACTACGCCTTTGAACTCCTTGCCTGATAAGAGCGTTCATAACAACTTTTTTTCCAAGTCCAAGTTCATTACAGATTTCTTTTTGCATCTTCCCCATGAAGTAAAGTTCTTTGATATAAATTTCTTGGGAGTGCGTGACTTTTCTGGGCATGTTTATGACCTCCAGACTGTTTCTACAGTATATCACGTTGCCGGAATGTATTCAAGTAATTGTCGCTGCATGAAGTTGCCCCTTCCTGACTGGTCAAAGCTTGGACTTGATGCCGAAACCATGAACAGAGCAACCAGACCGTTCACCGTCCGGCCTGACGAAAAGATTGATGCCGGGGGCAGGCGTACCATTTTGGAAGCCGGACGACACCAGGGCGACTATGCAAGCTGGTTTGCCGGGCGGGGTAAAATATTCCAGCGCAACGTGTTGGGGCCGCGCCGTTATGAGCTTTACCAACAAGGAGCGGACTTTCACAGTTTTGTTAATTCGGTCAACGGCGAACTTTACACGCTTAAAGAATTGGAGGGGCGATAATATGGAACGCGCAACAGAAACCAGAGGCGTTGACTGGTCGCAACGGTACGGCGCGAAATGCCCGGAATGCGGCGTTTACACCAAGGACAGCTATAAACATGGGGTGTGGCAATCCGGCTCCAAGGTGCGCTATCACGTTTGCCCGAACAACAAATGCAAGGCCCGCTTTAAAAGCGTTGCCGATGATCCCGGTAGCCGGATTGATACGCCGGACACTGAAAGCTTGCGCTTTTTGCGTGACTACAACGGCAGGCGCGGCGGCGTGAAAATGCCGGATGGATGGGGAATGCTGCCAGGGTTGGGGCTTTGTTGAAGCGTATTTTACCCTGTAACAGTAATCGCCAACTTGTCTTTGTTTTGAGTGAGTTGTTATCGTTTAACGCATATCCGGCGTAACTGCCATAACTTTCAGACCGGGGGAAAACCCATGTTCAGACTCCACCTTGATAAAGACGGAAAACCGCAATTCAATGACAAAGGGCTGGCCCTGTTCATGCAGGACGGCGGAACCGAAGCCGTGCCGTTTGATATTGACGCCATGATTGACGATAACCGCCAAAAAAAGACGGCTGCCGAAGCCGCCAAGAAAGAGCGTGACGAAATTGCGGCCAAGCTAAAGGCTTTTGACGGCCTTGACGCCGAAGCCTCGCGCAAGGCGCTGGAAATCGCCAAACAGCACGAAGAAGGCAAGCTCTTTGACGCGGGCAAGCTGGACGAACTCAAGGCGAAATATACCGGCGAAACCGCACAGAAAATCGCCAACATGGAAAAAGCCCTGGAAGACGCCAAGGCGAAAGCGGCGGGCGAACTAACCGCCAAAGAAGCCGTCATTCACGGTCTGCTGGTGGAAAACGCCTTTTCCGCGTCGAGCTTCCTGCGTGAGAAAACCGTGCTGCTGCCTGATTTCGCCTATGCCAGCCTGGGCAAGAATTTTGCCGTTGAATATCAGGATGGCAAGCCGGTTGTAGTGGCGAAAGACTACAGCGGCCAGCCGATTTTCAGCCCGTCCAGTCCTTCGGCCTACGCCAGCCCGGAGGAAGCGATTAAATATCTGGTGGAGAAACACCCGCAAAAAGACTCCTTGCTCAAGCCCGCCAATCCCGGCGGCGGCAGTGGGTCAAGGCCAGGAGGCGGCAGCGGAAACGCTGGCGTCACCTCGCAGAAACAGTTCAAAAACACTGACGAAAAAGCCAAATTCATTGCGGAACACGGCCTTGATGCTTTCAAGGCACTGCCCGCCGAATAAAGGAGTTTTACAATGGCTACCGGAACCAAAAACGATTTCAAGATTTACGATGAACAATACTACGGCGGCATGTTTGAAGCCGTGACGCAGAACGTGGCGGTTTTTAACGCCAACTCCGCTGGAACCATCATCCTGACTGCCCGTGATGTGCTGGGCGACTTTTCCAAGGAAAGCTTCATCAAGGATTTAGACATGGTTTCGCGCCGTGATCCCACTTCCACCGCTACCGTAGCGGACGCTGCGATTTCGCAAGGCGAACTGGTGGCCGTAAAGCTGAACCGGCGTCTCGGCCCGGTGGCGCAAACTCTGGACGCCTGGAAGAAAATCAACCAAGACCCGATGGTTATGTCCTATGTGTTGGGGCAGATGGCCGGACAGCGCAAGGTGCGCGACTATGTGAACACCGCCATTATGGGCCTGTGCGCAGCTATCAGCGGCGTGGCAGCCATGAACCCGGTTGTTACCGGCGGATTGACCCATGCCAACATGATCACCGGTATGTCCGCTTTTGGCGACCAATCGGCCTCGGTTTCCGCTTTCGTTACCCATTCCAAAGCTTACTTCGATCTGCTCAAGGACGCGGTGGCCGAAAAGATTGTTGAAGTGGCCGGGGCCGTTATTTACAGCGGCAACGTCAGCACCTTCAACCGCCCGACCATCGTCACCGACAGTCCGGCCCTGATTGTGGACAAGGAAGGAACCCCGAACTACCGCGTTTTGGCCCTGACCGGCAACGCCGTGCGGGTTGAAGAAAATTCGGACGGTGAAACCGTGGCCTTCGAGCTTGTAACCGGGCTGGAAAACCTGGTTTACCGTTATCAGGGCGAATATGCCTATAATCTCGGCATCAAGGGCTTTGCCTGGAACACCGCCGCCGGAGCCAACCCCGCCGATGCTGCTATCGGCACGGCGGCCAACTGGACGAAGGTTGCAACCGACAACAAGAACATCGCCGGTTCGATGATTCAGGTTGCGTAAGGGGCACGTCATGAAAATTATCGCGGTTTATTATGACGGTGTAATGTCCAAGGCTGTTGCGGAACAGGTGAGCGAACTCGCCGGAGAGGCAGCCGGAAGCATTCAGCATCGGGCGGCGCGGTATTTCCATCCCGGCCAGAAAGAGAAATTTGATCTGGCCGTGGTGGACGGTAAGGCGAAAAATGCCGCTGAAATCATCGCCGGGCTTGAAAAGTGGGGCGTTGAGGTTATCAGTGGCCCGACTGAAAAAGCCCCGGACGGCGGCAAGCCCCTGGACAAGATGAACAAGACCGAACTTGAGGCTGTGGCCGCTGGCATGGGCCTTGAGTTCCCGGCTGATGCGACTAACAACCAGAAGCGCGTTGAGTTTTTGACTACCGAACTGGAAAAGCTCGAAAAAGCCCCGGACGGCGGCAATGTCTGATTTTGCAGACGAAGCAACCGCCATATCTGAACAATTCACAGCCGCCGCCCTGCTTGCCCGTAAAAAGGCAGCGGGGCGCGGCCCTATTTGGGAAGGCGGCAAGGCATTTTGTCGGGCTTGTGGTGAAGAAATAGCGGCGGCGCGGGTCAAGGCTCTGCCGGACGCGGAACTGTGCATCGATTGCGCTCTGGAGGCTGAAAATGGCGATTACGCTTATAATTGAAGACGGAACGATGCCCGAAGGCGCGAACAGCTATACCGATATAGCCGGGGCTGACGCTTATCTGTCCAGCCGGGGCGCGTTGGATTGGGCCATTGCCGACGATGACACGAAAGCCGCCGCGCTGGTGCGGGCTTGCGATACCCTGAACACCTACCATTATAAGGGGCAAGTGTCTGCGCCGGGCCGGGTGATGGCTTGGCCGCGCAAACAGATGGTTTATGCTGACGGTTCGCCCGCGCCTATGGATGCTATCCCGGCCCAGGTAATCAACGCGCAAATTGAACTGGCCGGAAACATCATAACCGACAGCGCTGACCCTCTGGCCCCGGTAGATAAGAGCCAGGGCGCGGTAACTTCGGAAAAGGTTGACGTGATCTCGGTGAGCTACGCCACGCCGGAAACGAACGCTTACAAGGGATTGACCGGCTTTCCGGCGGTTGATGCCCTGCTGCGCGGCTTTTTGAGTGGCAACGGCGGACGGTTCGGCGTGGTAGAAGTGGGGAGGGGGTAGCCCATGAGTGGCTTCTACGGGAAAACGCGCAAAACGGCATCCGGACTGCTTGGCAAGTTCGGGGTGAAGGTGACAGTGCGGCGCGAGATAAAGGGCGCGTACAACCCGGCCACTGGCCGAAATGAGCCTGGGCAGATTACCGAGTGGACGCCGTATGCGGTTAAGACGGGAATCAAGGAAGAATATTTTACCGCTGGCAGCATGGGCGGCACTCGAATCAACGTAGGCGACATGCAACTGCTTATCGGCTGCGAGGGCCAGCCGGAAATCCCCAAGGTTGGTGACAGCGTGATTTTTCCCGGTGGCGAAAAGTGGAAAATAGTTCAATCCGCGCCGGTTGATCCGGGCGACGTGGTGGTACTTTACAAGGGCGTTATCCGCAAGGGGTAGGCATGGCGCGAAGACCGATAAACACCAAGGCGCTTAATGACAAGATTGTTAAGAGCGGCAAAGAATTTAATGACGCTTTGATAGCCCAGATTGAGGCGGTTGCGGCAGAAGCGGACGGGGCTTGTCGGGAAGCCGCTTTCGGACTTTATACCAAATTGGTGGAAGGTGTTCCGAAAGATACGGCACGGGCGGCGGCGGGGTTTAATATTAACCCGGAGCCGAGTGAGTGGGTACCGCCGCCTGGAGACTATAAAGGGCAACTACAAGCCGCCTCGCAGAAAGCGCAGGACAGCCTTAATTCCATTCCTGTTGGCGGTAAAATGACCATCTCGAACAATATTGAATATTTGGCAGACTTGGAAAATGGACATTCACAGAAACAAGCGCCGAATGGGTTTATTGCCATTGCGTTGCGAAATTTTACCGCGCATTTGCAGAAAAAAACTGAGGAATTGAGGCGAAAGAAAATCGGGGTGTAGCCGTTATTACGGCATGGAGTTGATTATTTTTCTGTAGTGGGGGCAACCATACACCCCCGCTCTGCGCCCGGCTGTAATAGCCATATCCTTTAATTCAGTAAGATACCCATATTTGAAAGTGTCAGGGTGTATGTAGCGGCAAGGAACAATAATATCAGGTTCAAACTGCCACAGGCTACCGCCGATGCAATGAAACATTAAATCCTGAGCGTAGTTTGAACCCCGAAAGCAAGGCATCCAATGAGTTGATTCCTTCGTATTTGGGATAAACTCACCATCCATAAAATAAAAAACATTTTTCCAACCACGCGCAACAGCAAGCGCGTTTCCAAGCAAGGCAATGCTTTCATAATTATTACCGAACATTGCCAAGATAGCGTTTTCGTTTTCTATGAAAAATGGAGCTTTGGAGCATATGTTTCTGCATACAAACCAAGCTTTTGCTCTGGAAGACAGCAAAATTACCGCAAAAGGGAATTTCTTTGCGGTAATTTCACCCATAAAATCATCAGGAAGAGCGGGAAGATTCATGCGGCTACCTTTAAGGTTTAAGGTATATTCTAAGCTGTAAAAAATCAACTTGACTTTTGCGCGGTTCTGTGGCGTGGTGAACTTACTATTTCGATGGCAGCATGAACGCGGCTGTAAAAATCACGTTCACCCCTGCCCCGGCTCTTTCGCTGGGTTTTCTTTTGGGATATAATCCCTTTCACCAGCACATATTGCCGGGTCAATAGCTCCGAATAAAACACCCTTACGGGAAATAAGGGCAGCGTCCATCGACGTAGTTGAGACCCGGCATTTCTCATTTTAAAATGCCTACTACTAATCGATGGAGGTCGCCATGACCGCTTCCCTTACCTTTCAATCCACCACGTTTGATGTAATCGACCACAACGGCCAGCCCTGGATTCAGGCAAGACAGCTTGGCAAGGCGCTTGGGTATGCCCGCTCTGACGCCATCCTGAACATCTATGAACGGAACAAAGACGAATTTTCCCTTGGTATGTCTAGCTCCATCGAATTGATGGAGGGAGGAACGCTACAAAATATCCGCATTTTTTCCCTTCGCGGCTGCCACCTTCTTGCCATGTTCGCCCGAACCGACATAGCCAAGCAATTCAGGGTGTGGGTTCTGGACGTGCTGGAAACGCTGAATAGGGCAAAACAGGAACAACCGCCCCTGACCTCTTCCACTGTCACCGACCGCCGCCCACTGGAAAAGCTTATCAAGGTGTGGTGTTCGATGTCCGGCCAGATTCACGCCCAGGCATGGGTACAGGTTAATTCCCACTTCAATCTGAATAGTGTAACGGAATTGCCGACCGAATGGATTCCTGACGCCCTGGCCTTTGTACAGGGCAAGATTGACGCGCTGCCTAAAGAATTGCCAAAGGCGCAACAGATGGCCCTGCCAGCGCCCGTGCCTCAAGCCAAGCGTTATGCCCTGCTTGAGCGGCTGCAAAAGAGCTACGCACAGATGGACGCGGCGCAAAACTCAGTAGAGGATGCTTCCAGAGAGTTCAGCGCGGCAAGCAATGAATTGCAGCATGTGTGCTATCACGAACTGCCGCGTAAAGAGGGTGAAGCCCTGCATACGCTGGTTGCCATGCTGGGCCAGATGAATTTTATGCACTATACGCTTTGGATTAATTTAAGCCGCATGATGAATACGACAAGGTATTTAATTGGAACGGAAAAATAAAATCTGAACCGCGTAATGTGATCCTGAAAGCCCTGCTTCGGCGGGGCTTTTTTTATGCCTGTCGTTACCCTTGCAAAGTAAAAGGACAATTACAGCAGAGCAGTTGTTAGAGTAAGATAAAGCCTGACTATTTGCAATGCCCTGGAGCGAGTATGCCGCCTGTATCGATAGCTAAAATTCCGTTCATCTTGGACTCTTACCTTGCCGCCGGGCTGCTTGGCGCGGTTATCGCTTATGAGGGGCAGAAGTTCGACCCGCCCAACAATAAGCTATGGCTGCGCCCGGTGTGTAAAACCGGCGATATGCTGGACAATGAAAAGGGCAAAGATGGCTATTCGCGCCGGGTTGGGGTGTATCTGGTTGACATTTTCGCGCCCAAGGACGGCCCGGACATAGCGGATGCATGGGAACTGGCCGCGCAAGTTGAAAAGCTGTTCCGGCGTGAGTGTATTGATTGCGTTATCACGGAAGACCCAAGCATAGCCAATCTTGGCCTGAACGATAGAGACAATTTTCAGTTGCGCGTCACAGTCCCCTGGTGGTGCTGGACGGTTTAAAATCAAGAGGAGAAAATCCCATGAGTCAGAATTGCGAAGCCGATATTGCCAGAAGCCGAATCCAAACGGCTTTTGTGGTGCTGGAAGATTCCCCCGGCGTTATCGCCTACCCGGACAAAGAGCATTTTGTGGTTATCACCAACGATGCCACCATCAACCAGACCCCGGAATATGAAGACAGTACCGAAAAGCTCGGAACCCGTGACGTAACGGAACGTTTTAAAAACGCCATGCCTGCCGCCTCCGGCGCGTTTGCCATGAACCTTGACGTTCAGGCCGGGATTGGCGCGAAGCCGCAAGGCTATGATGCCCTGCTTTCGCTGTTCGGCAGTTCCACTCTGGTTGCGCCGCCGGTGTTCACCCTGGCCGACAATACGGACGCGGCTACCAGTTTAACCCTTGCCACGGTTGACGCACAAGCGCCGCTGCCGCCCTGTGGCGTTATCGAGGTTGGCGCGGAACTGATTTATTATGATTCCGTTTCGGCGGACGGCCTCAAGCTGGAAAACTGCCAGCGCGGTTACAACGGCACCACGGCGGCGGTAATCAATTCCGGGGATGCCGGGGTTTACAAATCGCTGGCCTTTTTGCAAGCGGACTGCAACCCCTCGTTTACCTTGTGGCTCAAGACCGACCACTTTTTGCAGGCTGTGACCGGGGCCACCATCAATGAAGCGTCTGTTTCGCTTTCCAATTCCGGGGCTGTCAACTTCGACTTCTCCACCGTGCAGGGCATGGAAGTTGTCATGGCCGGAACCAGCAAGATGCTGGAAACGGCTGACGCGGGCGATACGGTTATCAAGGTTGAACATCCGAAGTCGTACACCCCGAAGGGCTGGATCTGGAACTCCAGCGCCAAGGACAACGGCGGCGGCGCGGACGTGGGCTATAAAATCGTGAGCGTGAATGATGAAACCGGGGAATTGACCCTGGACAAGCCGCTGCTCATGGAATGGCTGGCCGGAACCACTGTAACCGGCTTTCTGCCCCAGGATGCCGTGCGCATTGGCGAACCCATCGAGGGCCAGACCGCCAACGTGTTTTTTGACGCCGTGCGCGGCAAGATGCGTACCTCGTCCGTCACCTACAGCAACAATATTACCTATCTGACTGACGAAATCGGCACTGAACACCCGGAAAGTTACGTTGAGGATGCGCGTACCGTTTCCTTTGAAATGAATACCTATTTTCGCGCCCAGGACGCCGTGCGCTTCAAGGAAGGGCTGGACGGTATGTTTACGGGCGTTCGCTTCGTGTTCGGCAAGAATAACAAGGTTGTGCTGCATATGCCGAAGGTGCAGCAGACCATGCCGACCATCAGCATTGACGCGCCCACGGTGAGCCTGGACGTTACCGGCACGGCGCTGGCCAGCGGCAAGGGCAATAACGCCATCTTTATGATCATCAACTAAGGCAAGGGGATTATGCCCAAGTTTTTTACTGACGATTTCAAGGGGAAAACCCTTTATTACGATTTGCGCGAAAATACCGCCGGGCCGAAAGAAGGCGTTTATGCCCGGCCCATTTTTGAAAGCGATTACATCAGCATCAGCCGGAAGTGCGAGGCTGACGGCAAGAAAAATCTGGCCTGGGTTGAAATGCTGGCTTTTGCCATTGTTGATTGGTGCGGTTTTGTGACGGTTGAGGGCAAGGAGATCCCCTGTACGCCGGACAATATCCGCAAGCTCTGCGAGAGCGACCCGGTTCAGATGCGCCATCTATATGTGGTTATCGGCTCGGCCAGCCATGCCCAGGTGGAGATTGCCGAAAAAAACTGATTGAGTGGGCCGGGTGGCACTTGAACCCGCAGCGGCCAGACTGCGAGGTATGTCGGGATTTGAACGATGAAGCGCCGCCCTGCTCACAGTGCAAAAAACCTCAAGATGAACTGACAAGCATCGGCGTTACCGCGTATCATGTATGGTCGGTTCTGGACGTGCATAACCGGCAATTCTGGTCTATGGACGGTACGCCGCTGGCCCTGCCGGTGGAAGCGGTGCGCGGCGCGGTGGCTGATTACGGCTTAAGTCTGGAAATGCAGGAATTAATTCTGGCCCTGGAGCGGTCGGTTATTGCGGCCAGGCAGAAAGAACACGCGAGGAAGAGGGAAAAACAATAGGCCGGGGCGTTGCTTCCGGCCTTATTTTATGTGAATGTCCTGGTCCACCTGATCATGCTTGAAATATCAGACTATTTAATGTTTTTAAGCCATTTTAGGGGCTATTCTGGTCCGGCGTGATCAGGCTGAAATCCGCACGCCATAAAACCGTTGATGTTAAAGGATTTTAGCGGTTTTGAGGGCGGAAAAAGGGCGATTTGTGCGCGCCAGCGGCTTTGTTCCAATGGACTTTTTGAAGGGTTGGGGTATATGGTTTGTCGATGACTGATTCAGAGCGCAGGCGCGAAAAGCTCAGAAACGCCGTCCTTTTTTTTGTCAGAAATGACAAAACTGTGGGCCTAACAAAGCTAATGAAGCTTTTGTTTTACCTCGACTTTCGGCTTTATCGCATGGTTGGTGAATCACTAACGGGCGAAACTTATGAAGCCTGGAAGCATGGCCCGGTTCCGTCTGATGTATGGCGGGAATTACGATTAAATAAAGATGCTGGCCTAAAACTAAACGAAGTTGTTAAAGTTATTCCGGTACAAGAAGATCCACGCGACGAGGCCTCTGGTGTAAAGCTGGCGGCAATGCCAAAGGCTAAGTTTTCAGATGAATATTTTACAGGCCGGGAAGTGAAGGAGCTAAGGGCTATTTCTGAAATCTTTAGCAAAGTACCGGCTAATCTGGTTGTTGAAGCTTCCCACGCTAAAAATACGCCTTGGGATCGCACAATGAAAACGCGGGGCGAGTGGGCGAAGATTGACTACAGCCTTGCCTTGGAAGGGTGTGACGAAAATCAAAAGGCGTACATTCGGGAAATCAGGGATGATTTGCGGATTTTGAATGCGGTTATGGGGCAGGCATGAACATAGGCGATGTTCTCTATTTTCACGACTTCGGTTTTGATGACGGGGGACACGCCAACAAACTGCTTGTGGTACTTTCTGATCCCGCCAACGGCTCAATGGTTATGGTGATAGCCACCTCAAAAGGCACGTCCAAAGATATTGGCTGCCAGCCTAAAAATAAAAGATTTTTTATCAGAGCCGGAACATATGAATTTCCTAAAGATACTTGGCTAGACCTTTATCGCAATCCCATAATCAGAGACACAACACAGACTCAAGCTGCTATTGCCAGCGGAGGAGTTCAAACAAAGGGAACACTTCCGGCCCAACTTGTGAATGAAATCAAAAATTGCCTCACGAAGCACTCGCCTGATTCTCTAACGCGGGAAGCGTGTAGGCTTTTGGGCGTAACACCAAAATGGTAGTAATAAAAAAGCCCCACTCGCGCAGGGCTTTTCAGTTATGAAGTTTTACTTAATAACTCAACCCCCCTACCTCCCCGCCTCCACCAGATACCGTGACGTACTCATAGCCATGCCAACGTGAATCCAAAGAATATCTTGGATAAAGGCCATTTCCCCGGCCAGCGATACCAGCATGGAAAGCGCCTCACCATCTTTGCCGGGCAGTGCGCTGGCGCAGTTGAATTTGAATTCGTTGCACAGGTTTTTAAAATCCCGCAAGTCGTGTTCAACGGAACCCTTGGCCGCGTTTATTTTGGCAAAACGTTGCTGTAGCTGCTCGAATATCTCACGATGCCGGGAACTGGGCGCGGCAGAGGGCAGGGCCGCTTGCTCAACCTTGGGCGGCAGTTCCTTTTGCTTAAAACCAAGCTTCATCAAATAATCAATCGCTTCGCTCATGCGCGATTGCGGAAGCTGGTTGTACTTGGCGATACGGAAATGGTTGTTGAAACGGCTGTAGGTAGCCGCATGATGCCCGCCTTTTTCGGTTATCGCCCTCACCATTGCCTGAATTGTGCATTGCTGGTCGGGCGTGATGGGATCGGAGGGAGAGGGAAGGGCGGTGAGGGTGGGGGTGGCGGTAAGTTGATTTTCCATCGCATGAAAAGCGGCAATGAAAACCAATTTGATTTGAAATGCCTTCTTGCCGGTGTATCCCATTGCCAGAAGCATGAAGCCGTCAAAAAATATTATAAACATGGGGTAGGTCTGGCCGTTTTGTTCGTCGATATAAGTGGTTTCCTCAAAAAGAGGGGTCTGCGCAGAATTACGCACACCCTCGCACTCGCTGATAATTCTGCGGATATGCCGCAAAACATCCTTATGCTGCTTGCCGAAGTATTCAGCAACTTGCAAGGACGTGATAGACGGAAGGCCATTAACCAAGGTTACATTGGGTGAAGGAATAAGGTTAGTCATTTTCCACCCCCTCGCAGCATCGCGGAAACTCGATAACGCCGGGCAAAATTGCCAGATGCGGGCATTCACAACAATCAGACGGGCAAGGTGTGGTTTCAGGTGTGAGGTTAAGCATAAACTCTACCTCCCAAGGTGGCCGGGAAATCGATAATACCGAAAACGCCGTTGTATTCGTCCAGGTTGATAAACTCGCCGGGGTTGCTGCCGGTTTCGGCGTAAAACTTGGCCTCGTCGCAATCATAATCCGGGCAAATGTCGCGCCAGACGCTATTGACGTAAAGGCGCTGCCGCATGGCTACAGGATAGCCAGCCTCCCGGCAGGCATCGGCCATAGTGGGGCAGTGCGCACCTTCGGGATCGTCGCAAAGATTGTGACAGAACCCGCAGCAATGGCGCTCGTCATGTTCGCGTGGGTTGTAAACGGTGGGGGCGGGGTTGAAATTTGAGGCGGGTACTGATAAAATGCGTTCAGACATGGCATCCTCCTGGTAAGGTTTGCCCTGGTTAGGCTTGGCTTGAGGGTTGCCGCCCTCGGCCAAGCTGTTTTTTTATTCTTGTCCTTAATTACTTGACTAGCCGAACATGGCTAGATTGTCAATATGAAAAAGCAGAAAATTTAAAAAAATATTCTGCTTTAATATCAATTAATTACCTTGTATTTGTGTTTTCCTTATGCCTTTTCCCCTTGGGCCTCCGGCTGTTTTTGTTTTCCCGGCTGTTTTTTGTTCATTGACCCAGCCTGACGGAATAGCCCAATATGCACCAATTTTAGTTGCGCCAGCGATACATTTTTTACGGCACAGCATTCTTAGTGTGCTGGTGCTGCCATATCCAAGCTCGGCAGCCGCTTCGGAAAGCGAAAGGTATTTTATTTTATCGGATGACATGGGTGTATTATAGCTGATAGCACCTATACGGTTCAAGATTATTTTGGATCACGCTAAAATTTTTATCGCCGCAACAAAATGTTCTTTCAGTGGGTACAGATCGTCAACCACTTTCACGTCAAATCTTTCCCCGCCCGGTTTGCCGTTGAAGATAACGACATGGGCGTTTTCACCAATATTAGGATCACCCCAATCCCATTCGCAAAAATTATAAAACCGGCAGATTGTTTTTCGGTTGTTGTCGTCAAGATTGATGGCGCAATAGCTTTTTGCATCACGCATACGAATGCGCCAAGCTTCAATAACCTGATGCATGAGGGTGCGGACAATGACCAGCCCCCACATTTCCGTATTTGTGGTTGTAATTCTGCTTTCTTTTTTTGATTCAATGTTGAGTGCTTTTGGGGATTTCTTGGACTCTTCGAGTCGTTGATTTATTCGTTCTTCAATGTAGCCGTCTATGACTTGCCGGAAGACCGGGGAGAAAAATTCAAGCGCCTTATTTGTTATTCTGCCAGGGTAAATCTTTGCTGTAAAAAAGCGGACAAAATCATCGCTTGGATTTTCAATTTCTGCCGAAAGTACGCGCATGAAATTGCTGAAACATTGAAGATAATCAGCGGCTCTCAAGATGCCGCCAATATCAAATGATTCTTTGCTTAACCGTTGCAATTCCGGCAAAAGTTGCTCATTGAAAGCCAGTAAATCAATTTCCATGAATGGATTGTCATCCATGATGTTTTCTCTGTTTAAATCAGAAAAAAATATGAAACGAGTACCGTTGGTCAGAATGCCGATTTTTGCATCAGGAACGGCCTGAAAATAGCGGCGCAGTTGAGAACATTTCCCACTGTCGAGAGGGTCACCAAGCGGCTTACATTCAATCAGAATAATGGGCGTATCATTGCGCAAGATTGCGTAGTCTATTTTTTCGCCGCGCTTCGTTCCTTGATCCGCTGTAAATTCTGCGGATACTTCAAACGGGTTGGAAACGTCATACCCAAGCGCAGAAATAAAAGGCTGAACTACTACAGCTGAACCAATGCAGTTTTTGTTTGTGCTTCGTTTAAGTTTCGGCCAGCGTATTGTTTTGCGCGTAGAATGAGATTGCGGATAGTTTCAGCGTCCATTTTTTTGATTCCTCTGAAAAGTCTATTATTTCGGGGAGAACATGATTATGACACTTTCATCTTGGTCATACCGTTGCCCCAAGGTAATTTTCATGCCGCCGGGGGAATAAGTTCTAAGCTGGCCGTCAGAACTGTTTTCGCCCTTACCGTATTCAGTATCAAGCTGTCGGGTTATTTCAATAAAAAGGTTATGGGCGTCGTATCGTGAATTGGGAAATATAAACAAAAGGACACTATCAAGCTGGTCATTGTTCATATAGCGATATGACAGGCGACTGTTGCGGTTGAAATGTTTGGATTCCAAATGAACAAAAACATTATCACCGCCGACAGGGGTGAACTTCTTTCTCAATTTTGCGAATGATTCAACGCGGTCGCCACCAAACTTTATTTGACCACCAAGAAATGGATCTGGCTCGATAGCAAACGCCGTTCCGGTGAACATCAACATTGCCGCAAAGCACAACAGAATTATTTTTGTTCGCATGTTGGAGATCCTTTTTGCTGGTTACTGCCTCTGGCTTTCTTTTTTCTTCCCTTCCCGTATTGCCGCCGCCTCTGCCTCTGTACTCAAACGGATGTATTTTAGATCCGGCAAGAGCTTGTTGGCTAATGGAGCGGTTATCTCATGAAATTCCGGGCGTAGAAGCCAGATGCCCGCGCCCAGGCCGACTTCAACATAGTATGTTTGTTCTGGCTGGATATTCAGCACCATGCTGACCCTTGTTTCGGTTTCAGCCCAGTAAACATGTTTGCCGGGTGTGGTCTTATGAATAAAATACGTCCCGGAGTGTAACACCCCTATTTTTTGGTCGTCCTCAAAAATGAAATAGCCCCCGCCTGACCCGTGGAATGCGCTTTCCCGCATGAAGTAGATCAAGCCTGTTTCGGAATCCGCTACGATAGGATGCTCCGGCTGCCCGTAAACGTAGTCTGCCCTGCTTGGCGCGTTCGGGGCGCAGCCAGCAGCCACTATCAGGCAAGCCGCCGCCAGAATCAGCATAAGTTTTCGCATAAAATCCCCGCCTCCCTCTTGGTTTACCCTCACAAAGTAATCGGCCTATAACTCTGCAATCTATCTCCATGTATAGTTTGACGCGATAACTGTCAAACCTTCCGGAGATTTTATGCCCGTCTTTTACGCCACGCTTGATCCTACCGGAGTCCAGGACGGAGCCGGTAAAGCTATCTACGCGATCAATGGCGTTGGCAATTCGATGGACGGTATGCAGCGCACAGGCGTAAAAGCCTCCACTTCCGTTGAACGCTCCCTGAATAATCTGGCCCGGACAGCCCGGAACGTCATAGGCGCGTATATATCGCTTCGCGGGGCCATGTCTGCCATTAACGCGGGCTTTGGCTACAACGAAATGTTGCAATCCGCGCAAATCGGGATAGCCTCCGTTCTGACTCAAACGCAAAAAATCGAAGATTCGCAAGGCCGCTTGCTGGACGGGCAGGAAAAGTTCAACGCGGCTATGTCCATTTCAAAGGATGTGGCTAAGTCCGTTGATGCGGCCACCATGCGGGCGGCTGCCAGCTATGAACAGCTTTTGTCAGCCCTGCAAACTTCGCTGGCCCCGGCTGCGGGCATGAATAAATCCTGGGAAGAAACGCTTGGACTTGTCAGTACCATGTCCAACGCCATGAGCGCGTTAGGCGCGGACTTGAACGGGCTTGACCGGGAAATGGCCCGCTGGATGACCGGGCGCGATTTCACCAACTCGCAGATTGCCAGGACATTAAATATATCAGCGGCAGACGTGAAATTATGGCGCGAACAGGGTGTTTTGTTTGAGAAAATGGGCGAGGCTTTGGGGAAATTCAACCTTGGGGCCAAGGCTGCCGCTGAATCGTTCCGTAACGTCAAGCAGGATATGATCGGTTCCCTGCAAGCCTTTGCCGGGGAAGCCACTACCGGCATGTTTGATAAGACCACACAGGCCATGAAAAATCTGTCGCTGGCTTTTTATTCCATTGAATTTGACGAGACCGGAAAAGCTGTTTTCGTCCTTAACGAACAAATGCGGCCTTTGCTGGAGCTTTCGCAGGATATTGCCGATGCGCTGGGTGACGGGCTGCTGGCGGCGGTTGAAGGACTGAAAAGCGGGCTTCGGGAACTGGGTGAATTTTACCGAGATCATAAAGAGGGAATGCAACAGATTGGGGCGGCGATAAAGACCATAATCTCCAACCTGGATACGCTGATTGAGGCGTACATTATTTATAAAGGCGTACTTAGCGTCACAAGCGGATCTTTGGGGCATCAAAAAACCTTACTCCAAGGTTCGATAAAACAATTTGGCCTGCTCAAAACAGCCATGACCGCTTTATCCGGCATTTGGCCTCTGGCAATCGGGGCCGGGATAGCCATTCTTTATGAGATGGCTACCGCCCAGACCGAAGGCCAAAAAGTCATGTCCAAGTACAATGACGAAATAGCGGCCATGAAAAAGGGCGGGGAAGCTGCCGCCGATTCACTAAAAGCGCTCAAGGAAAGCGTTGAAAAACTTTCCAAGGCCGAGCTTGACGCGGCCATGGTCAAGGCCCGGCTTGAGCTTGAGGCCATGTATCAGGAAGCGGACAGGCAACAATCTGCATGGCTGTTTAAGGGCGGCTTGGCCGAACAATCCGGCAAGATAAAAAATGAGTTTAACGACCTGCTGGAACAGTTCCGGCACGGGCAGCTTACCCTTGATCAATTTAAGGAAAAAGCCTCTGCCGCGCTGGTTCAGCTTGGCGATAAGGACGCGCAAGCCGCTTATGACAAGGTGATGGATATTGCCGCCGGGATTGAATTTGCACAACAGCGCATGATTACCTACCGCGAAGCACTGCAAAACATGAAGGGCTTGTTTGGATTCAGCGAAGAAAAGAAGCCTGATAATCCCCAAATTGCCGCGCAAAAGGCGGAAGAAGCCGCCCGGCAAAAAGCCATTGCTGAAACCAATAAGCTTTATGCGGAAACCGAGCAGGCCAAAAAAGCCGAACTTGAAGCTGCTGTTGCTGTTTCCGCCGCCAACTATGAACGCCTGAAATCGACCGATGAAGCGACAAGGGCGCTTGCCGTACTTACCAAAGCCAGAAAAGACCTTGCTGACTTTGAAGGCAAGGGCGGCAGCGGGGATAAGGGGCTGGAAAGCCTTGAGCGTGTGGCCTACCAGACAGCCGAAGTGCTCAAGGAGGCCGATGACGCTTTGACAGGCCTGACCATGCGCACCGCTGAATTACAGTCTGAATTAAGCGGTGAAACGCTTGAGGCGACTTTCCTTAAAATCGAGCGTCAGTTTGAAGCACAGCGCAACCGCGTTGCCGAACAACAGCGGAAACTTGACGAGGACGCACGGCGCTGGGCCAAAGATGGCAAGCTTGATGCTGAAACCTTAGCCAATATTACGGCTACCCGTGAAAAACTACGCCTTGAGATGGAAGAGCTTGAAATCCAGAAGCAGCTTGAGATCGTTCTGGCTAAACGCGCCGACACCGAGCGCGAACTACAAGCCGGAATGGACTACGAAGGTTTGATAGGCAATCTGCGCGAACAATACCGGCTTGAGGCAAAGCTACTTAGGATTCAGCAAGAAAGGGCTTCGGGGGCTGAAAAAGATGCCTTGAGGGAACGGGAGCGCGTAGCCCAGGCCCGCGCAGATCTTGATATTGGCGGCATGTTTGAAACCGGCATGAAAAACCTCTCCAACAGCGCACAGCAAGGCTACATCGATTTTTACGAAAAAACTTTGCCGGACGCAATCGGTTCATCCTCTGACGCCTTTGCGGATTTCTTTTCAAGCATCGGGACCGGACAAAAAAGTGCATCCGAAGCTTTTAAAGACTTGGGCAGAACCTTTTCGGATTTAGCCAATCAGGTGATTTCTGATTTTATAAGAATGCAAATGCGCATGGCGCTGTTTGGAGAACAGGGCGGCGGCGGTGGCGGCATGGGCGGCCTGTTCGGGATGATAGGCAGCGCTTTTTCCGGGGCCATGAGTCAGGTTCCCTCTCTTTTACCCAAAGCAAAAGGGGATATTTTCCCCGGCAGTTCCGGCCTTGACGCCTACCGCAACAGCATAGTCACCAGCCCCACGGCGTTTGCTTTTGCTCGTGGCGCGGCCTTTGGCAATCTTGGCGTCATGGGCGAAAAGCCCGGCTCCCCCGGTGAGGCGATTATCCCCCTTTCCCGCATGAGCGGCGGCGACCTTGGCGTTAAAGCCGCGCTTGCCGCCCCCGCGCCCAACGTCCAGATGTTCGTGAATATTGAAAACAACGCCCAGGCCGAAGTGGAAACCCGGCAAACAATGGACGCCAGCGGCAGGCCGGGGCTTGAGATATTCATCAAGCCAATATCCGAGGCCATAGCTGGGGACATTACAACCGGGCGCGGGCCGGTGGGTAAAGCCATCAACAAGGCCTACGGCATGAACCGGGCCAATTCAGCCTACCACAGGTAAATATATGGACGATAAAATGAAAGCGGCTTTGGCCGAAGCTTATGCCTCCGCGCCGCAGAATACCATCCTGCTGCATACTCTGGAAGTGAATCACCGTTCTTTTACCGAACCGGCGCGGGTTTGCCGCTGGTCAGTAACCGGGCCGGAGCCGGAGGTTTTTCACTGTCAGCTTGAGGATAACGCGCCCTACAATCCCGGTCAGGTGGTTGATTTTATCGGGCTGCCCTTTGAAATCACCTTGCCGGAAAAAGATACCGAAAGCCCCGGCCAGTTTACCATCAAGATTGATAACATCGGGGATCGTTTTGACGAATACCTTGAAAATGCGGCTCTGCATGGCGGAACCATTACGGCCATTTACCGGGTGTATCGCAAGGGCTTTGAATCGTCAGAGGACGGTCCGGACTCGGTTTATCACAGCATCAAGCTGCATTCACCGCGTCAGGAAGGGCAGGCCATTGTCATGGACGGCGCGGTGCTGGACTGGATGTTCAAAAAGTTCGGGAAGCTGTATCTGGCTAAAGATTACCCCGGCCTGGTGGCGGGGAGGTAATATGTACTGGTGGGAATCCCTTCTTGGCCGACCTTGGGAGCGCGTACCGAACCCGCCGCAGTCTTTCACCTGTGGTGAACTGGTGCGCTACCTGATGAAAGAGCATTTGGGCATTGAAATGTTGCCGGTCTATGCGGACGCCGGAGTGCTGCGCGAGTGCGTAGATAACCTGAATCAGCCGGAAATGTACGGCCTGGAGCCGGTAGCGGCGGACGACAAAATACAGCCCTTTGACATTGCATTTCTGGCCCGCTGCAAGCGTTTTGACCATGTGGGCCTTGCTGTGCCGGGGCCGCTTGGCGTGATGGTTATGCATTGTCAGCAAGGGATTGGCGTAGTCTGTGACACCACGGCAGAGCTTAATGGGGCCGGGTTCCGGCGTCTGGAGTGGTTCCGGCATAAAGATGCCAACGAAAGGACGAAGCAATGCCGCGTGTAGTTGTTATGCACGGGGAAAACCCGAAAACCTACGAAGTTGCCGAAGGGACAACGCCAAACGCTTTTATGCTGGCGCAGTACCCGGAAACCGGCAATTTTCCCATGCCGACAATCTGCCTTTATGAAGGACAGCCGCGCTTGCGCGAAGAATGGGACAGCATAGCTCTTTCCGGTAAGGCTGTTCTGGTTTTTGTGGTTTTGCCGGGTGGGGGCGGTGAAGGCGGAAGCAATCCTGTTACAACTATATTGATGGCTGTTCTCACAATTTTTATGTGGTGGAACCCCTTAATGTGGGGTTATTGGGCGATGACAGCTTTTTATGTGGTCGCCTCTGTTGGGATTGGCATGTTAGGGCAGGCAATGGCCCCCGATGTGTCACAGGGTCAACAGGGCGCTTTGTCAAACTCCGCTGCCAGCCCAACCTATAGTCTTAATTCCTCAACCAATCAGGCGCGATTGAATCAGCCGGAACCGGAAATGTTCGGAAAAATGCTGGTTTTGCCTGATGTAGTGGCCGCGCCTTGGCAGCAATATATCAATAACGACTTTTTTCTTTATCAGGTGTTTGGCCTGGGGCGCGGGCTTTATGAACAGCACTACATGGCGCAGGGTGGGACTAAGTTTTGGGAAAATGGCGCGATTATACCGGATAACCCCTTTGGTGACGCCGTTGAGGTTGAAATTGTCGAGCCGGGCGGCAAGGTAACGCTTTTTCCCGACAACGTGGAAACCGCGCCGGGGGTGGCCGGGCAAATACTTTACGCGCCAAACGATGATAAACATGATTGGGTAGGGCCGCACCCGGTAAACAGCCCCGGCACGATCACTGACCGCATTCTGGTTGATATCGTATTTCCGCGTGGGCTTGGGCGATATAACAACAACGGGAATCTGGTAAATTTTACAGTTACCTGGGAAATTGAATATCGGCACGTCAACGACGCAAGCGAACCTCAAAGTGAATGGGCTATTTTGTGGAAAGGCAGCCTGACCAAGGCCGAACAGTCAGCGCAGCGCCTTACTCAAGAAACCGTAGTGGCCCCCGGACGCTACCAGGTTCGCGCCCGTCGCACCTCTGATTCTCCAGCAAAAAATGCCGTAGATGAATGCGTATGGGAAGCCGTCCGCGCCATTCTGCCCGGTACTCTTTCCTATCCACAAACGGTTGTGGCTGTAAAAATGAAGGCCACCGACGTTTTGAGTCAGGCCGCGTCCGAGCGCTTCACGGTTTTGCAGACGCGCAAGCTGCCACTTTACGACCCGGCCACTAAAAAATGGAGCGGCGGTTACGACCCGATAACCCGTAAGTGGTGGGGAACTCTTTACCCGACCCGCTCTTTTGCGGCTGCCGTAGCCTGGATTTGCAAAGAGCCGTGGGGCGGCCAGCTTTCCGATGAACAAATAGACCTTGACGGGCTATGGGCCATAGACGCGCTGCTGGCTGAAAAGGGCTGGACGGCAGACGCCTGGCTTGATGGCCCCTATCTGGTATGGGATCTGCTGGTGGAGCTTTGCGCGGCCAATCTGGTTATCCCGCGCCCCGGAACCGGCGTATTGAGTTTTATTCAGGACGCGTCCAATCGCCCGGTACGGCATATTTTTACACCACATAATATCGTGCGCAACAGCTTGCAGCGCACTTTCGGTACGTTCAGCGATTCCACGCCGGACGATGTGAACGTAACCTATTTTGACGAGGATGCAGAATACCAGCAGCGGGACGTTACCGCCGTGCTGCCGGAATCGGAGTCGAATGAGGAGAGCCAACAGCGCCCGATCTGGATTACCAGCCGCGCTCACGCCCACGCTTACGGGGTACGTCTGGCGGCTGGTAATCGTTATCGCCGCCTGGGGGTTGAACTTCAATCTGAAAGCATTGGGCGGCTGCTGAACGTGGGCGATGTGGTGCAGGTCAAGCATCCGCGATTCAGGAACGGACCTTATGGCAAGCTGGAAGATTGGAATGCGCAAGCCCTGACCGTCCAGTTTGCCGAAGCGCCGGAATACCCGGACTTTGACGATGGCGACTATATAGCCTTTACCCGACCTGACGGTTCGGCTTGGGGTCCGGTCAAGCTGGAAGCCATGAACAGCGGATTTGCGCAGTTTAACGCCGCCGACTACGCCGCCTTACTGATGCAGGGTTTTGAATCGCCGTTTGAATGGTTCACGCGGGGTTATGACCGTATGCCTACAATCTGGACGGTACAGGAAGGGCGCGAATTTGACCGGCGCATGATTATAACAAAGATTACGCCGCAGGATATGTTTAAGCACTCTTTCAGCCTGGTTAATGATGATCCCCGTGTTTACAATCAGGATATTCCCGTGCCGCCGTGGGAAAGCCGCCCACAGTTGCCGGATACGTCCAAACTGGAAGCACCCAAAAATTTGCGCGTTACCGTGGAAGGCGAAGCCGGGGCTTTTGTGCTGGCCGTAACCTGGCTGCCGGTTCCGGGCGCGGAAGGCTACTATGTCGAGTCTTCGACCGATGGCGCAGCCTGGAATAATCAGGGCCGGGCCAATATCAACGCTATCCGGCTTCCGGTTGATGACGGCGCATATGCCGTGCGGATAAGCGCATTCCGGGGCGCAACTCAAAGCCCGTGGGCGCAGATTAACGGCAACACCTTTGATGCCGCGCCTGATTCGCCGGTTCCGGCCCTTGTGGGTAACTATACCGGCGGCAACTTGACCGTACAGTGGCCCGCCGTGGACGGGGCCGATTCCTACGTTGTGCGGGTGTATGAGGCCAATGCCGACCGGAACCCGGAAAGAATACATGAAGGCACAGATATCAGCTTTAGCTACACCGCCGCGCAGGGCATCTCTGATGGCGGACCGTGGCGCGATTTGAGCGTTGAAGTCGCTTCCAAAAACAACACTGGCGAATCCATACCGGGAACTGTTTCCATTTCGGACATTGTTCCGGCTGAAATCCCGCTGGCAAATATTACGGTTACCCCAGCGGCGGGCGGAGTGGTGTTTGACCTCACCACTTACCCCGAAGGCGATATTAGCGGCTATGTGCTGGCCCGTGGAACCACTCCGGACTTCGGAACGGAAGAAACCGCCGAGCTTCGCGCTGTTGCCACCCTGCCTACGGCCTGGGACGGCCTGACCGATGGAACCGAATACTATTTCCGGCTGGCGGCCAAGGATGCCTTTTTTGACGTTGCCAGCGACTACGCGGCTCTGAATTATTCCGGGGTTATCACCGTAACGGCGGGGGCTACAGAATGAGCCAGAGCGAAGATACCGCGCTGCGCTGGCCCTGCTGGCTGCCCCGCCCGTCCCGCAGCGGCTACACTTTTGACCCGCGCAAGGCGTCCGTTGATTCAACTATGGAAGTCGGGACGCTGGTTCGCCGCGAGTTTGACGCCGACCAGGGCAGCGTCACTTGCTCAATGCTGCTCGACCAAAACCAGATGGCTATGTTTGAAGCCTTTGAGCGCGACACGCTTTGTCAGGGCCGGGGCTGGTTTTTGTTCCCGCTCTGGGTTGGCGGTCAACTGCAAGAGTATATGGTGCGTTTTAATGGCCGTCCAAAACCCGGAACAGTGCGCGGGCTTTACACAACCGTCACTTTCAGTCTGGACATGGGGGCGCGGCAATTGCCGGAAATCAACTTTAACCCGAATGAGCGCGAAGAGTTGCCCGTTTGGCCCAAGGAGATGCCGGGCCTGCAAAAAGAGGGTTACGGCTACGAACTGACCGACTTTAAGCTTGACCAGGGCATTGATGTGCCGGGCGTCAAGCGGGTGGACTTTGAGGTTGATGAAGTCAAAATTACGGGCCGCATGATTCTGAATCCGCAGGAAGCCGGATATTTTGAGGCCTTCGAGCGTGACGTGCTTAATCAGGGTTGCCGCTGGTTCCTGCTGCCGGTCTGGATTTCCGGCGAACTCAAGGAATACAAGGTACGATTCAAAGAACGGCCCAAGCTGGCCGAGGTGCGCGGCAAGCATTCAATCTACACTTTCACGCTGGAAATGGGCCAGCGCAGCCTTTGGAATCAAACGGTGGTTGGCTGGCTGCTGACCATGAGTCCGGCTGAAATTGAGCTATTTGCGGATAAATTGCATGAAATCGTTCACGTCAAGCTGCCGAGGGCGTCAAAACTGCCTGATGGCTTGATGGAGGTATAACATGACTTGCAAAGGTGGAAGCGGCGCGGCAATTCAACTCAAAATTGAGAACCTTGATAAAGATACCGCGCTTATTGAAAAATGGACGAACGGCGGAGATCGGGAGACGGTTTTGCTTGGCGAAGCTGGCGAAACCCCGACTGACGTTTTGCGCAACATCGTGCGTCAGATCCGCGAGGTCTTTAATTACTGGCGTGAGCGCATGTCGGAACTTGAAGATCCGGTTGCGCTGGATTCTGGCATCTGGAACGTGCGCCGTTCGCGCATTCTGACGGAAGAAATCCCGGCGGGCGGGCTGCTGACACTGCCGGTATGGTATTATCCCACGCGGGATATCATGCTGCTGATGATTGACAATATCCCGTTCACCCCGACCAAGCCGGACAATTGGGACGAAGGGCAGCGGCAATATGCCGAAGTGGGTGATGACAAAACGGTATTGTCCAATCAGGTAACGGTATCAATGACGCTGCCGGTCGGAACCGCCGTTGACGTGTGGGTTATTTCGTCCAATTTGTTCAAAGCTATGGATGAAATTCTGGCTGCCGCTGAACAAGCCGGGCAGGACGCCGCCGCCGCCGAAGTTTCAGCCACAAACGCCGCAAGCGCGGCTGATGCGGCCCAGGCCAGCGCGAATGCTGCCGCCGCAAGCGCGGCCCTGGCCGAATCCACCGCCCGCGAAACCGCCACAGATATTATCAACTCCATGCTGCCCGCTGATATTGGAGCGGTGGCGGCAAGTGAACTGACTTCGGTTTTGACGGACGCGCAATACAGCGGCACGGCTTCAACCGTTCAGGTCAATCTTGACGTTTATAATGCTGAAACAGGAACTTCCGCGCAGGTTCAGCGAACTTTTCCTATTGCAGGCCCTGGTCAGGCCGGAGCTATGCCCGCCGAGACATTTGAGACTGTCGCAGACCACGAAGCCAGACTCCAAGCTATCGAGGGGGCAGGGGGGCATTGGGCAGGGCAAGATTTCGAAACACATGCCGACCTTATAAACTGGAGTGTTCCGGACACAGTAAAGATTGGGGATTTTTCAAACATCAACACTGATGAAACTCACAATCAGGAAACATGGCGATATGGGTATAGAGGGGCGGGGGCGAATCCTCTTTGGTCTGCTCAATATCGGGTAAACGAAGCTCCCATAGGCATTGCTAAACCTACCATCCTGGGTCTGGTTAAGGGCGTTGCCGCCACTGCTCCAAAGTGGAAAGTGTTTATCGAAAATGACGGAACCGGGACAGTTATCGGCGGTGATGCTACAGACACCAATATTGCCAATCTAAATACAGGGCTTGCGGGTAAGGCTCCCGCAAATATAACCTTGGAAGATCAAACAGCCAACGACACCTTACCGAGTGCGGCCAGCCAAGCGATTCAGGCGATACTCCAGATTTTCCGCAACAACATCAAATCGCTGCAATCAAAAACCGCCTCCACTCCGGCGTCCGCGCCCATCAAGCGCGAAACCCTCACAACCGCCCTTGCCGCTGGAGCAAACTATGCAGTTCCGGCCTACAAAGTGGGATCTGGGCGGCTAAAAGTGTCTGTGGATGGCATGGGCGATCTTATGGGGGCTTCGGCGGCTACCGGACTTTGGTACGAAGTCGGAGCAGCCGAAACGCAAAGCACAACCGTCAGGTTTTTTGAAGCCCTGCCGGTTGGAACGCAAATAACATCTGAAAGCAGTATTTAGGAGGGTATATGTCCTGGGGATTTTTAGATAAAATTTTTGACGATTACAGCAGTCCGGCAAAAAAACTGCTTTTAAGCATAATTCCGGACAACATCCCGGCAGTCAACGCCCTCGCTGACGCCCTGGACGATCACGAACTACTACGCGGCGTGAACGCACATGGGGCAACGCCTAACAACACCGCGAATGCTCTTGTTTCCCGTGACGCTGCGGGCAGGATAAGCATATCACCAGGCATAGATAACGATGATGCGGTGAATATGTCGCAATTGCTTGCATATTCAGCCCTTAAGGTATGGGTTAGTGCAAATCAGGCAATATCACGTAATGTCGAACTGGTAGTTAATCACGCATTAAATTTATCCGAGGATGAGATAAAAGGCTGTATCGTTGACCTACGGCTCGTTTGTCTTTCTCCCGAATACGGCTATGTAGTCGGAGACGTTGTTCGTGAGCTACTATCAGGCTCCACCAACGAGCCGCCGCTACCTGTTAAAGTAAAGGCTAACACCGTCTCTGTTTTTTTGGGGGCCGGTTCCGGAAGCAGGACGGTAGCAATAGCGGAGTGGCGATCAGGCGCGGCGCTATGCTTCCCAACTCCAAGTAACTGGCAAATGCAGATTGCTATTTTTTATTAACGCAAGGGGTTAAAATGATTTGCTATCTATCAGTTAGAAATAATACAATATACATCGGCGACATGCAACCCGGCGACCGCGAAGCCACACCGGAAGAGATCCGGGCGCATTTTGGCGACCCTCTTGACAATGCCCGCGCCGCCGCCCTGCCCGCGCTGCGCGAAAAGCGTAAGGCCGTGGAGTACGGCGGCTTTACCTTTCAAAGCCAGCGTTGGGATAGCGCGGAAAAAGACGAATTGCGCCTTAACTCCATGCTGAAAATGTTCGAGCTTGCGGGTCTTACTGAATTTCCCGGCTGGAAAATTGCCGAAGGCGTATATATCACCGCCACGCCGGAAATTATCCAGGGCGCGGCTATCGCCCTCATGCAGCACTATGCGGCGGCTTTCGCGGTTGAGGCTGCCAAGGCTGTGGAAATCAACGCCCTGACCACGGCGGAAGCCGTTCAGGTTTGGTTGGCAACTGAGCTTGATACGGGCTGGAGCAATGGCTGACATTAAACCAGCCAGAACATACAGCCCCGCCGTACTTGCCCTGGCCGCTAAAAAGGGCATCCCCGCCGTGCTGTTGCCAACCTTTATAGACGGCTGATCCGGCGGCGTAAGCTGGGCCTATAGTCTGATAGGCCGGGAAATTAGCTGTGACGACTGCTGCGATTTGCACGATCTGCGTTATCAGATCGGCGGCACGGCGAAGGAGCGGAAGGCGGCAGATGTGGAGTTAAGGATATGCGCGGCGCGGGCCGGGTACTTTCCGCCTGGGTGGATTGGGCGGATAAGGCGCGGGTGGCGGTGGGCGCGGGCATGGGCCATGTATGCGGCGGTCAGGGCTTTTGGCAATAGGTATTGGAACTGGCGCAGGATAAGGCGTGTTGTTTAGGTTTTCAAAATAGTTTAGCATCGGTTTATGAAAAGGATGCTGATATGATAAAGCAATACATGCGAAAAAGCCCCAAGTTTGAGGCTATTCAGTGGGACGGCACAAACCTTGATGAACTGAAAAGGTTCACCAATGCCGATGGATGTAACATGCTGGTGGACGATTTTGTATTAAACCGTCCCATGCGTGTTAATGATTATATTTTAAAAATAAGCGATGACGTTTTCTGCGTTATAAAGCCAGAGGCCTTTGAGCAGGAATACACGGTTATCGCTAAATAATATTTGCCAGCCATCAAGCTATACGAGGCTGGGCGGAAAAGGACATTGGGGGAGGCGAGGGGTAATTGACCGATACTTTTTCGTGTCGTAATGTGCCACATGGCAATCAGACGGCGCAAAGATCGAGCGAAGCAGTATCAAGTATACTGGAATAACCCCTTCACCGGAAAGCGGGAGAGTGTATCTTTTGACACTCTTGCTGAGGCCCGTAAAGAAGACTCGCTGGTTCAGCATAGGTTAAAACATGAGCGCGAATCGTTCCGGCCAGAGGAAGAAGACCTAAGGCGGACAGGGGGGACGGTTGCAGAAATCATCCCCATGTACCTTGCTTCAAAAAAGTTCACCCCCGATAATCTGCAAACAACCCTTGAGCATTTGCGGCCAGTAGGGGCAGCTTTTGACCGGCGCGAAGTGTTGAGTCTGGAAAAGAAGGATTTCATAAAATTCATCTCTGACGCTGCCGCCAAAGGCATAAAAATTACCACGTCACACCGCCGCCTTGGGATTTTGCGCTCTGCGATAGCATGGGCTGCGGAAAACGGCATCATAGACCATAATCCAATACAAGACATGAAGTTGCCTCAGGGACAATACGAGGTTTTTGTACCGCCATCACCAGCGGAGGCTTCCGCAATTCTTTCTGTCATACAGAAGCATGTTTACCGGGCTGTTGCGCTGAGTATTTTCCTTGGCGTGAGGGTAGGCCCGTCCGAACTGTTCAAGCTGCGCTGGAATGACGTTGATCTTGGACGGGGCGTTATTCGGGTGTGGAGTGCGAATAAAAATGCTAAACGGCCATATCGGGATGTGCCAATACGACCGAGCTTGTTAGTGGAAATGAAGGGTTGGCGCGAAGAGGATCGAGAAAAAGGGCACGACAATTTTATTATCACTTATAGGGGCCAGCCAATTAAAAGCATGAAAAGTGGTTGGCGTGCCGCACTTAGAAGGGCGGGTATTACGCGCCGCATACGTCCGTATGATTTGCGTCACGCCTTCGCAACCCTGGCCTTGGACGCCGGAGCGGACATAAAAGCTATTTCCGATGTGATGGGGCATGCTGACCCCACAATGATACTTAAACACTACCAGCACACTACCGAGGCCTTGCGCAGAAGCGCAGTTGAAGCCGTTCCGGATCTTATTCCAGAGACAACGCGCCCTTCCCAAGATTGCACCTCTGGCAAAGCGTCTGAAGGTTCCGCTCCTCAGTAATGCCCCCACGGGAAACGGGGATTATATGATCTACATGTAGTTTTGTATCAGCAGCAGATGCGCCACACATTTTGCACCGATAACCATCTCTGGCCAGGATTCTGACTCGAATGCCAGCGGGAATAGCCCTACCTTTTTCTTTTTCTCTGTTTGCTATGGTTGTGGCAACATCCTTAAAGCGGACGGGCAGCCCGATGGTTTCCATGACATAATCAAAAATATCCGCCACACGGACCCGGTTATCAGCATACAAATCAGCGCACCTAGCCCGTAAAACCTCAAGGTCGTCAGCCTTGGTCGGGAATTTGGGTCGGTAAATATCACTGTGAGTATACATTGTCTTATGTTTTGCACGATAAGCTGCCAAGTTTGCCAACGCGATCTTGTTGAAGGCGTTCGCCTCTTTGATATTGTAAAATGTCTTGGTGCAGCGCCGTTTTGTTTCCGGATCGTTCCAATACACCTGATAGGTTATTCGGTTGTTTCTTTTTCTTGTTCGGACAGCCATAAAAACGCCTCCCTTAATGTGCCTAATATATGCGACCGTAATGAGGACGTCAAATGTGCCCAAAGAAAAAAGGACCTACAGTATAAACCGTAAGTCCTTGAATTTTCTGGTGGGCAGTACAGGACTTGAACCTGTGGCCCCCGCCGTGTGAAAGGGATTTTGGCGGTTTTATCTGCTTTGACATGCTTCGATGTTTCTTTATATATCTTTAATTTTCAAGATATTATAGAAATTTCTGCTTGTTGACCTTTGACTGATTTTGGCCTAATTTTACCCTGCGTGTGGGGAATGGTGTGGGGAAGAGAAGGGCCAAATTTGCAAGGAACGACAGGAGTTTTGCACCATGGCAGTCCGAGAAAAGACCCAGTATCAGGGCGTATTTTACCGGGAAGAGTTGCGTTTGGGAAGCAAAAGCCAAAGTGAGCGGGTCTATTATATCCGCTATCGCCTTGGTGGGCGCGACTCCAAGATGGTGGAAGAACGGGCCGGACGCGAAAGCGAGGGCATGACCGCCGCTAGGGCAAACCAAATTCGGGCTGACCGCGCTAGAGGACGGGAACAGTCCAACCGCGACAAACGTGCCACCGAAGAAGCTGCCAAGCTGGCGGACGCTTCGCGCCCCACCATTGAGCGCCTGTGGACACTCTACCGTGACAGCCGCCCGGAGCGCAAACGCTGGGAGACTGACGAGTCCCGCTACAGCAAATACCTGAAAGAACCTTTCGGCAAAAAAGTTCCCGCAGAAGTCATTACCCTGGACGTTGACCGGATGCGCGTGCAGATGACGAAACTCGGACGCGCTCCCGCCACCATCAAAGGCGTGATGGATTTGTTGCAACGCCTTATTCGCTTCGGTGCAAAAAAAGGCTTGTGTGATCTTCCTTCAATCTCCCAACTGCATTTCAACTATCCCACGGTGGACGGCGTAAAGACCGAGAACATGACCCTCGACCAAATGAAAGCGTATTTGGAAGCCTTGGATGCGGAAGAAGACCAACAGGCCGCCGCGTTTCTTCGGCTTGCTCTGGCGACTGGTAT
>JAITWK010000012.1 GCA_031285295.1 Deltaproteobacteria bacterium | reverse complement strand
CGAACGAGGTGGCCCACGGAACAGCCCTGGCCCTGAAGAATATTCTCGGCCTGATTTGCGACCCTGTGGGCGGTCCGGTGGAAATTCCCTGCATAAAACGTAACGGCATCGGCGTGGGCAATGCCCTGGCCGCAGCCGACATGGCACTTGCGGGCGTGGAAAGCATCATTCCGCCGGACGAAGTTATTGACGCGCTAATCAACACCCAGCAGCATCTGCCGACAGCCCTTAGAGGAACACTGAGCGGCGGGTTGGCCTCCACAAAAACAGCGCAACGCCTGAAAGACGAGTGGCAGAAAAAAATAGGCGCGGACACGAAAAAATAAGTAAAATAGATTTTGCCGGAATCATGTAAATACAGCCGGTGGTTGTGCGCTGTTGGCATAACCACCGGCTGTATTGATTGCACACCGGGCCTGGCTGTTTGGATTGTCAGGAATATTCCATCAGGCAGGCAGTATTGTCACTTCGTATTTTTTTACATACTCAACCGGATTGTAGCTTTCTTTGGCCTTGCGCAAACCTTCATCGTCCAGATCCTGTTCGCGGTTCAGGTATTTGATTTTGCCAGTGGCGGATTCGCTTTGGGGGGCGTGGTCGCCAACTATTTGCGCGTTACGGTTGTTGATGGACTGCGCGTAGCAGTTGTTAATAGCCTGATAGATTCCCTTGAAACCGGGCATGCCTTTTTCAAAGTGTACCACAATAGTATCTTCGCAAATGGCTTCGCCAACGGTATAGGCCACTACCTGACCATCCAGCCGGATGGCTCCGCCGCTTAGGCGGGGAATGGCATCCCAGGCTTCGAGCACCCGATAGACTGCCAGGTTTTCCGCCCGCAGCGAAGGTGAATCTTCTATTTCTCGCCACTTGCCCCATTCATCCTGCATCTTCAGCACCGCTTCCACGCAGTTTGCGGATAATTCGGCATAGCTGAAATTATAATTTTTCCTGAATTGGTTCAGCAGATTTTTTTTGCTGTGAAAGCGGTTGCCGGGCAGCGTGGCCAATTCTTCCGGACTGTAAAGGTAATCCCAATGCCCACGGGATTCGGCAACGCGGATGCGCTCTGGTGGCAGCATGCTTTGCCAGATGTTCAGGAGCTTTTCCGGCACGCGGATATAGGAAAGTTCGCTGGCGAGGTCGGAGCAGGAACCCCAGGGGTGCGTTTGCCAGTCGCCCACCGGAGCCCAGTTTACAGTGTGCGGTTTGGTTTGGCGCAACCAGCACAGCTTGCCGCAAGTGCGCCACTCCAGACCGTAATGTTCGGCCCAGCCCCATATATTGCCAAAGCTGTAATCCGAGGCACGGCTGCTTCCGCATTTGTTCAGCAGAGCCTGGTACTCCCCGGCGTATTTCAGGGATATGGGGCTATATTCGGGCGTCATACAGTATCCTCATTGTCATGAGCGCCTTTTTTAACAAAAAAATATCTTATGACAAAGCAGTCTTTTACTAAGCTCAAACCATATTTTAGGCGGTACGCGCTTTGGGTTTTGTCCGGTACATGGAAAAACGCGCCCAATCGCAACGCAGAAAGACATACAGGATGATGCTGCATTGCACAATTTGCGAGATGAGCATGGAGGCAAAAATCCCGGAGGAGCTTTGCCAGACTATATGCCCCAGCCACCAGGCCACCGGCAGGCGCACCAGCCAGGTGGCGGCACTGTAAATCACAAAGGGATAGATGCTGGCTCCGGCTCCGGTGAGCAGGCCGCCCAGAATCATGCTGCCTACTGTGAAAGGCGTGGCGAAAAGGTTGATTTTTACATAACTGATGGTCTGCGGCTGCACTGCCGGGCTGGTAGGTGACATGAAGGCAGCCAGTTCATCCACCCAGGGCCAGAGCAACAGGGCCACCAGAGTCATGATGCCGCAGCCCACGGCCAGCACTTTCAGGCCCACGCGCCGGGCTTCCTCTTTATCGCCGCTGCCAAGACAATGACCGACCAGAATGGTTCCGGTCATGCTGAAAGCAATGGCAGGCAGAAAAAGTATGGATTCTATGCGGATACCGGCGGTTAACCCGGCCATGGCGTTGACGTTATCCCAGGGGAGCGAGGCGGTGACGCCGATGATGGCAAGCTGTCCCAATTGCCAGCTGAACTGGTTGCCGCCAGCGGGCAGGGCCACCTTGATCAGATAACCGGCCGCGCCCAACTGCCAGCGCAGCGCGGCGAACGAGCGCCGCGAAAGATAGCCGTGCCGCACCAGCATGTAAAAAACATAGATAGCGCCAGCCCCGGAGGAGATCAGAGCGGAAAGGGCCAGGCCATCCACGCCCAGATCGGGCAGCCCGAAGCGTCCCAGACCGAGGCCAAAACTGCCCGCGAAGTTTGCCGCGCAAACAACCATGCCGGTGTAGAGCGGTATGCGTACTTTTTTATGCGCCCGGAATACCGCCGCGCTGAAAGCAATGGCGTACTGGAAGGGAGTGCCCGCCAGATAGAACAGCCAAAGGTGCAGGGTCAAATCCAGAATACTATCCGGCACTTGCAGCAGGTACATGAGCTGGTGGCGTAAAAAGTAGCCGATCAGCAGAGTGATCAGGCAAAGTACGCCGCCCAGATTGATCACCAGCCCAAGATAGCGCTTGGCGCGTAAAGGCCGCCCGGCCCCCAGAGATTGGCTCATGGTGGAGACAGCGGCGTTGGCAATGGAAATACCCACCACCATGAGCAGGAAAAAGCACTGAACAGCTACGCCCAGAGCGGCCTGCACATCGCCCTGAATGCGTCCGGCTACCCAGACGTTGGTGAAGCCCACCAAAAACTGGAAGAGCATCATCAGCACCTGCGGCCAGGTCAGATTCCATATTTCACGCGAGGAAACCTTTTGCATAATGGCGGGTAGCATAGTCCTGTGGCGCGGCAAGTCAACAAATTACATTGTCATTGCCGTGATTGCCGGATTATTTTCGCTTAAAAATTCTGCGGATCGGTTGTGTTTATATTCATTAAAAGTAAAATACGTTCACGATAAAATATGTGGAGGCTTATGCATGTTGCGCTGTGTAAAAATTTTCCTGGCGGTCGCCGTGGTGCCGCTGGCCGGTACTTTGCTCGCGGCTGGTTGCGCCTTGCGTGAATTCGGGCAGACACCGCCGGATGTTTCGGTTTATGAAAGCCTGCCTTATTTCGCGGACGGCAAGTTTCGTAACCAGGAAGAGCTTCCGCATTACCCGGATCGCGTGCGTGGCGGCAGTTCCGGTCGGTTGCGCTTTTTGCTGCCCAATGAAAACGCCCCGGACGATTCTTTGCCAACGCAAAAGCTGAATAAAGAATCTTTCGCGGCAATGCCGGAGGATTTGGCGGTATACTGGCTGGGGCATTCCTCGCTGATCATTGAGCTGGAAGGCAAGCGCCTGCTGATTGATCCGGTTTTTGACAACGCCGCGCCCATTCCCTTTGTGGTGCGGCGCTATGGCCCTTCGCCGCTGGAGCGCGAAAATATGCCGCTGCCCGATTATGTGCTGCTTACGCATGACCATTACGACCACCTGGAATACGCCACCATGCGTTATTTTCGGGACAAGGATACTGTTTTTATCGTGCCGCTTGGCGTTGGCGCGCATTTGCTCAAATGGGGCATTCCGGCGGAAAAAATTCATGAACTTGGCTGGGGGGAGGAGTTTAATAGCGGCATCCGCATTGTGGCGGAGCAGGCGCATCATTTTTCCGGGCGCACCTACTCGACCCGCGATAGCAGCCTGTGGGCCAGTTATGTGCTGATTGGCGAGCGGAGCAAGATTTTCCTAAGCGGTGATACCGGCTACAGTGAGCATTTCAGCGCCATTGGCGCTAAATACGGCCCCTTTGATCTGGCTTTTTTTGAAATTGATGGCTGGAATCCGGGTTGGCCTAACACGCATCTTTTTCCGGAAGAAGTAATCCGGGCCAGTCATGACGTTCAGGCCAAGGCGTTGGTTCCCATCCATTGGGGCGTTTTTGATCTCGCCCTGCATCCCTGGGATGAATCGATTCGCATGATCGCCAAACTGGCGGATGAAGACGGCGGTATTACACTGCTTACGCCGCTTATGGGCCAGAAGCTGGTGCCGGGCCAGACAGAACTTTCGCGCTGGTGGGAAGAACTGTAGCGCCTCATTTTGTCGTGATGCTGCGTCAGATTTTGTTTTTGCCTCTGGTCGAGTACGAGAAGAGTACACTCCCATCGGCAAAAACTCATCTTCCTTGCCTGACGACAAAAGCAGGCACTACCGCAGCAAGGACGTTCTGTAGGAGGTATTTTTATGACTTATAAAATTAGTTTGTTTTTTCTTGCTCTATCTCTGCTTTTTTCCGTTACTGCTGCGTTTGCTCAAATGGATGAAGCGGCACCAAGCGAAAACTTGCCTGTTCTGACTGAGGAAGCAAAAATCGAGAACCTGATCGCGTTTGTTGAAAACATGCCGGAGGGAACCAAGTTTATCCGGAACGGCACGGAATATGACGGCGAAAGGGCGGCCTCGCATTTGCGGCTGAAGTATAGAAACGGCAAGCGATATGCCAAAACCGCCGAACTGTTCATCGAAAATATAGCCTCCAAATCTTCCATGTCCGGCGAGGAATACAGCATCAAACTTGCTGACGGTAAAACTGTGAGCGCCCGCGAGTTTTTTATGGAAGAATTGCGAAAGATTGAGGGGGCTGGAGGGTAAAGTATATGGCAAGTTATTTTGGTGGAAGCATCTGATAGCGCCACTTGACTTTTGTCGCCCACAGGATACATATAAACATGAACACTATTTATGAAACCGAACAGTTTTCTGACTGGGTTGAGAAACTTCACGACCTGAAAGCCAAAATGCGAATTTTGGCGCGGATCAACAGGGCTAGAGCTGGCAACTTCGGCGAATACAAAGTGTTGGGTGACGGTATCTGTGAAATGAAAATTGATTACGGGCCGGGATACCGTGTTTATTATGCCCAAGAAGGAATAAACGTGTATTTGCTGATTCTTGGCGGGGATAAATCCTCGCAAAACAAGGATATAGACAAAGCAAAAGAAATGTGGCGCACTATTTTGGAGGAACGACAATGAAAAAAGTAATTATCCGCGAATATGATGCCGCACGATATCTTGATAGTGAAGAGGCGATGAGCGAGTATCTGGCTGCCTGTCTTGAAGACTTCTCCCTCGATTCTTTTCTGCTGGCTTTGGGTGACGTTGCCAAGGCACGAGGCATGACCCAACTTGCCAAAGATACTGGACTAAGCAGGGCAAGTCTGTATAAAACATTTTCGCCGGGCAATAAGCCGCAATTTGAAACCATAGCCAAAATTACGAGTGCGCTTGGAGTTCCGCTTAGCATCAAATCCAGCCATATTGGTGCATACTTATAGAATGCATGAAAAAAATCCTGACTTAACAAGGACGAAAGTTTTAGTTTCGTTTAGAGATGATGGGCAATAGCAAATTCGTATTTAAACGATTTGCAGCCAGAAGAAAGGTTACTTATGATTGTTTCTGATGTTTTTTCCGCTCCCCCTGTGAAGCTACCAGATACATGGCTTGATGCCTTGTGCTTATCTGAACGCTTGGGGAAAGATGTATTTCTTCAGGAAGAAGCGAGCCAAGCCACGTCTGTTGCGTTGAAGTCGGCCCTTGCTAGTGGCATAACTGCAATTCACTGCATAAACAACCTCCCAGTGACTGCTATATTATATCAAGATAAGATAGACGCAGGACAAGTAAATTGTGTACATAAAATTCTTTGGAATCAAGGGATTGCAGATGTATTGCTTGTGCTATCTCAAGATACAATCTTATTATACTCCCTATGGTCTGTTCCTGGCGTTGGGGACGAGAAAAGGCTTCTCGATGCAGACTGGCTTTTAAAATCGCTTTCTCTTTCTGAAGAATATGATAATATTCAAGATATAATCCCCTCTATTGAATCTGGTAATATTTTTTCGGCATACCCTGAACACTTTGACCCATCTACTCGTGTAGATTCACAACTTGTAAGAGATCTTATTGGCTATAGACAACTGCTACAAAAAAATAACCAAGTAAATGTAGGAGCTGCTCACTCTATACTTTTGCAAGCAATGTTTCTACTATATCTGTGGGATAGAAAAATTATTGATTCTGAGTTTATATTTAGACATACAGGAAGTCATTATAGTTCACTTGACGAGTTGCTCTCTTCATCAATTGAGGATTGGACTGCACTGCTAGAACATTTAAATAAAGCTCTTAACGGAAAGATTTTATCACCCCGCGATACAATTTGGGCAAGCAGCCATATCGTGTTGGCGGATTTTTTACGGGGAAAACTCAACCCAAAGACAAATGAATTGAGATTGCTGCGAATTTATCAATTCAATAATATCCCCGTTGAGCTTTTTAGTGAAGTTTATGATAGATTCTTGGAAGATGAAGGGTCTAAAAAAGGACTTGGAGCCTATTTCACGCCTCGCAGACTTGCAGAACTCGTAGTAGATCAAGTTTGGCCATTCATATTTGACATCCTAAAACAGAAATCCATTCCTAAAATTTTAGATCCGGCTTGTGGTTCTGGAATTTTTCTTGTTCTATTATTTCAGCGCATCGTAGAATACCGCAAATATGTTAATGGGAACCTCTCATGGGATGAATTAAAGCAAATTGCATTCAGCTTGCATGGTGCTGACAAGAATCCTACAGCAGTTCGTATCGCGGCATTTTCAATAGCGTTGGCACTCCTTAACGAGAGAACTCCCAAAGATCTACAATCGTTGATAGACACGGGTGAGCAACCTCTTTTACCGCCAATTATCGGCGACACGCTTAAAAGCGTTAGTTTTTTTAACTTGCCGGAGGATTCATCTTTTGATGTTGTCATTGGCAATCCTCCTTGGGGACAATATAAGCACCCATCACAACCGGAGCTGCAAAGGGATGCTTGGGAATCTTTTGGACACAATTGGTGTTCTCAGAATGGTCGTGAAATCCCTTATAGCGAACGCTCTTGGCCTTTTGTCTGGAAAAGCATAAAGCATCTGAAAACTTCTGGTTGCCTCGCTCTCCTTCTTCCTACAACTGGTTTCTTTTTTAACGCCAGTGCACATACATCCTTGATCAAATTATTTCTTAAAGATATTCAGCTTTCAAGATTAATTGATTTGTCAGACCTAAGAAACATACTTTTTGACAATGGAAAAATACCTGCGTGCATTATTTTGGCGATTCTATCAAAGGATGTGCAGCAGGCATACACCTATGAGCATCTAAGCCCCAAAGCGGATCTGCATGCTACACAGTCAAAACGTATTTTGTTAGCAAAAGAAGATTATCATAGGCTTTCTGTTTCTGAAATGCTCGTCTCTCCTCCAATGATCTTTAAACGGTTGATGTGGGGAAATCCTGTTGAGCAAAAACTATTAAACTATCTAGAGTCAATGCCAAAACTAGGCGAGTTATTATTGCCTACACAAAGAGCTCGATCTCAAAAGGGAAAAGAAGTCCGTCCAGAATGGGGAGTTGGGTTAGGCTTTCAATCCATTAAAGAGAACTCAAATGAAAAGCCGCTAAAGCTAAATTGTCTTAATGAGCTTCCTTATATCCAGGTAGAAGATCTAAAACCATTTGCACAGAAAAAAGTTCATCCGTCTTATTATGGAACAGACACTGTGCGACGTGTTCATTTTTGGGAAAGCTACTATGCTCCACACATAGTACTTGTTCCCTCTGTCAGAAAATCTCAGGAAGAGTTACCCACATTCAGGGCAACCTACTCGGATATTTCTTTTTGCTTTAACATGAGTATGCTTGGTATTTGCGTTCCAAATACTCAAGAAGGTAAAAGCACTGCTAAAATACTTACAGCTTTTTTAAATAGTGAACTTGCAAGTTGGTATCTTTCCTGCACAACGAAAATTGGTTCAGATAGAAATCGCTTATCTAAACGAAATGATTTCTTTTCCCTACCATTCCCACAACCCTCAGATTTTCGCGATCAGCAGAGAGCTAAGGAAGCAACAACAGCCATACTTAATCTGTATGATTCCCTAGATAGTGAAAAAAGCATTGTTAATGACTTGCTGTTGTCTCCTATTGAACCACGTTCAGGTTCTTTTTTTCAGGATAAATTCAACGCATACATCTACAATTACTTTGGTTTAAAAGAACATGAAGTAAAGATTATACGAGAAAGTCTTGAGTTCGTCAGGCTTGCCGCCTATCCAGGGAAGTCGGATCGACCTGCCCTGTGGGAGCCAACTTCCACTGAAAGACTTTCTATGTATTGCGCAACTCTTAGCCAATCACTAACAGATTCTCTGAAATACAACTACAAGGCTACTGCAAAAGTTGTTTCTTATACGCGAGAGTTTGGCTTAATTAAAATATCACTAAGAGAAAAAAACCGCGATATTAATGATATTATTAATTCTTCAAATGAAGAAAATATGACACCGTTATATAAAGTAAATGCATTTCAAAAGATGATATCAAAAAATATTTATCTACTTAGGAAATTCTTTTTCTTTATTGGTGATGATATTTTTATGATTAAGCCAATACAGCTACGCTTTTGGCTTACTGAAAGTGCTTATCGTGATGCCGAAGAACTACTGGATTATATCTTAGCAGAAAACATTGATGACAGCTCCCATACTGATGGAGCTATCTCATGAATAGGACAGTTGGCATTGCTAAATGGCGCGGCAGTATTTCTCGCGAGCGTACTCCTGTGGGAGCAAACGAAGCCTTCATTGCGATGATTGGTCAAGCTTGGGACGATATTCACTCCGTTTTCGTAGCAAGCTCATTCGAGAATGACATGAGCAGACGATTAAAATGGTGGATTCAAGATGAACACCATGATGCGAATCGTCCTTGGTCTGTAAGCTCCCAAGCAGAAGAAGTCACATTTGATGATAACGGCAATATAGTTGCTATTGGTAAACCAGATCTATGGCTTAATGTCGGTAGCATGCAGATTCTTTATGAGTGCAAGCGACTAAATATAATTGATAAAAATGGAAATTTATCCAGAAATCAGAAACAATATATAGATGAAAATGGAATTCAGCGTTTTACAACCGAAAAGTATTCTTCGCGAACAAAGATATGTGGAATGATCGGCTTTGTAATGAATGGCGATCTGGCAGATGCTCAAACATCTATAGTCAACAGCATGCATCAGTGCAGTTCAGCTAAAGCCGTTATTAACCCTAAAAAACCTTTCCCGTGTGATAATTCCTATCGATTAAAAACAAAGCATAAAGCAGATACGGGGAAGTTGCTTCATATACATCACTTACTACTCCCTGTGGGTAACCATGTTTAGGACTATCCATAAATAGCTCAATGTTGCCTTGTAAGCCTACTGTCTAATCTTCAAATTTTGGCACCCTCTTCACAACTCTCATTGTTTCAGTACTTACCGTGACGATGTTTAACAGCAAGTCCAAAGCGTATCGCGGTTTGTCGTGTTCCGTAGCCCAGTCATTGGGAGCGTTTTTGATGCGGCTATCCTTGTCCACGTTAAAACCTTAATTTCAGGCATAGAAAAAAGACATAAAGCTGATTACTTGCAGAGAGTTGACAAAACGCGCTGAATAGATAAATTTATTGCAAGCGGGCCGGTTTTGGCGCGAACCATCTGTATGTAAACCTCCGAGTTTTTGAGACTCTTTGACTACGCCCCAGAGGAATGGCTAGATTCCTCAGGGGCATCCCTATTTATTCAGCCTGAACAGGCGAGCAATAAGAACATCTAACTTTTAATAGCAACCCGGAGTTGAATTCATGTATATAATTGCGCCGCTTGTATTTACCCCTAAAATAGCCTAGTAAAAACAGGCCAAATATCGTTATATCTTTAAAAAGCCCCGGCAACTTCAACCCGCGCGGCGCGCAGTCATATTCATGTTCACAGCTGAAAATTTGCCCATGTTTATTACTCTTCTCGTTCTGGCCGTGACGGTAGTTTTTTTCGCTATCGGCAAGGTGCGTTCGGATCTTGTGGCCGTCAGCGCCATGCTTAGTCTGGTGTTATGCGGCGTTCTTACGCCGACCGAGGCTTTGTCCGGTTTTTCCAATCCGGTGGTAATAACTATTGTGGGCATGTTTGTTGTCGGCGGGGCCATTGTGCGCACCGGCCTGGCCAATGTTATCAGCGACAAACTGGTGGCCTTGGCTGGCACCAATCAGAACGTGCTTTTCATGCTCTTTATGCTGATTACGGCCATGATCGGCTCGCTGGTAAGCAATACCGGCACTGTAGCCATCATGATGCCGATTGTGGTGAGCCTGGCCGTTTCCATCAATGTCAGCCCCAGCCGTTTTCTCATGCCGCTGGCCTTCATGGCCGGTATCGGCGGCATGTTGACCCTGATCGGCAACCCGCCCAACATGGTGGCCAACGATGTTTACGTAAAGGCCGGTTATGAGTCGCTTACCCTGTTCTCTTTTTTGCCGGTCGGCATAGTCAGCATGGTCTTTGGCCTGTTCATACTTGCGCCGGTAACGTCATATTTTCTGGCGCGGCGTAAAAACGAAAAGGGCGAGAGCAAGGATCGCGGTCAGGCATTGCAGGAGCTGGTGGATCAATACAATCTGACCCATAACATCCACAAGATTGTGGTTCCCGGCAATGCGGACCGGAAAACATTTTCCATGAACGGCCTGTTTATCAGCGAGTGGGTCGATGATAAGTCGAGCGAAAACGATTCAAGCATGCCCGGGCGCAGTCTGGCCGATTTGCGCCTTACCGCTGAATACGGCGTGACCATCCGGGAACTGCGCCGCTCCAGGCGGGGCGCTTTCGGCGAGCGGCAGGAGCAACTTTCACCCAGAGCGGATACGGTAATTCAGGCCGGAGACATTTTGTACGCTCAGGGTTCAGCGGAAGGAATCACGCGTCTGGTCAAGGATTATGGCCTGGAACTTTCCAATGCGGCAGAGGCCGGGGCAAAGGAAAAATACCGCTTCGATTCCATCGGCATCTGCGAACTGGTACTCATGTCCTCTTCCCGCTATGTTGATGGAACCGTGGCCAGCGCCCATCTGCGCGAACTTTACGGCATTACCGTTATGGGCATTCACCGCGGCAGTCAGTATATTCTGGAAAACGTCAAGGATCAGGTGCTGCACGCGGGCGACGCCTTGCTGGCGCAGGGGGCCTGGTCGGATCTCGCGCGTCTGGCCGATAACTCCAGTAATTGGGTAGTGGTAGGGGATCTCAAGGCGCAGGCTGGAGCTGGCGCTTTACGCGCCAAAATTCCCTTTCTTTCCGTAGTGGTGGTATTGATGATCATCTGCATGGCCAGCGGACTGCTGCCCACGGTGGCGGCTGTTCTGCTGGCGGCTGTAGTGCTGATTGCTGGCGGCTGCTACCGCAACGTCGCAGAAGCTTATCAGGCCATCAGCTGGGAAACGGTGGTGATGATTTCCAGCATGCTGCCCATGGCCATTGCCATGGAAAAGACCGGCCTGCTGGACATCGCCGCCGCTTTCATGACCGGCATCGGGGAGGAACACGGCCCGATGGCAGCCCTGGCCGTGGTGTACAGCCTGACTTCGGCCATGAACATCATTATCAGCAACACCCCGGTTGCGCTGCTGGTTGCCCCGGTAGCCATTCAAATTGCCATCGGCCTGGGGTGTGACCCGCTGCCGTTTTTGATCGCGGTGGCCACCGCGTCCAGCATGTGCTTCGCCAGCCCGTTTGCCACGCCATCCAACGCCCTGGTTATGTCGGCCGGGCGCTATACCTTCTTTGATTACCTTAAAATAGGCCTGCCCATGCAAGCCCTGATGGCGGTGGTGATGATTATTGCGCTGCCGATACTGTTTCCGTTTTAGACCAGCTTGAAGCGCAGGCGCAGCACCGACTGCTCTGTATCGCTTCCGGCTTCCTTCTCCAGAAGGCCGTGCGAGATCAGGCAAAAGCGGCCCACTTCGCCAGTGGAAGAGACGTGCGCCCCGATGCAGGGGCAGATATCGTAATCGCCAATGGTTACAAGACGAATGGGATCGTCCGGACCCACCGAAGCCGGAAGCTTGGAAAGATTGACCAGACTTTCGGCTTCCCGTCTGGGGACCATGCGTTCCTGCACCGGCAGATCTTGGTCCAGCACGATGTTGACTGCGCTTTCCAACGCGGCGGCATCGATTACAGTCAAATCGCGGTCAAAATAATAGTCGCACTTGGATTTGCCTGGATTGAGATGTGAGGAAAAGCAGCGCCCGCAGCCGAACAGGCGGATCATGGTCTGGTTAAGCACATGCTCGGCGGTATGCATTTGGGGATCGTAGTCTTTGGCCATAATTTTTAATTTCCGAAGCTCGAACCATCCCAACAATGCGTACAAAGCTGCTGTTTCGGCAGGCCGATGGCTTTGACCAGGTTATCCAGCCTTTGGAATTTCAGGGAAGATAACTGGAACTGTCCGCGTATCCATTCCACCATTTCCGCGTTTTTGGGGTCGGCGGAATTGACGTAGCGTTCGATATCCTTCCCTTCCTTGCCTTCCAGGGCAAAAATGGCTTTCAGCCCCATCAGCTCAAGCGCCGAGCGCGCGGGCGAAAAGTTGAGGAAAGGGCAGGGATAGACCAGGGTGGGGCAGGCGATGCGGATATGCACCTCTTTGGCCCCCTGCTGGTAGAGAACCTTGACGTTATCCTTGAGCTGAGTGCCGCGCACAATGGAATCGTCCAGAAAGGCGATGCGTTTGTCCTGAATGAGCGCCCGGTTGGGAATGAGCTTCATTTTGGCAACCAGATCGCGTGATTCCTGATTTTGCGGCATGAAGCTGCGCGGCCAGGTGGGCGTGTATTTGACCAGCGGGCGGCCATAGGGCAAGCGGCGGTAGTTGGCGTAGCCAACCGCGTGGCCGATGCCGGAATCCGGGATGCCGCCCACGAAATCCACTTCCACATTGTCTTCGGCGGCCAGGGCCGCGCCGCAGCGGTAGCGGGAATCTTCCACGTTCACGCCTTCGTAGCAGGCGGAAGGGTAGCCGTAATAGACCCAGAGGAACGAACAGATTTGCATCTTGTTGCCGGGGGCAATGCGCGTTTCCCAGCCATCCGGGGTGACAAAAATCGCTTCGCCCGGCCCGAGATCGCGCACCGTCTCAAAGCCCACATTGTAAAAGGCGCTGGATTCGGAGGAAAGCACCCAGCCTTCCGGATCGGAGCTGCTGGCGCCTGGCTTGCAGCCGAGCGTGAGCGGAGTGCGGCCCAGCAAGTCGCGGCAGCCGTACAGGCCTTTTTCCGTCATGATGATGAAGGAGCAGGAGCCTTTTACCCGTGCGTGTACGGCGCGGATGCCATCCTCAAAGGAGTTCTCGCGGCTCAGGAGCATGGCGATAATCTCGGTGGGGCGCACTTTGCCCGCCGAGGAACGGTTGAAAGTGTAGCGGTATTTTCCGGCTTCGGCTGCCAGTTCGTCGATGTTGGTGATGCGGCCCACTGTAACCAGCGAGAAAGACCCAAGATGCGAGTAGAAGGTCAGCGGCTGGCTGTCGGTATCGCTGATCGCGCCCAAGCCGATATTGCCCTTGAGATCTTTAAGATCCGGCTCCAGTTTGGTGCGGAAATAGCTTGATTCCAGAAGGTGAACCCGGCTGGTGAAAGTATCGGAACCGGCCACAGCCAGGCCGCCGCGCTTGGTGCCCAGATGTGAGAGATAGTCGGTGCCGTAAAAAAGATCGTGCACGCAGTCGTGTTTTCTGGTTATGCCGAAAATGCCGCCCATTTTTCCTCCAATTCGTAGCGCCTGATTAAAAATTCGCTTTATTTGCCATCTGTCTGACGACAAACTTAGGCGCTACCGCGTATACCCGAATCGCAAGCGGTTAATTAAGCATTTTAGCCGCCGGGTTGTCCATATATTTTTTTGTATGTATTAACCCTGACAATGGGCTGTATTGATGACAATCGGTGATATTACATTCGTGTTTGTTCCGTTTCATCGAATACTCCCCTTGCATTTTTCCGGAAAATGGTTATGTAAAAAAAGAAGGCCGATTCGTGCGCTAACACTTATCGGCCTAGGGCATCCCCCTGTAATTAGAGGTTAATTACAAGTTTCAGGCCCCGTATGGACTCCACTCCTGCGGGGCCTGAAGCGTTATCGGTTAATAAACCGTTTTACTATCCAAGCCACTGCGACGCCAGCCACAATCGCGACCAGAACGTCGTGCAGAAAATGCTGCTCCATAAGCGGCACCTCCTTGTCCTGAGAACTCGGAGAATGCCCCAACGCCTTGATATCTTATCTCTTATTCTTAATCAATGGATGATTGGTTTATCGCATAGAAAATGAAAAGTTGTTTGTTTTCCTTCGTAACAGATTTTGAAACTTCCCTAAAAAAACATTATAGTAATGACACATTTTTAACTTTTTGTATTATTTGATACTATTTATAAATTAAATTCACAGTCAGAAATATAATTTTAAAACTTGAGAAACAAATGATCACACCTAACCACAATGATACAAACTCTGTCTTTTTTAAACTAAAAGGTAATGTATTGATTGTTTGTAATAACGGGGAGCCTTTTTCAATTGGGGGCATTGAATCGTTGATGAACGCTTTCTATTCATCAAAATCGGAAAGAGTGTTTGAGCAACCATTCAAATCATCGGTGATCAATGAGCAAGTTAAGGAACTTATTGAAGAACGCCATAAGCTATATCACGATAATCCTAAAGAAATCGAAATTCATTACAATATAGAGAATAGTACCGTTAGTGGATACCATGGTCGTGAAATACTTGAATTAATGCAGAATTGCATTGACGCAATGCCGGGCGACAGTACTTTCCAAATTGGATCAAAGGGGCTTGGTTTTCGCTCCTTGCTTAATTGGTGCGATAGGATAGAAATATACTCTGGCGAATTGTCTGTTGCGTTCGGATTGAAAGAGAAGGAGAAGTTTAAAGAATCTCTCGGGTTGACGCAGAATATAGCTATTCTTTCTGCTCCATGCATTATTGAACCGAAGAACTTGAATTATACGACTGAAATTGTGCTTAATTTGAAAAAATCTGTTATTGATGATGTAAAAAAAGAATTAGAGCAAATCGATGAAAAATCGATGGTGTTTTTGCCAAAAATTGAGAAATTGGTAATTGAAATTGAAAATTTCAAACGAATTTATGAAAAATTGGAAGACACAAATGGTGATGTGCTAATTTATTCCATAGATAATGGTACCCGTATAGAACAATTTTGGCGGGTATTTAAACAAGAAAGAAAAACAATTACTCTTGTAGATCCATATAATAAAACGCAAGAATACAATTATGAAATTTCAATAGCATTTTGTGAAGATAACAATATTTTGGATAATAATTTTCTTTACAGTTATTTCAAAACAGACATTCAATTTCCCATTGGTTGGCTTTGTAACGCTGATTTTGAGTTAAATTCAGACAGAAGCAAAATAATAGACCACTCGCTGAACCGAGTAATTTTAAAAGAACTGGTTTCATTGATTGATGTGGCATCTGAAACAATAGCTGGCAGCCTAAAAAATCCTGAAAGTGCTTTGAAGAGCATTGTCCCGATAGATAAATTTCCGGAAATAGCTGGATTTGATTTTTCATCATACTATGCTGCCCAGATAGGAAAACGGAAAATATTACCAACGGTTAATGGCGAGTTTGTTGCGCTTTCTGAATTCCCTTGGCTTGCAAATGGCGATTCCCCAGCGCTCTTTACAGGAGATGCCTTTAAGAAACTACTCAAACTTTCTAATAACAAGGGAGTAATTGATTTTGTCAAAAAGATCGCAGCCAGGGATAAGATCCAAGTAAATATTCCTATACAGGAAATCCAGCATGCGATTAATACGGTATCTGCTGACTGGTCTCCAGGTGAGTGTTTCGCCGTCTTTGAATGGTGGAGAATAGAATATGGTTCTAATACGAATGCATTATATCACCTTCCGAACTTAATCGGACTTGAAAATGGAGAATGGGCAAGTGGCAATGACAAGCCATTTTTTAAAGAAGGTAAAGTGCCAAATGTGCCATCATGGGTAAATTTTAATTTTTTACGAGATGATTATCAAAAGGCAGCAATAAATTTTTATAATAAAGAGGAAGGCTATCTTAAACACAAATCACAAGGTGCGGAACAAGACGCTAAACAACGCGATGAAAGGGCTATTCCAGGCTATGTGAGAATTGGAAAAGTCCACTTTTTTCGATATTTAGATAGAAGCACGACTATTGCTCCAATCAATAGTTCTGTTGGCGACAACTGGCACCATGCCCAAGAGTTTGTTTTTTGGCTGTATGAAAATTATGGCAATGATGCGGACTGGTCTCCGCCGGAAACAACTGGGTACAATTTTCCAGTGCAAAACGGAGTCGTTGCTAAATCAGATACGCTTTATTTTGGAGAATACTACAACAATCAGCTTGCTGCAATTCTTGCTATGCAAGATGGCCAAGAGGAATTATTTCATTTTCCGATTTCATCCGAAGAGAAAGAGTCATTTGCATTATTTTTGAAGAAATTCGGTGTCCGTTCTCTTCCAAGACGAAGGCCAATTGTATTCAAAGACTCCAATTGGCCTTCTGATTATCTAGATGCGTTACATGTTCATTTTTCATCTCCTTTGCAACTTGGTAACGACATAAATATTGTTAATCCGCAAGAAAAAGTAAAAATTATATCCATAAATGTTGAGTCATATATAAATCTTGAGAACATTCTCAGTATATCAAAAACATCTGATTTGTTCTTGTGGATATTGAAAGATGATTTTATAAAAAATTCTTTAATAAAAAGACATGAAATAAATGATGAATTTCCTTTAAAATTAAAGTTGGACACATGGCGAACACGAGAATGCAAGGTACCTCGAGAGCAAGTTCGTAACTATATTGCACACACATTCATGTTTACCAAGTGGATAGAAATTGGAGGAAAAAGATATTCTCCCAATCAAATTATCCTTGATGGAAAAATTGGAACGCAACTTGAACCGCATTTGATTGGCATAAAAAGAGATGATGTATTTTCAGGATTATCAATTGAAGAATACGAAATAAACGCAATTATCAACAATCTTGGTTTTATAAATAATTTTTCAAAAATTAAACCATCTTCTTTGTATAAGATACTCAATGAACTTTCCAAGGATCATATTGATGTAAATGGAGAGTTATCCAAGAAGATATATGAACAAATCATGGAGGCATCTGATTTAAAAACCCCGGATGCGTCCTGCCAGGAGCGAATAGCGTTTTTTCAACATGGCAAGATATACTGCCTTGATGGTCAATTTCATAAAGTCCAGGAAGTACGCTACGCGGATAAGAGCTTCCCCGACAGAGTGCGTGCGGGGCAGTATTTAATTTCTCTCCGTAAGGGTAGAGGGGCGAAAAAAGCGGCACTTTGGTTTGGGACGAAAGAGTTTAAGCCGAATATTGCCGTGCGCAGTTTTGAAGAATCCTGTTTTAATCAACAATTTCAAAACGATTTTCACGAATTACTAAAAGGGTTGTATATTGAAAATTACCAACATAACAAACTCATAACAGATGATAATAGTTGGCGTTCTGTTAAAAATATGCGCATCGTACTCGCTTCGCGAGTAGCGCTATGTTTTGGTGAATTTGAGCAGTCTTGTGATGTCTATGAATATGCAAAGGATGATTCAGGGCAATATATCCTTATGATAGGCAACAAGATGCCTGACCATTTTCGCGATGAGCGTTTGACTTCTGTTCTTCTAGAAATACTTAGAACTGTAATTGAAATAGATCGCTCGAATTTGATTAGTTCGTTGAGTAGTTCGTTCAGAGAACTATGGAGGTATCCGGATGGGGTGTTGAGAGATGCACTTATACAGCGTTATGATGACAAAAATATTTGGCAGGAGGCGGATTCATTTTTTGATGGAAGCACAAAATTGAATTCTGACAATGATATTGTGTCAAAAAATATGAATATGTTTATAAAATGTCGAGATGATAACTTAGATAAATTCAAGCGAATTTTATACGCTAAATTAATTACTGAGACCAGTGATAAGCAAAAAGAGTATTTAGTTAAAATTGAACAATATAAACGAATTGAACCAAGCCATGAATTATTGCTAGATGATCTCTGTGATGTGTTTTCATTGTTGCTATCTATTGAGCCAGCCAATCTGCTGATTGAAGATGATAGGAAAATTGATGTTGATGCTATTGGAAAAGAAACAAGAAAAAAATTATTCGAATATTTTCCTGATAGTAAAAGTGATTTACTTTCGTTTCTTAATATTAAAGAATATGATTCGATATTGCGATTCGGAAATTATGATTTTTTAAAAGCTGAATTTGAAAGAGATATAGGAAAACAGAAGAATATCGAAGAAAATATTTCATCATTAAATTCAAAGTCACCTGTTGTCATTGATTCGGAAAATGTTGATTTCTCTCATGTAAGCCATGATTATAATAAAAAAGATAATCCGTCTAACCATGGAAGTGGATACACAGATTATAGAAAAAAACAGGACAAAGACACCAAGGCCGGAAAAAGTGCTGAGAAAACAGTCTATGATGATCTTGTTCGGTCGTATGGAGAATCAAATGTAAAATGGGTGAGTCAATTTGCATATGAAGAAGGTGTAAATCTTGATGGTTCAGATCATTACGGTCATGATATAGAATATTTTGATGGCAAAGAGAAAATTTATGTAGAAGTAAAAAAGAATAGCGCTAGCTTACCAGTCATATCATTCAGATTGACAGCCACGCAACGTGACTTTGCCAAAGCTAACAATAAGTATAAAATATTTGTAGTAACTGCTCCAGAATCCGAAGAACCAATAATTTTACCGTTATCGTGGAATGATATTAGTTCTTTTGTAAATACGCCAACAGGGTATCTTGTTGAATTTAAACAACAAGAGAGAGATAACCTGTGAAACTTAATATTCCCGGCCCATATCCCAAATGGATATTGTGTTAATACGAACTCCTATACTTGTTCTGATTCGGAATGAGAAGCATTACGGCGCGTTCGCGGTCCGTGCACACGCTTGGGCAGGCGCTCCGCATCAAGCAAAAGGCCGGTGGCGTCGGAGGCCGGGTTCAGCAATTCCGTAAAGGGCGTACCTATCCCCAGAGCGAAAAGTACAGAGGCATAATTGCCAAGGCTGACGTCAGGGTCACCCTTTTGTATTTTTCCCAGAGTGGAAAGGCCGATTTCAGCCCGTTCGGCCACCAGTGCCATGGTAAGACGGCGTTTGAGGCGGGCTGTTTTTATATCCGCCCCAAAGGTTCGCAATGATTGGCGTACGGATATCGATGGTTGTGATTTTTTCATTATACATCTTCTTGAACAATGTTTTTATTGTAATACAATTGTATAAGTACATTTAATAAAGAAATTGTCAAGGTACCCCCAAAAAAACACAATATCCCCCAGCCCACATCACTGGAGGATACTGTGTTAAGGAGCGGCAGGGGAATTGTCGGGAGGAGTCCGAGGCTCCCCTGCCAGGGGGCTTGGGGGGAGGCTCCCCCCAATTTCTGGTTTCCTGAGTTCAGGCTTTAAGAGCCTGGGTTCAGGTTACTTGTTCGCGGAATCCTTGCCCTTGCTCAGGGAGCCGTACCAGGCGTCGGTGTAAACCTGCTTGAGTTCGGCAAAGGAAGGATAGCGGGGGTTACCGCCGGTACACTGGTCGTCAAAGGCTTCTTCGCTGAGTTCATCCAGAGCGGCGAAGAAATCCTTTTCATTGATGCGGCCCCAGGCCTTGATCGAGGGCGGCACGCCAACATCGGCCTTGAGTTTTTCAACCAGGGCAATCAGGTTATCCACGCTTTCCTCGTTGTTCTTGCCAGCCACATCAAGGTAACGGGCGATACGGGCGAAGCGTTCGCTGATGTTCGGGTAACGGTATTGCGCAAAGGCGCCCATCTTGCGCGGCGCGTCCACGCGGTTGAACTGCATCACGTAAGGCAGGATGAAGGCGTTGGCCAGGCCGTGCGGCACATGGAAGCGTGCGCCCATCTTGTGCGCCAGCGAGTGGCAGATGCCGAGGAATTCGTTGGCAAAGGCCATACCGGCCAGCGTGGCCGCATAGTGCATCTTTTCTCTGGCCAGACGGCAGTTCGGACCCTTGGCGTAGGATTCGGGCAGATATTCCACGATCAGGCGCATGGCTTCCAAGGCCAGACCATCGGAGAACTCGTTGGCCAGCAGGCTGGAGAAGGCTTCAATGGCATGGCTCAGGGCGTCGATACCGCCGAAAGTCACCTGGCTGGCTGGCAGATCCTGCACGAAGTCCGGATCCACGATGGCCATGTACGGGGTGAGGCCGTAATCGGCCAGCGGGTATTTCTTGCCGGTGGCGTCATCGGTGACCACGGCAAAAGGCGTAACTTCCGAGCCGGTGCCGGAGGTGGTGGTGATGCACACCAGCTTGGAGTGCTTGGGCTTGTTTTCCGGGAAGGCGTAAACGCGCTTGCGGATATCCATAAAGCGGGCGGCCAGGTCTTCAAACTTGAGATCCGGCTCTTCGTACATGGCATACATGAGCTTGGCCGCGTCCATGGGCGAACCGCCACCCAGAGCGATGATCAGGTCAGGCTGGAATTCACGCAGTTTTATCAGGCCTTCACGCACGGTGGTAAGGGTCGGGTCCGGCTTGACTTCGCTGAACACGGTGTAAGAGATGCCGTAGTCTTCCAGAACGTCGGTAACGCGCTTGGCAAAGCCCAGGGCGGCCAGGGGGCCGTCCGTTACCAGGAAGGCGCGTTTGCAGTCGGTCAAATCCTTAAAAGCCACGGGCAGGCAACCGGGGCGGAAGTAAATTTTCGGCGGAACCCGGAACCACAGCATGTTGTTTCTCCTTTCGGTCACGGTTTTGATGTTGACCAATTGCTTGATGCCAATGTTTTCACTTACAGAGTTGCCGCCCCAGCTGCCGCAGCCAAGCGTCAGCGAAGGAACGAGGCGGAAGTTGAAAACATCGCCGATGGCGCCGAAGGAGGAGGGCTGGTTGATCAGAATGCGGCCCACATGCATTTTGTCGCCAAAGTAGGCCACGCGCTCTTCGTTTGGCTCGGAAGTAAAGAGCAGCGCCGTATGGCCCATGCCCTGGAAGGAAAGCAGGGAGTAAGCCTTGTCGCAGGCATCCTTGAAGTCGGCGGCGTGATACATGCCCAGCATCGGGGAAAGCTTTTCGTGGGCGAAAGGTTCTTTAACGCCGATGGCGCTGGCTTCACCAATGAGTACCTTGGTGGTATCCGGCACCTGCAAACCGGCCATAGCGGCAATTTCCACCGCGCTTTTGCCCACGATGACCGCGTTCAGCTTGTCGTTGACAACGATGGTATCGCCAACCTGCTTTTTTTCGGTCTTGTTCAGGAAGTAAGCGCCCATGGCCTTGAATTCGGCCTTGACGGCTTCATAAACGGAATCGACCACGATAACGGATTGTTCAGAAGCGCAGATCATGCCGTTATCAAAAGTCTTGCTGAGCAGAATGGAGTTTACGGCCATCTTGATGTCGGCGGTTTCGTCAATGACGGCCGGGGTGTTGCCCTGGCCAACGCCCAGAGACGGGTGACCGGAGGAGTAGGCGGCTCTGACCATGCCGGGACCGCCGGTGGCGAGAATCAGATCAACGTCCTTGTGCGACATCAGGGCTTGGGAAAGTTCGATGGTCGGGGTGGTGATGCTGCCCAGCACACCTTCGGGCGCTCCGGCTTCCACTGCGGCCTTGTGGACGATATCAATGGCAGCCACGGTGCATTTGGCGGCGGCGGGGTGAGGCGACAAAATCAGGGCGTTACGGGTTTTAAGGGCAAGCAGGGCTTTGAAGATAGCGGTGGAAGTGGGGTTGGTGGTAGGAACCACACCGGCGATCAGGCCCAGAGGTTCGGCTATTTTGCACATGCCGCCGCTTTTGTCTTCCTCGATAACGCCGCAGGTTTTGGCTTCCATATAATTGTAATAGATATATTCTGCTGCGTAGAGGTTTTTAATGACCTTGTCCTCAACGATGCCGCGCCCGGTTTCCGCTACCGCCATCTTGGCCAGAGGGACGCGCTGCTTGCTGGCGGCCAGGCAGGCGGCCTTGAAAATAGCATCGACCTGCTCCTGGGTATAGGTGGAGAACTTTTTCTGAGCCTCTTTCGCCTTGGCGATAAGTTGATCCAGTTCCTGAATGTTCTTTGCCATGGTCTCGCTTCTCCTTTTGTCTGTTGTCGCGTTTAACTCGGATTAGCCTTTAAACATTGCCGCTGCTGTGGAGTACGGAAATTTTCACCTCTGAACGCGCTGGTTGCTCTAAAGAAAATGAATTAACCGTATGGAATTGCAATTCTGTGGCAGAACTTATTATAAAAAATAATAAAGCTCTAACACGATACAAACAAAAAGCGGGTAATATACAGGCAATGCCGCTTTTTTTTTGCGGCTTGCTGTCTGTGATGCAAAACGTATAAATATCAAAATGTTATAAAAGGAGGTTTTGCGGCGGTTTTCAATATTGCATTTTGGCGTTGCAAGTGATTCTTGATAAGCGGGTTTTGATTTGGCGGGTCAGGTGGAAAGCAGTCACTATCAGGTTACACAAAATAAGGCGCTACTTGACGTCGCCGGACTGGGCAAGCAGTTCTCCCACTTCGGCGTCAAGAGAGGAGCGTTCGCCGTCCAATTGCTGGCGATATTGCCGGACTGTGGCGTGCTCATACTTTTTAAAGACTTTGCTGAAATAGCTGCTTTCGTTGTAGCCCAGGCGAAAGGCCACTTCCGAGGTGCTGTGATCCGTCATGGCCAGATAGGCTTTGGCCAGGCTGAGTTTTTTCAGGTGCAGATATTCCATGACGCTGACTTTGAACAGTTTGCGGAAAATCCGGCTCAGGTGGGCCTGGCTTACCGAACAGTGGGTAACGATTTCGTTTAGGCCGATATTGGCCTGAATATTGTTGTCTATGAAGACATAGACTTTTTCCAGGAAGGGGTGGCGTTGCAGGCCGCTTTGCCAGAGCACGTAATCCATGGCTTTGAACAGCCATAATTCGATGCTCTGATCCGAAGAAAGCAGCGAGGGGTTGATTGGCGGCAGATCCGCCAGACCGGTGCGTTCCGGCTCGAAAGCGTCCAGGGTATCGATGAGGCGGCGGCCGATCCGGTTAAGGATATCGCGCAGCCGTTCGTGATCGCCATCGGCCAGCGAGCGGATTACCGAGGCCACCGGGCGCAGCTCGTAATAGGCGCGTTTGAGATCCCGGTCTTTGACTATCTCAAAGAATGTTTCAAAATCATCATAGACCGACCCGCTGGGGCTTTTGCTGCGGGCCAGCAGAAAATGCCGCAATTCCGCAAAAGACACTGGTTTTGGCAAATATTCGCTGATTTTCATGCGCAACGCCCGGTGGGCAAATTCAAACTCCCGGCAGGCCGAAATAATACAGATTGCGATATTCGGATTAATGTTGCGTATTTCTTCGGCTGTATCCAAACCGCAAGCATCGGGCAGCATGATTTCCAGAAGCACCAGATCCACAGTTGCGTTCCGGCATGTTTCCACTGCCTGCGCCCCGCTGCTTACGGCGTAACTCAGCTCGAAGTTTTCCACCCGTTTGATCATCGAGGCCAAAGCCCGGCGCATCAAGGGATCAGGATCGGCAACGAGCACCTTGTACATTACAATCCCCCGATCAGGTTTGTTTCCGGCAGAACCACCAGGCTTTGCGTGCCAAGGCCGGTAGTCGCGCTGATGCTGATTCCGCCATCCGCGCCGTAAAGCTCCCGTAATCTGCGCCTGGCCGAATGCAGGTTCATTTGTATGGCTTCGCCTTCATGTGCGCCTTTAAAGCGGGCGAACAGGGCCGCCAGTTCGTCTTCACCCAGACCCGGGCCGTCATCGTTCACGCTTACCAGCAGGCGCTCACCATCCATAGAGGCGGTCACACTGACGTTCAGCTCGGCCTCATCCGCCCGCAGGCCGTAAAAGACCGCGTATTCCACCAGAGGCAGGATGGTATGCACCGGTATTTTGCGCGAATTCAGTTCTTTTGGAATGTCCAGCGTATAGTACAGGCGTTCGGCAAAGCGGATTTTTTGTATTTTAAGATAACGCCGGATATCGGCCATCTCTTCGGAAAGGAGAACAAAAGGTTTTTCTTTTGGCGCGGCGTAACGGATTTGCTCGGCCAGAAGGCGGCTGGCCTCGCCGGTTTGCGGTGCGTTTTCCAGTTCAGCCAGATTGGCGATGGCGGTCAGGCTGCCGAGCAGTGAATATTGATTTAACCGGGCGCTCAAATTTACGTTTTCGTGCCGCGCGTGTTCCAAATTGCTTTCCAGCATCTGGATATGCTGTTTGGCCCTGACCAGCTCCACGCCGCAATTGCGATTCTGCCCGCCGGAGAGTGAGCCGGTTTCGCCCACTTCCTCAATAATCAGGGAAATCAGTTCAGTTATGTGCATGAATTGGGCGTAGCCTAGCTGCGGGATGTTTCGAAAAAGCTTTTTCTGTTTTTCGCCGTAGGGGCAGCGCTTCAAATCATCCTCAAAAAGCCGGGCCAGGCGCGGAATGCCGTCCGGCGCGTCGGCACAGCGAATCTGCCCGCCGTAAAAAGCACCCAGAAAATGATTGCGCACGATGATTGGAATGGCCGCTTCCAGCAGGCCGTGCGGGCAGAAGTAAATAAATTTGCGCTGCTTGGCCAGGGCTTGCCCCGCGCCATAAACATCGGAGGAGCGGCACAACGCGCAGGAATCCGTATTTTGACGCGCATCCAGGCAGAAAGGGCTGAAGCCGGTCATTTCGGTAATCGGGTCGCCCTTGTAATCCAGGGTAACCAGAGCCAATCCGGTGGCCTGGGCCAGAGCGCGCTGAATAGCCTCAAGCCGTTCTTTACCGAAAAGATCCAGAATGTTGAAATTGTTGATGGCATCGCCGTCCTGCGGGTTTTGCTCAATGGACTGGCTGGGTCTGGTGGTCGAGTTAGCTGATTTTTCGCGCAAGGGTTTGCTCATGTCGGATTCACACCTTGTTTGAATAGTGACAGCGCTGCCGCTGTAAGACTCATAAATATTATAACTGAAATAATACTTAACCTGCTGAACATTCAAACAAGATTCAATCGGAAAACATGTAATTTTCAAGTATGAATCAATTTCTTATCGGAATATATCCGGCAAAATTCAATCTGGCGCCTCAAAAATCTGTTTTTTCTGCCTGCCTACCTTTTTATCCCGAAGCGCGGAGCTATTTTCATCAATAACAGATTGATGGCTACGCAGGCCAGGCTGGCCAACAGGAAGGCCGGCCACAAGCCGAGCCTGGGCAGGCTGAGGGGCAGGATGACATAGAAGGCCATGGAGCAATAGCAGCCGAAAGCCACACCGCGCATGAGCTTGCGGGCATCACTGCTGCCGTGTTCCTGGTGTGTGAAGACGGCAATGACAAGAGTGAAGACTGGAAAAACACCCAGAAGCCCGCTCAGAACCGGGCCAAGATTCTGAGCCGCTGCGGTCAGGCCCAGCAGCAGGCCTGTAGCGGCGATAATACGTACCGGTATGTCCCATTTGTGGGCATTATGCGGTTTTGGTTTTTCATTTCCGTTGCCACCCAGGCAGCTTATGCCCAGAAGCACGCAGCCCAGAATGGCCGCAGCCGGAACGCTCAAGTGCAGATAGGAGAACAGATGCACGGCCAGCAAAAAGCTGCCTGCGGCGGTAGGGGCGGCCACCAGCGCCCCGAAGCGCGCCGTGTGGATGTAAGCGAAGCAGAACACCGCCACCGCCGACATGCCCATGAGGTTGCTGGCTGCCACCGCTGTTCCGAAGACAAGCCCCTGCTCAATGGTGATGAACATGGTGATCGGCCCGCCGGAAATAGGCAGGGCGATCAGGCAGCCGGCAATTACCGGCCCCCAGCGGCGGGAGGCATAAGTGATGCCGGCTACCAGCAGTGGTGTGAGCAACAGTTTGAAAACCAGAATGGGCATGTCCGGTTCCCCCGCGATCTTTTCAGGGGAGGCAAAGCCTCCCCTGGCTAATTTGCCGGGAGAAATTCTTGCGCCCGGCTCCCATCAATTTTCAGTTCAGGCAGCGCTAGCGATCGAACAGAGCGGCCATGCTCCGCTTGACCACGGAAGCACCGCAAAGTCCGACAAAGAGATCGATTGCGCCAGCCAGGATGCTGGTGTTTTCCCGCACGGAAAAGCCAAAAGCCCGGCCGAGCTGGTAATCGGTAATCACGGGCAACCCGATAAAGGCTACAAGCATGAAAAGGACTGTAAAAAATTTGAACATGATATGTCTCGCTATAAAATAATTCAGTCAAACTAACAGTTATTTGTTTTTATTGCAAAAAGAAAGGCGGCCAATTTGACCGCCTTTCACATTTATGAACATCAGCCGTTTTGGGGCTTTTGTTTTATTTTAGCCATTGGTGCGTTTCTTCACCACTTCATCCGCCAACTGGGCCGGAACCCGTTCGTAGTGGTGGAACTGCATGGTGAAGTTGGCGCGGCCCTGTGTTTTGGAGCGCAGGTCGGTGGCGTAGCCGAACATTTCGGAAAGCGGAACCTGGGCGCGCACAACCTGCGAACCGGCCCGGGCTTCCATGCTCTGCACACGGCCGCGACGGCCGTTCAGATCGCCCATAACTTCGCCAACATAGTCATCCGGGGTAACCACTTCCACGTCCATGATCGGTTCAAGCAATACCGGAGTGGCCTTGCGCATGGCTTCTTTAACGGCCATGGAACCGGCGATGTAGAAGGATTGTTCCGAGGAGTCAACTTCGTGGTAGGAGCCGAAGGTCAGGTTGACCTTGATATCCACCACCGGGAAGCCAGCCATCACGCCACTCTTGAGGGCGTCATGAATGCCTTTGTCAACCGCCGGGATGTATCCCTTGGGAATAACGCCGCCAACGATGGAGTTGATGAACTCGTAGCCCTTTTCCGGGTTGGGTTCGACAGTGATGACAACGTGACCGTACTGGCCGCGTCCACCGGACTGCTTGGCGTACTTGTGGTTTTCTTCAGCCGTCTTGGTGATGGTTTCGCGGTAAGCAACCTGGGGCTTGCCCACGTTGGCGTTGACGTTGAATTCACGCAGCAGGCGGTCGACAATGATTTCCAGGTGCAGTTCGCCCATACCGGCAATCAGGGTCTGACCGGTTTCCTCGTCGCCTTTGACGCGGAAAGAGGGATCTTCCTTGGCCAGCTTGTTCAGAGCGGCGGAAAGAGCATCGCGGTCGGCCTTGGTTTTCGGCTCAATGGCAACTTCGATAACCGGCTCGGGAATATCCAGCGATTCAAGCACCACCGGGCGCTCAATGGCGCAGATGGTGTCACCGGTGGAAACCTGCTTCAGGCCGACCAGGGCGACGATGTCACCCGCTCCGGCCCATTTTACTTCTTCACGCTTGTTGGCGTGCATCTGCAACAGGCGGCCTACGCGCTCTTTTTTGCCGGTATTGGAGTTGAGTATGGTCTGACCGGACTCAATAGTACCGGAATAAATGCGGTAGAAGGAAAGGTGGCCGATGTACGGGTCGGAGAAAAGCTTGAAGACCAGACCGGCCAGAGGTTCCTTGTCGTCGGAATGGCAGATGATGACTTCGTCTTTCTTGTCCGGGTTGGTACCGTCCATGTGGTCGACATCAAGCGGCGAGGGCAGATATTCGACCACGGCGTCCAGCAGGGGCTGCACGCCCATGTTGCGGAAAGCCGAGCCGCAAACCACCGGCACGATCTTGCGGGCGATGGTGGCCTTGCGGACGCAGGAGCGGATTTCATCCTCGGTGAGGCTTTCGCCGCCCAGGTATTTTTCCAGCAGCACTTCGTCTTCTTCGGCCACGGCGTCCAGCATTTCGGAATGCATGGCTTCGTACTGATCCATAAGTTCAGCCGGGATGTCCGTGATGCTGAATTCGGCGCCCTTGCTTTCCTTGTCGAAAACAATGGCTTTGCCGATGATCAGGTCGACCACGCCTTCAAACTTGTCTTCGCTGCCAATGGGCAGCTGCAAGGGAATCGGCTTGGCCTTGAGGCGATCTTTGATCATGCCGATGCAGCGTTCGAAGTTGGCACCGATGCGGTCCATCTTGTTGACGAAGCAGATGCGCGGCACGCCGTAGCGGTCGGCCTGACGCCAGACGGTTTCCGACTGCGGCTCAACACCGGCAACGGCGTCGAACACGGCCACAGCGCCGTCAAGCACACGCAGGCTGCGTTCCACTTCCATGGTGAAGTCAACGTGGCCAGGGGTATCAATGATGTTCAGGCGGTGGTTTTTCCAGGAACAGGTGGTGGCGGCGGAAGTAATGGTAATGCCGCGTTCCTGCTCCTGTTCCATCCAGTCCATGGTGGCTTCGCCTTCGTGGGTTTCACCCAGTTTGTGCGACACGCCGGTGTAAAAGAGAATGCGCTCGGTAGTAGTGGTCTTGCCGGCGTCAATATGGGCCATAATGCCGAAGTTACGGTATTTGGCCAGGGGAGTTTGTCTTGACACGGTTCAGCTCCTACCAGCGGTAATGCGCGAAGGCTTTGTTGGCTTCGGCCATGCGGTGCGTATCTTCGCGTTTTTTAACCGCGCCGCCGCGGTTGTTGAAAGCATCCACCAGTTCGGCAGCCAGCTTGTTGATCATGCCTTTTTCACCACGGGCGCGGGAATAGTTGATCAGCCAGCGGATAGACAGGGAAATCTGCCGATCCGGGCGCACATCCATCGGCACCTGATAAGTAGCGCCGCCAACGCGGCGGGATTTGACTTCCATGAAGGGCTTGACGTTATCAAGGGCCTTTTCAAAAGCCTTGATCGGCTCTTCGCTGGTTTTTTCGGCCAGCTGGTCGAGAGCGGAATAGAAAATCTTTTCGGCTACGCCTTTTTTGCCGTCGTACATAAGACGGTTGACGAAGCGGGCGGCCAGACGGCTGTTGTAAACCGGATCGGGAAGCACTTCCCTCTTCGGAATGGGACCTTTACGGGGCATGGGATACTCCTCAATTAAAAATTAGGGTTCGGCCGGGAGCTAAGACCGCTGCTTTGCCATAATCGGCTTGCTTGCGATCCCAAAACCTGAACCTGGGGTAAGTAATTTTTGTAAAGTTATTTCGGACGCTTGGCGCCGTACTTGGAACGGCTCTTGCGACGATCGGCCACACCGGAAGCATCCAGGGTGCCGCGCACGATGTGATAACGCACACCGGGCAAGTCTTTTACACGGCCGCCGCGGATCATCACCACGGAGTGTTCCTGCAGGTTGTGGCCTTCACCGGGAATGTAAGCGCTGACTTCCATACCGTTGGAAAGACGCACACGGGCGACTTTACGCAAGGCCGAGTTAGGCTTCTTGGGCGAAGTGGTGTAAACTCTGGTGCAGACGCCGCGACGCTGCGGGCAGGCCTGCAAGGCAGGGGTCTTTTTGCGCTTCTGGATCTGCTTGCGCTCCTGACGAATCAGTTGGTTGATAGTTGGCATGTAAGCTCCTTAAAGCTATGCGAAAAACGTTTGCGAAACTGTCCGGCAAAACGAGAGTCAGCCCTTCAGGCGACCCAGGCGGCAAGCCCGGCTTGCCGCATCGGGTATAAAACCCGCATAACCGTATGATTTTGCCGAAGCAGTGCTACATAAGATAAGATTTTTGCGATGTCAAGCGGGTAGCGCGATTTGATTGACCGCTTCCACTATTTGGAATAAAAATAAGGGGATACTTTTCCTTATTGCACACAACGCCGGAACAGCAGGAGAAACCTATGAGCAACGAGCAAAAACAGGACGGCCAGCAGGATACCCCCCAGGAAAGTTCGCAGGGCAGCTCGACTGAAAGTAGGTTGGGTAAACTTCTGCGCGGTCAGGCTGGCGGAAAAATTGCTAAACTTCTGCGCGGCGTACCCATAAACAGTAAGGTGCAGATAGGGCTCGGCCTGGCGTTTTTGCTGGTCATTATCACCGCTGTGGCCCTGGCTTTAAGCGGCGGGGAAAAGGATACCCCGATCAGTCCGGACGATCCGGCCTCCGCGCTTCTGCGTGATGATTCCGATCCCTCCCGCACCTCAACGCCCGGTTCCAGTATGGGCGACCGAGATCAGTCAAAACCGCTGGACCCCAAACTCTTCGTGAAGCTAAATTACAACGGCCCGGTCTTCACCCGCGATGGTGAACGCCACACCAGCTTCATACTCACGCTGGCCATAGACGAGAAGGCTTGCGGCGCATATTACGGCAGCCGCGACGGACTGGCGCAATGCCGCAACAACTGGGATTTTCTCGACCCTGACCCAACCGGCTGGAGCACCAGGCCGGAATCCGGTCCGGCTTTTGGAACCGACTGGAAGTTCCGCGAAAATACTTACAGCTATGAAGCCCGGCTGGACATGAAGATGGATGACTTCCCCAGCGGCGTTAAAATTTCCGTGCGGCCGCCGGAAAAATTGGGCGACAATGTAGTTATCGACAAAAAATCCCACGATTTTACTTCACGCGCCTATCAGCTGGATATTTCCCGCTGGGAGTTTCTGGTTGATCCGCAAAACCCGCGCAAGCTGATGCTCAGCGGTGTTGTAAGCGGCTCTCCCTTTGTTATTGGCAGGGAAAGTTTTGAAAAACGCCTGAGCATTGATTCCGAAGGCAAGGTGGAGCTTGGCCCTACGGAAATCACTTATAATCAGTCCGGTACCGAGGCTTATGTAAGCGTGCCGGTACTGAGCCTGCCGCAGGAAACCAGCCCGGTACAACTCAAAATCAAGGCCGGGGCCACGCGCGATAAAAACATGGGTACAGTCAAGGCCGATACGGCCAAGGGCGCGAACGTGGCCGGGCGGGATGTGTTCGTCAGTCTGGCGGGCTCGGATAATACAATTATTACACTTGATGATCAGGGCGAGCAGGACAAGCAGCTCATGCTCTTTTTGACCTTTACCCGCAAGTTGAAGGCCAGTGAGGCGCAAGCCTCCGTCAGCGCTTTGTTGCTGCCTTATTCGCGGCCCGGTGAAGACGCCAAAAACCAGCGCCGCACCGATTGGAGCGAGATTTTACCCGAGCAGATCCGCGCCGAGGATTTAAAAGAAGCCACCCCGCTTACGCTTACGCCGGGCGCGGTAGCGGAAGAATTCAGCGAGGCGCTGCCCTTTACTTACGGCGCTCCCGGCGGGCGTTACCTGCTGGTGCGCGGTAAAGGCGGCGTGAGCAGCGATACCGGGTACAAGCTGAGCGAATATTCTTTTATCAGTAGGGTGCCGGAAATAGATCCGGAACTGCGCGTCATGCAGAAAGGAAGCATCCTGAGCATGGGCGGGGCCAGAAAGCTGGCCGTGATGTCGCGCGGGGTGGAGGAGATTCGTTATGACGTTTACCGGCTGCGCCCGGAATACCTGAATTTGCTGGTCACGCAGGCGACCGGATCGGCCGGACTGGGCGATCTGAACTTCGAATCAACCTATTATGACGAGAAAACCCTGGAATTCGCGGATATCAGCGAACGCATCCGCAGTCAGTACAAGACCAGATCATCTGATGGTTACCAGCCCGATTACAGCTCCATTGATCTTTCACCCCTGCTTGGGGGCGGGACTGGATCTGGAGTCGGCGCTGTCGCGAGGGGCATTTTTCGCATTGAACTCTCCGGTTTCAAGGGCGATACGCTTAAAACCGCTGACAACCGTTTTATTCTGGTCACCGATTTGGGCATGACCATCAAGCAGAGCGCCACTGGCGAACGCGAGGTATTTATCGGATCTTTTGCCAACGGCGGTCCGGTAAGCGGAGCCAGGGTGCAGGTGCTGGGCCGTAATGGGTTGCCGGTTTTTTCGCGGCAAACCGATGCCCAGGGCCGGGTAAGCCTGCCCGAACTTTCCGGCTTCACGCAGGAAAAAAAGCCGGTGGCTGTTACTGTGGAAAAAAATGGCGATTTTACCTTCATGTCCATAGAGGATTACAGCCGTCAGGTCTCGTTGGCCGCGTTTCCGCAAGTTGCCGGACGCCGGGTGGACAAGGACGGCGTAAGCGTGTTCGCCTTTAGCGAGCGCGGCATTTACCGCCCTGGCGAAAATCTGCGCTTTGGCCTCATTGCCAAGCCGGGCAACTGGCAGGCCGAAGCCATGGCGGGCCTGCCCCTCAAGGCCGTGCTGCTGGACCCCAGAGGCAACAAGATTTACGAAAGGTCTTTCAAGCTTGACCGTGCCGGAATGTTTGATCTGGACATAGGCATGGACGAGACTTATCCGACCGGCAATTACAATCTGGATATCTATCTTTCGCAGAACCTGATCGGCTCAACCCAGGTACAGGTAGAGGAGTTCCAGCCGGACAACCTCAAGCTGCGTGTATCCTTTAAGGATGCGCCGTCAGATACAGAGCCGGGTCAGGGACTGTCCCCAGGCGCACAAAAAGGCTGGACGCTGCCCAAGGCTCTTGTGGGCCTGGCGCAAGTGGAAAACCTCTACGGCACGGCAGCCGTGGGCAACCGGGTGGGCGCTTATTTGTCGCTTACGCCCGCGCGGCTCAGTTTCAGCAAGTTCGCCAAGTATGCTTTTTATGACCCAAGCGATTGGGACAACAGCTACAACCAGCGGCTTGGTGATCAGGAAACCGATGAGCAGGGCGAGGCCGAATTCGCTCTGGCTGCCGGACAACTGGCCAGCGGCACGGCCTGGCTGACTTTTGAGGCGGAAGCCTTTGAGGCCGGTGGCGGGCGCAGCGTGAGCGGCAGCGCAAGGCTATTGATTTCACCGCTGGAAACGTTGGTTGGCTGGTCTTCCGAGGCGGATTTGGGCTTTCTGGCCTCCAACTCCAAAGCCAGCGTAAACTTTATCGCTATTGACCCCAATCTGGAATACGCGGGATTGCCCGGCCTGACGCTCAAAATCAGCGAAGTTACCTATGTGGCCTCGCTGGTACGCGACAGCGCTGGCCGTTATCGCTATGACAACACCCGCAAGCTCATTCCGGTGCTGGAGCGGCCTGTGGGCATTGGCGCGGTGGGAGGGGGCGGGGCAACCAGCTCGCGCGACGCAGCGACTATGTCCGGGCTGTCTGAACCGGACACAGCGGACTTCGTAGCGCAAGTTGACGCGCGGATAGCGGCGCAAACCGCCTCCGGTGCTGCCGCCGGGCTGTCCGTGGATCTGCCAACGGATAAAACCGGCGAATTTACGCTCACCCTTACCGATGCAACAGGCGTGGAGCGCTGCAAGCTGGATTATGTGGTGGCGGGCGGCAGTCAGCGCCGCTTCGGCCTGGAGCGCGATGCCACCCTGCGCATCCATCTGGATAAGCAGGAGTACAACGCCGGTGAGGAGATGAAGATTTTCATCAGCGCTCCTTACGCCGGGGCCGGGCTGATCACCGTGGAAAGCGACAAGGTTTACGCCAGCAAGTGGTTTCGCGCCGATACCAGCGATTCCGTGCAAACCCTGACCGTGCCGGGTGATTTTGAGGGCCGGGCCTTTGTCAGCGTGGCCCTGACGCGCGACATCAATTCCGATGCCATTCACAGCACTCCCTATACGTATGCGGTTACGCCCTTTGTGGCCAATATCGCCAGGCGCAACATGAATCTCAAGCTGGAGGCTCCGGAACGGGTGCAGCCCGGCGAAAGCCTGAATATGAAGGTCAGCGCCGAAAAGCCGGGCAAGGTGGTGGTTTATGCCGTCAGTGAGGGCATTTTGCAGTTGACCAACTACAAAACTCCTTCGCCGCTGGATTACTTCCTGCGCCAGAATCCGCTTACGGTTTCCACCATGCAGAATCTGGATTTGATCATGCCGGAGTTTTATTTGATGAACCGCTCGGCTTTTGGCGGCGGCATGATGATGGATATGGCCTCTGCCGCCTCGGAAGACCGGCTAAATCCCTTCCGCCGCAAGGCTGAGCCTTCGGTTGTTTATTGGTCCGGCGTGCTGGATGTGGATACTCAGGGCCGGGATCTGGCCTGGGAAGTTCCGGCCTACTTCAACGGAACTCTGCGGCTGATGGCCGTGGCGGCTTCGCCTGAGGCGGTTGGCGAGTTCGCGCTTTCCACTCAGGTGCGCGGCCCGCTGATTATTACCCCGGATTTGCCGGTGGCGGTTGCCCCCGGTGACGAGTTTGAAGTTACCGCCGCTGTTGCCAACAATGTTGAAGGTAGCGGGGCTGGCCTGAAAATAGACCTGAAAGTTGAACTGGATGAAGGGCTAAGTTTTGTACGTGAGCCGGAAACAAGCCTTACAGTTGACGAAGGGCGCGAAGGCAAGGCGGTTTTCCGCCTGAAGGTTAATGACCGCCTTGGTGAGTCCGTGGTGCGTTTTACGGCTTCGGTAAATGCCACAGCTTCCGGTGTCACCCCGGCAGACGTGGGCGGAACGGAAATAGTTGTACGCCGTCCGGTTTCGCTGTCCGTGCGTCCGGCATCGCCGCGTATGAGCAGTTTCCGGGCCGGTTTTGTAAAGGGTGACGAACAGGTAGTGCCGCTGGGCCGCGCCATGTACAGCGAGCTTGCCGAGGTGGAAGCCAGTGTTTCCGGCCTGCCCTTGCCCTTGGTGGATGGCCTTTCCGGCTTTTTGATCCGTTACCCGCACGGCTGTACCGAGCAAATTCTCAGCAAGGCCTTCCCCTATGCTCTGCTGCATGAATCGCCAGAGCTTTTGCCCGTACCAAAGGGCGAAACCCCGGCTCTGGCCCGTGAAAAGGCGGTGGCGGCCATTAATCGAGGCATACTGACCCTGCGTGAACGTCAGGTTCAGCCGGGCCGCTTCTCGCTCTGGCCGCAGGAAAGCTATAGCTATTCCTTCCTTACCGTTTATGGTTTCGACTTCCTGCTCAGCGCCAGGGAAGCCGGATTTGACGTTCCGGAGGATCTTTTCGAGAACACGCGGCGGGAAGTGGCGGCGCTGCTGCAAACTCTGCCGAACCGTCAGGACGCCGCCCGCCTGGTCTGTTACGCGGCCTGGGTCTATACCCGTTCCGGGCAGCGTTTTACCGGTCTGCCGGAACTGGTCAGGCATCTGGATGCCAACTTGCGCGGTTGGCGCAAGGATACCTGCGCCGCTTTCCTCGCGGCCAGTTATCAGATGCTGCGCCAGAGCAAGGAGGCCGAAGAACTGATCAAGGAAGTGCGGATGATTCCGTATGCCCCGGATGTAACTATCCAGCCCGCTAACGCGGACAAGGACGCCTGGACCTACAACAGCTGGTTCTTCAGCCGCCTTTGGGATAACGGCGCGCAGCTTAACATTATTGCCCGCTATTTCCCGGAGCAGCTTGATACCGTGCGGGGCCGGAACCTGTTGGTGGGCGTGGTCAACGAGGTGTTTAACGGCGGGTACACCACCATCAGTTCGGCCCAGGCTATACGCGGCATCATTGGTTACGCTCTGGGCAATATCGGCAATAAGCAGGAATTGGCGCTCTATCCGCGTGACGCGCAGCATGAGGCCCTGCCCGTGCAGGCCACCGGCGAGGCGGTTAAGCGTCTGGTTACGGATACCAGGGCCGCCGAGTTCTTCTTTGGCGGGGCTGCCGGGCTTTACTGGCAGATAACCACTGATGGTTTTGATAAAGAGCCGCCCAAGGCACGGGCCAGCAAGGTGAATATTCAGGCCGAATACAAACCTGCTGGCGGCAAAGCGCTGGCGGATCTGGCCCAGGGTGACGAGGTTTATGTACTGCTTACGGCCAGCGCGGTTGAGCCGATTGATAATATTGCGATCACTTCGCTCATTCCCGGCGGTTTTGAAATGGTCATCAGCAAGGGCGGACGTATTGTTGGCGGCGGGGCCGGTGATGGCGGGGATTACGAAGAAGAGATCGCGCTGGACGCGGAGGACGGCGAGGCCTGGGATATAGGCGCAACCCGCGCCTACCCTAACGAGACACGCCGTGGCGAGATCTATAATATACTTGGGGAAGCCGGTTTGAACGGCACGCCCATGGATCTGGTGCATGTCGAGCGGCGCGAGGATCGCATGATTGTCTATACCTCGCTGAATACCCAAAGCCGGGTATTCATTTACCGCATCAAGGCCATCAACAAGGGCAGCTATACCCTGCCCACGGTGTTTGTGGAAGCGCTGTACGACCCGGATGCCAGGGCCAATACCAACCCCGGCAGGATTGAAGTGAAGTAGGGGGAGTGCCTCATTTTGTCGTGATGCTGCGTCAGATTTAGTTTTTGCCTCCGTCATGTACGAGAAGAGTACACTTCCGTCGGCAAAAACTTATCTTCCTTGCCTGACAACAAAAGCAGGCACTACCAGTAATGAAAAAAACTGACTGTGCGGGTTGATGAAAATAATTTTTCCGGTTAAAGTGCATTCAGAATGCATTTTAACCGGAAAAATTTTATGTATATACCCAGAACAGTCGAACAACCCATTTTAAAAAACAGTGGAAGTTTTCCCGTCCTTCTTGTCACCGGGGCGCGTCAGGTTGGCAAAACCACGTTGCTTCGGCATTTGGGCGGACAGGAAAGGCAGTACGTCACTTTGGACGATCCCCTGCTTCTCAATTTGGCCAAACAGGATCCGGCTCTGTTTATGCAGCGTTTTCCAGCGCCGGCGCTGATAGATGAAATCCAGTACGCGCCGGAATTACTGCCCTATATCAAGATGGCTGTGGACAGCAACCGCCAGCCCGGCCAATTTTGGCTGACCGGTTCCCAGCAGTTTCATGTTATGAAGAATGTTTCGGAGTCTCTGGCAGGCCGGGTGGGTATTTTGGAGCTGTTTGGTTTATCCAGGCAGGAGATTCTTGGGCGGGGAGGGAGCCAAAAACCCTTTTTGCCGGGTCTTGAGTTTTTTCAAAATGCCAATTGCGATAGCCCCACCTTACAGGAACTGTATACGGTCATATGGCGCGGTTCCTTCCCTGGTATGGCTTTGGATATCGGCATGGAACGGGATGTATTTTTGCGTTCCTACGTCCAGACCTATTTGCAGCGTGATGTGCGCGATCTGACTCAGGTGGGCGATGAAATGGCCTTTTTACGCTTCCTGCGGGCTGCCGCCGCACGTACCGGGCAACTCCTGAATATGGCGGAAATGGCACGAGATGCGGATGTCGCTCCAAACACGGCCAAGAAGTGGGTATCCATTCTTCAGGCTTCCGGGCTTGTTTACCTGCTTGAACCATATTTCAATAATGTTACCAAGCGTATGGTTAAAAGCCCGAAGCTCTATTTTTTGGATACCGGCCTGGCCGCTTACCTTACCGAATGGTCCAGCCCGGAAACGCTGGAAAGCGGAGCCATGTCCGGTGCCATTCTGGAAACCTGGATCTTGGGTGAACTGCTGAAAAGCTGGCAGCACAATGGGTTACGCGCACCGTTCTATTACTACCGTGATACAGAAGGCAAAGAAATCGACCTGCTGATCGTGCAGGACGGAACGCTGTATCCCCTTGAGTTCAAAAAGACCGCCTCGCCGGACAAGAGCGCTGTACGGCACTTCGGCGTGCTGGAAAAATTTGGCCTGCCAGTTGGGATGGGGGCGGTTATTTGTTTGACCAGACAGGCACTGCCGTTGACGGAAAAGGTGTGGAGCCTGCCGGTGGGGCGTTTATAGAGGGGTAGACGCTATTTGAGCTGACAATCACCCCCTATAGCCTCGATACGATTCTTCCCTCGTAACACTGACAAAGCCCGAATTTGGTCTAACCAAATCCGGGCTTTGTTTTTGAGGATTGTTACTTGCTGCCCGGCAATTTTGCCGGGCTTGGTTTTTTACAATAATATCTACTGCTGCAATCTGGCCATGACCGTGGTGAGTTCCTGGGCCATGTTCGATAGTTCCTGCACGGCTGCCGAGGATTGCACCATGCCGTCAGCGGTTTCGCCCACGATCTTGTTGATTTCTTCAATGGCGCTGTTGATTTCTTCGGACGTGGCGCTTTGTTCTTCCGCTGCCGTGGCAATGGAGGTAACCACCGCCGAGTTGGCCGAGGCCAGATTGACGATTTCCGCCAGCGCCTGACCGGAGGTGTTGGCCAGATCTGTGGCTTCGGTTACGGCCTTGGCCGCTTCGTTCACTTCGTTGATATTGGTGCGGGCCGAATTTTGGATGGCCGTGATGTTGGAGCCAACTTCCTGAGTGGCGGTCATGGTTTTTTCGGCCAGTTTGCGCACTTCGTCGGCAACCACCGCAAAACCGCGTCCGGCTTCACCGGCGCGGGCCGCTTCAATGGCCGCGTTCAGGGCCAACAGGTTGGTTTGATCCGCGATATCTGAAATAACATTCATTACGCCGCCGATGCTTTCGGCCTGACTGCCCAGTTCCGCCATGTTGGTTTGCAGATTGCCCGCCACCCGGTTCACCAGATTGATGGACTGCACCACTTTGTCAACCAGCGCGGCTCCGTCCTGGGCCTTGGTTTTGGTCAGTTCGGACTGTTCCGAGGCCTGTCCGGCGTTACGAGCCACTTCCAGCACTGTGGAGTTCATTTCGGTCATGGCCGAGGCCGTACTTTCCACCCGGTCACGCTGTGTTTCGGCCCCGCGTGAAACCTGTTCCACCTGAGCGGAGATTTCTTCGGAGGCGGCAGCCACCCGGTTGGAGATATCCGTGGCCTGCGCGGCTACCTGAAGAATCAAATCCTGCTTTTCAGCGATATCGGTAATTTCCTTGAGCACTTCGAAATAGCCCACGGCTTCACCCTTTTGGTTAGTCACGGGCTGGGTTATGCAGATGATTACGTGCTTATTGTTGCCGCGCACCAGGGTAACCGGTTCGCTGGTAAAGGTCTGCTTGGTTTGCATGGCTTTGCGCCCCTGGCGCTTGCTTTCGGAATCGCCGGGTTCGTCAGTTTCGCCCAGCATGGCCACGGCGGCCTTGTTGGCGAATACGCGCTTCTGATCCTTGTCGTAACAATAAGTAGCGGTGGGGTAAGCATCAAGCATATCAGTATAAGCCTTGCTTACCGAGTTCACCGCTTCAGCCAGGGTGATATAAGATCCGGAGAAGGCGGTGGCATTGAGCCGGGAGCGGTATTCCCCGGTAATGATTTTGTCAGACAGGGCTTTCATTTCATCAACCAGCTTGTCCAGCAAATGCGGAATTTCCCGCATGGCCTCAATGGTCATGCCGACTTCGCCCTTTTCGTGATTGTTGATCCGGGCCGCGAAATCGCCATGGGCGATGGCGTTCGCGAAGTTGCTCATGCCGCGCAGGGTTTTTGCCAGACCAAGGATGATCATTACGGCTACCACGATGCCGAGCAGCAGGCCCAGGGCCGCGACCATCATCATGGAGCTTTGGGCCGTGGTGTTGGTTTCAATGGTGAGAGTACCCTGATCATTCATCTGGGTGTTGATATCCTCGCTGACGGTGGCGGCGGTTTTTTCTACTTCCGCGTCTATGGCGTCAACACCGGCGGTCGCCTGGATGGCACTCTGAACGTTCAGGTTCATAATCTCGGCACCGGCCATGACATCGTTATAGGCCTTGCGGATTGCGGTAAAGCGAGTGCGTCCTTCCGGAGCGATCAGCGTACCCTCGATCAGGTCGATTTCTTTGCCCAATTCGACCAGGGCCGCGTTAGCCGCGTCCATGTTCGCCTGGGTGCGGATATAGGCCACACGGGCGATACGCCCACGCACGGAACCAAGCGCGTTCAGGGCTCTCGCGTTTTCCCGTACTCCGGCTTCATTGTTCATTGTGTAGGCAAATTCTATGAGTCCGGTCAGTTCATTGCCCAGGGCCACCAGGGCGGGCATCATTTTTGTCTCGTTGATGCTTACCGTTTCCATGGCGGATTTTTCCATGGCGTCAATTAGCGGCAACTGCTCCACGGTGCGTTTGTCAATCAGGTTCAGCGCGTTTATGGTACTGTCGCGGGCGGTAAGGGTTTTGGCATCCGCTACCAGCGATTGGCTTATATCAAGCTGTTTGCGGGCCTCGGTCATCATATTTTGATCCATGGTGAGGCGGAACAGGCGCATTTGCGAGGTGGATTCTCGCTGCGCCGAGACTACATCAGAGGTGCGCACGTTAAGCCGGGCCAAACGGCGGTATTCGCTAAAAGCAGATGTAGCGTTGTTCAGGCTCATGTAGCCGATGATGGCGACCGCAGCGGTTAAGGCGATCATCAGTACAAAGCCCGTTATGATTTTCATTTTTGTCGTCATTATATATTCCCCCTTTTTTACCTTTTCGGAACTCGGTAAATTTCCTTAACCCATTTATGATTCTTTTAATATGGATTGGTCGCTCTATTAATTTTTTTGATAGAAATTAAAAAGACCCCCTGCATAACAGGAGGTCTTGGTATTAGCACATTTTTCGGCAAACTAGCCGGGATTATTTATCTAATATTGCTCTATTGCTGCAATTTGGCCATAACCGTGGTCAGTTCCTGGGCCATGTTCGAGAGTTCCTGCACCGCAGCAGAGGATTGCACCATGCCGTCGGCGGTTTCGCCCACGATTTTGTTGATTTCCTCAATGGCGCTGTTGATTTCTTCGGAAGTTGCGCTTTGCTGTTCCGCAGCCGTGGCAATGGAAGAAACCACCGCCGAGTTGGCCGAGGCCAGGCTGACGATTTCCGACAGAGCCTGACCGGAAGTATTGGCCAGATCCGTGGCTTCGGTTACGGCTTTGGCTGCTTCGTTAACTTCGTTGATATTGGTACGCGCCGAGTTCTGAATGGCCGTGATGTTGGCTCCAACTTCATGCGTGGCGGTCATGGTCTTTTCCGCCAGTTTGCGCACTTCATCGGCCACCACCGCAAAACCGCGTCCGGCTTCACCGGCGCGGGCCGCTTCAATGGCCGCGTTCAGGGCCAGCAGGGTGGTTTGATCCGCGATATCGGAAATGACGTTCATCACGCCGCCGATGCTTTCGGCCTGGCTGCCCAGTTCACGCATGTTCGTTTGCAGGTTGCCCGCCACCTTGTTCACCAGGTTGATGGACTGCACCACTTTGTCAACCAGTCCCGCGCCGTCCTGAGCCTTGGTTCTGGTCAGTTCGGATTGTTCCGAAGCCTGACCGGCGTTACGGGCCACTTCCAGCACGGTGGAGTTCATTTCGGTCATGGCCGAAGCCGTGCTTTCCACTCGGTCACGCTGCATTTCGGCCCCGCGCGAAACCTGTTCCACCTGGGCGGAAAGCTCTTCTGAAGCCGCCGCCACGCGGTTGGAAATGGAGGCCGCGTTATCGGCCACGCGCTTGATGATCCGCTGGGTTTCCTTGATGGCCGTAAGGTCGGTGATCAACTGAAGCACGGAGACCAGCTTACCGTCCTGGTTCAGCATGGGAATGGCCGTATAGCTGACGTCCATGGTTTTGCCCTGCGGATGGGCGACGGTTTCGCCGGAAGCGGGCTGCAGGGAGTTCACGGCTTTGCCCAGGGCGTCGGCGGGGGTGCCGTAG
>JAITWK010000039.1 GCA_031285295.1 Deltaproteobacteria bacterium | reverse complement strand
ATCGGGGCTTCTTTTTTGCGCTTTTGCTTTTCGCGCCATTTGCGGCGGAACAAAGAGGGCGGGGTGAAGCCCCTGATCGAGATGGGCGCGGAAAGCGGCGTTTAACTGCCTTGCTTCCGCCAGAGAGGTATCGGGCAATGCGCCGAGCGTTTTATTGTTCGCCTTGCCGTCCCACCGGAAGCGGGCAATCCATTTTTTGGTGCAGCCTTTTCTTTTGGACGGTTCGACGTGAAGCTCCAAGGCTTCCCCATCGCCGTAAGCTGCTTTTTTGTCGGTAGCCTTTACTCCCTCAACGAATTTGACAGTGAGTTTTCCCATATGAAGCTCCAAAAAAAATGTGAGTAGGTATTCGCTTTATAGCAAATTCCTACTCACATTTCAACTCACATCGGCGCTGGACTGAAGCGTACAAACGTAGACCTACTCACACATTTTTTGCTTCAAAGTCTTGCTATTTCATAAACTTAAAAGACTTGCTTAGACCTCTTTGATAAATGTTTTGGCGTCCCCTAGGGGATTTGAACCCCTGTCGACGGCGTGAAAGGCCGTTGTCCTACACACCTAACGCCCGCTATGAAATCACGTTTATAAAACATCAATAACACAAAAAAATCAAGCAAAATTTGGTTAATTTTAGTTAAACTCTACTCCTGAAGCATCACATCTAAAAAAAATATCCAAGAATCAACACATAGCCATAAATTTTATAATATTTATCCGATATGATAGAAATCTGTACAGAAAAATAACAGAAATTTCTCCAAATTGAAAAGTGCTTTATTCTAGAAGAAGCAAAAATTCAATCAAGAGAACAAAAAACATCATATGGAGTCTAATATTATGTCATTGATGCTGTATAAATCTTGGGATATTTTTTATAAAAGATTCAGCTCAAAACAGGTCATAGGTAAAACAGATTTAGGATACTGGAAAAATCATATTGAACCGTATTTTAAAAATCGTACTCTTTCCAGCATAACAACTGAAAGTCTGTTAGATTTTACAACTGCCATGGAAGAAAAACAATTAAGCCCGCAAACAATACATCATTGCCTTGGTTTAATAAAACGAATATTCAATAAAATGTGCCTTCTTGATGCATATCGCGGAAAACTACCTATATTTATTATGCCTAAATATGATAATAAACGCATGCGATTTTTGACTAAAAAAGAATCCGCCCTTCTTCTCGATAATTTATGCTCATTATCGCCATTATGGTTTGATATTTCGAACTTTGCCTTAAATACTGGCATGAGAGCAAGCGAAATATTCAATTTACGCTGTAGCAATATACATTTAGACAGTTCTTCAGTTTATATACTTGATTCAAAAAATTCTATGAGTCGCATTGTTCCTTTAAATGATAAAGCAAAACTGACCATAGAAAAATACTTATCAAACCGTTCTGATTACCTTTTTACTAATAATAGTCAGAAAATAAATCAAGCAAGTAAAATTTTCAGATTAGCCGTAAATCAATCCGGCTTAAACCGTGGAATAACAGATAGGCGACAACAAATTGTTTTTCATAGTTTGCGCCATACTTTTGCAAGTTGGCTTGTACAAAGTGGAGTTAGTCTTGAAGTAATTGGCAAGATTTTAGGACATAAAACAATCCAGATAACACAGCGCTATGCCCATATTGTAGCAAAACAGGAACGTAATGCAGTTAAAATCCTTGATATGTTCTAAAAAAGCAGAATTACAGTAATTTTTGGTGTTATTTGCTCTTTTGCCATCAACTATCAGGGATTATCTGTAACTATAGGCATACAAACAGGAAATTTGATAGAATATTTGTAATAACCGAAAATTACACATTATTCCGCACGTTTTACAAAATAAATTGGTAATAAAAAAAGTTTTTTGTACTCTAAATAATGTTAATAATCGTAATTTATTGGCGTATCAACTCTTGATTTGGTTATTATGAGTTATTCTCTATCAATACAGACGGTATAAATGCGCTATAAATGATGTAAAATAGGTAAACCAACCGAAAATAACACATTATTACGCTCCATATATCACGCTTTACAAAATAAAGAAGCAATACTAAAAGGCAGGATATGTGAAGTAAGCTTGCTGATGCAATCTTATTTCACATCCTGCCCGTCTCTGACGGGGCTTATTCGCAGCTCCGCTGCTCAACGCTAAAACCGGAGGAGAGAAAAAAATCATGGCCAGAAAGAAACTTGACGCGGTTAAGGAAATTGAAATTGTCTTGGAAAATAACAAGTTTATGGCTTCGTCCATGCAAATTGCCAAGCATTTTGGCAAGTCACATAACAATGTTTTGCGAGATATTAGGAACCTCATTCAAGACCTTCCGGAAGAATGGGCCTCCATCAATTTTGAGCCCATAGAAGAAAACGTTGTTCTGCCTGCATCTGGAGGCATTCGCAAGGATCCGGCCTATCGAGTTACACGAGACGGCTTTGCTATGCTGGCTATGGGCTTCACCGGCAAAGAGGCCCTTGAGTGGAAGATAAAATATATTCTGGCCTTCAACCAGATGGAAACGGCCCTAGTCGAAAGGCTTCAAAAAGAAAAAGCTTTGATGGATAAAAAGGTTGCCGCCTTAGAAGGAGATAGCGAAAAGCTCAAGCAGGTTCGTATTTCTTTTGAAAAACTTTTGGAAGGTCAGCAGGTTCACAAGAACCCAAATGATTTACCCCACGAAATCAGGCAAGATAAATTTTTACACGGCCTTATTGCTTATTGGGCCTACCTCGACAAAATGCCACAGGAAACTGCCCACGCAATCATAAATGAATTAACGCTGACTACTGCTAAAGATGATTATCAAATTACTGTATATAAATTTATACAAAAGATGATCCATAAACCAAAAAAAGAAGGTGCTGAACCAGTTAATCAACATCAATTAGATATAATCAAGGCATTGGCTGATTCTTGCGACCAATTACAGTGGATAGATTTTAAATTTTCTGAATATACAAATACCATTGATGCATTTATTAAACAGCATGGAAATTGTATACAGGATTTGGCAGAATTATCAAAAGAAGGAGCAGATCGTTACATTAATTTGATGTTTGCTCATTTTATGGCCTCAGTGCGCCATACCTACGGCAGGAATAATGTGAGAGATATTTGCTTAAATATAATAAATTTTGTGTAGTAGGAAAACGCCATGGCAACCACAAAAAAAGCCGTCCGTGTTTACCTCTCACCAGCCGAGCATCAGGCCGTTTATGAGAAAGCAGCCAGAGCCAGGCTATCAATGTCAACTTTCGCCAAGCGGATTTGCCTTGGCTACGAAATCAAAAACAGCATGGAGCGGCAGGCCGTGCTTGACCTCATCCGACTCAAGGCCGACTTCGGCAGGCTTGGCGGACTCCTGAAACACGCCCTGGGCGAAAAGACTTTGACCCGAACAATCGAAATTAACCGACTGATAGACGAACTGGCCGAGGCCAAGCGTGAAGTCATGACCGTTATCAGGAATTTAAAATAATGCTGCCTAGGCGCATAATACCCAAGACAGGGGTTCATGCATACCGGCTTCTGGCCATGTATATTTGTGGCCACACGGAAGAAAAACCGGAAGAAAAGGTTTTGGCCTCATGGTTTACCAACTGCGATGGTGAAGATTTTACGGAAACCATGATGGAAATCGAGGCTGTGCAGGATTTGAACACCACGGCCAAGGGATTCAAAACCTATCACCTGATGGTATCATTCCGGCCAGAGGATGAAGACAAGCTCACCCCGGAACGGCTGGAAGCCATTGATCAAAAAATTGCCCTGGCTCTGGGGCTTGAGGAGCATCAACGCTGTTGCGGCGTGCATAAAAACACCAACAACATGCACCTGCATATAGCCTACAACCTGATTAACCCGCATAATTTCAACCGTATAGATCCGTTTATGGATTTTTTAAAACTGGCCAAGGCTTGCCGGGCAATAGAACAGGAGTACGGCCTGGTCGTTGATCCCGGCATGGAAGAGGGCAAGGCTCCTTCCAGGGTAAATACCAAAGCGCAAACTTTTGAAGCGCACAGTGGCCAGGAATCTTTTGACAGCTATGTTAAGCGGCATCAGAAAGCTTTGCTGAAGGGGCTGGCCGCTGCCGGTGACTGGCAGGACGTGCATAAAGCCCTGGCTGAATACGGTATCGGCGTCAAGCCAGCCAAAGGTAGAGGAGACGGCCTTGTGCTGCATGATTTGCATGGCAGGAGCTATATAAAGGCCAGTGAACTGGATCGCACCACTTCCGGCCCTGCCCTGCAAAAACACTTTGGAGTTTATGCCGCGCCCAGGGACTACCGTCAACTGGATGGAGTCGAGCGCGAACGGTACAGCAAGGCACCGCTCCAGGCGGAGCCGAACCGAGGCAATCTTTATGAAGGCTTCCTTGCGGCCAAGGCTGAAAAACAAAAAGTCTGGGATGAATGGAATAAGCAAAAGGACGCCGCGCAGCAACGCCACACGGAAATATCTGAAAAATGGAATCTGCGCCGCAAGGATATTCAGGAAAACAAAAAGCTTTTACCGAGGGACCGCTGGACGCTTATCCAGGGTATTTATCTCAAGCGGAAAACCGAACTGGCCGAGGATGCTACGCTTGTGGCCATGAAAAAGGAACTGGACCAGCAAAAGCAAGATATACGCTCAAAATATCCGTTTTCCTCATGGACGGACTACCTTAAGCTAAAAACCCTGGAAGGCAATGAGGATGCTCTGGACGTGCTGCGCTCAAAAAAGGCCGGCGCGGATCTGGATAAGGCTTCACTGGTGGCCGCACAGTCGAGAGCGGAGCCGCATATTCCGAAGCTGGATTTTACGGCCGACAAAAAAGCGATTCTGGCAAACACGGCCATGCTGACCAAGGACAAAAAAGCGCTTATGGCCATTCTCACGGCCAAAGAAAAAACGCAGATTGACGCGAAGCTCACCATCAGCCCCAGCGGGGTTCTGATTTTGAATCTGCCGACCGGCGGCACGGTCAGAGATTCCGGCAAGCAGCTTTATTTCAGCAAGTTTGATCCGCAGGCCTCAAAAATGGCCGAGGAGCTGGCCAAGTTGAAATGGGGGAAAATGTGCAGAGCCGAAGGAAATTCTTTTGTTTTCGACCGCAGCCGGGGGCAGAGCAAGAGCCAGGGCATGAGCCGCTAAATCCGGCTTCGCCATTTTCTGTCAGAGCCACGGAGACAAAAACAGGCGTTTACCACTCCAAAGGGAAAAACTATCAAAATTCAGACCGAAATTCCCACTTTGGATATTCACCGGCAGCTCGATCTTGCATTGACCAATGATCCAATTCTCCACTTTCATAAAAAAAGCCACATTTACGGTCGTAAAATTCAGAGCCGCCACAAACAACCCGCCTAGCAACTCAAATCCCTTGTCAGCATTAGCTTTTTAAGCTAGTTTGCTTTTGCACGGCTACCCTCGTCCACCTATGCGCCTGGTGCGGCGCAAACGGAAAAGGAGGGAGCATGCCGATGCGAACTGTTCTCGCCGCGATTATCATCGCGCTGGCTGTGGTCCTCGTTCTAGCCTCTCCGGCTAGATAAAAATCTAGTCTAACTGACTAGATAAAAGAGTTGACCCCGACCAGTTCGCCGCTGGTCGGGGTCGAAAACTAATGTCGTGTGGCGGTAGTCGTGCAAAGGGCGCTCATGCGCCGCACCAGCCCCGGTTGTTGTTTCAGCAGCAGCCGGGGTTCCCTTTTTAGATAACCTCGCTAAAAGCCGCTGTCAAGGTTGTTGCTTTTCTTATCGGCCAAACTTGCCTCAAGCTGGTCCATCAAATTATCAAAGCCAATGAGCAGTTGCCTTAACTGGTCCTGATAAAAGCTTAGAGTGTCATCGGTAAAAAGAATTTCTTCCTGCTCCAGCAATTCCTCATCCAAATGCTCGTCAACCAAGTGGCGCATTTCATCATAATAGCCACCCTCAATGTTTTCAAATCATTAGTTAATAAACAAGGCTAGTTATACCCCTACACCATGGACTAGGCAAGGTCGCAAACTGCCCTCTTGTTTTCTGTCAGCCAGCGGGATTTTATTCTACAAACAGACGATATATGACATTCTGCATAATGCGCTATTTTGGTTGGTGAAGTTTCTCCATTTTTCAGGCAAGTTAAAATTTTTGATTTAATGTCGCGCCCCCACCTATTTTCATAACTGACTTTATATTTCCGAGGATATGCATTCATAAATTTATAAACGTAATCATATGAGCAATTTAAATTTCTTGCAATTTGTGATGGAGAATCTTCACTATTCATCAATCTGTTCAATATTTTTTCTTTTAAAGTTTCTTTTAAGGGCTTACTAAATGAAATATGAGTCCCACCACACCATTTGCACAATTTTTTATATGCGTCATCATTAAGAATTTCGGCAAATTTATTTTTTTTCCTGCTAGAAGGAACCACTAAATAGCCACCACCAAATTTATTACAAAGCTTTAATGCTACTTCCAATCCGAAATCTTTTATAAGCATTTCCATTATTTTTGTTTTTTTATAAACAGAACGTCTAAACTCAATCGGGACCATAGCATTTACTAAGTATGTACCTGCAAAATTTAAATATTCATCATCAGATAACAATTCAAAAAGTTGCAATTTTCCTTGCGGTAATTGTAAAAATGTACCTGCAAAACATAAAGATATCCTTTGTGTCAATTTACTTCCTATTATGTCAAAAAAAAGCTCTCGCCTTTTTTTATTAGCTGTCATGTTATCGAGTTTATCTTTATCTCCAGTTGATATATATACACGTCCTCCATGAAGTTTATTTGCAATTTCCCGCAACATGATAATGTCACCATCAATAGCATTTTTTAATTGTAATAATTTTTCCAATGACTTTTTTGACGGTACAATAATATGTTTTCCTTTAAATGCAGCATGAATTCGTTTTGCGGCGTCTTCACTTATTCTTGATGACAGCAAATTCCATTCTAGATATGTACTAGTTGGAATATATAACCATTTTCCAGCGTATTGGCTTAATACAGCTTGGGAAATATTTTCTCCGACAGCATCAATAATTTTTTTTGTAGTTTCAGCATCCTTTTTAAAGTTTTTGTATTTTGAATCGAACAAAGGCACATATGTAGTTTTACGCCCAAAATGGCTACACAAAATCCTTGCTTGCTCTTCTCCGAGCAGTTCAACGGCTTCCGGCCAGGACATGTAATAAGACATTTTATCGCCCCCACTGAATAAAATTGGGGGCAATAAAGCTTATTCTATTGACAATAACGCTCTGAACGTGGCAACTGATCGTAACCATAAACGCGCCCTTCCGGTAAATTTGTGGTTAGGCTCCTGGGAGTGCGCCAACACTCCCAGGGCCGCTTTTTTATCTATCCTCAAAAGTTTTCATATTATCCTATGGTTTGGCGCGGACTAAATATCTGACCGATTTGTTGACAGGCCGGGTTTCGTCAGCACCATCTACGGAAATAGAAAACGGAATATCCTCGGTGAAACCGTTTGTATAACTGGAAAGCGTTTCATTAGACAAAGAACTGCCTCTGCCACTATAAGTCTTTGTGACAGAACCGATCGAGTAAACGCGTTGGGAACGGACGCTGACACGCATTCCTCCTTCCGCGCTCGAATCGCCTCTCTCTTCTGGAGCGACATCGGCCATCTTTCCTGCTAGGCTTATCCTCGCCGTTGCCGGGTCAATATACACCCCTTCAGCCTGTAGCTCTCCCAACTCACCGGCCTTGCCGCCCACGCCGCGCAGGAACATTCCGCGAAAATCCGGCACATTGCCGCCAACCAGGGCGTAAAGTTCCGGATAGGTTGCCTGATCAACTGCCCTGCCGTCACATTCCATCCAGCTTGCATAGTCAGGCGGATTTGTGGCCACTGGCCACGCGATGACCGTTCCGACCGGCAAGCCCGCGCCGGTTGCCTTGATTTGCACCGGCGCAGGGTTAAAACTGGTGGCGTCTGCTGCCAGGCCCACACTTGGCAGGCATAGCAGCAGTGCCAGAAATACAAATTGCGTTATTACCGCAAAGCGAGCCTTACAACGCTGTAGCGGTGTGTGTGTGTGTGTGTGTGTGTGTGTGTGTGTGTGTGTGTGTGTGTGTGTGTGGCAAAAAGTGTTCCAAAATTAAGCCTATTCATAAGACTTCTCCTATGGTTAAATGATTAATCAGAAATTTAAATTGCACACTTCAATATTTTCATGGCTTCGGATTTTCTCCATTGCATGTTTTTCTTATTTTTAATGGCATTCTTGTATTTGACTGGATCAAGATTATCCCAATTGATGGTCAATCCGTCTCTGTGTCGTGGAGCGTACCGCTCAAATAAATATTCTTGCAGATCATCCCGAAATTTTAGTGTAGCGTTATCGCCGGAAACTATAGTCTTAATGCTGCCATTAACTGACGAAATTTCATAAAATAAAGCCACTTTAGGTACAAACCAAGCCTCACTGCCGTCAAAAAGGCGCATTGCAAAAGTATTCAAAGCATCAATCAATTCTTGCTTGTCGTTATGCGTCACCAGCGGCAAGGCCCTATCCGGCACGTTGTTGCCAATTTCCAGAAGACCACTCGCCAAACAGTAAACTCGATACTGTGCCATGATTTCCCTTCCGGTAAAAAATTCGTAGTTTGATCTATGGCTCTGGAAGTACGCCAACACTTCCAGAGCCGCTTTGTGATTGCGGTTAATCAAAATAATCCAAATTCGGCGCGGCGTTTCTGTCCGCTCCCTGCATTTCCTTCATTTGCTCAAGCTTGCCGCTCATACGCCTATGCATTGGAATCTGTCCGGCGTCATCCATTGCCAAACGTCTGGCATCCCGCAGGGTTTTCGCGGTGCCGAGTACACCGCCAGTTCCGCCCTCGCTGGCCATTTGCGCAGCGCTGGCCACGTTTTTACCCATGCCAATCATGCCCGACACCGCGCCGGGGGTATTGATACCCCCATGAATCCCCGCCATAACGCCACCGCCAGCCAGGGCAGCAGATTGTACGATGGTATTTGTCATATGATGCCCGGTGTTGACGTGCGCGCCCTGGATGATCCCGGCCACCACGTCCGGCAGCGCCTTGGTCAGGGCCAGCAGGATCAGCGCGATGACGAGCAGCGCCCCCAGGACGTCATAGGTGAGATATTCAGGAATAATGATTAGGTCCTGGATAAACGCGAAGCCCAGGCCGAGGACAACATAAAGGACATAAAGCTTGAAGCCGACCGAGATAACGTAGCGCAGCAGGTTCATGACGTAATCACGGAAGAAGGAGCAGCCGCCAAAGCCAAGCAGAATAAAACTGGCTCCAACCGCTACAAAAGCCTCGCATTTTACATAAATAATTTGTATAGTTATCAGCGCGAAGCAAATCAGAATCATCAGGCCGCCGATAAAATAGCCGAGAGACATAATCGGACTAGTAAAAGACATTTTACCCATAATCGCGCTAAAAACCTCAAAGCCTTTATCAAGAGGACTTACAATAACATTTCGTGAGTCATAATCCAGAAGTCCGGTAAATTCTGTCATGCCGATCATGATTGCTTTGGACCATTCTGCATAGTTGACGATGCAGACCAGGATGAGACCACCGCTTACAGCAGCCATGATCAAGTTACCAAAAATATCTTCCAGAGATTCGCGTTTAATCAAGGCGGTAATGCCAAGCATGACAATTTCTAAAGTGAAGAAGATAACAAATAGATTTTTTACTGAACCCTCAAGCTTGCCAGCCCATTCTTGGGAGGTATTAAAAAATTTATCAATTACCTGTTTTATTACATTCATATTTTCTTGAAGAGCATGTGCAGCAGCTTCATCATTAATCATTTGTTCATCAGCGCCATTGTAATATCCAGGTGTTGCAGCAAAAACTTCTTGATTGCTTAGAAGTAAACTTGCTAAAATAATCGCACTCATAATCACCAGGAGAGTTGTTATGCTCAAACGTTTTTTAATTTTACTGTTCATTATCACTTGCTCCATTTCAGCTATCGGCTGTGAAAGTGAAGAAGAAAAACAACCTGCAAAAAGCGAAAGAAAGCCCTTACTTGATGACAAAGACATCAACAGTCCATATTAAAATTGACTATTTATATCTTCATCACTTAACCGTGGCATACGGCGTTTAGTATCGTGCTCCAGAATAGCCTTGTCCAACTGCTCTTGCTTTTGCTTGTTCAAGTTCATGTCGGCGTTATGCTGCAACTGCATGGCAGCCAGGCTTTTCAAATCCTGCATTTCGCCAAGCATCATACCTGTCATCGCGTTTGAGGCTTGCTGTATTTCCGTTTCGTTCTGACTGCCCAGGAGGCGTTGCACATGTTCGCGCAACGCCCCCTGATTTTTTGTGAGGGCGTCCAACTGCGAGGCCGAAAGCTTGAAAGCGGCTTCGGCCACCTTGTCCGACTGGATGGAACGGCGTTGCCAATCTTCCTGAATGGCGTTGGGATTCTCGCCATTCAGCAAGCCATACATGACGTTGAAATCCGGGTAGCCAGCCCGGTAAATATCCACCAGGGCGCTCATGTCGCCGCGGTAGGCGTTCACATCGGTCAGCCGCTGGCCTAGCTCCACAAAATGATTGGTGTACTTGTCCACCAGATCGCCGGGGAGTGTGGCCAAGCGTTTTACTTCCGATTGCGCCATAAAAATTTGCTGTTCGGTCTGGACAAGCAATTCCTCGTACTGATGAATTGCCGTAGTAAGCTGGTTTATGGTCGTAATGCTGTCCAGAAGCTGTTGAACGACGGTCGAACAGTTCACACACGTCACCGGAACCCCGGCTAGGGCTGGCCTCGTCGTCAGGTTCAGCCAGGGCAGATTCAACAGGTTCAGAAATAGCGCGGCCACTAACGCCGGAAGCAGAATTTTCTTTTTCATGAGTCGTTACCTCGTTTAAAGTTTGTTCGGCTTGTGCCGTTTGGTTTTTCTTGAAATCTTGCAGCCAGAGCAGCGGATCGCTGTATTGCGTGGCCGCTTGCGCCGCTTCATCCGGCGTTGGCCGGACTCCGCGCCTAAGTAAACTACTCCAACAACCGCTTACGGCGATTTGATTAATCTTGTTCTTTGGCTTCCAGTGCGCCCAGATGCAGGCGTCAAGCTCTTCTTGCTTGAAATCCAACGCCGGAGCCGTATTCTCTTCTTCTGGAGTAAAATCCTGCTTTGCCTTTTCTCGCGGCCCTGGAACTGGAGCCGTTGCCGGTGCCGCCGATGGGCGCGATAGCCTCGCGCAGTTCATGGCCTTCAATGCCTGTGCATCCTCGAATCTGCGGAATTTCAGCCAATTCTTGAGAAAAGTTACATAGCGGCCATTTTCTGACTGCCACTTTGAATTGTTGGCCTTTTCGTATTCCACCAGCTCAAGCAGTTCGCCTATGGGCGGCAGCTCGTCATACATACTTTTGTAAACGGCCAGGGCTTGCGCCAGATCGTCCTTGCGCGGGTAAACCGTGGCGAGTTGGTCAAAATCGGCAAAAATCTTTTGTTTTGACTCCAAAGAAGAAATTGAAAAATCCCCCCCACCCATCCCCGGCGTAAAGCCGGAAGCGGGACGAGTACGCGAGACGCGGCGAGGAACACGGGGGGATATAGAGGGGATCTTTGTATTTATGCCTTTATTCTTGAATACAGGGGACATAATGTCTGATCTTGATTCTTGATCAGACATTATGTCCGATCTTGATTTGCCAGCTTCAAACCGCGCCAAAAAATGATAAAAATTACTGCCGCGCCTACGCCGTTCAATACGGATATAGCCCTTGCGCTCAAGCGACATTGTGGCCCGGCTGATCGTTTTTTCCGAATAGCTGCAATACATGGCCAAAGTCTTTACCGATGGAAAAGCATGATCCTTGCCTTGAGCGAATCGCACCAGGGCTATAGAAACTTGCTTCTCTGCCCTCTCTAGCGGCTGTTTGCCGATGAATAAAAGAAAATTTGTACCGACATCACTGACACCCGGCGCATAACATTGCGGATTCATAGAAAGTTTCCTTTTGAAATCCACGCGCCGAAAAGGACAAAAGAGTCTTGCGAGACTTGACAGCAAGCTCGATTCTTGGTATGTGAAACTATCCTTTTGAATTAGGATGGTCTCGACCGTCCTGGGAATCCCTGAACTTGCAGGTTCAGGGATTTTTTCATTGCGTAGATACTTTCTCTGTTTGCGCTTCTCCTGAAAGAAGTCCGGTTGCTGAAAAATTGAAAGCCCTTGCCTGAAATTCTATTGGCTAGCTCGTCAGGCCGAAGCCGCCACGCTCCGGCGACAAACCCCTAATCGCCAACTTAGGGGTCTGTTTCGCTTACCTTCCGGTTTTTAGGGTTAGTAGGTAATTTTCCGCTGCCCGGATTTTTGCAGCACACGCAAATGCTTGCGTAGGCCGATAGCCTGATCAGCTTGCGTTAAATCCTTCACCCACTCACGAAGATCCCCGCCCGGGTAAAACAGGCCGAGCAGCTTATCATCAGGATATTTTTTTTCATTCAGCAAATCGCTGATCCGAAAAGTGGCGCTCATGGATGAAATCCCCAGGGCGGCACAAACTGAAGACGCAAAAGCGGCAGGCTTAAGCGAGTTCAGAAGTTTGCGGGATATGGAGGTGTTGCCGGACGGTTGCGCCTCGCTCACAGCTTCGGCGGAGTCGGCGGCGTTCATCGGGCTAGCCGAGGCGTCCAGTTGGGCGGGGGTCTCATGGGACAACGTTTCGTAAAGATAATCCGGCGCACTCTCGCTGCTAGTGCTAGACAGCCATTCAAGAGTTTCAACCACACCGAGCGCGTAAAGATTTTTCACATCTTGTCTACTGCAACCGCATACAAAAGTTATTGCCCACATATAAACCCGCTCAATGTCCCCTGGCGGCATGATGTAACCAAATTCTTCCAGGGCTTCCGGCTCCACGCCACGACAGACGCAATCGTCCAGAAATTCGTTACGGTAACAAAGTTTGAGGAAGGCGGACGCCTCAACAATTCTTTTTAGGTGTATGTCCGGCGTATCGTCAGGGCCATGCGTGAGATCAAAGAGTTTCAATAGATCAGAATAGCCGTATCGTTCCGGCAATCGTTGCCCCAGCTTATTTTCTTCCTTATCCACTGCGGAAATAAACGCTTCCGAAGCGATCATCTCATTCCGCCACTTTTTCATCCTCGGATCGGAATCAATTTCAGAATCAGGCTTTGTTACAGGCATTTGCTTTACTCCCCCGGAACTAAAGGTTTAAAAAAGCCGGAGTCGGAAATTGCTTTTTCCAGCGCCCCCCAATATGTTTTCAACCGCTGCCGAACCATGAGGCCGAGCGAAGAATTGATCCCGGCGTCAAAAGTTTCTTTTCTGGCCAGCAGTTCAGAAACATCCTTGCCGAAAGTAGCCTCATTCATATTCGGAATAGGGATAACGGCGTGAAATTGTTCCTGATATCTTTTGATGATTTGAAATTCGGAAAACGACATGCCGTTATTGGCAATTTCGCCGAAGTAGAGATTCAGCCAAACCACAATGGGAACTTGGGGAAAGTTGACGCAGAGGGCTTTAAGGCCGTTCAGGGTGTCCAACATGGCTTGGCCACCAGTTATAACTGTATGCATATAAACTTTGTGCCCTTCGCCCTGGAGAAGCTGGAGCGCGTTATTTTCTTTGAGGTAGCTCATAAGCGGAATAAACGAAGAGGCGCCATTGTCGATAACGACATGCTGTTGATCCGACTTCAGATCAAAAATCATATTCATCACCTGATCGAACTTACGTGCGTCCACGTTGTCGCCATCCATGATATTGAGATTCATCACCTTGAACTCTTTATAACCGTGCAAGGTTGCGTTGACCGGATCAGTGTCGATACTGGCGACCTGATGACCATGTTTCAGCAGGTATTGAATCATGACGCTGGAAACAAACGATTTCCCCACGCCGCCCTTGCCCTGAAGTGTAAAATGCACGTTTGCCATGTGGCCGCTCCTTAGTTTGTATTTTTGTCCGAATCACCAAAAATTTCTTTCGGATCTGGCTTGTTGTCGAAGTCTAACGCTGATTTTGATACCCCAAGATTCTCTTTGGGGTTGGGAGTGTTTATTTCAAGTTTGGGTAAAGCCTGTTCGTCCAGGGTGCTTTGTTGCGGATCTGGATGAACAGGCGAGAGCGCCGGAACATTCAGATTGTTTTGCTGTTGTTCCTGTTTAGTTTGCTTTATTGCAGTTTTATTTTGTGTTGATTTTGGAGAAAGATACAGCGCGAATGTTTTATATGTCATAGTAATTTTACCAAGCTCTTTAAAATAATTATAAAGTGCTTGCTTGGATAAACCTTGTGATATAAGTTTTAAACAATCGTCCTTGATGGCAAGAAATTCTATTTTGGCACGGTTTTTATTTTCGTATTTCTTTACTTCTTCAAACATGTCGAACCTCCAAAAAAAAACGGTACTATGAGGTTTATTAAACTTCACAGTACCGTTACATTTGAGCGCGGTTACATTTGCTCAAAATAAAAAAACGCTGTGAAGTTTTGGAACTTCATAGCGTTTTATAAAAACTGGACTCTAGTCTAAGTCCTTGATTTTATTGGCGTCCCCAAGGGGATTTGAACCCCTGCTGACGGCGTGAAAGGCCGTTGTCCTGGGCCGGCTAGACGATGGGGACGCATTAGCCGCACTTGTTATTGCGGCGAAAAGGGTAAATACATGCCTACGGCTCACTAGTCAACATTTTTTTTGGAGATCAATAAGTTTTTTTCTAGCCGAAAAATGCCAATCCGTACTTTACTTTGACCAGCTAAACCTTATTCTAGAGAAGCATTAATCAAGCGCTTTTCTTAGGGATAATTATTTTTCCTGTAAAAATCAGCATATTGTCCACAGGAGTCCGTTCATGAAACAAGCAATTAAAATTCTGTTCTTCTCTCTCGTCCTTACCTTGTCCATAAACGGCGCGGGGCAGGCCGCCGATATCGCCGGGGCGGGCCGGGCCGCTTTGGAAAGCCTGGATGAGTTCGGCAACTCCATCGCCGGAATTCCCGATAAAATACACGGCATGATGCCCCGGCCGGATTTTCGGCTGCTGGTCAAGCAAGCCGGGCCAGCCGTGGTAAACATCAGCACCGAAAGAACCGCCAACATGCGCGCCATGCCCTTCCCCTTCGGGCCGGAAATGTTTCGCGGCAGCCCCTTTGGCAATCCTTTTGATGACGAATTTTTCGGCCCCTTTGACGGCGGCAGGCAAGCCGAACCCCAACAGCGCAAGCAAACCTCGCTTGGTTCCGGCTTTATTATTTCCGCCGATGGTTACATCGTTACCAACAACCATGTGGTTGACGGGGCCGAAGTCATCCGGGTAAATTTTGGCAGCGACGACGACAGCAAGGAAATTTCCTACGAGGCCCAAGTTATTGGCACGGACAAGGAAACCGACCTGGCCCTGCTTAAAATCGACGCGGAAAAGCCCCTGCCCTTCATCGCTTTTGGCGATTCCGACAAAATCGAGGTCGGCGAATGGGTGGTGGCCATTGGCAACCCCTTCGGCCTGGATCACACGGTTACCGCCGGTATCCTCTCGGCCAAATTCCGTAACATCGGTTCCAACGCCCTGGTGCGCTTTCTGCAAACCGATGCTTCGATCAACCCCGGTAACAGCGGCGGCCCCCTGCTGAACATGGATGGCCGGGTTATCGGCATCAACACCGCCATCGTCGCCCAGGGTCAGGGCATTGGCTTCGCCATCCCCTCCACCCTGGCCGCGAAGATTATCGACGACCTTAAATCCGACCGCAAAGTCAGCCGGGGCTGGCTCGGCGTAAGCATCCAAAACGTTGATCAGGCCACGGCCAAAGCCCTGGGCCTGCCCAAGGAAGGCGGCGCGCTCATTGGCGGGCTGATTCCCGGCCAGCCTGCGGAAAAGGCCGGACTGGAGCCGGGCGACGTGGTGCTTAAAGTCGATGGCCGGGAGATTGCCAGTTCCGACGAGCTGATGCGTATTATTGCGGGCAAAAAGCCCTCTGAAAGCGTGGAAGTGGAAATCTGGCGCGATGGCAAGAGCCTGAGCAAAAAAATCACCCTGGCCGAGCGTAACAGCGATCAGGCCGAGGCCGAGTCGAGCAAGCCGGGCAAACCGGATACCGGCGATACTCTCGGCCTGAACATGCGCCCGCTCACCGAGCAGGAAGCCGCGCGTCTGCAACTGGATCCCAAGCAGGGCGGGTTGCTCATATTGCAGGTTGATCCCTCCAAGCTGGCCCGCAAAGCCGGATTGCTGCGAGGCGACGTGATCCTTGCCGTTGGCCGCAAACCGGTAAAGAGCATGGATGAATTCAACAAGGAAGTGCGGGCCATGGCCGACAGGCAAGGGGCGATCATGCTGCGGATCAGCCGCAACGGGCAGCAATTTATCCGCTCGATTGAAATGGATTCCAAAGATAACAAGTAAGCAAATAAATTGGTAAATTAAATGAGCACAACTCTCACTCCCCGGCAAATAGTAGCCGAACTCGACAAATACATCGTGGGCCAGCAGGAGGCCAAGCGCATGGTGGCCATCGCCATGCGCAACCGCTGGCGACGCCAGCAACTTACGGCGGATCTCCGGGAAGAAGTCACGCCCAAGAACATCATCATGATTGGCCCTACCGGCGTGGGTAAAACGGAAATCGCCCGGCGGCTGGCCAAGCTTTGCGCCGCGCCCTTCATCAAGGTTGAAGCCACCAAATACACCGAGGTAGGCTATGTTGGCCGCGATGTAGAATCCATGATCCGCGACCTCATGGAAATCGGCGTAAACATGGTACGCGCCGAGCAAAGCGAACTGGTACGCGCCCAGGCCGAAGGCAAAGCCGAGGAGCGGTTGCTGGACTTGCTGCTGCCCGGCGGCGCGGCCGGAAGTGGAAAGTCGCACACCGATTTTATCGCCAGTGGTGACGGAAGCCCGGCCAGGCTGGAAGATCACTATACCAAACCGGACGACACCCGGGAAAAATTTCGCGCCATGTGGCGGGCCGGTCGCCTGGACAGCCGCGAAGTGGAAATGGAAGTAGAGGTGAACCAGGGGCCGCAGATCGAAATCATGGGCATGCCCGGCATGGAGCAGATGGGCAGCCAGTTCAAGGATGTTTTCGGCAAGATGTTCCCCAACAAGCGCAAGCGCCGCCATTTTAAAATCCGCGAGGCTTACGAAATCCTTCTGCAAGAGGAAAGCGAACGTCTGGTGGATCAGGATAAAGTGGTGGAAACCGCCCGCGAACGCGTGGAGCAGACCGGCATCGTCTTTCTGGACGAAATCGATAAAATCGCCTCGCCCGAAGGCGGCGGCAAAAGCGGAACCGACGTTTCCCGCCAGGGAGTGCAGCGCGACATCCTGCCCATTGTGGAAGGCAGCGTGGTCAGCACCAAATACGGTTCGGTCCGCACAGATCATATCCTGTTCATAGCGGCCGGGGCCTTTCATTTCAGCAAGCCATCGGACCTCATGCCCGAATTGCAGGGGCGCTTTCCCTTGCGCGTGGAACTGAAAGCCCTGAACAAAGAGGATTTTTTACGCATCCTCACCGAGCCGCATAACGCCCTGACCATCCAGTATACCGCCCTGCTCGGCACCGAGGAAGTGGAAGTTGAGTTCAGCCGGGAAGCGCTGGAAGAAATCGCCGCCTTTGCGGAAAGTGTGAACCGCCAGACCGAAAACATCGGCGCCCGCCGCCTGTATACGATCATGGAAAAAATCCTGGCCGAGCTTTCCTTCAACGCGCCGGACATGCAGGGCCACAAGCTCACCGTTGACCCGGTCTATGTGCGTTCGCAGCTCAAGGATGTGGAAACCGACGTTGATTTGACCAGATTCATTTTATAAAAACCAACACGCCCGTGATGACAGAAAAGCAGGTGCTGCATGTTTGATAACGACAAAAACGCCCTGATCGCCCTTGCTCCGGTTACCCCGGCTGACGGCGCATCCTTCCGCAATATTTGCCTGCTCCCCGGCATGGCCAACCGCCACGGTCTGATTACCGGAGCCACCGGCACCGGCAAAACCGTAACGCTGCAAACCATGGCCGAAACTTTCAGCCAGATGGGCGTGCCGGTTTTTGCGGCTGACATCAAAGGCGACCTTTCCGGCGTGGCCGCGCCGGGCGGCAACAAAGAAAGCGTGGCCAAGCGTGTCGAAACCTGGGGCTTGAAGGAACGCGGCTTCGCTTTTCAGGCCTTCCCGGTAGAGTTCTGGGACGTTTTCGGCCAACAGGGCGCTCCGGTACGGGCGAGAGTAAGCGATATGGGGCATCTGCTCCTCAGCCGCCTGCTTAATCTTAACGATACGCAAAGCGCGGTGCTTGCCGTGGTTTTCAAAATCGCGGCTGACGAGCAACTGGCCCTCACCGACCTCAAGGATTTGCAAAAAATTCTGGAATACGTTGGCAACAACAAGGATAAATACGCCACTGGCTACGGCAATATCTCCGTGGCCAGCGTTGGGGCCATCCAGCGCGGCCTGACCGCCCTGGAGCACGACGGGGCCGAAGCCTTTTTTGGCGAACCCTGCCTGAATATCGACGACCTGCTGCAAACCGAAGGCGGCAAAGGTGTGATCAACATCCTGGCCGCCGACAAGCTCATGAACTCGCCCCGGCTTTATACCACCTTTCTGCTCTGGCTAATGAACGCGCTGTTTAACAGCCTGCCCGAAGTCGGCGATGCGGAAAAGCCCAAGCTGGTCTTCTTTTTTGACGAAGCGCATCTTCTGTTCAACGACGCGCCTAAAGTGCTGCTGGAAAACGTGGAAAAAGTAGTGCGCCTGATCCGCTCCAAGGGTGTGGGCATCTATTTCATTTCCCAAAGCCCGGCGGATCTGCCGGATTCGGTTCTGGGACAGTTGGGCAACCGGGTGCAGCATGCCCTGCGCGCCTATACGCCCAGCGATCAGAAGGCGCTCAAGGCCGCAGCCCGCTCTTTCAGGCCCAACCCGGCCTTTGATACGCAAACAGCCATTACCGAGCTTGGCACTGGCGAAGCGTTGGTCTCCTTTCTGGATGAAAAAGGTGCGCCCTGCCCGGTGGAACGGGCGCTGATTCTGCCGCCGCAAGGTCAGGTGGGGCCGCTCGACGCGGCAGCCAGACAAGAGCGGCTGCAAAAATCCTTTATTTATCGCCATTATTCCGAATCTCGCGACAACCAATCGGCTTACGAAACCTTGCAGGAACGCAGCCGTCAGGATGCCGAGGCCAAGGAAGCCGCCGCCCGGGCGGAAATTGAGGAAAAAGAAAGGCTGATTCGGGAGAAGGCGGCGGAAAAGGAACGTTTGGCCAAAGAAAAAGCGGAAGAAAAAGAAAGATTAGCCAGGGAAAAAGCAGCGGAAAAAGAGAGAATCGCTCAAGAAAAAGAAGAAAAACGCGCCGCCGAGCAGCAAAAACGCTTCTGGTCCAACACGGCCAAATCCGTTGTGGTGCCGCTGGCTCGTCAGCTGTTGGGATCTTTTTTCAAGCGCGGCGGGCGCTAAGATCATGTCGCACTTTAAAATATTGCCTCCGGCGGCTGGGGGCGCGGCCCCTGCGAGGGGGAATGATTCCCCCCAGCCCCCCTCAAAATGAATACATTCACGCTGCAATCACTCGTACCGCAATCCGCCCGCCTCTGCCTGGAAGTGGAAAAATTCCTTCTGGAACAGGCGGCGGAGGCCGGGATTACACTTACGGGCAAAGAACTGGTCCTGGCCTATTCCGGCGGGGCGGATTCCAAAGCCCTGTTCTTCATCATGCTGGCCCTGGCCCCGCGCCTGGGCTGCGCCTTGGCTCTGGCCCATCTGGATCATGCCCTGCGCCCTACTTCCGCCGCCGAACTGGATGAGGCCGTGCGTCTGGCCGCCGCTCATGGCCTGCCCTGCTACTCGCGGCGGATGGATGTTGCCGCCCTGGCCGATACGGAAAAGCTTGGGGCCGAAACAGCCGGACGTGAAGCCAGACTGCGCTTTTTTGCCGAATTGACCGACTGCGCCTCCAACGACCAAAGCGCTTCCGGCAAAGCGGATTTTTGGCTGGATGCCGGACGCTCCGAGATAGATTCCAAAGTGGATCGCTGGATTCTTACCGGACATCAGCTTAATGACCTGGCCGAAGATATCCTGATGCGCCTTTTGCGCGGCAGCGGCTGGCCCGCTTTGGGCGGCATGACCGCCGTGAACGCGCAAAAACGCATTCTGCGTCCGTTGCTGCTGGTTTCCCGCCAGCGTCTGGAAGATTTTCTTACTTCCATCGGCCAGGACTGGCTAAAAGATCCGATGAACGAGGATCAAGCCTATCTGCGCAACCGGGTGCGGGCCAGCATACTGCCGCTGTTTCTGGCGGAAAACCCTTCCTTTCTTGATCGCGCGGCGGATCTCTGGCAACTGGCCCGGCTTGACGTTGCTCTCGACGCAACGTTGGCTGCCGATCTCGACGTTGCGCTTGACGCAACATTGGCTGAAAATCTTGACGTTAGGCCTGACGCAACGCTGGCTGCTGGTATTGCTGTTGCGCCTGATGTTAGCCTGCATGCAACAATTGATGCCGCGCAGTCTGCCCAGCCAAATTCTCCGGATCTGATTCTGAGCAAGACCAAGCTGCGTTCATTGCCCAAAGCCCTGCGTCTGCGCCTGTGCAAAGCCGCTCTGGAACGTCTGGGACCGGGGCAGCCGCTTTTGTCCAACCTTATGGCTCTGGACCGGGCCTGGGAAGCCGGGCGCGGCAAAGCGCGGCTGCAATTCCCCGGCGGCAAACTGGCCGTGATCGAACATGGCTCTATAAAGTTTTTTGCCCGCAAGGGGTGATTTTCCGGTCTGATTGGATTATACTGCCGTCAATTCACGCTATTTAATTTAAAGGATGAACTCATGAATATCATCATCTTCGGCCCCAACGGCAGCGGCAAGGGAACCCAGGGCACTCTGCTCAAGGATAAATATCATCTGGCCCATATCGAATCGGGCGGGATCTTTCGCGAGCATATCGGCAAGGGAACCCCGCTCGGCAAGCAGGCCAAGGCTTATATGGATCGTGGCGATCTGGTGCCGGACGAAATCACCATCCCCATGGTGCTGGAAACCTTGCAGGCCCATAAGGACGAAGGCTGGCTGCTGGATGGTTTCCCGCGCAACCCGGCCCAATCCGAACGGCTTTGGGAAGCTTTGCAAAAATCCGGCCTGAAGCTCGATTATGTGGTGGAAATCCAGTTGCCGCGCCAGGATGCCAAAAACCGCATCATGGGCCGCCGCATCTGCGCGGGCAACCCCAACCACCCGAACAACATTTTTATCGAAGCTATCAAGCCTGAGGGCGACAAATGCCGCGTCTGCGGCCAGGCTCTTTCGGCCAGATCCGACGACCAGGACGAAAACGCCATTGATAAGCGCCACAACATTTACTACGATGAGCAAAACGGCACCCTGGCCGCCGCCTATTTTTACAAGAAGCTGGCCGCCGAAGGCAAAACCCGCTACATTGTGCTGGATGGGCGCGGCGATATTGGCACGGTTAAGGAAAAACTCCTCAAGGAACTCGTGTAGTAGCGCCTGCTTTTTCCGTGATACTGCGTCAGGCATCGTTTTTTGCTCCTGTCGAGTACCAAAAGAGTACACTCCCGTCGCAAAAAACTTGCCTTCCTTGTCTGACGAAAAAATCAGGCGCTACTTTGTTGTGGATTGCTCAAATTATTGATTGACATTGATGGCGGCTGCCTGTAACTAGCTCTTTTCGTTTTGTCGTTCGAGTTTTGTCCGGCTTTGCCGGTTTATCGTAAATATCCGATTTTGTTTCCTGGAGGATACCTTGGCTAATCACAAGTCCGCTATCAAACGTCACAAACAGAGCCTGGAAAGGGCCGCACGCAACCGCGCCATGCGCAGCCGCGTGAAAAACGCCGTGAAAGAAGTCCGTACTGCCGTGCTGGCCAAGGACACCGAACGCGCCGCCCAGGCTCTTACCGCTGCCAAGTCCGTTATCGACAAGGCCGCCAGCAAGGGTACCGTGCACTGGAAAAACGCCGCCCGCAAGGTTTCGCGTCTTTCCAAGTTCGTGAACGGCATTGCCGCCTAGAGCATAACTCTGTTCGCATTTTAAAAGCGGTCCGTCCCGGCACAAGCCGGGACGGACCGCTTTTTATGACCATATTTGATTCGGGGCTGCTCCCCTATGTATTAATCCGGCAAAACGGCAAAGCCGCTTTGCCGGATCTTAAAACATTTTCAATTTAAATGCGCCGCTCTTGGCGTCTACTCCGCCGCTTTTGCGCACTTCAACCACCTCGCCAGAGGCCAGGCGTCCGGCTCCGACCAGCAATCCCAATCCCTCGCCGGTACAGACGTAATAACCGCTCCCTTCCACCGGCAGACGAATCTGACCGGAAACCACCCGGCCCGACAAGCGCGACTGGGCTGCGGAATTTCTGTCAAATTTACTCTGCTTGCCCTCTCTGGCCGTAACACTGCCATTACTGCCGCGCTGATCAGAAGTGGCAGCGCCGCCCTCACCGTCCGGCTTGCGCAACAAAATAAAAGAGAGGCTCAGGCGTTCTTTTTCCAGTTTGGCGTCCTCGCTCAAGTCCAGCAGTTTTTCAGTGGCTCCGGCGGTATCGTGAGCAAAATGGCACCAGCCGCCACCGCGCCCGCTGCCGTATCCGCCACCATGTGCAGTCTCGTCATCTTCATCCCGCAAAAACGGACAAGCCGCGTTATGCAGACAAGGAGCCTGCACCTCGTAGCCAATCTCCAGAGCCTGACGCCGCACCAATTGCACCAGTTTTCCGCCCAGGCGGGTTCCCGGCTCGATCAGCAGAATCTGGCCGCCCGGCTCAAGCGCCCGATCCATGGAAAGGAAAATCGCGCCCAGCCGTTCTTCCAGGCTTTCACCGCGCGGGGTGGGCAGTTCATTCAGCACATTGGCCGCTGTAATCAATCGCAGGTGACGGCCTTTACGCAAAGCCTGATCCAGAGGAGCGCGCAGCAAGCCGGTTTTCCAGAACGCATCGGTTTTTGTGGCCTTGCCGCCGGGGACATCGCCGGAGGCATCACCTGAAGCGCCATCACAATCACGGATAGCGCCGAAATCGCGGGACTGAGCCGAAGCAACCCCCTGCAGGGTCCGCAAAATATCACGTCCCAGTTCCATGGGGTTCGGGGCGGTATCGGCACAGGTCAGATCCAGAGGCAGGTCGCGCAAATCCGGGCGGGCAAGCCACAGGCCGATCGGCAGGGTAAGCGGGCCGCTGCCAAGATCCAGAATGCGGTCATCAGCTTTTAAATCCAGAGGCAGCCCCGGCAGCAGCCGGGCAAGACGCAAAAGGTTCCAGGGCAGGAAATAATAAAGGTAAGCCCCGCGCAGACGCGGCGATGACCAGTAACCGCCCTTCTGATCCCGATCAGTAGTAAGCAGGCGCGAGAGATCGCGTACAGCATAGGGCAATTCAGCCTGATGCGCCCTTTTCAAAGGGAAAACGCGGGCAATTGCCCGCTCGGCCTGTTCCAGGCTCCGGCTTAAGGCGGCCCCTGAGGGTACAAATAAAGAGGGGGCGATCATTCTGCACCGCTTTCAGGCAAACTGCTGGCAGCCGGATCACCCTGAGTTTTTACCGGATGGTTCTCCAGATATTTGAGCGTTGCGGCGGCCAGGGCCAGCACGGTATTGGCGTAGGCATCACTATGATTGTAGCGCCGGATGATCTGATGCTGCTGCTTTGAACCCAGACCGGGCTTCCAACCATGCTCCTGTAAAAATCTGGCTATGCTGGGCAAGGCATCTTCCAGGGCAAAGAGATCAATTACGCCGTCCTTGTCGCCGTCTGCCGCGTAGGCTGGAATATTGGTCGGCATGAACTGGGGCAGCCCGATAGCGCCAAAAGGCGAACCGGTTATGGCCAGCGGGTCGTGTCCGTACAGGCGGCAATATTCGATCAGAGCCTTGAGTTCGCGGTAAGCCCAATCCGCGCGTCTGTCCATCTGCTCGCTCACCCACTTAAGGCGCTCAGCCGTGGTAGGCAAATTATCCAGATAAGAATGAATTTTCTCCGGCTTGTCGGCCAAAGACATGCAGGCCAGGCTCCAGAAAGCCTCTTCATGCCCCATGTAGTTGCCCAGGCGGGTTTCCACCATGAACAAGGCAACTACAATCTCGGCCTCCACCTTGTAATCGCGGGTGACGCCAGCCAGAATATCCGGATGTGCGCGCATGAATTCGGCACAAAGCCTGATATTGCCAGAGGTGAAGACATCGGGCAAAAACTCCGGAGTCTTTACCGGCTTGCGCAAAAAGCTGAAGGGCGGCGGCATGTATTTGATACGGAAAAGCGCGCCCATCATAATGCCCATGGGTTTTTCAGAATACCCCTTATCCAGTGAGGCAAACCAGCCGTCAATATCCTGGCCGCTCAGTCCGTCAGCGGCCAGCCGATCACGCAGCGAGGCCCATTCCGGCTTGAGAGCTGGCTGACTCACCGCAGGACCTGCGGCTTCTGCCGGAGCGTCCGCGCCAAAAGCGAAGCTGTTTACACTGAAAACGCAAAATAAAAGCAATACTATCCCGGCGAAGCGGGTTTTTGTCTTAATCATGTCGAACCTTTAATAATAAATCTGACACAGCACCACGGCAAAATGAGGCACTACCGGACAGCGCCAAGAGCCATATTGACCGCCTCGCGGAAAAGATTTTCCTGCAAAGCGCCGCGAATTACGATATTGTTGACCAGGAAAAACGGCGTACCCTGAACCTTGAGTTTTTCGGCATCCTGCTCATCTTCCTGCAAAAGCTTCCGCACGGCGGCGCTTTTGGAATCACTCACCAATTTCTGCATATTGAAACCGCGTGCCGATGCCGCCGAGCGCAAATAGGCGTCACCGCTTTTACCGACAATCAGATCACGGTTTTCAAAAAAATCGACAAAGAGCTTCCAACTGGTTTCCTTGTTCTGCATCCAGGCGGCCAGCATGAATTCGGCAGCTTCAACCGAACCGGGATGAGCCGACATGGGCAGGCTCTTATAGACAATGCGGAGTTTTCCGGGATAGGCGTTATAAATTTTGTCCAGCAGCTTTTCGCCCTGCTGACAGTAAAGACAGGTAAAATCGGTAAAGACCACAATGGTCACCGGGGCTTTGGCCGGGCCTTTGGTTGGCCGATCCGCCAGCAAAACCTGCTTGGGCACTTTCATATCGTCCATCCACTGCGCCACCAAAATACGGAACTTGCGCTGCTCCGATCCCTGCTGGGCTATATCCAGCACGGTTTCGCTGTTTTCACGCAGCACATCCAGCACCAGATTTGGATCTTCACGCAAAAGCGTGCGCAAAGCGTTGCGCAATTCCGCCTGTTTTGCCAAATCTGCCTGCACAGCGTTATTTTCCTGCGCGGCTTCGAGGGGAGCCGGAACCAGGCAGGCCAACACGAAAAACAGTAGCGCCGGCAGGCAGGAACAAAGTTTTTTGGGGCAAAGGCTTTTTTTTATCGTCATGATCGCTCCCGCTAATCAGTGCTTTGTAACACGATGCCGCCACGAGATTATTTGTTGCGCTCGTGACGGCACCGTCCAAGTCAGACCGCTATACCCCACTCGGGAGGAAATAAAAACTAAAAACAACGGCCTGTAAAATTACAGAATTTGCTTATGGAATGGCTTTTATAATTACACGCCCATTTTTTTCAAAACCGCGCTGATGCTCTGCTTCGTGCGCGTTGCCTCTTCCTTGATCGTATAAGCGAACAGGGCGGCGGGCATATCCTGTCCGTGCAACTGCCAGGCGGCACGCAGCATGGCTTGCCTGCGTCCGCGCCAAAGGGAATACACACCAAAAAGCCCGAACATCAAAGCCATGAACACGGTTTTAGGCAATTGCGCCGCCTCGCTGCCGCTTAAAGCCGCGAACAGACCGCAAACGCCGCAAATAATAAGAAAATATCCCATGAATGTGGAAATTTTACCATTGGACACTATAAGTTCATCCTTATTTTATCATTTCACTTCAAAAACCAAACCGCCATCCCGCAATTCCACGCTCAGGTTCTGCCCGTCACGCACATCACCGGCAATGATCTTTTTAGCCAGCGGGGTTTCCACCTGCTGCTGCAAATAGCGGCGCAGCGGTCTGGCTCCGTAAACCGGATCATAAGCGGTTTCAGCGATGAAATCCGCTGCCGCGCGGCTAAGGCTGATGGAAATTTTGCGTTCAGCCAGGCGGCTGCGCAGGCGTTCCATCAAAAGTTCCACAATTTCCTTGATCTGCTCAAGCTGCAAGGGCCGGAAGGTGACAATCTCGTCCACCCGGTTGAGGAACTCCGGCCTGAAACCTTTGCGCAATTCGTCAAGCACTGCCTCGCGCACGCCGTCCTTCAACTCCCCGTTCCTGTTGATGCCTTCAAGCAGCAGCGGTGATCCGATGTTTGAAGTCATTATGATGATGGTGTTGCGAAAATCCACAGTGCGGCCGTGGCTATCCGTAAGCCGTCCATCATCCAGTATTTGCAGCAGAGTATTGAAAACATCCGGGTGAGCTTTTTCAATCTCGTCAAACAGCACCACGCTGTATGGCCTACGGCGCACGGCCTCGGTAAGCTGGCCGCCCTCGTCATAGCCCACATAGCCCGGAGGCGAACCAATCAGCCGGGAAACAGCGTGCTTTTCCATATACTCGCTCATGTCCAGGCGCACCATGTTTTCTTCGGTATCAAACAAAGCCTGGGCCAGAGCCTTGCACAGCTCGGTTTTGCCCACGCCGGTAGGACCGAGAAAAATGAAGGAGCCGATCGGCCGGGACGGATCGGATAACCCGGCCCGCGAACGCAGTACGGCTTCAGAAATCGCATTTACGGCTTCGTCTTGCCCGACCACCCGCTGATGCAGCAGTTCGGGGAGCTTGAGCAGTTTTTCTTTTTCCGAAGCCAGCAGCCGGGTAACCGGAATACCGGTCCAGCGGGCCACTATTTCCGCGATATCTTCCGGACGTACTTCCTCTTTGAGCAGGCGGCCCGACTCACAGGCCGTCCTTCCCGCCAGACCATCCGCACTTTTACCGTCCGCGCCCTTATCACCAGCTTCGCCAGTCCCGCTATCTGCGGGCGCATCCAGCTCGGCCAATTGCTTTTCCAAACCCAACAAGGTGGAATAGCGCAATTCGGCGGCCCGGTTCAAATCATAGGTGCGCTCGGCTTCTTCAATCAGGCGTCTGGTTTTTTCAATTTCCTCTTTCAGGTGGCGTACCTGATTGATAGAACTTTTTTCCTTTTCCCAACGGGCCAGAAACCCGGCCTGTTTCTCGCGCAGGGCGGCCAGTTCATTCTCCAGCCGGGCCAGGCGTTCACGGGAAGCGGCGTCACTTTCCTTGCGCAGGGCTTCGCGCTCAATTTCCAGTTGCATTACCCGGCGCTTGATTTCGTCAAGCTCGGCGGGCATGGAGTCAATTTCCGTGCGAATCATGGCTGCGGCCTCGTCAATGAGGTCAATAGCCTTGTCCGGCAGTTGGCGGTCGCTGATATAGCGGGTGGAAAGCACCACCGCCTCCACGATGGCCGAGTCGGCAATGCGCACGCCGTGATGCACCTCAAAGCGCTCTTTAAGGCCGCGCAGAATGGAGATGGCATCTTCCTGGCCCGGCTCCTCAACCAGCAACGGCTGAAAACGGCGCTCCAGAGCCGGATCTTTTTCTATATACTTGCGGTATTCATCCAGGGTGGTGGCCCCGATGCAGTGCAACTCGCCCCGGGCCAGCATGGGCTTGAGCAGGTTGGAGGCATCCATGGCCCCATCGGTGCGGCCCGCGCCCACGATGGTATGCAGTTCATCAATAAAAAGAAGAATCTGCCCGTCCGACTGCTCAACTTCCTTGAGCACGGCCTTGAGGCGCTCCTCGAATTCGCCGCGATACTTGGCCCCGGCAATGAGCGCCCCCATGTCCAGGGCAAAAAGCATTTTGTCTTTCAGGCTTTCCGGCACATCGCCGTTAAGAATACGGTGGGCCAAGCCTTCCACGATGGCGGTTTTGCCAACGCCGGGTTCGCCAATCAGCACCGGATTATTCTTGGTGCGGCGCGAAAGAATGCGCACAGCCCGGCGAATTTCCGCGTCACGGCCAATCACCGGATCCAGCTTGCCCTTACGCGCCTCTTCCACCAAATCACGCCCGAAACGGGCCAGAGCTTCATAGCTTTCTTCCGGGGTTGGGCTGGTCACACGCTGATTGCCGCGGATCTGGCTCATGGCGGCCAGCACCTTGTTCTGATTAAGGTCAAAAGTCCGGTTCACCACGCCGATGGGCGTGTTCGGCGCTTCGGCGGCCAGTTCGAGAAAAAGATGCTCGACACTGACGTATTCGTCCTTGAGACGTTTGGCTCCATCCTCGGCCCGCAGCAAAAGCTGGTGCAGACGGGTGGTTACGCCCACCTGACCGCCAGCCGCGCCCGGCCCGCTGACCGAAGGCTTCTTTTTAAGCTCCAGCCGGACGGCCTCGGCATAGTCTTTGGGCTTAAGGCCCATACGCTCGATAATGCGCCCCACCAGCCCCTGTTCCTGCTCGGCCAGCGCCAGGGCCAGATGTTCCGGCTCCACGGCTTGATGCCCCATACGCACAGCCAGGCTTTGGGCCTCGGAAAGGGCCAGTTGGGATTTTTCAGTGAATTTGTTCATATCCATAAAATAGCTCCATTCAAAAATAATTTTTGCTATTATTTTTCAATGTTACCTGGCCTTGAACTGCGAAACAGCGGCCAAGCGCTCCCAGAGTTCTTTTTCTTCATCCGTCAAACTTTCCGGCACCCGGATGGACATGCGGATAAATTCGTCACCCTTGGCCGCTCCGCTGCCCAGCCCCTTGCCGCGCAGACGCAGCTTCTTGCCGCTGGAGCTGCCCGCCGGGATATTGATTTCAACTTCACCGTCCAGGGTAGGCACGCGCACCTTGGCCCCCAAAGCCGCTTCCCAGGGCGCGAGAGCCAGATCATGAACCAGGTTGTTCTGCTCCAGACTGAACTTGGCGTGCGGCAGCAACTTGATCTTTAGATAAAGATCGCCCGCCTGACCGCCAATGCCGGGATCACCCTGTCCGGACAGGCGAATACGCGCACCCTCTTTCACACCGGCTGGAATTGTCACCTCCAGAACGCGCTGGCCCTGGCCGGTATTGAGGTTCACGGTCTTGCGGCCGCCGTGGTAGGCTTCTTCAAGACTAAGCCCAAGCTCCGCCTCAATATCCCGTCCGCGCCTGGCCCGTTGGCTGAAACCGCCAAAAGGGTCCGGCCCGAAGCTCTGTCCCTGCCCGCCCCGGCCAGCCCCCCCGGCTCCGCCGAATAAGGTCTCAAAAAAATCGCTGAAACTGGAAGCGTCAAAACCGGCCCCTCCGGCCTGTCCAAAGGATCCGCCACCAAAACCGCCAAAATTGAAACCTTCAAAACCGGGCGGGCGTTGAAAATTTTGCCCATGCTGCCAGTTCGATCCAAGTTGGTCATAAAGCCTGCGCTTTTCCTGGTCCTTCAAAACCTCGTGCGCCTCATTTATATCTTTAAATTTTTCTTCGGCTTTCGCGTCACCCTGATTCAGATCCGGGTGATATTTACGCGCAAGCTTCTTGTAAGCCTTGCTGATTTCATCTTTGGAAGCGTCGCGTGAAACGCCGAGCAGCTTGTAATAGTCCTTGTATTCAACGGCCATCTCGTATAGCTCTCCTTAAAATATACTTAGAGACAGTTGCTAAATTACTGTTTGTCCTAATTTATCAACTGCCCTTGGCATCAGAATTTATGCTTTAATAAATAACCTTGCCACGCCGATAGTCAAGATCTGACGCAGCCTTACGGCAAAATGAGGCATCACCGACACCAGGTAATGCCTGCTTTTGCCGTCAGGCAAGGAAGATAAGTTTTTGCCGATGGGAGTGTACTCTTCTCGTACATGACAGGAGGCAAAAACGAAATCTGACGCAGCATCACGGCAAAATGAGGCATTACCTGAAAATGAAAAGTCTACCTGTACTCATGCATCATTATATAGCGAATGTGCCCGGCGGCACCGTGGTTTCTCCTGTAACCTTTGAAGAGCAATGCCGCGTGCTGGCCGAACACGGCTGGTTTGGCGTGAGCCTTGCCGCTGCCGAAGCCTGGCTGCTCCGGGGTGAGCCGTTGCCGCCCAAATCCTTTTTGCTGACTTTTGACGATGGCTATCTGGACAATTACGTCAATGCCTGGCCCATCTTACACAAATACGGGCACAAAGCCGTGATTTTCGCGGTTGCCGACCGTCTGGAAAACAATACTGAAAGCGCCACCCGGCCCACGCTTGCGGACGTCTGGAACGGCTCATGCGGCCTGGGCGATCTGCCGCCGGTTGATCACCCGATGCAGACAAAGCCCGGCGGCTACGCCACCCGTCAGGATCTCTTCCTCAACTGGGACGAGGCCCGTAAAATGGAGCAAAGCAGCAGTATCAGCATTGCCGCCCATTCCATGAGCCATCAGGGCATTTTTGCCGGTCCGGAATTCAGTGATTTTTACCGGCCCGGCGAGCAAAAGCGTACCTTTTACCACACCTGGCCCGCATTAAGCTGGGGATTGCCCAAATTCAAGATTGTGCCCGAATTTTCCGGCCCGGCCTTCCTTCCTTCTCAAGAATTGATTCAGACCGTGCAAAACATCGTGCCGCAGGAAGAAAACGCCGCCCACGCCTTTTTTCAGGAGCCGGGCAATGTGGAAGAATTAAGCGCCGCAGTGGCTGCCCTGCAAAAACGCCAAGGCTCTCTTGGCGTTATGGAAACGCCAGAACAAGCCCGGCAGCGCTTTGCCGTTGGCCTGGCGCAGAACAAGGCAGTATTGCGTAGCGAACTCGGCCATGACGTGCAAAGTTTTTGCTGGCCTTGGGGCAAATGGTGCCAGGCGGCGCTGGATGCCGCCCGCGAAGCCGGATTTTCCGTCTTTTACCGCATGGAACCGCCCGGCATCAACCGGCCAGGCGGGGCTCCAAAAAGTCCAACAAGTGGACCATGCGGTAATCCGCTTGACGTTAAGCGCTTCAAGGTTAAAAATAAAAACGGAAACTGGCTGCTGAACCGCCTGCGCCTGTATTCCAGCCCTCTTTTAGGACAGCTTTATTCGCGTATCCGCATCTAAAAGGAATCATTATATGAATTTGCAACAGGAACAAGCCCAGCTTCTAATAGAGTGCCTGCCCTATATCAAACGCTTTTTCGGCGAAACCGTGGTCATCAAATACGGCGGACACGCCATGGAAAACGAAAAACTGGGGCAGGCCTTTGCCCGAAATATCGCTCTACTGCGCTATGTGGGCATAAAGCCGGTTATCGTACACGGCGGCGGCCCGCAAATCGGCGGCATGCTTGAACAGCTTGGCATCAAATCCACCTTCCGCGATGGGCAGCGGGTGACCGACGACGCCACCATGGATGTGGTGGAAATGGTGCTGGTCGGGCAGGTAAACAACGAAATCGTCAATCTGCTCAATCTGGCCGGGGTACGCGCCGTGGGGTTGTCCGGCAAGGACGCGCACAGCCTGCGGGCCAAAAAGCTCCGCCTGTATGCGAAATCCGAAAAAGATTCCGCGCTGCCCCCGGAAATTATCGATCTCGGCAAGGTCGGGGAAGTGTCCAGCGTTGATACCGATCTGATCAACTCGCTCTCCGGCGCGGGCTTCATTCCGGTCATCGCCCCGGTTGGTGTTGACGAATCCGGCAACACCTACAATATCAACGCCGATTCCGTGGCCGGAGCCGTGGCCGGAGCGCTCAAGGCCAAGCGCCTGCTGTTACTCACCGATGTTGCCGGAGTGCTGGACGAAAGCAAAAATCTTATCCGCTCGATCACCGTGGAAGAAGCCGCCGGGCTGTTTGCCGACGGCACTCTTAAAGGCGGCATGATCCCCAAAATCCAGTGCTGCCTGAAAGCCCTGGAAGAAGGAGTGGAAAAGGCCATGATCATTGATGGCCGGGTTGAAAATTGCATTTTGCTGGAACTGTTTACCGACAGCGGCATCGGCACGGAAATCATCCACCACCCGGAAGACGCGGATGCCGGACGCCAGGCTTAGACCCAGACCAGCAAGGCCGGAGGCGAGTTTTTTTACTGCCGCAATGCTTACTTTTATCATCCGGTAAGAAAGTTGAATTTTTCGCAAAAAATTTCTTGCCTTTTGAAACGAGTCTGTATAATAAGCTTCCTTCGCTAGCTGGCGTAGCTCAACTGGCAGAGCAGCTGATTTGTAATCAGCAGGTTGCGGGTTCAAGTCCCATCGCCAGCTCCAGTAAATGAGCCTCTCCGCAAGCGGTGAGCAATAGATATAAAAATGGTGGGGTTCCCGAGCGGCCAAAGGGAACAGACTGTAAATCTGTCGTCGTACGACTTCGATGGTTCAAATCCATCCCCCACCACCAGAAAATAATGCCTGTCGGAGCAGCACGGCAAAAAGAGGCAACAGCCAAAGGTAGTTCTTGCTTTTAAGCCGGAACTGTGGCAAATGCCCTTGTGTCTGCAAAAACAGGCGACCGCCAAACCGTATAACATACGGCCTGGCTGTAGGAGACAGGGCTCCTGTCGGAGAACTACGGCAAAATGCGCGGGAATAGCTCAATGGCTAGAGCATCAGCCTTCCAAGCTGAGGGTTGCGAGTTCGAGTCTCGTTTCCCGCTCCATCCCAAGCTCAAGTTCTCTCTGTGAGCGCCACAAGCCCACGTAGCTCAGTCGGTAGAGCGCGTCCTTGGTAAGGACGAGGTCAGCAGTTCAATCCTGCTCGTGGGCTCCATTTTCTTTTGAGGAACACAAAAAAGTTGTCCGCACATGGCAAACAAAGTTAACAGCAGGGAGTGTTAATCATGGGTAAGGAAAAATTTCAGCGCACTAAGCCCCACGTAAACATCGGCACCATCGGTCACATCGACCACGGCAAAACCACGCTGACCGCGGCTATCACCAAGACCGCCGGTCTGCTCGGCACCGGCAAGTTCATCTCCTATGATGAAATCGACAAGGCTCCGGAAGAAAAAGAACGCGGCATTACCATTTCCACCTCGCACGTGGAATATGAAACTGCCAGCCGCCACTACGCCCACGTCGACTGCCCCGGCCACGCCGACTACATCAAGAACATGATCACCGGCGCGGCCCAGATGGACGGCGCCATTCTCGTGGTTGCCGCCACCGACGGCCCCATGCCCCAGACCCGCGAGCACATCCTGCTTGCCCGTCAGGTTGGCGTGCCCTACCTGGTGGTGTTCCTGAACAAGTGCGACATGGTTGACGACGAAGAACTGCTCGAACTGGTTGAAATGGAAGTTCGCGAACTTCTCACCAGCTACGGCTACCCCGGCGACGACACCCCGGTTATTCGCGGTTCCGCCCTCAAGGCTCTGGAATGCGACAAGGCCGACGCCGAAGACAACAAGGGCGTGCGTGATCTGCTTGCCGCCTGCGACAGCTACATTCCTGAACCGCAGCGCGACATCGACAAGCCCTTCCTGATGCCCATCGAAGACGTGTTCTCCATTTCCGGCCGCGGCACCGTGGTTACTGGCCGTGTCGAACGCGGTATCATCAAGGTTGGCGAAGAAGTCGAAATCGTTGGCGTCAAGCCGACCGTCAAGACCACCTGCACCGGCGTTGAAATGTTCCGCCGTCTGCTCGACCAGGGTCAGGCCGGCGACAACGTGGGCGTGCTTCTGCGCGGCATCAAGCGTGAAGACGTGGAACGCGGCCAGGTGCTTGCGGCTCCCAAGTCGATCACCCCGCACAAAAAGTTCAAGGGCGAAGTTTACGTCCTCTCCAAGGAAGAAGGCGGCCGTCATACTCCGTTCTTCTCCGGCTATCGTCCGCAGTTCTACTTCCGTACCACCGACATCACCGGCGTTATCGCCCTGCCTGAAGGTGTGGAAATGGTTATGCCCGGCGATAACTCCACCTTTATCGTGGATCTGATTCACCCCATCGCCATGGAACCGGGCCTGCGTTTCGCCATCCGCGAAGGCGGCCGCACTGTCGGCGCCGGCGTGGTGACCGAAATTCTGGAGTAATAAATGCGTATCAATATTCAGCTCGCCTGCACCGAGTGCAAGCGGCGTAATTACGCGACGTCAAAGAATAAAAAGAACACCACAGGTCGTCTCGAACTGAAAAAGTATTGTCCCTGGGACAAGAAAATGACGGTTCACCGCGAATCCAAGTAGTGTCTCTGTTACAGGGCAGTAGCTCCAACGGTAGAGCAGCGGTCTCCAAAACCGCCCGCTGGGGGTTCAAATCCCTCCTGCCCTGCCAATAATCCAGTGGGTGCGGGAGGACCGGCCAGGTCCTTCCGCATCAACCCACATATTGTTTGAGCGCGTTACGGCAATTTGAGGCAAAAATGGCCACTAAAGACACCCAGCCCAGCACATCCGTCCCATCGGAAAAAGCCTTGCTTGAGCAGAAATCCGCAGAAAAAAAGTCTGCGGAAAAAACTGCTGACAAAAAAGTCAGGGCAAAAGCTCCTTCCGAGCCCGGCAAGCTTGAGAACGCCAGGGTCTTTTTTGAAGAATCCAGGGTTGAGCTCAAAAAAGTCACCTGGCCGACCAAGAAAGAAATCCGGGTTACAACTTTTGCCGTGCTTATTATGGTTACGGTCATGTCTATTTTCCTCGGCACGCTGGATTTGTTCCTGGTGAAAGTCGTGGAAGCAATCACGAGCATTGGAAGCTAGTCATGAGTGAAGTTGAAACTGAACTGTCCGCAGACGGACCCAGGGCGCGCTGGTATATACTGCATACCTACTCCGGTTTTGAAAACCGGGTGGAGCAGACTATACGCGAAATGATGCGCACCGGTCAGGACGGCGGAGCGGTAAAGGAAGTGATTATTCCCACTGAGCGCATCATTGAACTGGTGCGCGGGGAAAAGAAAACTTTCACCCGCAAGTTCTACCCTGGTTATGTGATGATTCGCATGGCCATGACCGATGAATCCTGGCACCTGATCCAATCTATCCCCAAGGTGACCGGATTCGTGGGCGGCAAAAACCGCCCGGCTCCCATGTTGGACAGCGAAGCCGAACGCATCCTCTCCATGATGGAAACCAGACACGAACAGCCGCGTCCCAAGTTCAACTTCGAGCGCGGTGACGAAGTCAGGGTTATTGACGGTCCCTTCGGCGGCTTTAACGGAGTGGTTGAAGATGTCAACTACGACAAAGGCAAGCTCAGGGTTTCCGTTTCCATCTTCGGTCGGCAGACGCCGGTCGAACTGGATTTCGTCCAGGTGTCCAAGGGTTGATGCTAAAAATATTGTATTGTAAGGATAAATGATCATGGCTAAAAAAGAAATCGCCAAAATAAAACTGCAAATTCCGGGCGGCGCTGCCAACCCCTCTCCGCCGGTTGGCCCGGCTCTGGGTCAGCACGGCCTGAACATCATGGAATTCTGCAAGGCGTTCAACGCCCGCACCGCAGATCAGAAAGGCACGATCATCCCCGTGATTATCACGGTGTTCAGCGATCGTTCTTTCACCTTCATCACCAAGACTCCGCCCGCCTCTGTGCTGTTGCTCAAGGCGGCCAAGCTTGAAAAAGGATCCGGCGTGCCCAACCGTACCAAGGTTGCCGCTCTTTCCATGCAGCAGGTTGAGGAAATCGCCAAGCTGAAGCAGCCGGATCTGACCGCAAAAGATCTGGAAGCCGCCAAGCGCTCCATCATGGGTACCGCCCGCAGCATGGGCATTGATATTAAATAGCGTTTAATCAATTGCACTGCGGTCTGCCCGGTAGCTGCCGGGCTTTTGCGCCGAAGCGCCCCTGTCGCACAAACGGCATAAGGACGTAAATTCGGCCCAGATCGGCTAAACCGGCCTGGCTTAGTAAGGCAGGAACATCCGGCCGCAGGAGATTCGAACGACTTTAAGGAAGGTGGGTTACAATGCCCCAACATGGAAAAAAATATCGTAAAGCAATAGAAAATGTCGATTTACAGTTCAAGCACCAGGTGGATGAAGCCGTAAGCAAAGCTTTGGCTGCTTCCTTCGCCAAGTTTGACGAAACCGTCGATTTGGCCCTGCGCCTGGGCGTGGATCCCAAATACTCCGACCAGATGGTGCGCGGCGCTTGCGCCCTGCCGCATGGTCTGGGCAAAACCGTGCGCGTGGCTGTGTTCGCCAAGGGCGAAAAGCAGGCCGAAGCCCGGGAAGCCGGAGCGGACCTCGTGGGTGCCGAAGATCTGGTAGCCCAGGTCAAGGAAGGCATGCTGGATTTTGATTCCGCCATCGCCACCCCGGACATGATGGCCCTGGTTGGCCAGATTGGCCGAGTGCTTGGCCCGCGCGGCCTGATGCCCAACGCCAAGACCGGCACCGTCACTTTTGACGTGGCCTCTGCCATCAAGGAAGTCAAGGCTGGCCGTGTCGAGTTCCGGGTTGACAAAGCCGGGGTGCTGCACGCTCCTCTGGGCAAAGTCTCCTTCGGTCCGGAAAAGATTCTGGACAACCTCAAGGCTCTGCTGGATCAGGTCAACCGTATGAAGCCTTCTTCGGCCAAGGGAACCTACATGCTCTCCATGGCCATTTCCACCACCATGGGTCCTGGCTTCAAGGTAGACCCCAGCGTCATCCGCAAGTTCATTGAAGGCAGCGCGGCCTAAAACGCCCAGCGCTACTATTGAAAAATAAATCCGGCTTCGGCCGGTTTTATACAACGAGCGCGCAAGCGCCCGCTTATCGGCAAAGGACATGGAATTTCCGAGTCGAAGAAAACAGGCGGCCACCGGAGTAATCCCGGCCTTAATCTCCTGTTGAGACAAAAGTTAAGTCTTTGGCTCAGTAAATTCCACCAGCAACACAAAGCTCTAGGAGAGTCGAGTGAATAGAACTGAAAAAGCAGCAGTTATTGAGCGGATCAAAGCCAAGGCTCAAGACGCTTCGATCACAGTCGTCGCTGACTTCAAGGGCATGCCGGTGGAAGAAATGCTCCGTTTGAGAGTAAAGCTTCGCGAAGTGGGCGGTGAGCTCCTTATCGTGAAGAATACCCTCGCGCGCATCGCGTTTACTGATGGTAGACACGATGCCATAAAGGACATGTTCCGTGAGAACTGCGCCCTGGCTCTGGGATTTTCTGATCCCGTTGCCCTGGCCAAGGCCATCACGGACTTCGCCCGCACCAGCAAAAAACTGGTGCTCCGGCATGGCAGCCTTGAAGGCAAGGCGCTGACCAGCGCTGAACTTGAAGATTTGGCAAAGCTGCCCGGCAAGCAGGAACTGTTGGCCATGACGCTCGGCACCATGAACGCCGTGCCCACCAACTTCGTATCCCTGTTCGCCAACGTCATTCGCGGTATGCTCTATGCGCTTAAAGCCATAGAAGAAAAAAAAGCCGCCTAAGCCCAAAGAACTTTTAAGGAGATGAAAATGTCTGTAACCAAAGAACAAGTCGTTGATTTCATTGCCAATATGACCGTGCTTGAACTTTCCCAGTTCATCAAGGAACTGGAAGAAAAGTTCGGCGTTTCCGCCGCTGCCCCGGCCATGGCCATGGCAGCCGCCCCGGCTGCCGCCGCTGCCCCGGCTGAAGAAGAAAAGACCGAATTTGACGTGATCCTCAAGGGCGCTGGCGCCAACAAGATCGCTGTCATCAAGGTTGTCCGCGCCCTGACCGGCCTGGGCCTCAAGGAAGCCAAGGACAAAGTCGACGGCGCTCCTTCCACCCTGCTGGAAGCCATCGCCAAGGACAAAGCCGAAGACGCCAAGAAGCAGCTGGTTGAAGCCGGCGCTGAAGTCGAAGTGAAGTAGTATAAGTTTTATTTTTGTGCTATAAATCCCCATCGGCAGTTATGCTGGTGGGGATTTTTTGTTGATTATAAATTCTTTTATGACTATGGCCTTGACTTAGTGTATAAACCTTTGCCATTTGCTTTATAATAAAAAATCCCATTAGTAATTCTTTACTAAGAAAAATAAAGAGGAAATATGTCTCGTACTTTCTATTCTTTCGTATTATTTCTATCTATTTTTTGGGGTACTCCAAGCTATTTTTGCGCCGCCGAAGATGTAAAAGTAACTATTGGGTATTTCCCAAACATTACCCATGCGCATGCTTTGATAGCACAAAACATGACTGTTAATGGTGATGGTTGGTTTGAGCAACGTATTCCAGAGATACACTTTGAATGGATCAGCTTTAATGCCGGGCCATCTGCCATGGAGGCACTTTTTGCAAAAGCCGTTAACGTTACCTATGTTGGTCCAAACCCCGCTCTGAATGCCTACATCCGCTCGGGTGGTTCGGGGCTGTATGTTGTCTCAGGCGCTGTACGCGGAGGAGCCGCGCTAGTTGTTCCAGAAGGTAGTTACAGTGCCATGCCTAAAGATTTCGCAGGAAAGCGTATTGCTACGCCCCAACTGGGCAACACCCAGGATATTGCTTGCCGAAATTGGTTTTTGCAGGCAGGTATGTTGGTTACGATGACAGGTGGCGATGTGCAGATTATACCCACAGCCAACGCCTCCATTTTCAGTCTTTTTGCTACAGGCAAAATTGATGCGGCCTGGACTGTAGAGCCCTGGGTTTCTCGCTTGGAAATGGAAGCTGGAGGAAAAATTGTATATGCAGAACCTGAGGAAAGCTCTATAACCACTGTACTAGTCGCCAGCAATGATTTTATTGATGAACACCCTGATATTGTCAAAAAGTTCGTTGCCGCCCATGAAGAATTAAACACTTGGATCCTCGAACATCCAGAAGAGGCCAGACAACGTGTTGCAGACGAACTTACCCGCCAAACCAGACGCAAGTTCCCTCTTGCCTTGGTAGAACGCGCTTGGCCTCGCCTTGTGTTCAATACACTTATCAATACCGAAAATTTTTCCATGGCATTGCAAGCTGCGCAACGCGCCAATTTTATAAAGGAAAACCCTGACCTGTCTGGTTTGGTAATACACCCATGAGCAGTCCCTGCCTAACTCTGGAAAACGTGAGTAAAACGTACATGTCCAATCGGGACGGGCGGCTTGTGACTGCTTTGGCCGATGTGACATTTTCCGTCAACGCTGGAGAATACCTTTGCTTGCTCGGACGTAGCGGCTGTGGGAAATCCACACTACTGTCAGTTATTTCAGGGCTGACAGAGCTGGATGCGGGAACTATACGCAACAACGGAGAGCTTGTCTGTGGGCCCAATCGTCACCGTATGCTCATGTTTCAACAGGATGCCCTTTTCCCTTGGTTGGATGTACTTGGAAATGTTATGTACGGGCTACAATTCGTGGAAAGAATGAGTCGCGACGAAATGCAAAAAAAGGCAGAAGCCTATCTTGACTTGGTGGGCCTTTCCAATGTTCATCATTTTCATATCAACCAACTTTCCGGCGGTATGCGCCAACGGGTGGCGCTGGCACGAGCTCTAGCTCCAGATCCAAATATCCTGCTCATGGATGAACCGTTCAGTGCCTTGGATGCCATGACCAGGGAACAGCTTTACGCAGATATGCAGCGTATCTGGAAGGAAACCCAAAAAACTGTTATCATGGTAACGCACAATGCCAGAGAAGCCGCTTGTTTAGGTACACGCATAATTTTGATGTCAGCCGGACGCGTCATTGACGATCAGCCGATTTCTCTGCCGCACCCGCGCACTATGAACGACACAGGTATCGGGCAGACAGCAAGTTTAATTTCCCAACGTTTGCAGCAAAAAGAAAATGTAGAGTCGATTCAATGAAAACAAGACTTCTAGCCATATTTATTTTTGCAATTTTCATTGGTTGCTGGCAGGTTGTCTGTGCACTTAAATGGGTATCACCAATTTTGCTGCCCTCGCCTTTCGATGTCGGCAAATATTTGATCTCCAGCATGCTTGATGGCGTGCTTCTTTCCGCTTTGGGTGTAACGCTAAGCCGCCTGGCTATTGGATATGTGATGGGACTTATCTTTGGTATCAGCATAGGCTTACTTCTTTATCATAGCTTTCTGGCCAGAAGTACTTTGGGAGTGGTTGCACTAGGCCTGCAGACCCTACCATCAGTATGTTGGGCACCGCTAGCTCTACTATGGTTCGGGCAAAGTGAAAATGCCATGTATTTTGTAGTGATTATGGGCTCTATGTGGGCCATTACGCTCAGCACAAAAGAAGCCATTACCTCGGTACCGCCTATTTATGTCCAAGCAGCTAGAGTGATGGGGTCTCGAGGTTTTCATGCTTGGCGCACGGTTGTTTTTCCTGCAGCGCTTCCGCAACTGGCCAATGGCGCTCGTATGGGATGGGCTTTCGCTTGGCGTTCTCTTATGGCTGCCGAAATTTATGTAACAATCATCAGCCGTTTCGGTGTCGGACAATTGTTACATTTTGGCCGGGAGTTACATGCCATGGATCAGGCTGTGGGGGTTATGGTAGTTATAGTACTGGTAGGTTTTCTCTCTGAAAAATTTATTTTCACGCGCTGCAAGCTCAAACATACATGATTTAATCCAATTTTTATTTTAAAAAAATTTCCTATTTGCTCAGGAGAGCTTATGAGTCCACAAAATATACCCTCACCAGCTGTTGTAGATATGCCGGAACTTGATCCCACACGCTATAAAAGTGCCATCAACGATACTGATTCAAATTCTTCGCATACCCACATTGTCAGATGTATACAAGAGGGAACGCGCGTCTTGGACGTAGGTTGCTCCTGCGGAGATTTGGGAATTTACCTCCATCACAAGAAAAGTTGTAGGGTGTGGGGAATGGAGTACGCGCAGGAGAGCGTTGCAATCGCAAAAGCCAGTCAAGCTTATGATCATGTCGCTAAAGTCGATCTGAATATTTTTGATGATTATGAAAGTTATTACAGGCAGGGTTTTGATTACATTGTTTTCGGCGATGTACTGGAGCATTTATACGCGCCAGCGGCCGTGTTGCGCAACTTTATCCCAGCCTTGAATCCCGGTGGGCGCATGATCGTCTCACTACCGAACGTGGCGCACGGCAGTATCGCTGTCCAAGTTCTGGCTCAAAAATTTGATTACATGGATTATGGCATTCTGGATCGCACTCATTTGCGCTTTTTCACTGCTGAGTCCATAGCAAATCTATTTTCGGAACTTGGACTTGAAGTAATGCAGGCAACACATACCATTTGGGATTTGCCCGGACTGCATCCATATGATCCGACAAAACTGGTGCATCCGGGTGTACTTGGATGTGTGGCGGCAAACCCTCTCTCCTATGTTCTTCAGTACATCTCGACATTACAACTTTCGGCACTGCCGGCACAAGAACTACACGATCTTAACCTGAAGCGCCTGAGTGCTTTGACCGAACCTGAAATGCGCCTCATGTGGCATTACCGCAGCAAACTTGTGCCGGATACACAAGGTGGCGTGGTCACTTCCCCCACAGCTGGAGTGACTTATTCTCTATTGCGGTTTAAACCGTTTATACGAAAATATCTGCCGCGCCCGCTGTGGAATCTACTGAAAAATACTCGCAACGCCTGGCGTAACGCTCGTTTTAAAAAAGAACATAGAATGGAGCCAAGTACAGATCAGAATACCGATTTTCAAATCGCTGTCTATGCTTTGTCAGAGTACCGGAATCAAGTGCAGAAACTACCAGAAAAAATGTCCCCATGTTTTGTGGACATATCCTCAAAAATGACCGCCCCGCAGCCGGACGCTCCAAAAGCTATCGCTTTTTATCTGCCACAATTCCATACTTTTCCGGAAAACGACGCATGGTGGGGGCGCGGTTTCACCGAGTGGACCAATGTGGTCAAGACCGTCCCACTATTCGTTGGGCACCATCAGCCACAACTGCCGATAGACCTTGGCCTCTATGATCTGCGAGTGCCAGAGGTAATGCACCGTCAGGTTGAATTGGCCAAGCAGTACGGCATTTATGGTTTTTGCTTCCACTATTACTGGTTTTCCGGCAAGCGGATGATGGAAAAGCCAGTGTTCGATTACCTGGCGGACAAAAACCTGGATTTGCCGTTCTGCTTCTGTTGGGCCAACGAGCCTTGGTCGCGTCGTTGGGACGGTTCGGAAGACGATTTGCTCATAGGCCAAAACTTGCAGCCGGAAGATGATCAGCGCTTCATAGAAGATATGCTGCCCTTCTTGCAGGATACCCGCTACATTACGATTGATGGCAGGCCAGCCCTGATCATCTACCGCCCACATTATTGGCGGAAATCCCGGGTACTGACATTGACGGATAACTTCCGCAAGACGGCTAAAAAACACGGTTTGCCCGGTCTTTTTCTTATTACGGCTTTGTCGCATGACTTTCACGATGATCCACGCGACTGGGGCTTTGACGCCGGGGTGGAATTTCCGCCGCACAAGTGCGGCATGACACCGGGAGCCAATAATTTGCACTTTGTCTGCGACAGCTTCTCCGGCAGTGTACACGACACCCGTTTTCTGGTAGATGCTGAAGAATACATGAAGCCATCTGTCTGGACGACTTTCAAGACGGCCTTTCCAGCTTGGGATAATACTGCGCGCAAGAATAAAAATGCTTTAATCTTCCACCACACCGAGCCGCCGGTGTACAAAAAGTGGCTGAAGAATATTTTGGATTATACGCACGCGCACAACCCGCCGGAGCAGCAGTTCGTCTTCATCAATGCCTGGAACGAATGGGCCGAGGGCGCGCACCTGGAACCGGACAAAAAATACGGCTACGCTTTTTTACAGGCCACGGCCGAGGCGCTGGAAGAATTTACGCCGCACTCCGACTCTGAATAAAAATTGGAAAAATAATTTAGCTATATGCAATTGCCGCACAAACAGCATCTCGGCATTATTTTATACCGGGCAAGAATTACACTTGCAGCGGAAAACAGCCGGACTTACCTGAGTTTTCTTTGGTGGATCATTGATCCGCTTCTGGAATTGTGCATATTTTATTTTGTCTTTGGGCTAATCCTGCAACGCGGCGGTCCAGGCTTCATTACTGAACTGCTCACCGGCATAGTTGGCGTCCGGCTGTTCATTGTGGCTACCAATGCCTCGCCCTCGCTGCTTCTTCACAACCGCGCCGCCCTGCTTGCTATTAACTTGCCCAAGTATATCTTCCCGGCAGTTCACACGGTAACCTGTTTTTTTAAATTCCTTTTTCTGCTGGCATTTCTCTGCTGCGGCCTGCTGGTTATGGGTGTTTCACCGCAGCCCACCGCGCTTATGCTGGTGCCGATTACACTTATCTATGTGCTTTTTACCCTTGGTGTATGCATGTTGCTATGCGGCATCACTCCTTTTGTGCCGGATTTCGCCATGCTCTACCCCAAAATATCCATGCTGCTCTATTGGAGCTCCGGCGTGTTTTTTAGGCCTGAGGCGTTTTTGCCAGAGCGCTATCTTGTTTGGTTTTATGCCAACCCCATAGCCAGTTTTATTGCCGCCTACCGGGAATGCCTGCTGCATGGTACGGTAAACCCAACGCGCTTGGCTTACCTGTTCGCTATTTCCATCTTTCTTCTGTTGCTCGGCTATGCCTTTTTAGCTGTTTGTGATAAACAATTCCCACGGCTGGTATCCAAATGACCAATACACAGGTTCCGGCCATCACTGTTGACGACATGCATGTGCGCTTTGTCAGGAAGCGTCTGTTCAAAAAAACTGCTGAAGCGCATGTGCTAAAAGGTATATCTTTCACCTTGAACAAAGGTGATTCACTGGCCGTGATCGGCTTTAACGGCGCGGGAAAAAGTACGCTTTTGCGCGTTATGGCCGAAATACTGGCCCCGGATGCGGGAAAATGTCTCAACCACAACGTCAGTACAGCGTTGTTGGCTATGGGGGTTGGCATGTTTCCGCAATGTTCCGGACGTGTCAACACTGTTATGCAACTGATGTTGCAACTGGGCATTGGTAAAAGAGAAGCCGAAAGCATGGTGGATGGCATTGCCGCTTATGCTGAATTAGAGCGTGTTATTGATGACCCGCTTACAACTTACTCCACCGGCATGAGTATGCGCCTGCAATTCGCCATCGCCACTCAGTCCAGGCCGGATGTATTACTGGTGGACGAAATCCTGGCAGTGGGTGATTTGCCCTTCCGGCAAAAATCCATAGCCACCATGCGGGCCAAGCTCTCTTCCGGCGATACCGTTGTTTTTGTTTCGCATGCTTTGAATGAGGTCCGTGAACTCTGCCAGCGGGCCATTTGGCTGGAAAACGGAATTATATTGGCGGATGGAGCGGCCAAAGACGTTGTAAAAGAATATGTACAATACTTCAATATATTGGGAAAAAACAAATGATTTTCGACTCTGCTACTAAAAAACACCTGGTTCCGACAATTTTCATGCATATTCAAAAAACAGCCGGAACGTCCCTGGTCTCCCACATCCGTTCCCACTATGGCGATAAAAATGTGATGTCGCATGCCGATCACCTTGCAGGTTTTACTGAAGCAGAACGACCAACCTTTTTCCGTGCGGAAAACATTACTGCCAGGCACAATAATATTCCTTTTATTTCCGGGCACTTTGGATACAGCTTTTGCTCAGCCTTCATGAAGGATAGGTACTCCTTCACTTTTTTGCGCGACCCGGCGGAGCGGATTCTGTCCAGCTATTACTATTACCGCTCTCAGCCACCGGAATTATACCATGTTTACGCCTTGGCACATGAAAAATCACTGGAAGAATTTTTACAACTAGGCCTGACAGATCCTGCGATTAAAGGATACATATGGAACAACCAAGCTTGGCAATTGGCGCATGGCTATAGCAACAACAACGGACGTGGACTGTTGAAGTTCAGCGAAGATGAAATCAGCGAACTGGCGCTAAAAAATATCAAGACATTTTCATTTGTGGGCACAATGGAGAATTTTCAGCGAGACTTTGATATTGTGCTCAAAGCCCTTGATATACCTTTGCCTAAGAAAATTCTAAAGGAAAATGTCGGAAATAATCGCCCGGCAGTAAAAGATTTACCAGAATCAACTCAAGAGCTTTTACGAAAGCTGACTGCCATTGAACAGCCAATATACGATTTTATTTTAACAGGCAAGTTTGAGAGTCCAACGCCCTCACTGTGCGCTGAGTCATATTCAGCAGATTCTATTGCGGAACACCTTAGTGCCGGACTTATGTCCCGAAGTGGAGATGCCGCTTTCATTGAATTCAAAGGCAGAATAACTCAATCTGCTCCAAAGCTCATGTCTGTTCTCAAAGAAATGCATCGCACTGCTGTTAGTGCAAAAGTCCCGGCAGCTGTAAATTCGTTCCTTGCTTCTACACTTGATGTGAATATCGTAGATGTAGATTTCCCGGCCTGCCGCGATTCCGGGCTCTTTACCAATACATTCGCTCCGGCGCGGATTCTCTGCTCTTTAGCCAAATTTTGTAAAAATTCCGAGCCTGCTTCAAATTTTTTGCGCAAACTAACAAATGCTGATTCAAAAAATTATCGTTTTTTTGTGGCATATTCTTGGCTACTCATGGAAGAAGGCCATTGGCGAGAGGCTGCTGATGCGGCTCTCCAGGCAAGAAAACTAAAGAGCTATGACCTAGCGATTGCCAAAGCAGTTAATAACACACAAAAGGCTCTATATGACAATGGTTTGGCACCAGATATACCACCCAATTTACGTACTGATAACAATCAACGTTTCTGTCAGATGGCTTTTACAGATATACGTATTCTATCAACAAACTATGGCAAAGGCAAGATAAGCGTATTCAATTGCTCATGTGGCTCATGGCAGCTGGTTTCTTTTGCCGAAGATCTGTCGTGGAACAGTGAAGATATGCAAGAGTTTAGGCGTAGTATACTTACGGGTAATTATAAATATTGTGATGACGCTCGTTGCACATTACTTAGAGATGGTTCTTTGCCTCTTAAAAAAAACATAGCCAACCAATATTTCAGAAAAATTATTGACAACAATCTTGTAATACTACCTGAAGGGCCTCACAATGCACAGTTAGCTTATGATTTTGATTGTAATCTTTCTTGCCCTTCTTGCCGGGCTAAGGTTTATAAGATGGACGATGTCACACTAACGGCCTTTGACGATATGGCGTCCAAACTGGTTGTTCCACTGTTGCCGTCTATAAAATCACTGCGCATATCACAGGCAGGGGAAGCACTAGCCTCCAGGCATTCAATGCGTCTTTTGAAATCCTTGACGCCGGACAAATACCCAAACCTTAAAGTGTTGCTTTTGACCAACATGGCTTTGGTTTCTCCAAAAAAATGGGAAGAGCTTGGCGAATCGGCAAAATGTATAAAAACTATTTCTATGTCTATTGACGGTGCTACTCAAAAAACTGTGGAAAAATTGCGGCGTGGCTTGAAATGGCCTCGTCTACTGGAAGCATTGGATTTTGTGCGCTCTCTGCGTAAAAATGGTGAACTTGAATTAGTGAATCTTACTTGTGTCATTCAGAAAAGTAACTATATGGAGTTGGAAGATTTACTTAAATTGGCATCCGAGTACTGCGTTGATACGCTTTCTGTGGCGCCGTTATTTTCACCTGGTTCATATAATCCAAATGAATACTTTGAAGAGAATGTATCAAATCCAAATAATAAATTATTTACTCACTGCAAAGAACATATCGAGCGATGCAAAAAACTACACGCTGAAATGATGCTTAACAAAAAAGAAATTGAATTATCCGGTAGTAGCGTTCCAAATATTTCTTGGTATTTGTGGTAATATAATATATTAAAATTATTTCATAACTATGAACATAAATAGTATATTGAATACTATTTAAAATACTGAGGAGTTATTGCTGTATGAATAAATTGACACCACAAACGCAATGCGGTATTACCCCCCCCCCACGCACACACTATATATACTGTTACAGAAATACTCAGTGCAGGACTTACATCCAGAGATGGCAATGTCGGATTTGCAGCATTTAAGGAGCGCTTGAGCCGCAATGCTCCGGAGATATTGAACATGATTCACGATGCTCGTCGCACCAATGATTATACAAAAATCCCTAAGGCTGTGAACACATTCCTTGCAGCGGTGTTAGATACGAATATCGTGGATGTGGATTTCCCCGCCTGCCGAGACTCTGATGCATATTTCAACAGTCTTGCTCCAGTACGTATACTATATGCACTGGCCCGCTTACAGACGGACAGCAAACACGCTTCAGATTTTTTGTACAAACTCTCAGAACTACAACCATCGAACCATTTAAATTTTTTAGCTTTATCAAAATTACTTTTGGAGGAAAGACATTGGCGAGCGGCTGCTGATGCGGCGCTACGAGCAAGAAGCCTTAGGGAGTTTGATTTGGCGACAACCAGAGCGGTTAACAACACGCAAAAGGCTTTGCATAACAACGGACTGCCGCCTGATTTTCCGCCGAACCTCCACGACAATACTCATCGCTTTTGCGCTCTTCCTTTTACAGATATACGCATTTTATCTGGAATTCACAAAAAAATAAGCATCTTCCATTGTATAGCCGCCGCTTGGCTGCCGATCTCTTTTTCCGAGGATCTGTCATGGAACAGCGAAGATTGCCAAGAACTCCGACGTAGCATACTTGAGGGTGACTACAGGTATTGTGATGAATATAGATGTCATTTTCTACGCGAAGGCACACTGCCCTTGAAACACAACATAGCCGACCCATACCTCAGAAATATTATTGACAATAATCTTGTGGTATTGCCAAAAGGACCACAAAATGCACAGCTCGGCTATGATTTTGACTGCAATCTTTCCTGCCCTTCCTGCCGCGCCAAAGTCGAAAGATCAGACGATGCCACGGTAGCCACTCTAGATGCCATGTCATCCGAGTTGATTGTACCGCAGTTGCCATTTATAAAATGGCTGCACATGGCTCAGGCGGGAGAAGCATTGGCCTCTCGACATTCTATGCGCCTTTTAAAAGCTCTGACCCCAGAAAAATACCCAAACCTGAAAGTTAATCTTCTAACTAACATGTCATTGGTTTCACAAAAAAAATGGGAGGAGCTTGGTGAGTCGGCAAAGTGTATAAAAACCCTTTCTATGTCCATTGACGGAGTTACCCAAGAAACCCTTGAAAAGCTGCGGCGAGGCCTGAAATGGCAACGCTTATTGGATGCGTTGAAATTTGTCCGCTCGCTACGTAGAAGCGGCGAACTGGAGCGCTTGGATATAAGCTTCATGCTACAAAAGGATAACTATCTGGAGTTGTCGAAACTTTTAGAATTTGCTTCAGAATGGTGTGTTGATATAATCAGGGTCGCCCCCTTAGTCACGCGTGGCTCTTATACCCCCGCAGGGTTTAAAGAGGTTAACATATATCATCCGGAACACCCACTCTTTGAAGAATGCAAAGCTCAAGTGCAGCGTTGCAAAGAACTGCACGCAAAAATGAAACTACGCAAAAAAGAAATTGAAGCTTCCGGGCGTAGTGTACCAGAAATCATGTGGCGGGTGTGGTAACTAAAATTCAACTCAACAGGCATACGGTATGTTTACAGATACAGAACGAATTGTAGAGACCCTTCTGGCTGGTCTTACCTCCAGAGACGGCGATGCCGGATTTGCAGCGTTTAAAGCTCGCCTGGCCTGCAATGTTCCAAAAATTTGGAGCATGCTTCACGAAGCTCATTGTACCAATAATTACGAGAAAATTCCGGAAGCTATAGATACATTCCTTACAACTGTGCTGGATGTTAATATTGTGGATGTGGATTTTCTGGCTTGCCGTACTTCAGCCTTCTTTGCCAACAGTTTTGCCCCGGTGCTTATACTTTGCTCCTTGGCTCGCTTACTGGCAGACAATGGGCAAGCCTCAGATTTTTTGCACAAACTCTCAAACTTGCAATCAAATAACCATTGTAATTTTTTAGCCCTGTCCCGTCTGCTTATGGAAGAAGGCCGCTGGCGCGAAGCTGCCAATGCGGCTCTTCAAGCACGGGCTCTCAAAGAATACGATCTCGCAACAGCTCGAGCAGTTAACGCCACACAGAGGGCGTTATATGATAATGGCTTGCCACCGGATTTTCCGCCTAACCTCCATGATAATACCAAACGATTTTGTGCCTATCCATTTACCGATATGCGCATCACATCCAGGCCAAAAGATAAAGGCAAAGTTAGTATTTTTAATTGCATTTGCGGCGTATGGCAGCCACTCGCCTTTTCCGCAGATCTGTCATGGAACAGTGAAGACATGCAAGAGATGCGGCGTAGCATTCTTGATGGTGATTATAGATATTGCGATGAATATAGATGCCATTATCTACGCGAAGGTTCCCTTCCATTACAACACGAAATCACTGACCCATATCTACAAAAAATAATTGAGAGCAAACTGCTCAAGCTACCTTCTGGCCCCAGTGCCGTGCAGTGTGCCTATGATTATGACTGTAACCTTTCCTGCCCATCGTGCCGCGCATCAATATATAAAGCGGATGACCATACGGTTGCCGTCCTGGATTCCAATATATCCGAGCTATTGCCTCCACTGCTGCCGTCTGTGAAGTTGCTCTCAATATCTCAAGCCGGGGAGGCATTGGCCTCGCGGCACTCCATGCAGCTTCTCAAATCCCTGACTCCAGAAAAATATCCAGATCTGAAAGTCAAGCTGTTTACAAATATGTCTCTGGTTTCTTCGGCGAAGTGGCAGGAACTGGAGGGGGGGGACAGATGCATCAAAATTCTCTCTATGTCCATTGACGGCGTCACCAAAGAAACATTAGAAAAGCTAAGACGTGGCCTCAAGTGGCCTCGCTTGCTGGATGCCCTTAATTTTGTTCGTTCCTTGCGAAAATCCGGCACGTTGGAGCGGCTGGAAATAATATTTATGTTGCAAAAAGACAACTATCAGGAGTTACCGAAGCTTCTTGAATTTGCCTCGGAATATTGCGTTGACGAAATCATGGTGGCCCCCTTGGCCTCGCACGGTTCTTACACTCCTGAGGAATTCTCTGAGGTAAACATTTACACCCCGAATAACCCACTCTTTGAGGAATGCAAAGTGCTGGTTGGGAAATGCAAAAAACTGCATGCGAAAATGAAACTACGAAAAAAAGAAATTGAAGCCTCTGGCCGCAGCGTGCCGGAAATAATGTGGCGGGTATGGTAAAAAATGAGTGAAAAAATGTCCGATATGAATGAAGTTAACTGGCTGGAACAACCGGTAAAAAGCATGTATGGCCTGCTTGAGGTCAACGGCCTCCGTTTTACCCTGGATCATCAACACTATGAGAAAAAGACTGACAATGATTTGATTTTACTTTGCAAAACTCAGCGTCTCCTGAATGTATATCTGGATCTTTTTTCCCGTTTTCCGCACAAACGGGTTTTGGAATTTGGTATTTTTGAGGGCGGCAGCGTACTTTTTTGTGCCTCGCTTCTTAAAAATCTGGAAAAAGTTGTCGGTGTGGACCTACGCCCGGCCAGTGACGATGTGGCAGGCATAATCAAGCGGCATCAGCTTGAAGACAAAATCACGTTGCATTATTCAACGCCTCAGGATGCCCCTGGCCTGAGAGAAACAGTACTGAAAGATTTCAACGGCCAGCGCCCGGATATCATTATTGATGACTGCTCACATCTTTATGGCCCGACAAAAACTACCTTCGAGATGATGTTCCCTCTACTTGCTCCAGGTGGCTTATATATCATTGAAGACTGGGCCTGGGCGCACTGGCCGGGTTACCAGAATCGTGGTGAGACATTCTACGATGAATCGGCCCTCAGCAATCTGATTTTTGAAATCATTGCCCTGCGCGGTACGCACCAGGAATGGTTTGAAGACATTACGGTCAAAAACGTATCCATGGTTGTAATTCAAAAAGGACGCATTCCAGTGCCGGAGCCTTTTGGCATCAGTACGCTAACTATGATGCGAGGAAAACAACTCGGATTCATTTGATGCGCGTTGATTCTGCAAGCAACAGCCCTTCCGTGCCAGCCATCTTCATGCACATCCAAAAGACGGCTGGCACTGCTTTAATTGCGCCAATCCGCGCTTATTACGGCTATGACAACTCATCCAGCCACGCGGATCATTTTTACGATTTGGATGAGCTCACGCTGGTAAACAAGTTTTTTCAGAACAAAGAAATGGTGGCCCGCTATAAGAACATGGGCTTCATTTCCGGGCACTTTGGTTTTGATTTTTACAGGCGGTTTATGGAAGGCCGGTATTCCTTTACCTTTCTGCGCGACCCAATAGAGCGCATTTTATCCTACTATTACTTTTGTAAAGGCCGCGAAGCGGACGAATACTTTGAATACGGCCTCGCGCAGCGCCTTTCCCTGGACGATTTTTTGCTCCAGGGCTTTGAAAATCCGGCCATGCGCATCCGCATCTGGAATAACCAAACCTGGGCTTTGGCCTATGGCAACTGGGCGCACACTCCGCGCCCGCAAACCTCTTTTTCTCCCGAAGAATTGCTGGATTTGGCTCTGGAACACCTGGATAATTTCTCTCATATTGGACTGCTTGAATCTTTCCAGACAGACAGAAATATTATACTGTCCGCCTTGGGCATTCCGCTTCCAGCGGATAACGCTCATATTAACGCCACACCCGGACGGCCCGGCGTAGCGGATCTGCCGCCCGCAACGCTTAAGCTTCTGGCTGATTTGACAAAACTGGATCAAAGGCTATACGATATTGTTTTGCGCAAACGAGCCTACTCAATAAAAAACACCGACTACGCGAAAGTTCATGCACAAAACATCGTACTTCAAAATGCAGCGTTTCCGGGATCGCTACCTCGACAAGCAAAGCAACCTGACCATTCTTGATATCGGCGGGCACGGCCCCGGCTTCGCTACCACCGGTTACAGCGATCCTGACGGCTCTTACGCCGATCTGTTCACGCATAAGAACTGGAACTACAAAACACTTAATCCGGCCAATGATCCGGGCGTGGATTTTTACGTTGAAAATGCTTTTGACTGGCAAAATGTGCCGGGCGACTACGCGGATGTGGTTATCTCCGGACAAACCTTCGAGCATATAGATTTCTTCTGGATCACCATGCTGGAAATACGCCGGGTGCTCAAGCCCGGCGGCCTGCTCTGCATCATTGCTCCCTCCGGCGGCGAGGAACATAAGTATCCGCTGGATTGTTACCGCTTCTACGCCGACGGCATGGCTGCCCTGGCCCGCAGTTCCGGCCTTGCCGTTCTGGAAGTCCAAACCGATTATGTCTATGACGGCGTGCCGCCGGATTCTATTCTTTATTTGAAAGAAAACACCGGTGCCCCCATGCTGGATATGCACACCGGTTGTCAGTTCGGCGATTCAATGCTGATTGCTCAAAAATCACCACTCCTGCCTGATACGGAAAAGCTGCTTCACTCCCTGCATCAAAATCATGTGCTTGTATTGTCCGCACTAAAAAATAACGCAGCAGGCGATATAGCGGAAAAGCGGACTATTAATCGGCTGCCAGCCTTGTGTGAAAACACAGAGCACTTCCTGACCGTAAGACTATATCTGGACACCGGCAAAGGCCTTGCGAAAACATATCTTGATCAAAATCTTTTCAGCCCGAGCGGCAGTTTCAATTTAAATTTCGATCTATCGAAATATGAAGGCATCCGTGCTCTGCGCCTGGATATTTTAAGTGATTTCGTGCAGACAGTCCGAATCAACAGAGCCAAGGCCGCCAAACATAAATTGTTTTTTTCGCCGGAAAATTGCCTTACACGGAATGGCTGGGCTATTTTATCCAATGACGCAGCCTATTTTACTTGCAGCACTCTTCCAGACATACTTGATGTTTTGTCTCTGAGGCTTGAAGTCAAATCGACAAAAACAACTTATAGCAACGATTTGCTGCCGCAGGCCGCCCAAGCGCTTGCCACAACGCAGGCCCAGCTTGCCGGTACCGAAGGGCAACTTGCCACAACGCAAGCCCAACTTGCCGGAACCGAAGGGCAACTTGCCACAACGCAAGCCCAACTTGCCGGTACCGAGGGGCAACTTGCCACAACGCAAGCCCAACTTGCCGGTACTGAAGGGCAACTTGCCACAACGCAAGAACGTTTGGCTGACGCCGAAGGCCGCCTGACCGCCAGACTGTATCTGGACATCGGGAACGGTGTGGGTGAGACCTACCTGGAACAAGGCCCCTTCAGCCCGAACGGAAGTTACAATTTGACTTTTGATCTGTCTGGCTATGGGCGCATCACCGCTTTGCGCCTGGATCTTTTGAGTAGCGCCGTGCTGCTTGCCCGGCTTAATAAAGCCAACGATACCACACACAATTTGGCTTTTTCACCAGAAAATTGCCTGACGTGGGATGACTGGGCAATTTTATCCAATGATGCGTCCTACTTTATTTGTAGCGCCCTGCCCAATACGCTTGACGCCTTATCTCTGGAATTTGAAGTCAAATTAGCAAAAACAACCTATCGTGACGACTTGCTGCCGCTCGCCGCTCAGGCGTTTGTCATAACGCAAACTCAATTTACTGGCACCGAAAAACAACTTGCCTACACCAAAGAGCAACTTGCTGCAACGCAAACAAAACTTGCCTACGCCGAAGAACAACTTGCCGCAACGCAAACGAAACTTGTCAGCACCGAAGAGCAATTTGCAGCAGTACAAACCAAACTTGTTGAGTTACTTACTTCAGCGCAAACAAAACTTGCCAGCACCGAAGAGCTACTTGTCGCAACAAGAATAAGACTTGCCGGAACCGAAGAGCAGCTTGCCGAAATAGCAGAAAATCTGACAAAAATGTTAACCTCGCTAAGCTGGCGCGTCACAGCCCCGCTACGCAGTTTAGCAGCCTTGATGCGCAAATTTTTATGAAGTAAGGTAACTCATCCATTTAACAGCACAGGAACTAAAACATGCATCTTAGCCCGCATCTACACGCCCTTGAAGCGGAAAGCATACATATTCTGCGTGAAGTAGCCGCCGGTTTTGAAAAACCGGTTATGCTCTATTCCATAGGCAAAGATTCTTCAACCATGCTGCATTTGGCGCGCAAGGCCTTTTACCCGGCTGCCATACCTTTCCCTTTGATGCATGTTGATACTACCTGGAAGTTTCGTGAAATGATCCTCTTTCGCGAACGCATGGCCAAAGAACATAAGCTCAACCTCATCGTCTATACCAACCCGGCCGGGCACGAGGATAACGTCACGCCTTTTACTTACGGTTCGGCTCGCTATACCGATATCATGAAAACAGAGGCATTGCGGCAGGCTCTGGACAAATACGGTTTTGACGCGGCCATAGGTGGCGCCCGCCGCGATGAAGAAAAATCTCGCGCCAAAGAGCGTATCTTTTCCGTACGCGCCTCGGGTCATCGCTGGAACGCCCGCAACCAACGCGCGGAATTGTGGCGACTGTATAACACACGCCTGGGACTTGGCGAAACCATGCGAGTCTTTCCCCTGTCCAATTGGACAGAACTGGACGTATGGGAATACATCCTGGCTGAAAGTATTCCGATAGTGCCGCTGTACTTTACCAAAGAACGGCCTGTGATACGGCGCTCCGGTGCCTGGATCATGATCGATAATCCAGAAAAAATGGTCTATGAACCCGGCGAAAGTCTTGAATTACGCCGAATACGCTTCCGCACTCTGGGTTGCTGGCCACTCTCCGGCGCCATTGAGTCCGAGGCCGAATCCGTAGCAGACATCGTTGCCGAAATACGCGGTGCCAGGTACTCCGAACGGCAGGGCCGACTGATTGATTCCGATCAAGCCGGCTCCATGGAAAAGAAAAAACAGGCGGGGTACTTTTAATGTCAGGCGAAAAATCTCTTTTGCGCATTCTTAGTTGCGGCAGCGTTGATGACGGCAAGAGTACGCTTATCGGGCGAATCCTGTACGACTGTGGCATTCTGTATGAAGATCAACTGGCCTTGCTGGAAAAAGAGCGCACGTCAGAAGGATTGCCGGATTTTTCCTGTCTGCTGGATGGCCTTTTGGCTGAACGGGAGCAAGCTATCACCATTGATGTGGCCTACCGTTCCTTCCGTACAGCCACCCGACGCTATCTGGTGGCTGATGCGCCCGGACACGAGCAATACACCCGCAATATGATCACCGGAGCCTCACACGCAGATGTTGCCCTGCTGCTTATTGATGCGACCCGCGCAGACAAGGGACTTTTGCCGCAAACCGTCCGGCACACGGCCATCGCCTCGCTTCTTGGTATTCGCGACATCATTGTTGCGATAAACAAAATGGATCGAGTTGAATACAAACAGTCAGCGTTTGCCCTCATTGAGGAGGAGTATCGCGAAAAAATATGTGAACTGCCTTTCCGTTCCGTATATTGTGTACCTGTTTCCGCACTACATGGTGACAACATCTGCCATAAAAGCGAGGCAACCCACTGGTATGCAGGCCCAACAGTTCTGGATATTCTGGAAAACTGGGAGCCAGTAAATGCAACAAGTCAACCATTCCGTATGCCAGTTCAGTGGGTAGCACGGCAGGGTGATTTTCGCGGCCTTGCTGGCACAGTTGTTTCCGGTGAACTTAGGCCTGGGCAAAAACTGGTAGTGCAGCCGTCAGGCGTCACTGCCACAGTGCGCAGCCTGGCTTCCTTTGACGGCAACATGCCTATGGCCGCCAGAGATCAATCCGTATGCGTTCAATTGGAAGAGGATGTCGATGTAAGCCGGGGCGATATTTTGGCCGATGAGGATGTTCCACTGGATGTGGCCGATCAGTTTGCCGCCCGTATTGTCTGCCTTAGTGAGTCAGCGCTTGTGCCTGGACGCAGCTACATTTTTCGTCACGGAACATCAGAGGCCAACGCTACTATACTGAGTCTATCCTCATGTCTGGATTTGAACACGTTGTGTGAAGCTCCAGCCAAAGAACTGAAGCAAAATGATATCGGCAGCATAAAAATATCCCTCAGCCGTCCCTTGCCCTTTGCGCCATATAACGAAAACCAGGATTTGGGAGGTTTTCTGCTGGTGGATCGTGTCAGCGGCAATACGGTTGGCGCGGGCATGCTCCAGTATGCCTTGTACCGCAGCCACACCATACAAAGGCACAATTTTACTATCAACAAAGCAGCGCAGGCGACACAAAAGAACCAACACCCCTGCGTATTCTGGTTTACCGGGCTCTCCGCTTCCGGCAAAAGTACTCTGGCAAACTTGGCCGCCCAAGAACTATACGCGGCTGGAAGGCACATCTACACTCTGGACGGTGACAACCTGCGCCACAGGCTAAACCGTGACCTGGGCTTCACTATGGGTGATCGCGCGGAAAATATACGCCGGGCAGGTGAAGTGGCCTGCCTGTTGGCCGATGCAGGGCTTATAGTGTTGGCTTCCTTCATTTCGCCCAACAAGGAAGAACGTGCAGCCCTACGGGAACGCTTCGAGTCTGGGGAATTTTTTGAAATATTCGTTGATACTCCCCTGGAAGTTTGCGCAGCCCGAGATCCCAAGGGACTCTATGCTCAAGCTGTTTCCGGAAAAATTCCGAACTTCACAGGTGTCTCCGCCCCATTTGACGTGCCGGACAATCCAGACTTGCACTTGGACGGCACAAAGAAGCCGGAAGAACTACTTGTGCAGCTTATGCGCTTCATTATGACGCAGGTATAGACTTACATCAAAGCAAACAAGCGCTTACAGACCAGAAAATTTTGTAACAGTACGGCGAATAAAGTTTACTGGACCAACTGTGCTAACTATACTCGCCATGCGCATAACCAGGCTAATTACAAAAGGAAGCTTCAACAACAGGCGTTCAAGTCTCGACAATCGCCCCCACATGGGTAAAACCAGCCGCCTGATTCCTTGCCACATAACGGAAGCATCCTTCAAATAGGCAATCAGTCCGCACTTCCTGTTGTAGCTTGCATTATGCATCCGCCATAGCGTACAGACCTCCGACACATAGACAAAAGTACCTTTTGGGGCTACCTGCAACCATAACCACCAGTCAAGCCAACGCGGCACAGGGGCAGCGAAGTCAGCATCACATAAAAATTTGGCCTTGAGCATGACACAAGAAAAAGTCGGAATGCAGTTTCTCGTCAACAGCGTACCGAGCAGTCTTAAAGGTAATTTTTTATTCTTAAAGCATCTATGAATAGACCGTACCAGAACAGAGTCACCCACAACACCTGAGTTGGATTCATCAATAACGCGCACATGGCTGAAAACCACATCAGCCCCACTTTCGAGAAGTCGACGCAAACGTTTTTCCAGGCTATCCGGCGTCCAACAATCATCCGACTCGAGAAAGGCGATAAGTTCGCCACGCGCTTCGGACAATCCCAATTGAAGGGTTTTTGCCAAACCGTGGTTTTTCCGATCCGGGTGTTGTAACAGACGGATACGATCGTATTTTTGCGGGTACGCGGCAAGTATTTCCAGCGAAGCATCGGTAGAACCGTCATCAACTATAATTAATTCCCAATTCGGCATACTTTGCGCCACAACACTTTCAATAGCCTCCTTTATATAGCTGGCATAATTATAACTAGCCATAATTACCGAGACTTCCGGGCCTACCCGGAAAGATGTGTTCGCACAATCATTCATAAATTATCATGTCTCCTGGAGTTTCAAACATCCCCAATTTAGCTGACAAAAGCAAACAGCACAAATAAATAACCTCGCCCCCCGCAGCGGAACACAACCTGCTACCAACTTTATCGCTCCTCATTCCCTCACCCCCTTGCCTTTTTTTCCGTTAGAATTATATTTTTCCCTTGCAGATTTCTTGACTATCGGATAAGAGCTACAAATTGCTGTTGTCTCCATCGTGCAGATAACATGTAAACAATAGGCCTGAATTTGTTCATATCCCGCGAAAAATATAACTCCTGTTTGGCAGGCACGCTGTCAGGCGCAGCTAGGTTGCGCCTGTTTTCTTCTATTGGCCGCGTCGATTTTGGGGCAATTAACGCTCCAAAAATTACGGCGGCATAGAAAAAAAGCTCCAAGCCGGAGCCTTCCCCCGGAAACGGGCGGAGGCTGCCGGTCTTTGTTGTTGGGTCGGCAGGCAATGTCGGCCGCCCGCAAATGGCGGTCTGTAGAAAAAAACGCTTTGAGGTAAAATATGGGTCAGATTACCAAACAATTCGGCAAGATAGCAGTCACGCTCCCCACTCCGCACCTGCTCAACTTGCAGGTGGATTCCTACAAGAAGTTCCTGCAGATGGATCAGGCTGCGCGCACGGCGGACGAAGGGCTGGAAGGCGTGTTCAAGTCGGTGTTCCCCATTTCCGATTTCAACAAGACCGCCAGTCTGGAATATGTCAGCTACGAAATCGGCGAACCAAAATACGACCAGGCCGAATGCATTAGCAAGGGTTTGACCTACGAGGCTCCGGTGCGCATCAAGGTGCGTCTGGTGGTCTACGATGTTGACGACGATACCGGCAACCGCAGCATCCGCGACATCAAGGAGCAGGACATCTATTTCGGCACCCTGCCGCTTATGACGGAAAAGGGCACCTTCATCATCAACGGCACCGAGCGTGTCATTGTCAACCAGTTGCAGCGCTCGCCCGGCATCATCTTTGAGCACGATTCGGGCAAAACCCACTCCAGCCGCAAGGTGCTCTACTCCTGCCGCATCATCCCCATGCGCGGCAGCTGGCTGGATTTTGACTACGACCACAAGGACATCCTCTACGTCCGCATCGACCGCCGCCGCAAAATGCCGGTGACCATCCTCTTCAAGGCCATGGGCATGAACCGTGCCCAAATTCTGGAGTACTTCTACCAGAAGGAATACTTCCGCCTGGACAAGGACGGCAGCCTGCACTGGGAATTGTCCAAGGATCTTTACCGCAAGGAAAACGCCTACAAGGATATCCTTGATAAGGAAGGCAAAGTGCTGGTCAAGGCCGGCAAGCCGATCACCAAGCGCGTCTGGCGCCAGCTTTGCGAACAGGGCGATGGCACCCTGGAAGTGGCTCCGGATTTCATCCTCGGACAGTATCTGGCCGAAGATGTTTTCCTCACCGGCAGCGATGCCCTGATTGCCGAAGCGGCTGAAGAAGTCACCGAAAGCGTGCTTGAAAACATCCGCGCGGCAGGCATTACGCGCATCGCCGTGCTGCACACCAAGGGTACGGATACCTCCTCGGCTATCCGCGACACTCTGGTTATGGACAAGACCCCGGATATGGAAGCCGCCCAGGTGGAAATTTACCGCCGCCTGCGCCCCTCTTCCCCGCCCACGCCGGAAATCGCGGCCAGCTTCTTTGATAACCTGTTCCGCAACCCGGACTACTACGATCTTTCCCCGGTCGGTCGCTACAAGCTTAACCAGCGTCTGGAACTGACCGACGATCCGAACCTGCGCATTCTCTCCGACGAGAACATCCTCAAGGCCATCAAAATTCTGGCCAACCTGAAGGATACGCACGGCCCGGCTGACGATATCGACCACCTGGGCAACCGCCGGGTGCGCCCGGTGGGCGAACTGGTGGAAAACCAGTACCGCATCGGCCTGGTGCGCATGGAACGCGCCATTAAAGAACGTATGAGCCTTCAGGAAGTCTCCACGCTGATGCCGCACGATCTGATCAACCCCAAGCCGGTAGCCGCCGTGCTCAAGGAATTCTTCGGTACCAGCCAGCTTTCGCAGTTCATGGACCAGACCAACTCCCTGTCGGAAGTGACGCACAAGCGCCGCCTCTCCGCTCTGGGACCTGGCGGTCTTACCCGCGAACGTGCCGGTTTTGAAGTCCGCGACGTACACACCTCGCACTATGGCCGCATCTGCCCGATTGAAACGCCGGAAGGCCCGAACATCGGTCTGATCGTCTCGCTGACCACCTACGCCAAGGTCAACGATTTCGGCTTTATCGAAACCCCCTATTTTGTAGTCAAGAATGGTGTGGTCACCAAAGAGGTGGTCTATCTGGACGCCTCCCGCGAAGACGGTCAGGTGATTGCCCAGGCGCACGCGGCCCGTGACGCCGAAGGCAATCTGGCCGACGAGTTCGTAATCACCCGTGTGCAGGGTGACGTGATCATGAGCCCGCGCGAGGAAGTCACCCTGATCGACGTCTCGCCCAGCCAGATGGTTTCGATTTCCGCCGCGCTCATCCCCTTTCTGGAGCATGACGACGCCAACCGCGCCCTCATGGGTTCGAACATGCAGCGCCAGGCCGTGCCGCTTCTGCGCAACGACGTGCCCCTGGTGGGTACCGGCATGGAAGGCGACGTGGCCCGCGACTCCGGAGCCTGTATCCTGGCCGAAGCCAGCGGTGTGGTCAGCTATGCCGATGCCGACCGCATCATCGTCAGCTACGACGGGATCTACCCGGAAAGTGGCGGAGTACGCGCCTACAACCTGCAAAAATTCCACAAATCCAACCAGAGCACCTGCTTCGGCCAAAAGCCGAGCTGCCAGCCCGGCCAGAAGGTCAAGACTGGCGACGTGCTGGCCGACGGCCCCGGCATCCACCGCGGCGAACTGGCTCTGGGCAAAAACCTCACCGTGGCCTTCATGCCCTGGTGCGGCTATAACTTTGAAGACTCCATCCTCATTTCCGAGCGTTGCGTGAAGGAAGATACCTTCACCTCGATCCATATCGAAGAATTTGAAGTGGTCGCGCGCGACACCAAGCTGGGACCGGAAGAAATCACCCGCGACATTCCCAACGTGGGCGAAGACATGCTGCGCAACCTGGATGGCAGCGGCATTATCCGCATCGGCGCGGCTGTTAAGCCCGACGACATCCTGGTGGGCAAAATCACCCCCAAGGGCGAAACCCAGCTCACCCCGGAAGAAAAATTGCTGCGCGCCATCTTCGGCGACAAGGCCCGCGATGTTAAAAACACCTCCCTCAAGGTGCCGCCGGGAATCGAAGGCACGGTCATTGAAGTAAAAGTCTTCAACCGCCGTTCCGGCGAAAAAGACGAGCGCACGGTCAGCATCGAAAACTATGAACTGGCCGCTCTGGACCGCAAGGAAGCCGATCATATCGAAGCCCTTGGCGAGTCCACCCGCGCCAGAATCGCTGAAGCTGCCGAAGGCAAGCAGGTGGCAACCACCATCAGCGGCAAGAAAAAAGGCGAAGTCCTGCTTGAAGCCGGGCATCCGCTCAGCCCCGAAGCTCTGGCCGAAATTCCGGTGAAAAAACTGGCCGGTATTTTCAAGAGCAAGGAAGTGAACGAAAAGGTGGCCGAAATTCTGGACGCCTACGACCAGCAGGTCAAGTTCATCAAGGCCGTTTATGATTCCAAGCGCGAAAAAGTTACCGAAGGCGACGATCTGCCCCCCGGCGTAATCAAGATGGTCAAGGTTTATGTGGCCGTTAAGCGCAAACTGAACGTGGGCGACAAAATGGCCGGACGCCACGGTAACAAGGGTGTTGTATCCTGTATCCTGCCCGTGGAAGATATGCCCTTCTTCAGCGACGGTCGCCCGGTCGATATCGTGCTCAACCCGCTTGGCGTGCCTTCGCGTATGAACATCGGCCAGATCATGGAAACTCACCTGGGCTGGGCCGCTGGCGAACTGGGCATTCAGCTTTCCAGCTTGCTTGAAAGCGGCGAACCGCTCAAACAGGTGCGCGAAGACGTGAAAGCCGTGTTCGGTGACAAGCGCACGGCTGAACTCATCGACTCCATGGACGACGAAGAGTTCAAGGTTGCGGTAAAGGATTTGCGTACCGGCATCATCACCAAAACCCCGGTCTTTGACGGCGCTTCGGAAGACGAAATTTGGGGCTGGCTCGGCAAGGCCGGACTGCCGGACGACGGCAAAACCGTGCTTTATGACGGCCGTACCGGCGATGCCTTTGCCAACCGCGTAACCACCGGTGTGATGTACATGTTGAAACTTCACCACCTGGTTGACGAAAAAATCCACGCCCGTTCCACCGGCCCATACTCCCTGGTGACCCAGCAGCCGCTGGGCGGCAAGGCCCAATTCGGCGGCCAGCGCCTTGGGGAAATGGAAGTCTGGGCTCTGGAAACTTACGGTGCCTCCTACCTGTTGCAGGAATTCCTCACCGTCAAGTCCGATGACGTGGCCGGACGCGTGAAGATGTATGAAAAAATCGTCAAGGGCGACAACTTCCTGGAAGCCGGCATGCCGGAATCCTTCAACGTACTGGTCAAGGAACTCATGTCCCTGGGCCTGGATGTTACCCTGCATCAGGAAGAAGCCAAAAAGCGCGTCCGGCGTCCGGGCAGCTTTAGCAGCAACATCCTTGGCGAAGAGTAATTATAAAAACGACGAACTGTTTTAAAAACAAGCAGGTACGAATATGAGTTTGGACGATCTGTTCACAGCCAGAGGCTCCGCGACCCAGGTGGCCAACATCAAAAACCTGAAAGCCATCCAGGTAAGCATTGCCTCGCCGGAATCCATCCGCGAATGGTCCTACGGCGAAGTCAAAAAGCCCGAAACCATCAACTACCGCACTTTCAAACCGGAGCGGGATGGCCTGTTCTGCGCCAAAATTTTCGGTCCGGTCAAAGACTACGAATGTAACTGCGGCAAATACAAACGCATGAAGCACCGCGGCATTGTCTGCGAAAAGTGCGGCGTTGAAGTTATCGCCTCCAAGGTACGCCGCGAGCGCATGGGCCACATTGAACTGGCCGCGCCGGTGGCGCATATCTGGTTCCTCAAGACCCTGCCTTCCAAAATCGGCACCCTGCTCGACATGACCATGGCCGATCTGGAGAAGGTACTCTATTTCGACTCCTTCATGGTGCTGGATCCGGGCAAGACCAACCTGACCAAGCAGCAGGTCATTTCCGAGGATCAGTATCTGCAAATCATCGACCACTATGGCGAAGAAGCGCTGAAGGTCGGCATGGGCGCCGAAGCCGTGCGCAGCCTGCTGGAAGAACTGGACCTGGAAAAGCTGCGCGTGGAATTGCGCGAGGAATCCCAGGCCACCCGTTCGCAGACCAAGAAAAAGAAACTGACCAAGCGCCTTAAAATCGTTGAAGCGTTTGTGGAATCCGGCAACAAGCCGGAATGGATGATTCTGGAAGTTATTCCGATCATTCCGCCCGAACTGCGCCCCCTGGTTCCGCTGGATGGCGGCCGCTTCGCCACTTCGGACCTCAACGATCTTTACCGCCGGGTAATCAACCGCAACAACCGCCTGAAACGGCTGATGGAGCTCGGTGCGCCGGACATCATCATCCGCAACGAAAAGCGTATGTTGCAGGAAGCGGTGGACGCCCTGTTCGACAACGGTCGGCGTGGCCGGGCCATTACCGGCACCAACGGTCGCCCGCTGAAATCACTTTCCGACATGATCAAGGGCAAGCAGGGGCGCTTCCGCCAGAACCTGCTTGGTAAGCGCGTTGACTATTCCGGCCGTTCGGTCATCGTGGTCGGCCCCAAGCTCAAGCTGCACCAGTGCGGCCTGCCCAAAAAGATGGCCCTGGAACTGTTCAAGCCCTTCATCTATTCCAAGCTGGAAGAGCGGGGACTGGCCTCCACCATCAAGAGCGCCAAAAAAATGGTTGAGCGCGAAGATCTGGTGGTCTGGGACATTCTGGAAGAAGTGGTGCGCGAATACCCGATTATGCTGAACCGCGCCCCTACGCTGCACCGCCTCGGCATCCAGGCTTTTGAGCCGCTGCTGGTGGAAGGCAAGGCCATCCAGCTGCACCCGCTGGTCTGTACCGCCTACAACGCCGACTTTGACGGTGACCAGATGGCCGTGCACCTGCCGCTTTCCGTTGAGGCCCAGGTAGAATGCCGCGTGCTTATGATGAGCACCAACAACATTCTTTCCCCGGCCAACGGCAGCCCGGTAATCGTGCCCAGCCAGGACATCGTGCTCGGCCTGTACTACATGACCGTGGAACGCGACTTTGAAAAGGGCGAGGGCATGATCTTTGCCGCGCCCTGGGAAGTTATTTCCGCTTTGGACAGCAAGCAGGTTTCGCTGCATGCCAAGATCAAAATGCGTTGCGCCGAAAAGGGCGGCCAGATTATCGACACCACCCCTGGCCGGGTGCTGGTGGGCGAAATTCTGCCCAAAAACGTGAGCTTTGATCTGGTCAACTGCGTACTGAACAAAAAGAACATCGGCCGTCTGGTCAGCTCGGTTTACCGTCAGGCCGGCAGCAAGGCCACAGTTATCCTCTGCGACCACCTGAAAGATACGGGTTACGAATACGCCACCCGCGCCGGTGTTACCATCGGCGTGAAAGATTTGGAAATTCCGCCCAGCAAAAAGGATATTCTGAGCAAGTCGCAAGCCGAGGTTGACGATATCGAACGTCAGTACCGCGACGGTATCATCACCCGCACGGAAAAATACAACAAGGTTGTGGACGTCTGGACCAAAGCCACACAGGATGTGTCCAGCGCCATGATCAAGCAGATCTCCTATGACGAGGTCACTAATGCCAAGACTGGCGAAGTTAAGCTGAACCAGTCTTTCAACCCGATTTACATGATGTCCACCTCCGGTGCGCGAGGCAACCAGGACCAGATGCGTCAGCTGGCCGGTATGCGCGGTTTGATGGCCAAGCCTTCCGGCGAAATCATCGAAACCCCGATTACCTCGTCCTTCCGCGAAGGGCTGGACGTTTCGCAGTACTTCAACTCCACGCACGGTGCGCGTAAAGGTCTGGCTGACACCGCCCTCAAGACGGCCAACTCCGGTTATCTTACCCGCCGCCTGGTTGACGTGGTGCAGGACGTGATCATCGGCCAGCATGACTGCGGCACGGTTGACGGCATTGAAATCGGCCACCTTGTCAAGGGCGGCGAAATCAAACTGCGCATGGCCGAACGCATTATTGGCCGCGTGCTGCTCTACCCCGTGCATCACCCGGAAACCCGTGAAGTGCTTTTTGAAGCCAACACCCTGGTTGACGAAAACGTGGCCGAAGCTCTGGATGCGGCTGGCGTTAACAGCGTAACCATCCGTTCGCCGCTGACCTGCCAGGCCGAGCGCGGCATCTGCGCCCTCTGCTATGGCCGGGATCTGGCCCGTGGCCACTTGGTGAACATCGGCGAAACCGTGGGCATCATCGCGGCCCAGTCCATCGGTGAACCGGGCACGCAGCTTACCATGCGTACCTTCCACATCGGTGGTACGGCCTCGCGTGAAATCGAACGTTCCAGCATCGAAGCCATGTATGCCGGTAATGTGGTGCTCTCGCGCGTGAAAGCGGTTAAAAACCGCGACGGCGCCTTGATGGTTCTCGGCAAGAGCGGCCAGGTGAGCATTGTTGACGACCAGGGCCGTGAGCGTGAAAAATACATGCTGCCCAACGGTTCCAAGCTGTTTGTCGAAGACGGCCAGGAAGTGAAAAAAGGTCAGCTCATGGCCGAATGGGACCCCTTCAACGAGCCTTTTGTCTCGGAAGTTAACGGTCTGGCCAAGTTCAGCGATATTATCGAAGGCAAGACCGTGCAGGAAAAGATCGACGAAGCGACCCAAATCGCCTCGCAGTCGATCATTGAGTACCGCACTACCAACTTCCGTCCTTCGGTCAGTGTTTGCGACGAAAAAGGCACTCCGATTGCCCGTCCGGGCAGCCAGTTGCCGGCGCTCTACACCCTGCCGGTGGGTGCGCTGCTCATGGTGCGCGACGGACAGGAAGTATCGGCTGGTGACATCATCGCCCGTAAGCCGCGCGAATCCTCCAAAACCAAGGACATCGTCGGTGGTCTCCCCCGCGTGGCCGAACTTTTTGAAGTACGCAAGCCCAAGGACATGGCTCTGGTTTCCGAAATTGACGGAACCGTGGCCTTTGCCGGTGAAACCAAAGGCAAGCGCAAGCTCGTGGTTACCCCGGAAGTTGGCGAAAGCAAGGAATACCTCGTGCCCAAGGGCCGTCACATCACCGTGACCGAAGGCGACTTTGTGGAAGCCGGTGAGCTCTTGACCGAAGGACATCCGGAACTGCACGACATCCTGCGTACCAAGGGCGAAAAGCACCTGGCCGACTACCTGGTGGAAGAAATCCAGGACGTTTACCGCTTCCAGGGCGTTACCATCGACGACAAGCACATTGAAGTAATCGTGCGCCAGATGCTGAAAAAAGTCTCGGTGCTGGATCCGGGCCAGACCAGCTTCCTGGTTGGCGAACAGGTGGACAAGCAGGAATTCAAGGAAGAAAACACCAGAATCATCGCGCAGGGCATGGCTCCGGCCACGGCTGAACCGCTGGTGCTTGGCATAACCCAGGCTTCGCTGACCACTTCCTCGTTCGTTTCGGCGGCAGCCTTCCAGGAAACCACCAAGGTGCTTACCGAAGCAGCCCTCAAGGGCAAGCAGGACTACCTGCGCGGCCTCAAGGAAAACGTCATTGTCGGCCGCCTGATTCCGGCTGGTACCGGCTACCGCGAATATGTCAACTCCGACATCGTGGTACCCGAACAGCGCGAACGGGCCGACAAGTTCCTGGAGGAACTGGAAGAGGGACCTCTCGTTGACTTTGAATAAATAAACTGCTTAATATAAATAACTAACTATATAATTCTACAGGCCTGTTGCATATTGCAACAGGCCTGTAGTACTTGGGATACAAACCTGTATTGTCACGCGATGAATTTTTGTACAAAAAGACGCGCGTGACGGGGGCGTTATGCCTTTTGAAAACGAAACTTTGTTCAACAGAAACTACAATCTGCTCTGCCTGTGCAACTTTTTGTTCTCCTGCTGTTTCCACCTGATTCTGCCGGTACTGCCGCTCTACCTGACGGAAAGCCTGGACGCCAGCAAAACCACCCTTGGTCTGGTGCTGTCGCTCTACGCTCTGGCCGCCCTGCTGGTGCGCCCCTTTTCCGGCTGGCTGGTGGATAGCTTTCCGCGCAGGAAGGTGTTCATCATCTGCATGATTCCCTTCACCTTCTGCTTTTTCGGCTATATTCTGATTATGAACCTGCTGCTTCTGGCCGGAATGCGCTTCTTGCACGGCATGGTTTTCGGCGCGGCCAGCACCACCATCAGCACCATGGCCGTGGATACCATCCCGCTGAACAAACTCGGCACCGGCATCGGGCTTTACGGCATTACCAACAGCCTGGCCCTGGCCGTTGGCCCCATGTGCGGCATGCTGCTGGTGGAAAGCTTCTCTTTTAACGCGGTTTTTCTCTTCTGCACCGCCGTTGCGCTGGCTTCCATGATTGTGGGCCTTCTGGCCCGCCCGCCGCAGCGCGAGATTGTGAAACGCGAACGAGGCGGCATCCAGCTTAACGATTTCTTTTTAAAAAGCGCCCTTACCGGCTTTATCAGCCTGATTCTTACCGGCTTCCCCTATGGCCTGCTGATCAACTACATTTCGTTGCACACCAAAGAGCACGGCATTGATGCCAACGCCGGTTTTTATTTCTCTTTCCTGGCTTTGGGCCTGATTGTCAGCCGCCTTTTTTCCGGCAAACTCATGGACAAGGGCTATCTGCTCCAGGTTATTCTGGCTGGTAAAATTTGCGCCATCATCGCGTTTTGCGCTTTCATCCTGGTGACGGACAGCAGCCTGTTCCTCTTCTCCGCCGTGATCATGGGAGTGGGTTACGGTCTGCTTTCACCAGCTTATCAAACCATGTTCATTATTCTTTCCGATGCCGAGCATCACGGCACGGCCAACTCCACCTATTTCATCGCCTGGGATATAAGCGTGGGTGTTTCTGTTCTGCTTGGCGGCGGACTGGCCGACTTGATCAGCCTGGACTTCACCTTCTGGTTCGGCACCGCCCTCCTGGTCTTCTCCATGCTGTTCTTTTTGCGGGTGACGGCGAAACGGTATAAACAGGCAACAACCCAAACAGCCGCTTGACTTGCGGTTGCCATGCCATGTAAGTTCAGCAATTCAAGTAAACAAACGAGGGTCTGAAATATGAACATGGAAGCCGCCAACGCCGCAGACAAGCCTGCTGAAAAAACAGTCGGTAAAGATTTCATCCGCAATAAAATAGATCTGGCAATCAAAGACGGCCTGGACCCGCAAAGCATTCAGACCCGCTTCCCACCCGAACCAAACGGTTATCTGCACATCGGGCACGCCAAATCCATCTGCCTGAACTTTGGTATTGCCAAAGAATACGGCGGCAAGTGCAACCTGCGCTTTGACGATACCAACCCGGTCAAGGAAGATACCGAATACGTTGACGCCATTCAGGAAGACGTGCGCTGGCTGGGCTTTGAGTGGAACGGCGAAGCCCGCTACGCCTCGGACTACTTTGAACGCCTCTACGAACTTGCCGAACAGCTCATAAGCATGGGCAAAGCCTATGTTGACAGCCAGAGCGCCGAAGAAATTCAGGCCACGCGCGGCACGCTTACCGAACCGGGAAAAGACAGCCCTTACCGCGAACGCGCGGTGGCGGAAAGCCTGGATCTGTTCCGGCGCATGAAAGCCGGGGAATTTCCGGACGGAGCGCTCGTGCTGCGTGCCAAAATAGACATGGCCTCGCCCAACGTGGTTATGCGCGACCCGGTGCTTTACCGCATCCGTCACGCGCATCACCACCGCACCGGCGACAAGTGGTGCATTTACCCCATGTACGATTTCACGCACTGCATTTCCGACTCCACCGAGCACGTAAATTATTCGCTGTGCAGCCTGGAATTTGAAAACAACCGCGAACTTTATGACTGGGTGCTGCGTACCCTTGGCCTTTTCCCTTCGCAGCAGACGGAGTTTGCCCGCCTGAACATGAACGGCACCCTGCTTTCCAAGCGCAAACTCATTCAACTGGTTACGCAAAAGCATGTGGCCGGTTGGGATGACCCGCGACTGCCCACAATTTGCGGACTGCGCCGCCGTGGGTACACGCCGGAAGCCATCCGCGACTTCTGTGAACGCATCGGGGTTTCACGCGCTAACAGCCGCGTCGAATATAGCCTGCTGGAATTTTGCGTGCGCGAGCATCTGAATAAAATCGCGCCCCGGCTCATGGCCGTGCTGAACCCGGTGAAAGTGATTATCGAAAATTATCCGGAAAATCAGGTAGACTGGTTCGAGATGCCGCTTAACCCGGAAGATCCGGATCAGGGCAGCCGCAAGGTTCCCTTCTGCCGTGAACTCTTGATCGAGCGCGACGATTTTATGGAAAATCCGCCCTCCAAGTTCCACCGTCTGGCCCCCGGCAAGGAAGTACGGCTGCGCTACGCCTACTACCTTACCTGCAAGGAAGTACAAAAAGACGCTAACGGCAACATCGTTGCCCTGATTTGCACTTATGACCCGGAAAGCAAGGGCGGCGGCACCCCGGATGGCCGCAAGGTTAAAGGCACCCTGCACTGGGTTTCCGCCCGGCACGCCGTCAAGGCCGAGGCCCGCCTTTATGACCGCCTCTTTACTCAGGATGATCCGGAAGAAGGCTTGGCCGAAGGGCAGGACTTCACCACCAACCTCAACCCGGATTCGCTGAGTGTTGCCGAAGCCTGGATGGAACCGGCCCTGGCCGCTTACAAGCCGGGCGATCGGGTACAGTTCGAGCGCCTGGGTTATTTCTCCGTTGACCCGGATTCCACAGCGGAACGTAAAATTTTTAACCGCATTGTCGGCTTGAAGGATACCTGGGCTAAAATCGCGGCCAAGTAAACTGAATAACGCTTTATGGGGGACGCTGTCCCCCATACCCCCTGGCAGGGGGCAATGGCCCCCTGCACCCACAAATTATTAATACATAATTTTTCCGTCTTTCGCCCGATTTGCCAACTCCGCCTCCAGCCCATGAACCACCGGTACCATCAGGCTACCCAGCAGTTTATCCACCAGCACCGAACCGGGAGCGCCGCCCTTTACGGGGCGCACATCCCGCGCCAGCGCCGTAATAACTTCGGCTTTGGCCTCGGCCTTGCGCCAGCTTTTTACGGCGGAAAGCATGGCGGCCTCGCGCAGCGTATTATCCGGTATCTCAACTCCCAAATTGTCGCGCCGAATCAGCACATGAGCGCTGGGGCCACCCTGAACATGCAGCCAGATATCATGCGGCCTGGCAACCTTGAGCATGGCCTGATTGCCCAAAGCGCTGCGGCCGCGCAAAATAACAAAGCCATCGGAAGAAACAAAACGCTGCACCAGCTTGCCAACCGCATCTGCCTGACTGCCCTGCCCCGCTTTGACAACTTTTTTGTCTTTAGCAGCAGGCGCAACAGGGATGCCAGGCGGCAAGCCTCCCTCCCGCAACTCAGCCAATTCCGCTGTCAGTTTGCCTCTTCTGTCAGCCAGCATAGCCAGACCACGCACCCCGCGATCCGACTGCCGGAACAGCTCGGCCATATTCTCACGCACGCTTTTCAGGGGATCCAGCTTGATCTCATAAGCCTGACCATCCGGGCTTTCCTGAGCGTTCAGGCAAATCCTGTCCAGGCGCTCATCCGGGGCGTAACGCCAAAGCTGACTCTGCAAAACGATGGCCTGACGGCGTAACTCCGCCAGCCCGCGCAGGCGTAACTCTTCCTGATCCAACTTGAGCAAGGTGCGCTCCAGACGCTTTTGCGCCTGGGCTACACTTTTCACAGTCTCGCGTTCGGCTTGCGGATCGCCCCCCAACCCGGAAATAGCAAGAATTTTGGGCTCGTAAAGCTGTCTGGCGGCTTCCAGGCAAGGATAAGCGGATACAGAGGTTTGAATTTCCTCGCCCGGAATCATGTTACCGCAAACCTGCGGCGGTAGCGGCCAGGCGCTTAAAAGCTGCGAAACGCCAGCAATATCAGAAGATTGCCGGGCATTGGATAAAATTGATGAATCCGGCAAAGCGTAACAATAAAGGCGGCCTTGCTCCTGCTCGGCTTCCAGACGCAAATCGCCAAGCAAAGCCGCCGCTTCCAGCGGGTCGGAAACGGCCAGGGCAGCAAGGCTTTTACGCAGCAGGGGCGTAAGTACAGGATAAACGCGCCATAGGTCTGCGTCATTCCAGTTCGGCCAAACTGGCGCGGCAATTTCCGGCAACTCGAGGTGAAGGCTGGGGCCACCTATAAGATCTAAACAAAGCCAAAGCGGCAAACTATTGGCCTGTGGCACCCCAAAAAATATGCGCCGCTCTACCCAATCATGCGCTACCGCGCCAAGCCTGTGCCCCTGTATGTGTTTGCGCAGGGTCATTACCAGAGTGGAGGGTTTTTGCGGGTTGGGCAGCTTGCGTTCTGTAAGGTAAAGGGCCGGTTCCGCGCCCCCCGCAGTACCGCCGCGCAGACTGGACAGCCGATCCTGTGCCGCCAGACCGCTATGATAGGTTTTGCGGTGCCGTAGCACTACCACGCGTTTAAGGCCGTGATTAAAAATACTCAGGCAGAGCAAACCGGGAGCCGGGCTATGGACTTTTTCCACCCGCCCGCCGCTCATAAAGACGGCCAATTCCAGGGCCAGCAGCCGAAATACGTGCGAATCCATGCCAGCCTCCGGGTATGGCTCCGTATTAAAACTCATGAACCCTACTGCCCCTGCTCGGCAAAAGCCTATACGGGACAACCAATCAGTATTTCCTGAAAATAAAAAAAGGGCGAAAAAGCGCGCGGCTTTTTGCCCTTAAAAAGCTTGTATCCGCCCGAGCGAAATCAATCGCCGCGCAGTTGCTCGTCTTCTTCCTGTTTGCTTTTGCAATTGATGCAAAGCTTGGTGACCGGCCTGGCTTTAAGGCGCGGCACGCCTATTTCATCGCCGCATTCCTCGCAAATGCCATAGCTGCCGTCCTCAATACGCCCGATAGCGCCATTGATTTTTTTGATCAGCTTACGCTCACGGTCACGGATGCGCAAAGTGAAAGCGCGGTCAGATTCGACGGTGGCGCGGTCAGCCGGGTCGGCGCAAAGCTCGTTGCTGTCGGTCATGTCCTCAATGGTGCTGTCCGACTGCTTGAGCGCCTCCACCAGCATCTCATTCAGTAATTCCCTGAAATATTCCACATCCTTCTGTTCCACAAAAGCCTCCTGGGGCCGGCAAGATCCTTGTAACTGTTCTGCCAGTACCTTTCCACATCAACCCAGTAGTGTTAAAACAAAGAGTGAGCATAGTAAAGCAAAAAAATACAAAATATTGTTATTGACAGATCCGGGGTATTTGGCTTAAACGATTCATCTCTCGAGCGGGAGTAACTCAGTGGTAGAGTGCAACCTTGCCAAGGTTGAAGTCGCGGGTTCAAATCCCGTCTCCCGCTCCAGAATTTTTCAAATCGCGCTTCTGGCGGCATGGCCAAGTGGTAAGGCAGAGGTCTGCAAAACCTTCACCCCCAGTTCAAATCTGGGTGCCGCCTCCAGAATAAGCGGGAGTAACTCAGTGGTAGAGTGCAACCTTGCCAAGGTTGAAGTCGCGGGTTCAAATCCCGTCTCCCGCTCCAAATGAATTTCCCCACCAATCCCCACAAGGTAAAAACCTTGTGGGGATTGTGTTTTTATGGCCGATGACAAACCCGCGTTTATTTGCAAAAATAAGTACTCCAAAACTCTGCGATAAGGAGAGCCTCCATGACAGGCAATTATCTGACTCCGGGCGTCTATGTGCAGGAAATTTCCACGCTTCCCGGCGTTGTTGTAGAGGTGGCATCGGCTGTTCCGGCCTTTATCGGCTATACAGAAAAAACGCACTATGACGGGCGCGATTTGACAGGTGTTCCGGAACCTGTCGCTTCATTCAAAGATTTTGAGACTCGCTTTGGGCGTGAAGCACCTATTGATCTGGAAGCGGTGGAAATCCGTACAGATGCAAGCGGACGCTTTCAAAATGTGGAAGCGGTGCACTTCAAACGCCGTTTCCTTCTTTACCAGGCTGTGTACACCTATTTTAAAAACGGCGGGGATTCCTGCTTTGTTGTCTCCATAGGCGCTTACAAAAATATCGCCGTAGACAGCACGGACAAGGATGACTTTCTGCATGCATTGAAGTCGCTGGAAGTCATAGACGATGTTACGTTGCTGGTCATGCCGGAAGCGGTGTTTCTTGGTGACAGTCTGCCTTCGGTGCAACAGGCGGCTCTCGCCCAATGCGCGAAGCAGCATAATCGCTTTGCCATTTTAGATATCGCGGAAACGACAAATGGTAAAAATACCCTGCTGCATTGGAATCACAGTCCAAATATGGATGCCTGGAAAAAGAACTGCCAGGATTTCCGTGACCATATTGGCAGCATGAATTTGAGCTATGGCGCAGCCTATACGCCGTATATTCTCACAGATGTCAAAGCAGGTGTACGCTATGAGCATTTCCGGCACTGCCTTGTCAAAGCCGGTATGTCTGTCGATACCCCTGAAAATTTGCTAACGCTTCATATTCTTGATCCGGCGGCGGCTTCGTCCATTGCCTCGTTGGAAACAGCCCTTCACGACTTGTTCTGCCTGCAAAAAGCTATCGATAAATTCAATAGCTTGACTGCTGAGGCATTCAAATCCCTTACTGAATCATCGGAAAGTTCCGAAAAAAACAACAATACGCTTTCAGCGGCGATGCGCCGATATATCGAAGACCACAAAAAAATCTTGTCTATAAGTACTCCTGATGCAGCCTTGCAATCTCCTGAAAAGCAAAAGGAGGTATATGAATTTATTGAAAATGGAATCTCCTTGAATATTCAACGTCTTTCTGACGGACTTGAATCCAGCAGCGCGGTTTATCGGGCTATTGCTTCCGCAGTGCAGGGGGCTGTTCAGGTGCAGCCGCCCAGTGCCGCCATAGCGGGCATTTACGCCAATGTAGATCGCCAGCGCGGCGTATGGAAAGCCCCGGCAAATGTCAGTCTTTCAAACGTGAAGGGACTCTCGCAGACCATTACAGTGACCATGCAGGAATCGCTGAACAGCGATCCCGTAGCCGGAAAATCCATCAATGCCTTACGCTCTTTTCCCGGGCAGGGGGTTCTGGTGTGGGGGGCGCGTACCTTGGATGGCAACAGCTTGGAATGGCGCTACATTCCGGTGCGGCGTTTCTTTCTTACGATTGAAGAATCTATCCGTCGAGCGACCTCTTGGACGGTTGTTGAGCCGAATGACGCCACACTCTGGGTCAAACTCAAGGCCATGATTGACAATTATCTGCTGCAAAAGTGGAAAGAAGGCGCACTTGCCGGAGCTTCACCAGCCGAAGCTTTTTATGTGGCGGTCGGGCTTGGCAGCACCATGACGGAGCAGGATATTCTTGAAGGGCGTCTGTTCATTGATATCGGCATGGCTGTTGTGCGCCCTGCGGAATTTATCGTCCTGCGGTTTGCGCATAAGATGCAACAATCATAATTCCTGCCATAAGGAGCATATATCATGGCCTATCCTCTGGTTTATTTTCGGTATTCAGTGTCTTTTGGCGGGGCGGAACTCGGCTTTTCCGAAGTGAACGGTCTTACTTTGGAATACGAGGTCATCAGATATCGCGACGGCCTGAGCAAACAGTTGGGAGAAATGAGAATGCCGGGTCGCCCAAAAGTGACGGACGTGACCTTGAAAAAGGGCATCTTCCCCGCTGACAGCGAATTTTTTCAATGGATTACCACAAACCACAACAAACTTGAACGCAAGGATGTGGCAATCAACCTTCTTGATGAAGAAGGAAAGCCCAAAATGACCTGGAAGCTCTTGAAGGCTTGGCCAACAAAAATTGAAGGCCCATCGTTCAAGGGGGATGGCAATGAGGTGGCAATCGAGTCCATTACCTTGGCGTATGAGGAAATGACCATAGAAGCCAGTTAGTGTGTTGGTTTTCAAACCAGTCTCCCGCTCCAAATGAATTTCCCACCAATCCCCACAAGGTAAAAACCTTGTGGGGATTGCGTTTTTTGTGCTAAATAAATCTTTAAAAATAAAAGGGTTGATGTCATCCGGGCATAGTGTAAATTAAAGACTAAAATAATCGGCATTCGCCGAATTTACCGGAGGTCAAGATCATGCTTAAGTATGTTGATCACACAAAAATGGGGCGTGGGCGGCACGGCTGGCTGGACAGTCATTTCCATTTTTCCTTTGCGGAATACCATAACCCGCAAAATATCCGCTTTGGCGTTCTGCGCGTTTTCAACGACGATATCGTTCAACCGCAGGAAGGCTTTGGCACCCACCCGCATCAGGATATGGAGATCATCTCCTATGTGGTGCAAGGCGAGCTTTCGCACAAGGACAGCATGGGCAACGCCCACACTCTGACGCGCGGGCAATCGCAGTACATGTCGGCCGGGACCGGAGTTTTTCACAGCGAGCATAACTGGCAGGATAAAGACGAGCTGCGCTTCATGCAGATTTGGATATTCCCGGATCAGCGCGGCTATAAACCCAATTACGGCGACTATCGCTTCGCCCTGGAAGACCGGTTCAATAAATGGCTCCCAATCGCCACGGGCTACAACAACAAGGAAAACAGCGCCCCGATTAAAGTGCATCAGGATGTTAACGTGTATGCGACAATTCTGAGCGCGGGCAAAAATATCGACTTCAAGGTCGGTGGCGACAGACAGGCCTACTTGGTGTGCCTGGAAGGCGGGGCGGATATTGGCGATATTCACCTGAATACGCGCGATGCCCTTGAAATCGTCAAAGAAAGCGTGAACATTACTACCCGCGAAGGATGCCACCTTTTTGTCGTTGAAATGGCTTATGACGATGACTGCTTCAAAAAATTCAATCTGGAAAAGCCGCTGAATAACGCGCCCATGTGGTAACGGCACATAACAAAAAACAGGCACTACAGGGTGTGATCAGAATAAGGCACTAGCAAGGCAATGCACCTTGGGCCGTTAAGTGTTTGTGAACTGTGGACTTTGAAAAGCCACGCGCTAAAAAGGCTCGTACGTCTTCCTCGACGGCCAGAAATTCCATCTTGGCGAGACTTTTTTGCTCCAGACTTTTCAATGCCTCAAAATCGTAATTGCCCATCGTCACACTCCAAATGAATAAAAAAAGCGCCGTAAAAACTATACCTTACAGCGCCATTGCATTTATGCGATTCATAAAAAAAAGGCGCTGCGAAACTAATTGTCTCGTAGCGCCTGGTTTAATCTCTGGAGCGGGAAACGGGATTTGAACCCGCAACTCTCAGCTTGGGAAGCTGATGCTCTACCGTTGAACTATTCCCGCAAATATTCGGCGAAAGCGGAAATTATGCCAAAGAGAGTCTGGCGTCAAGTCCCGGTTTTTCGGCCTTGTTTACTTAGGCGCATCAGGATATAAATAGGGAGTTGCGCAACAAAAATTTGTGAGGTGTTTATGAGTCAACTAACGCATGAAGAAAGAATGAGCATCGTATATCAGTCACTTGATGCGGATGTTCGTGGGGATCACGAAGAAGCCGCACGCCTAGCTAAATTAAAGCCGCTTACTCCGTGGGTGGCCAAAGGCATCAAAGAGGTTTTTGGCGCTGAATATCTTGCTGGATGGGATTTGTCGGAAGCTGAGGCAGAATATGGAAAAGATTGGCTTAATTGATGAAATTACACGCAATCTTGATAGAGGGTGGGAGATTTACGAAGATCTTGAAAAATCTCTACCCATGCAAAAGCGTACTGACAATCTAAGCAGAACCCTGTCACTGCTCAAAGATGTTAAAGCAACCAGAGATCTTAACTTGGCTCTCGGTGTAGAAGAAATGATGCTGCGCCAGGAATTGGCCTCTTACATCAACTCACCTGAGCAGTATAAAAGCGTATTCGGAGCTATAGCGCAGCTTCAAGAGGCTAAGAACTCGCTGGAAGTTATCAAAAATCCGCAAATTTACCAACAAGGTACTAAAACATATTCTGGAAAGGATAAGGAAGCAGGGCTTCCGCTAGACTCATTCCGGAAGTTTATAAAAAGCCACTCGACCAGATTTTCCAACAGTATGAAAAGTATGCTGTCCGTGCCTGAAAAAAACATCCTGCGCCAACGGCAAGAAAATCTCGGCATGGTCAGAGACGTTTATATCGGCTTGCAACGCGAGGCGCTGGGGCTTCCGGCTCCGGAGAAGTCGAAAGGACTTGAACGATAAAAGTCAAAAGCCTGATGGGAGATGTCCGTCAGGCTTTTTCTTTGAAAAATGATGTTTGCTTTGCGGATATGAGTACATGCACATGGTCACTTTGCAAATGCCCTTCCAGTATTTGCTTTACCGATTATATTTAATGGAGCAATGCGGCTTAACGAATTTTTTGAGTCAAAAATCCGCAGCAAGGCGCTCCACTACCGAAAAATCATACACTCAAAATAGTCTGCCTCATGTTGACCTTAAGCGTTGTGACCGCTCGCTTCGGTAATCATGATATTTCTTGACATTTCATGATGCAGATTTATCCTCTATGTAAGAGGTGCGCCATGCAAATCACATCCGAACATCCTCAAAAGGTTAAGTTCGCCACCCAGGCAGATCCCAATCTTCTGGCAACGCTTAGGAAAATTGCCGGAGATGAAGGCAGGCAACTGCAATCTTTGGTGGATGAAGCCCTGCGCGAATACGTTGACCGCAAGCAGGGAAACACCCCGCGCAAGCACGTCATGCAGGCCCTGCAAGCCAGCATGAACCAATTTGACGGCCTGTATCTGGAACTTTCCAAATGAGGGATTACCTGACCTCTGTGGAAGTTCTGGCTTTGCACCACGCTTTGATTGAGCGCTATGGCGGTGCCAGGGGCATACGCGACATGGGCGCGGTGGAAACCGCTGTTTTCCGGCCTCAATGCGGCTACTACGCGGATATTGCCGAAGAAGCGGCAGCCCTGCTGGAAAGCCTGCTCATCAATCACCCTTTTGTCGATGGAAACAAGCGCGTTGCCTTTGCCGCCTGTGACGTATTTTTGCGTATCAACGGCCAGGTGCTCCATGCCGAGCCTGACTGGATTTATCAGCGGATGATGGCCTGGATAGAAAACCCGACCGATCGCTTCGAGCAGATTGTGCAAGACATCCGGGTATGTCTTATAAAAAATTGGTGAAGCTCTTGCTGCTGGTCTCTTGCCGATAGACAGTCCAGACTATAATATGCTGAAATTATGAAAAGGCAGTAATATTAACACGAAACAACACTCCAAAGGAGTCCGTCATGCTTGATTTTCTGATTCCTGTTTTCAGCGTGCCTGTCGCGCTTGGCATCCTGTGGCTGTGCGTTGTCATCGTGAAGCAACAAACAAAAGCCATCATAGAGCGCTTCGGCAAGTTCCACAAAATAGCCGAGCCGGGCATCAGCCTGATCATCCCCTTTGTTGATCGCGTGGCGCAAAGGGTAAATCTGCGTGTGACGCAAATTGACGTGCAGGTGGAAACAAAAACCAAGGACAATGTTTTCGTCGAGATGATGGTTTCCGTCCAGTTCTTCATTGCCGACACCAAGGAAGCTGTCTTCGATTCCTTCTACAAGCTCGACAACCCCAACATCCAGATCAAGGCATATGTCTTCGACGTTGTCCGGGCCGAGGTTCCGAAAATGGATCTAGACGATGTTTTCGAAAACAAGGAGAACATCGCCAAGGCCATTCTGGAGAGCCTCCAGGATACCATGACCGGCTACGGCTATGAGATCAAGCAGGCGCTCATTACAGATATCAACCCGGACTCCAAGGTCAAGGAGTCGATGAACCGCATTAACGCCGCCAAGCGCGACAAGGAAGCCGCTACCTACGAAGGCGAAGCCACGCGCATCCGCATGGTTGCCGAGGCCCAGGCCGAAGCCGAGAGCAAAAAGCTGCAAGGGCAGGGAACAGCGGATCAGCGTATTGAGATAGCACGCGGCATTACCCAGTCCGTCGAGGCGCTGAACAAGGCGGGTATTGATCCGGGCGAAGCCACAAATACCCTGCTCGCCGTGCAGTATATGGATATGATGACCGCGGCGGCGGCCCGCTCCAATTCCAACGTGATTATGATGCCCCTCGCGCCATCAGGCGGGCAGGACATTCTGGCTCAGCTTCTCGCGGCGCAGGAACGCACCTTCGATTCGAAGGATGACATTGTAAAATTTTAAACTCAAAAAAGCTTGCACGATAAGGCAAAGGCCTGGCGAGGATGCTACCCGCCAGGCCTCTTTTCTTTGAAAACAGAGAATTGAATTTTAATGCGTCAGACCGGTTCCGGCCACGCTACGGGGCGAGGTTTCGCCTCTGGTCGCGGCATCGCTACGGCGAACCAGTTCGTCGGCCAGCGCCTGAGCCGGAACCCTTCTCAGTACTTCCTGATCGGCGCTGCTAAGCGGATCGGTCTTATGGCCCAGCGATGGCAAGCCGAACGATTTCGCCGGGGCAGCTTCAGGCGCTGCTCTGCGTGTAAAGGGCGAAGCGGCGGATAGCTTTGCTTTGGGGTCAACATTGCCCGGCAGCGAAAAATAATATTTGGCAAAGGTTTTGTCCGGGCCATAAATGTGGTTTTTAAGCCATTCTACAGCGTTGCGGTTAATCCGCATACTCATGATGGCTTCTTTGCCGGGCGAGTTTTCAAACTCCGAGCGAAGTTTCCTATACGCCGCTACAAATTCCACGTGCAATTTTTTATGCGCATCCCGCTGCGGATACTTGCAGGAAGCGTGCAGATCCTGCTCCTCGCGAAAATGCTTGTCGATATATTGCGAAAGATATTCCAGCGATTGCAATATCTGACCGGACTTGCTCTTGTCCGTCAAAGCGTCCATATGCTTGAAAAGCTCCTTGTGCTGATTATCCATCAACGGCACGCCGGTTTCATACGACGCAGTCCAGATCATAGCCATAAGAAATCTCCTTGCTTGATTAAACGGCAGCATCACAAAATGAAAATTTCATTTGTGACGACACCGCCCGAAACCTGATTACTTTACGATTTAGTAACCTTATGCCACATACTGGCCTTACGCACAGGTGCATTATTTTATAACGGTGCGGTTAATCAGGATAAACAGGATAAATCCAATGGTTACTTTGAATAAAGGCAACAAAAAAACCGCCCGGCAAACCAGGCGGCTTTTTTGATAAATCTGAAATATGAAACGTTCTAATTTGCAGCGCCAACCGGCTCGGCAGCCTGTTCGCCCGCCGGGCTCTCGGCCTGCTTCAGGCGCAGATACTCCAGGCGCTGACGCCAGAAAGCTTTATCCATCGTTACAGCATCGTTGCCAATGATCAGCTCACAGGACTGCATGGCCACATCCCAGCGGCCCAGTTGCTCGGCCACTTCGAGAATCATGCCACTCAGCACGGGAAGCTGTTCAGGCGCGGCTTTGCCCTGCAAGGCCAGCAATATCTCCAGCGCTTCAGGTTCCCGGCCCAGACGGCCAAGCGCACTGGCTTCTCCCATCCTGGCTGAAAAATACATGGGTTCGCCCACAAGTTCCGCCGCCTGATTCCAGGTTTTGGCGGCCAATTCGTAATTTCCCACAGTAGTGGCGGCAGAGGCCGCAGCCATCAGAGCCGCTGTTTTTAATTCACCCGTTGCCGGTTCGGCAAAATCAAGCAAACTCTGAATTTTTTCCGCCGAGTCCGGCCTGACCACAATGCGGCCAAGCTCGTCGCGGGCCTCTTCCAGAGCGCTTTCGGCATAAAGGGTGTAGCTGCCGTAGGCTATGGCCACTACGGCGATCAGCAGCACGGCCAAAGCTATTTTCTTTGAGTTTTTGACTAAAAAATCCAGCAGCGGCGAGGCTTCCTTGGAAACTTCAGACTGGATGGAGTTGATCAGATTAGGATTGTTTTGCTGCGACATTAAATGCGTCTCCTGATATATTCACATAAAGAAATCTTCTATTATGCGTTGGCTTTGCAAATGTCAAAAAATGATTTGGTGGTAGTGCCTCATTTTGCCATCCTATCGGTAGTGCCTGCTTTTGCCGTTCTATTCATATACTTGCCAGGCGGATACGTAACAGGCTACACTCATAAACTTTGTTATACAGGAAAATATAAAATGACGGAAAATAAACCACAAACCATTGCCCTGCTGGGGGGCAGCTTCAACCCGGTGCATTACGGGCATCTAAGGCTGGCTGTGGAGGTTTACGAAGCCCTCACCCCGGATCGGCTGTATTTCATACCCAGTGCTAACCCGCCGCACAAGCCGGGTTTGGGCATGCTGCCATTTGAACTGCGTGTGGAGATACTGCACGCAGCTTTGCAGGGCTATCCTGAATTCCAGGTTGATACCCTGGAAGCCGACCGCCCCGGCCCTTCTTATACCAGCGACACTCTGGCCGAATACCGCCGCCGTCACCCCAACGGCGATTTATATTTCATCCTGGGTTCGGAAGACTTTTTGGGCCTGGATAGCTGGAAAAACTGGAAGCACATGCCGGATTTGGCCAATCTGCTGGTAGTGCCGCGCCAGGGAACGGAAGAAGCCGAATTTGAGGAGCAGGCCCTGCGCCTCTGGCCAACGGCTGAAGTCATGCCATCTGCCCTGAAAGATGATAAAAAAATCAATTTGCCGGCCAAAGCCAAATCCATATATCGCGTAAGCGAGGCCGGTTGCCTGCTTTACCTGCCGCTGCCCCGCCTGGATATCAACGCTTCCCTGCTGCGCCGCCGCTGGCTGGAAGGCAGACGCATCGATTTCTGGACACCGCCGGTGGTGGTGGATACCTTGGAGAAACACCGCGAACTGGTAGAACGGCACTGGAAATAATCTGGTCAAGTTTAAAGCATAAAAAAGGTTGGTGCTCTAATGTCCAATGCGCTTTTCACCGTACCTCCCCTGGTTACTCAAAACATTGCCAGAGCCAAGGGATATTTGCGACGCAACGAGGTTCTGCGTGCCATCGAATGCTTAATCAGCGCGGCGGAAATATTTCAGCCGCAAAAGGTTATGGGCAAAGGCCGCTTCGAAACCGAGGTACACCTTCAGGAAAGCGTTGAGGAACTTAGCCGGGAACCAACGGTTGCCGCCTTTTTACAAAGCCTCTCCAAGGGCAAGCCGCCGGTCATCAGCTACGTTTCCGGCGGTGAAGAGAAACTGGCTGCCACGCTCAAGGTTATCCACAAAGTGCTGAAAGAAAGGCTGGAAGAACAGGCCACGCAAGCCTGCGAATCTATTGAAGCACGCCGCGAGTCACTATGGGAGCAAGGAGTGGCGGCTCTGGCCGAGGGGCAGGCCCCCAAGGGCAAGGGTATTTTGCGCCGTCTGGGTGACGAATTCGGCGACGAGCCGGACGTGCTGACCAATATCGGCGAAGCCCTGCTTAACGCAAAGCTGCTGTTTGAAGCCGCAGATTTTCTGGAAGCCTCCATGGATAAATTTCCCAAGGATTCCAAAGCCTTCAGTCTGCTGATCAAATGCCGCATGGAACTGCGCGAGTATGAAAAAGTCGAGGCCCTTTATCAAAAAGCCCTGAAACAGTTTGGACCGCATCCCGCCACTCTGCTCAACTTCGCCAAACTGTACCGGGCCTGGGGCAAGCGCGACAGCGCCTACGATATGGCCGTCCGCGCCCTAAAAGCTGACCCGGACAACCCGGAGATTCAGGAACTTCTTGAATGGAGCGAGGGCCGCGGGCGCGGGCGCTAAAAAAATCCGATGATCGATTGCCAAAAAGAACTCAACGCTGCCCAATATGAGGCGGCAAGCGCCCTGGAAGGGCCAGTGCTGGTTATTGCCGGGGCGGGCAGCGGCAAGACGCGCACCATTGTTTACCGACTGGCCAACATGGTGCAAAGCGGTATCCCGGCTTCATCCATTTTGCTGCTCACTTTTACGCGCAAGGCCGCCAACGAGATGCTGGAGAGGGCCAGGCAACTGCTCGGACGTCCGGGAACATCCGGCCCATATGACGCGGCCAGCGCATACGAAGCGGCCAGTGTGCTGGCCCAGGTGCAGGGCGGAACCTTTCACTCCTTCGCCTACTCGGTACTGCGCCTGTTCCGTCCGGAAGGCTACAGCCGCGACGCCACTGTCATGGATTCCGGCGACGCTCTGGCCCTGCTGCAACATTGCAAGGAAGAACTCAAGGCTGGCAAGGGCGACCGCTCCTTTCCGCGCAACCAGGCCATATTGGGGCTGCTCAGCAAAAGCCGCAACCGCGAGCAGGATCTGCCCGACATCCTGCGCCGCGATTCAGCTCACCTGTTGCCGCACACCGATGAAATGCTGCGCATGGGGCAGGAATACTCCCGCCTGAAACGGGAAAAAGCCCTGCTCGATTATGACGACCTGCTTTTTGAATTTGAACTGCTGCTGCGTTCGCGGGCTGACGCCCTGGATTACTGCCGCCGCAGGCACCGCTATATTATGGTGGATGAATTTCAGGATACCAACCTGGTGCAGGCGCGCATTACCGCGCTCATTGCCGGGGCGGAACAGGGGGCCGAAGGGGCCAGGCCAGGTTCCGGCAACATCATGGCCGTGGGCGACGACGCGCAGTCCATTTACGCTTTTCGCGGCGCCAATGTTAACAATATCCTCAACTTTCCCAAAACCTACTCCGGCGCAAAGCTTATCCGCCTGGAAGAAAACTACAGTTCCACCCAGCCCTTGCTGGATTTGAGCAATTCCATTCTGGATCACGCGGCGCAAGGCTTTAAAAAGCATCTTTTCAGCCGGCGTGCGGAAGGCGACAAACCACAACTGCTGCGCCCGCTTTCGGATCTCAGCCAGGGCGGACTGGCTGCAGCCAAAGTGGCGGAACTTATGCGCGAGCGCCCCTTGCGGGAAATAGCCGTACTTTTTCGGGCCGGTTACCAATCCTACCATCTTGAAATACAGTTGAACAAACTGGGTATTCCTTTCCGCAAATACGGCGGCATTCGCGTTGTCGATGGAGCGCACATAAAAGACGTGATGAGCTTTGTGCGGCTGGTGCAGAACCAGCTGGATTTCACGGCTTTCAGCCGGGTGTCTGGCATGGTCAAGGGCATTGGCCCAAAAACCGCCCTCAGGCTGCACCAATCCCTGCAACTTGGCGATCAAAAAACGCTGGAAAAAACCTGCGCCAAGCATCCGGAAATGCAAAAACATCTGGAATTCCTGAACCGGCTGCGCAGCCTTGCGCCCGTGCCGCGTCTGCTGCTGGAGCGGGTAGCGGAGCATTATCAGCCAACTCTGGAAGTTCTCTACCCGGACGATCACCCAAGACGCCGTCAGGAGTTGGACGCATTAATCCAGACTTCGGCCTCTTACGAGGAGCTGGATCTGTTCATCGCGGATCTTTCGCTGGAGGACCCGCTGGCCCAGACACAGGATCCGCAACTGGATGCAGATGGAGAACGGGATTGCCTCACCCTTTCCACCATCCATTCGGCCAAGGGGCTGGAATGGGGCGCGGTGCTGCTGCTGGACCTGGTGGAGGAGCGTTTTCCCTCCAAACACGCCCTGCTGCGCGAGGAAGATTACGAAGAAGAGCGGCGGCTCATGTACGTGGCCTGCACCAGAGCCAAGGACTATTTGGGACTGTTCGTGCCATCCAGCCTCTATGACCGGAGCGCGGGCGGCAATATTCCGGCGGTGCCCAGCCCTTTTGTGCGCGAAATTTCGCCTTCCCTGTACGGCGAAATGCAGGAAGCCTACACCGGCGGCTGGATCAAACGCGGCGTTGCCGCGTCCGGCAATTCATATGCCGCCCCTTCGGCCAGGGCCAATATACAATTACGTCCCAACAAGCCTCGCATAAAGCCTGACTATGACCCGTACGACGAATTCGGTGACGAGGCTGGCAACTGGATTATTAATGGGGCCGATAACGGGACTGATAATGCGGCTGATAGCGGGATTGATAACAGATCTGACAACAAGGCTGACGTCAGGATGACTGGCGGGGGTGACGGCGGAGTTGAAAATCAAACTGAAGACAATCCCGCGCAAAAAAACAACGGTGACAAACACGGCTTTTGCACGCATAAAATTTTCGGACGGGGCAAAATCGTCAAATTCATCCCGCCGGACAAGTACCAGATCAACTTTCCCGGCTTCGGCCTGAAAGTGATCATGGGAGCCTACATTACTCAGGAAAGCGACTAAACATGTCCAAAATAATGCCGCCTAAAATAATGTCAGAGGATCAAATACTGGCGATCATCGACCGGCACTTTCCGCGTCAGGGTGCGTCAAGTTGTCGGGCCAGCCAATCAGACCCAGCGGATCAAGCGCGAACAGCCCAAGGTCATTCTGGCTTGCTGCTTGGCCGGGGCGACGACTGCGCGGAATTTATGCCCGACTCCGCGCTGGCTCTGTCCACGGATCTCTTTCTGGAAAATTACCATTTCCGGCGTTCCTATTTTGAGCCGGAGGAAATCGGACACAAGGCCCTGGCCGTTAACCTCAGCGATCTGGCCTCAGCCGGTGCTATTCCCCAAGGCTTCTCCCTCGGCCTGATGTGCCCGCCGGATCTGGACCCGGACTGGCTGGACCGGATGTTTTGCGGCATGGGCAAACTGGCCGCCGAAGCCGCTATAATCCTTACCGGCGGCGATATTTCAGCCGCGCCGTTGCTCGGTTTCAGCCTGACGGTCTGGGGCGGAGCGCTTCAGGCCGGACTGGCCGGAACCGCCAATACCACCCCAAAATTCGCGCAAACAGCCTCTACAACATCCGCGCAGACCGGATCAACAGCCACCCCATTCTTGCGGCGCGGGGCCGAAGCCGGAGATATTCTTTTTGTGGCAAGCGCCTGCTCCGAGCCGGGTTTTTCCAACCTTGGTCTGGCTCGCCTGGGTCTAAAAGAATTGGAATCCAAAGGGAGGGCCGCCCTGGCCGACTATCCGCAAGCCTGCGCCGCCCTGCTGAGGCCCACACCGCAACTGGCTGCCGGGCGTCTTCTGGCCGCTTTGCAGAAACACGGTCATCTGCACTGCATGGATGTTTCCGATGGTCTGGCCAGAGATTTGCCGCGCCTGTTGGCCGCCGGTAAAAATAAACGCCCCGACTTTCCGGGCGCGGATCTGGATCTGGACCGCGAAAGCCTGCACCCGGAAATCCGGCGGCGCTACCCGGCCAATGAAGCCCTGGCCGAAGCTTTCAGCGGTGGAGACGATTACTGCCTGCTCTGCGCCTGCTCGCCGGATTTATTCCCGCAGGTGCAAACCGCTCTGGATGCGCTGCGCCCGGGCGTGCATCTGCAAGTGCTGGGAAAAGCAAGTTCCTTGCCGGGCATACGCTGGCAAGGAAAATCAATTGATGATATATGGCACTCATCTGCTTTCGACCATTTCGGATAAAGTCACGAGCGCCCCAAAATTCATCTCGTGACTATATGAGAGCCTACATAGGGGGAAAATATGACCAACGCCAACTACGGCGCAAGCTTCGACGCCCTGCTGGAATCCTTTGCCACGGACGAAACCGAAGCCCCCAAAAAATCCTGGAATTCTCCCCTGCAAGGCTACTCCGCTATTGGCAGTGTGCGTTCTTCCCTGCATAGGCCGGAAGAATGCCCGTCGGGAAGCTCTGACGCGCCCGAAGCCGTGCTGGAAATCCTGCCCGAATTTGTGCCGGGCCTGAAAGGACTCGCACCAGGGCAAAAAATCACCGTGCTTACCTGGCTGCACCTTGCGAATCGTAATACATTGCAGCAAGCCGAGTGCGGCGTGTTCGCCACCCACGGATCCGGCCGTCCCAATCCGATCGGCTTGCATGAAGCCACCATAGTCGCCATGGAATATTACGCTTCCTCAATGCTGCTGCGCCTGGACGCTCTGGAAGTGGTGGACGGTACACCAGTGCTGGACATCAAGGGCGATTTTTCCGGCACGGAAGGTGTTGCCGAAGCACTGACCTTTGCCGCCAACGAACTGACCGGCATTTGCGCTGTTGCCCACAACGCCGGGTTGCTCGTTGGCTTCAACGGCAATGCCAGCCTGCGTCTGGGAAATTTCTGCGTAATCACCAAAAGCCGTTCGTTCAAGGCGGGTTTGACCGGTTCCGACTTTGTGGCCCTGAATCTTGAAGATGGTCAAGTTCTGGCCGGGCCCGGGCCATCCATCGAAACCGGTATGCATTTGGGCATCTACCGCGCCCAGCCTGCCGCCAAAGCGGTGCTGCATACGCACCCGACCAGCCTGATTGCTCTTGCCCTGCGTATGCCCGGCCAAAGCATGGCCGAGCGCCTGGATATGCCGATATTCGAAGCTGACGTGCTGCGCCGCAATATAGGCAGCGTACCCCGGCTTGAGCCGGGCAGCCGCGAACTGGCCGAAGCTGTGGCCGAGGCGGCCAAAGAACACCAAGCCATCTGGATGGACGGACACGGACTTTGCGTCTGGGCCGATACCGCTACAAACGCGCTGGCTCTTTCGGAGCAGTTGGAAGGTTTGGCTCGTTTACGTTTACACTGCTAAATAAAATCAGGAGGCAATAATGAACGGAATTTTAAAATGCAAAGGCCGTTGTTGCCTCATTCCGCTTGTAATGCTTGGCCTGATTTTGTCCGGCCTGTTCGGCATACTCAATTTCTCCACGCCTGTCCTCGCTCAGGAGGCCACGGCGGTCAGCGGCGAAGCCGCAACTTTGGCGACTGACGGCAACGCCGTTGCTCCGACACCTGACGGCAACGCCGTAGCTCCGATATCTGACGGCAACGCCGTTGCTCTCATAACTGACGGAAAAAAACTGGCCCCCTCGCCGGATCGCTTGGGCGGCGAAAATCGTCTGCTGGTCTTCCTCTCCACCGACAAGCCCATTTACCGGCCAGGTGAAACGGTTTATACCCGGCTGGTTGTTTTGCAGGCCGACAACTATTTTCCGCTGCGCGGCAACGCCGGACAAATCGATCATCAAGGCTATTCCAGTCTGGCCGGTCTGGAAATCACCGGCCCCAGGCAGGACAAGCTTTTTACGGCTTTGTCCGAAGTGGAAGAAAGCTCGGCCGGTTTTAGCTGGACCATTCCGGCCGGAACCGCCGGGGGACGCTATCAGGCCAAAGCCAGCGTTGGCGGCTCACCGGAAGCGGTGCGCCCCTTTGAAATTCGCGTCTATAATCCGCCGCGCCTGAAAACGCAGATTGAATTTTTGCGCGAAGGCTACGGCCCCGGCGATACTGTTTCCGCCGTGCTGAGTGTGAGCCGGGCCGAAGGCGGCATCCCGGCAGCTGCCACAGTTACCGCCGTGGCCCGCGTTGATGGCGCGGAAGTAGCCAGATTGGAAGGACTTTCTCTTGAAGTGACAAAAGCCGCCGTCGGCCCCGGTGCGTCCAATACAACTGGCGCGGCGGGCAAAACCACTGGTCCGGAGGGGGGCGTAGCTGAGGAGCCAAAGGGCATCTGCCGGGTATCTTTTGATCTGCCAGCGGAAATAGAGCGCGGCGAAGGCACCCTGGCCTTTATCATTGAGGACGGCGGCCTTACCGAAACCGCCAGCAAGACTATTCCCATTCTGCTGCAAACCCTGGATCTGGCCTTTTACCCGGAAGGCGGCGAACTGGTGGCCGATCTGACCAACCGGGTCTACGTGCAGGCGCTGCGCCCGGACGGAAAACCAGCGGATATTTCCGGCCAGATTGTAAGGCTGGATAATGAAGACCTGACCCAACTGAACGCCACAGGCATAGTCAAAACAGATACCGCCAATCGGGTGCTGATGCCCTGGCATCTTCCAGTGGCCGCCATCAAAACCACTCATGAGGGACGCGGTAGCTTTGAATTTACCCCGGCCAAAGGCGAACGCTACGCCCTGCGCCTGCTGGAGCCTTCCGGCATTAATCGACTCTTCCCGCTGCCCGAAACGTGCCCCGCAGACACTATCCTGCGCGCCGAAAAAGCCAGTTATCCTTTTGGCGAGCCGGTAGCTTTCAGCATCGACTCTACCGCCAGCACTGGCGTAACCGGCGAGGCTGGAGGCAATCAGGCGGCGCTGATCACTCTGCATCACCGCGAAAAGTTGATCGCCCAGGCCGAACTGGCCCCCGGCAGCCGTCAGATCGTCAGTTTGGACTCCGGCGAGGCTGAAGGTGTACTCATGGCCACGGTTTGGGATAATGCCGGACGCCCCCTGGCCGAGCGCCTGATTTTCCGTGAGCCGCGTTTCAAGGTGCGTATCAATATCACCAGCGAGCCGCTGCAAAGCGTGCCGGGCGGTAAAGTCCGCCTGCAACTGGAAAGTCTGGATGAAAACGGACGCCCGGTGGAAGCGGTGATCGGCCTGACCGTCACTGACGATGCCGTGCTGGAAATGGTGGAAAGCCGCGATCAGGCCCCCAGCCTGCCGGTCATGGTTTATCTGGAAAACGAAGTTAAAGATCTGGCTGACGCCAAGGTATATTTTGACCCGGCCAACCCCAACGCCGGACGCGATATAGATCTGCTGCTCGGCACCCAGGGTTGGCGGCGCTTTGTGCTGGTACGCCTGGACGAAGCCCTGAAAGCGGACCCGGAAGCGGTGCGCCGCGCTCTGGCCATCCGTTCGCCCCGGATGCTGGGTGGGGTGCCCCAGCCGCTTCCCGGCATACAACTGAGGCAGTTTCAGGCCCGCAACCGCGCGGAAGCGGAACTGTTTGTGGAAGAAAATGCGATAGTCATGAATGCCGCGCCTGATGCCGTACCCATGCTGGCAGCGCCCGCGCCTGACCTTCAGGAAGGGGCAGCCGTGCTGGGTGTGCCGGACCTGGCTGAAAAAGAACAATTCGATCAGGCCGGAGCCGGAGAAATCGCGCTTGAACTGGACGAACAGGCCTGGCAAATCGGGCAGGAGGCTGCCCAAAACGATATACAGGCCGAACCGGGCATAGCTGAGGGTCCGTTTGCCGCCAAGCGCGTCCCCGGACAGGTCGCTCTGGATCAAGTGCAACGGATGATGGCCGAACCGCTGCCTTATATTGCCATTCGCGAGTACGCGCACCAAAATCGCCCGAACCGGCGGGCAGGTGAGCGGACGGATTTTGCGGAAACCGTCTACTGGAACGCCGGGCTGCGCACCAACCCGCGCGATGGCAAGGCAGTGGTTGAATTCGATCTTTCCGACAGCGTCACCAGCTTCAAGGTAAAAGCCGACGCTTACGGTTACAACGGAGCGCTTGGCGCGGCCGATGCCGTTATTGTCTCGCTAGAACCTTTCCATGTGGAGCCTAAACTGCCGCCGCTGCTGGTATCCGGTGACCGCCCACTCATACCGCTGGTCTTTGTCAATGCCACGGCTGATCCTCTTGATAAACCCGGCCTGGTCCTGCGCTCGGAAACACTGAAAGCCAGCATACAAACCGCTTCAGGCCAAGCCGGACAGTCATATCTGCCCGTTTTGCCCGCGCAGCTTGCGCCGGATTCGCGCACCAGGGTGCTGCTGGAACTGGAAACCAACCCGGTCGGCCCGCACACATTGAGCATGAGCGCGGCGGCTTCGCCCTATACCGATACCGTAATCCGCAAGCTGGAAGTATTGCCGCGTGGCTTTCCGGTGCAACTGACCGCCTCCGGGCTGGTCGGTCCCGGCAAACCCTTTGGCCGCGCCTTTGTAATCGCTGATGCAATTGAACCGGGCAGTCTTGCGGCCAACGTAAAGGTTTATCCCTCGCCGCTGGCCAATCTGGAAGAAGCGCTTAACGCCCTGCTGCGCCAGCCTTATGGCTGCTTTGAACAGACCAGTTCCACCAGTTATCCGCTGGTCATGGCCCAGCAATATTTTATTGGGCATAGCGGCGTTTCGCCGGACAAGATCAAACAGGCCGCCACCCTGCTGGACGAGAGCTACGCCAAGCTGATCGCTTTTGAATCGCCCCAAAAAGGCTATGAATGGTTTGGGGGCGATCCCGGCCATGAGGCCCTGACCGCTTACGGCCTGATGCAGTTCAATGAAATGAAGCAGGTCATGCCCGTGGATCAGGAAATGCTGGATCGCACCCGCGCCTGGCTGCTGGCCCGCCGGGACGGTCAGGGTGGCTTTGAACGCAACAGTCAGGCTCTGGATTCCTTCGGGCAGGCTCCGGCCCCTTTGACCAACCTCTATATCATCTGGAGCCTGCTGGAATCCGGCGAAAAGCCCTCCAGCCTTACCGCTGAAATCGCTGCGGCCAAAAAGCTGACCGCTGAAAGCAAAGATCCTTACCTGCTGGGGTTGGGAGCCAACATCCTGTATCTGGCCGGGGATCTTCCTGCGGCCAGAATAGCCGCCTCCGCCCTGCAACAAGCACAGGACAAAGACGGCAGCCTTGGCGGCGCGGAAACCAGCATCACCCGTTCGCGCGGTGATTCGCTGCTTATTGAAACCGCCTCTCTGGCCGTTATCGCCTGGCTGCGTTGCGGCGACGAATACGCCGCCGTAGTGGAAAGCTCCATGACCTGGCTTTTCGAGCGCTGCAAGGCGGGCAAGTTCGGCAGCACCCAGTCAACCATTCTGGCCCTAAAAGCCATCAACGCCTATGATGCGGCCAGATCCAAACCCAAAGCGCCGGGCAGCCTGCAACTAATGGTGGATGGCAAGCCCTTTGGCGGGCCGGTGAACTTTGATGAAAATTCGCAGGGAGCCTTGGTTTTGCCGGACTTTTCTGCCGCTCTCAGCCCCGGCGAACACCGCATTGAACTAAGTATGCAGGGCGGCGGCGACATGCCCTTTGCCCTGGAAATACTCTACAACACCCCGCAACCGGCCAGCAGCCCGGAATGTCCGCTGCTGCTGGAAACAACACTTTCCACCCGCGAGATCAAAGAAGGCGAGCCGGTAGATTTGCAAGTCAGCCTCAAGGCCCGCGCCAGCGTCACAGGCAAAGACGAGGACGTGACCATGCCGCTGGCCATAATTGGCCTGCCCGCCGGTCTGGAACCTCGGTTTGAACGCTTGAAGGAACTGGTGAGCGCCGGGCAGATAGATTCTTACGAAATCCGGGGGCGCGAACTGATACTCTACTGGCGGGGACTGAAAGCCGGAGCGGAAGCGCGGCTGAATATCCCGCTCATAGCGGAAATTCCCGGCTTTTATACCGCCCCGGCCTCACGCGCCTATGCCTACTACTTTGACGAGCACAAGCACTGGGTGGCGGGGGAAAGTGTAAATATCAAGGCAAACTAAAATGCTACCAGCAAGCGGCGGCTCCATCACTGCGTGGATCCGCCGCGCCTTCAATCAGGCCGCGATTCGGCCCGGTGCTGTGCAGCACCAGCGCTCCGGCATGGCCCATCATGTCATTCAGGGGCGGCACCAGCTCCACCGGATGTCCGGCCTCTTTGAGCTTGCGCGTCACTTCCGGCGAAAAATCACTCTCCAGCTTGAGGCTTGAGCTTGCATCGCCCCAGGCACGTCCGAGCAACCAGCGCGGTGCGCTGATGGCCTGTTGCAGATCATAACCCTCCCAGGCATAGCGGCTGAACAGCGCGGCCTGGGTTTGCGGTTGTCCTTCGCCGCCCATGCAGCCGTAAGGCATGATTCGCCCGTCATCAAAAATAGCCAGAGCCGGGTTCAGGGTATGGAAGGGACGCTTGCGCGGCCCAAGGCGATTTGGGTGTTCCGGATCCAGGCTGAAGCCGAGACTGCGGTTATGCCAGGTGATGCCGCTTTCCGGCAGCACCACACCGGAACCGAATTCAAAATAAATGCTCTGGATGCAGCTTACCGCCCGCCCGGCGGAATCGATGACTCCGAACCAGACCGTATCGCCACCCGTTTCTGGACTGTGCCAGGTCATGGCTTTGGCCGGGTCTATTTTGTCAGCCAATTCCGCCAGAAATTCCGGCTTGAGCCAGCTTTCCACGCTGGCCCGCATATGTTCCGGGTCGGCCAGATGCGCGTCACGCAGCAAAAAAGCCAGTTTGGTGCTTTCCACCAAACCATGCACCAGATCAAAATTGTCGCTGCTGTCGCCCGTGGCGGCGGTCTGTGAACTATTGGCTGCTGCCGCGAGCCGGTTATAAATTCCCAGGATCATCAGCGAGGAAACACCCTGCGAAGGCGGCGGGCAGTTATAAAGTGTGACGGGTGGCCCGGAACCGAACCGCAGTTGCAGTGGATCACGCAAAGCGGCCCGCTGCGCTTTTAGATCATCCATCGTCAGCGGCGAACCGGCCTCTTTGAGTTCGGCGGCAATATCTTCGGCCAGCTTGCCCTGATAAAAAGCCTCCAACCCTTCCTTGCCAAGTCGCCTTAAGGTCCGGGCCAGCGCGGGCAAAGTATGGCGCATACCCGGAGCAGGCGGCTGAGCGTCCTGCAAAAACTGCCGCGCAAAACCCGGCTGCGCTTTAAGTTCGTCCAGTCCTTCCCGCGTCAGGCGGGACTGACCGGCACTTACCGGAAAGCCATGTTCCGCGTAATAAATGGCGTCTTCCAGCAAGCGCGGCAAAGGCAGGGGCAAGCCACTTGATATAGAAGACGCCCAAGGGGCTGCGACTTCCAGAGCCTTGCTCCAGCCGGAGACAGCTCCCGGACAGGTGAGCATGGCCTGCGAGCCGCGTCGGGGCAGGTACTTGTGCCCGGCTTTGCGCAAGGCTTCCGCGCTTACCCGGCTGCCGGACAGCCCAACGCCTTCGATGCAGCGCACCCGGCCACCTTCCGGCTCATAAATGGTCCAGAAAGCGTCACCGCCCAGTCCGCTCATATGCGGGTAAACCACACACAAACAGGCGGCGGTGGCAATCGCCGCTTCCACGGCGTTGCCACCTTCGCGCAACACGGCCAGTCCGGCCTGGGAGGCCAGATAGTGTGGCGCTACTACCATGCCGCGACTGGCTTTGGCTGTTTTCAAAGCGCACCTCGTGTAACTGCTATTGGATACTCTCCTCAGCTACCACGGTAGCGCTCTTGATCACCACCGGGATGGCCGGTACGTCGCCGTGTCCCATATAATCGCGGGTGGGTACACCCTCAATGTTATGCACCACGTCCTGCCCCTTGACCACCCGGCCGAATACGGCATAGCCCCAGCCGGACATGGTTTTACCCTTGTGGTTCAGAAAGTCGTTGTTCTTCACGTTGATGAAAAACTGCGAGGAAGCGGAGTGCGGCTCGTTGGTGCGGGCCATGGCCACGGTGTATTTATAGTTTTTCAGGCCATTATCGGCTTCGTTTTCGATTTCCTCATGAGTGGCCTTCTGTTCCATCAGGCTGTTCATGCCGCCGCCCTGAATCATGAAGTTGCCGATAACGCGATGGAAGATGGTTCCGTTATAGAAGCCTTCCTCGACATAGCGTTTGAAGTTGGCGCTGGTTTTAGGCGCTTTTTCATCGTCAAGTTCGATATAGATGTCGCCCATGGTGGTCTCAAGCTTAATCACTGTATTCTCCTTGTTTGCATCGGCAGCCAGGGCGCTGTTGCCCAGCAGACAAAAACAGGCCAGACCAAAAACCGCCGCGAATATTTTTTTCATTTTGCAGTACCTCTTGCTGGGTTATGATGCCCGTGCTTTAACAAAAATACCCGCCGCCTGCAATGGCGGCAAAATCAGGCGGCATCTGTCAGGGGCCAAGTTTGCCGTGATACTGCGCCTTGTTTTTATGACAATTTTGCAATACGGTTGGCCGCAATTGGTAATTACGGCAGGAGTATTTTGGTGTACACCAAACCTTTTCTCAAATGGGCAGGCGGAAAGTACCGCCTTCTGGATAAAATCCTGCGGGAGTTGCCGTCAGGCACGCGCTTTGTGGAGCCTTTTGCCGGGTCGGGTGCTGTTTATCTCAATGCGGATTTCCCTCAGGCGCTGATTTGCGATTTTAACAGCGACCTCATTGAATTATATAAGCACATTCAGCGGGAAGGCGAAGATTTTATTCAATATTGCGCCTCGTTCTTTACGCCGGAAAATAATACCCCCACAAGCTATACGGAACTTCGGGACAGGCTTAACGCCTCATCCGGGGCCAGAGAGCGGGCCGCCCTGCTGCTGTACGTAAACCGTCATGCCTTTAATGGACTGGTTCGGTATAATTCCAGGGGCGGCTTCAATGTCCCGTTCGGTAAATACAAAAAACCATATTTTCCTCTGGAAGAGTTGCGAGCTTTTTATCGTAAAACACGCTCCACCAGCACAGAATTTATGGCAATGGATTTTCGCTCCGTCTTCAGCAGCCTCAAGGCAGGCGATGTAGTGTATTGCGATCCTCCCTATATGCCACTTTCACAGACCGCCAGTTTCACGGCTTACACGGGAAACTCCTTTCAGGCCCAGGATCAGCGGGATTTGGCGGCATGTGCCAGACAGGCCTGGGAAAATGGCATACCCGTTGTTTTGAGCAATCACGATACAGAAGCCACCCGAAATCTTTACTCTTCGGCGATTATCAAACAGTTCACCGTGCAGCGTTTTATAAGCTGTAATGGCGCCAATCGTGATGTAGCCCCGGAATTGATGGCTGTATATGGATAATAAAATGTCCAACGCAAAGCGCGATCATATAATTGCCGTGGTGCTGGGCCGCCTGGATGCGGACGCGGCGCGGCGTGGCGAAGCCCTGTACGATTTTCTGGCCCTGAGTCAACCGAATATGGACGAGGCGGCACTGAAATCCACTGCCGCCCAAATACCAGCGCTGCCTGTAGAACTATACCGCAAATGGGCTGGCATGTTCGCGGATCGCCTGCTGGAAACCATACCCGGCGATCAGCTAACCGAACTTTGCAGCGGCAGCGAGGATAATAACGCCACACTCGCCCTGGTTTATCTCACCTTCATGGAATCGGCGCGTATGGAAAAACAGGTGGCCGAAGATTTAGGACTTATCTATAAATAACACTACAAAAAGGTAGAAAGAATATGAAAAATTGTGAACTTCTGATTAGCGCAGACTATATACTTACCCAGAACCTTGAATGCCCGCTGCTGGAAAAAGCCGCCGTGGCCATTGATGCCGGTTTGATTGTGGCCATTGGCGAGGCGGAAACCTTAAAACAAAACTTCCGCCCGGCCAAAAGCATCAACCTTGGCCGCGCCCTGATCATGCCAGGCCTGGTCAACGCCCACACGCACATCCCCATGACCCTGCTGCGCGGCGTGGCCGACGATCTGCAACTGATGGAATGGTTGAACAAGCACATCTGGCCGCTGGAAGCCAAATTCAACACGGAAATCCTGCAAGCTGGAAGCCTCCTGGCCTGCGCCGAAATGCTGCGCACCGGCACCACAGCCTTTTTGGACATGTATATCAACGAGGCCCCGATTTTCCGCACTGTCGATTCCACCGGCATGAAGGCTCTGGTAGGCGAAGGCATTATCCGCTTCCCCTCCCTGGCCTCCAAAGACGGGGACGAAGCCCTGGAACTGGCCCGCTCCCAGGCCGAGGAGCTTAAAGGCAATCCGCGCATACGCTGCTGCATCTCGCCGCATTCCGTGTATACCACCACTTTGGAATTGCTGGAAAAGTGTGCGGCTCTGGCCGAAGAACTGGATCTGCCCATGCATATCCATCTGGCCGAAACCAAAGATGAAACCGCGCAGAGCCTGGAATTGAACGGCTGCCGCCCGGTTGAGCAGTGCCGCCGGGCCGGAATTCTGGGTAGCCGCACCACCGTGGCCCATGCCGTGGATCTGACCGAAGAGGAAATCGCGCTTTTCGCTTCTACCGGCACTGTGGTGGCACACAACCCCAGAAGCAACATGAAACTGGCCTCCGGTGCCGCCCCGGTGTCGCGCATGCTTGAAAAAGGCGTACGCGTAGGCCTGGGCACGGATGGTGCGGCCAGCAACAACGCCCTGAACATGTTTACCGAAATGTCTTCCTGCGCCCTCATGCACAAGCTGGTTCACCTGAACCCCACGACCATGCCCGCGCAAACCGTTCTGAACCTTGCCACGCTTGGCGGGGCCGAAGCCCTGCACTGGCCCGGACTTGGCCAGCTTGCGCAAAACGGCCCGGCTGACCTGATTGCCCTTGACCTTAACGCCCCAAACCTGACGCCCTTTAACGACCCGGTTTCGCATCTGGTTTATGCCGCCTCCGGGCATGAAGTGATCCTGAGCATGGTTGACGGGCGCGTACTTTACGAAAACGGCAACTTCCTCAGCCTGGACTACCCGGCCCTGATCAAGGAAGTTGAAGACATACGGATTTGGCTGAAAAAACATGTGTGATTTTAGGTAGTGCCTGCTTTTGTCGTCAGGCAAGGAAGATGAGTTTTTGCCGATGGGAGTGTACTCTTTTCGTACTCGACCAGAGGCAAAAACGAAATCTGACGCAGCATCACGGCAAAATGAGGCACTACTCCTATCAGGATTCTGAGAGTGTCGAATATATTCACAAAAGCCCAGCGTTTAGGTCCAGCCGCGCTGATTATGGCGGCCAGCGTGTTCCTGTCGCGCTTCATGGGACTTGTCCGCGACAAGGTCATCTCCTATTACTATGGGGCCGGGCCGGATACGGATATTTACTTCGCGGCTTTTGTCATACCGGATTTCATCAACTATCTGCTGGCTGGCGGTTACTTCTCCATCACTCTGATCCCGCTGCTGAATCGTTTTTTCAAGCAAAGCGAGGCAGAGGGCTGGCGTTTCTTTTCAGCGGCCTTCTGGTGGGTGGTTATTGGCATCAGCACTTTAAGCGCCCTGGCCTGGGTTTTCGCGTTCGAACTGGCCATGCTTTCCGCGCCCGGCTTCGCACCGGAGGCGCAGCAGCGTCTGGCCGGATTCATGCGCATCATTCTTCCGGCCCAAGCCTGTTTTTTGCCGGGGGCCTGCTTTACCGCCCTGCTCTTTATGCGCCGCCAGTTCGCCATTCCGGCTCTGACGCCGCTCATTTACAACGGTTGCATCATCATTGGCGGCGTGGTCTTCTTTTACCTCTTTCCGGGCAGCGGCATGGAGGGCTTCCTCTGGGGCGTCCTCGTTGGCGCGTTTCTTGGCAGCCTCTGCCTGCCCGCTCTGGCCGCCGCCTCCAAAAGCTCCGGCGGGCTGCGTCTTAACCTTTGCCTTACCCACCCCGGCCTGAAAAAATTCCTGCTTCTGGCTCTGCCCCTGATGCTGGGGCAGTCCATCGTGGTGCTGGACGAGGCTTTTCTGCGCGTTTTCGGCTCACTGGGGCCGGAGGGGGGGGTCAGCCTGCTCAACTACGCCCGGCGCATTATGATGGTTCCGGTTGGGGTGGTGGCCCAGGCCGCTGGTGTGGCTTCCTATCCATTTTTGGCCGCCCTGGCCGCCGCTGGCGACCGCGAGGGCTTCAACACCACTCTTAATCGCGCCCTGCTGGCCTCGCTGGCCGTGATTATCCCGCTGGCCTTCTGGATGATGGCCGCAGCCGAGCCTATGATGCGGCTGATTTTTGAACAGGGGCGCTTTTCCGCCACCGATACAGCCACCTCTTCACTGCTGCTGATCATCATGCTGGGCAGCGTGGGCTTTTGGGCCGTGCAGCAAATTCTGGGGCGCGGCTTCTATGCCAATGAAAACACCATCACCCCGGTGCTGACCGGCAGTCTGGCTACGCTGATCTGCCTGCCGCTCTATTACCTTTTGGGACAACAGCTCGGCCCGGCTGGCGTGGCTCTGGCCGGTACGCTTAGTCTGGCCCTGTATACTGCCCTGCTCGGCTGGCGCTGGACAAAAAAGTTTGGAAGCGAGGCGCTGGCCGGGCTGTTTGCACGAACCGGCGTACTGCTGGCTCTTTCGCTGCCCTGCGCCGTTCCGGCCTGGCTGCTCTGCGGTTTGATCAAAAACAGCCTGCCCCTGGCCCCGCTCGCGGGAGCGGCCCTCTCTCTGGCCGCCAGCGGCCTTTGCTTCGCGGCTCTGTATCTGCCGCTTTGCCGCTGGCTTGCGCCACGGCTTTGGAAGGAAAGCCTGGGGCTTATATTACGCAGATTCAAAACAGCCAATAATTAGGCGGTGTTGCCCCGATAAGCAAAAAGACGCTCGTGTCGCTTGCTTTTCAGGTGAATATCTTTATAAGAAACGTTGTTGTTATGCTCTAAGCGTTAATTGTTCCAAGGAGAACCCATGATCGGCATTTCCAAACTTTACTGCGGGCAGGTCGAACCTTCGGATGCCCTGCGCTACCAGCGTCATTCCGGCCAGCTTCCCTCGCACCTGCTGCAATTTTCCGCAGACAAAAAGCCGGTGGTGGTCTGGAACATGACCCGGCGCTGCAACCTGAAATGCGTGCATTGCTATGCCCAAGCTCTGGACGAACAGGCCGGGCAGGACGATATTTCCACGGCCAAAGCCAAAGAGATGATCGACGATTTGGCCGCTTTTGGCGCTCCGGTCATGCTCTTTTCCGGCGGCGAACCGCTGGTGCGCAAAGACCTGACCGAACTGGCCGCCTATGCCACGCAAAAGGGTATGCGGGCGGTAATTTCCACCAACGGAACCTTGATCACCAAGGAAAAGGCCCGTGAACTCAAGGCGGTCAACCTTTCCTATGTAGGCATTTCCCTGGACGGCGGCGAAGAAGTACACGACAAGTTCCGCGCCGTACCCGGTTCCTTCAAAAAAGCCCTGCAGGGCATTGAAAACTGCCAGGCCGAAGGTCTGAAAGTTGGCTTGCGCTTTACCATCAACCGGCGCAACGCCTCGGAAGTGCCCAAGCTTTTCCAACTGGTGGAAGATCTGGAAATCCCGCGCATCTGCTTCTATCACCTGGTCTATTCCGGGCGCGGCTCGGAACTGATCAAGGAAGATCTGAACCATGCCGAAACCCGGCAAATGGTGGATCTGATCATGGACAAGACCCGCGCCATGTTTGACAAGGGCCTGACCAAGGAAGTGCTTACCGTGGATAACCACGCCGACGGTCCCTACCTGTGGATGCGTATGCAGAAGGAAGATCCCAAGCGGGCCGAAGAAGTTTTCGAACTTTTGCAGTTCAACGAAGGCAACAGCTCTGGTCGCGGCATCGGCTGCATCTCCTGGGATGGTCAGGTACACGCCGACCAGTTCTGGCGCAACCATACCTTTGGCAATGTGCTGGAACGCCCCTTCTCGGAAATCTGGAGCGATCCCAACCTTGAACTGCTGCCCCAGCTCAAGGAAAAGGCCAAACACGTTAAGGGCCGCTGCGCCAAATGCCGCTTCCTGAACATCTGCGCCGGTAACTTCCGGGCCAGAGCCGAAGCGGTTTACGGTGACGTCTGGGCCGAAGATCCGGCCTGTTACCTGACTGACGAAGAAATCGGCATCAAATAGAACAAGCTGAAATAAGATAGAACTAAAACCGCCCGCGTTGGTAAAGCGCGGGCGGTTTTTAACTGCTGGTGTAACCCTTGTTTGTTGCACATGCACATCAGCAATGATTTTTGTCGAAAGGCAAAGCCACTTGACGCCCCCCCTCAACAATCCAGGAGCCGCCGAAGCCAAAGCTTTTGCAGTAGCTTTCAAGTTCATCAAAGGCATAGGCAATCTGCGCTGTGCTGTGCGCATCGGAAGAAAGGCAGATTTTCAGGCCCAGTCCGGCGGCCAGTTCCATGATACGCGGGCCGGGATAAATTTCCCGGCAGGGTTTACGCAGCCCGGCAGAGGAAACCTCCATAATCAAATCCAGTTCCTTCATCAGGCCGAAGGTTTCGGCCAAAACCTCTTCCGCTTCCTTCGTATCCAGCCAGCGCTTAAAACTGTCCGCGCTGAAAAGCTTGATCAAATCCGGGTGGGCGATAATCTGGGCCACGCCGCTGCGGCACAGGGCGGCAAGGTCGCGGTAATAGCGCACATAGCAGCCTCTGCGCCTGGTTTCGTCAAGCTTGTCCCAATCAGCCTGGGCGTAATCAAAACCCCAGTTACCCTGAAAGTGCAGACCGCCGATGACATAGTCGAAATCATGCCCGGATACGGCCCGGCGGGCGAACGCCTCTTCATCCGGCATGAAATCAACCTCCAGACCGAGCAGCACCCGAAAGTTGTTTTGCTTTGCCGCACGCAAGGACTTCACTTCGTCTATATACTGCCCGTAGGTGGCCAGAAGTTTTTCCTGATAATCGGCAGGATAGAGATAGCCGTCCGGTCTTGGCGAATGCTCTGAAAGCCCGAAAAATTCCAGTCCTTTTGCCTGCGCGGCTTCCGCCATGGCCGCAACGCTGTCTGCCGCGTGCGAATGCCTGGTATGGTTATGCAAATCCGCCTTGATCATTGTTTAACCCCTTACCGATTTAATTTACCGCCTGAGTTTTGCAACATTTTGCACAATTTGCAATATCCCTGTTTTAAGGGGCATCCGCAAAATATTGCGCCGAATCTGTTTTAAGTTTATTCTCGCCGGATATTTACAACACTGGCGCGTCATATGCATCAAGCGCGTCAGGCACTTCAGACGCATCGAGCGCGTTATACGCATTAAGCGCATCAAGCTCATCAGGCAGGAGAACATAAATGGAAGTAGCGGGCCAAAGCGAAAAAGGCACTTTGCTGACAGCCGTGCTGGCCCTGCTGGTCATAGGTTTTACGCTGGTGCTTTCAACCTGGCAGATGCTGCGCCAGCAGCAGGACGCCGGGGTCCAATACCTGGCCGTGAGCGCCAAATCCATTGCCCAGACCATTGAAAACACCTTCCGGCGGCAATGGCGGCTTGAAGGACACCGCGAAGAGGCCTGGAGCGGAATGCAGGATCTTTTCTCCGACTTCGGGAGCAATAGCGATCTTCTGTACATTGAAATTCTGGACGAGAAAGGGCGCCGGGTATTCCTGAGCCGTCAAGGCAGAATCCGCCCGGTATTGTTGCAACGTCAGCAATTGGACGAACTGGCGCGCGGTGAGGAATGGTATTCGGTGCAAACTTTGGGCGAAAGAAATTTCTTTGCCTATGCCAGCCGGATTGCCCTCCAGCCAGCCCAGCCGCCGGAATCATCCCAGGATTCTCCGGCCTCTCAGGCTTCCCGTACGCCAAAAACGCCCAGGGTTCCCCAACCTTCCCAGGTACCCCTGCCCTCCGGATCTCCCGCAATTCCCAAGGCCGTGCCGTCACCCCAAACGTCACTGGCGCAGGTTATCGCGGAAAGGAATCCCGCTCCCAATCCGTTTGCCGGAACGCCCGCCTATCTGGTCATCGGCATGAGCATGGAACGCAGCCTGGGCGTGTATGCCAGTTTCCGGCAGAACGCCATTTTGCAGAGCCTGTATATTCTGGCCGCAGCTGTATTCATCTGGGGTCTTTCGGTCAGTTTGATGTCCCGCCGCGCTTTGGTCGGCAAGGCCAGAGTGCTGGAGCGCTTTCAGGCCAAACTTTGGGACAATCTGCCCGACGGACTGATCACAGTTAACGCCTACAATGAAATTCAGGCCGCCAACCCGGCCGCGCACAGGTTGCTGGATTTCAACGAAGGCACCATGGCTGGCAAGCGGCTGGAGGATTTGCCCTCCGCCTTTGTTGATTCGTTGCAATTATCCGAATTTGAGGCCAAGGCGGAAGGCTTTCAGGAGTCTGGCCCCAAGCTGCGGGTTACCGGATTGCTCAATACTGATTTCGGGCAGGAAATCGGCCACGAGTTTGGCCTGCCCCTCAAAGACGGGCAGGGTAACATCGGCTGGTTGCAGGCCGAGGTGGGCGGCAAGCAGCTTGAAATACTGCTTTCCAGTTTTCGCGGCGAGGATGAATCACCGGTACGCCTTTTGCTGATCCGCGACCGTACCCGCCTGAACACTCTGGAGCGCAGCCTGGCCCAGGCGGAAAAGATGGCGGCGGTAGGCACTTTGGCCGCTGGCGTGGCTCATGAAATTCGTAATCCGCTTTCCGCCCTGCGCGGTTTTGCCCAGTATTTCGCGAAAAAATTCGCCGGAATCAAACCGGACGAGGAATACGCCAAAACCATGGTCCGCGAAGCGGATCGCCTGAATCGGGTCATAACGGATCTGCTTTATCTGGCCCGCAGCAAAAAGGCCGAATTTGTACAGGTCAATTTGCTGCAAATTGTTGATGAAGTCGCCGCCCTGCTGCGTTTTGATCTCGAAGCCGGTAAAGTGGGATTGCGCGTGGATTTACAGGTGGCGCAAGTGTTGGCTGATGCCGATTCCATCAAACAGGCTTTGCTCAACCTCATTCTGAACAGTCTGGATGCTCTGGGCGAGAAACGCGAAGCCGGACGCTCCATTCAGCTCAACTGGAAACCGGAGATAACGGTACGCAGTTTTCAGCGCGATGACTGGATCGTGCTGGAGGTGGAAGATAACGGCATCGGCATGGATGAAGAACGTAAAAAGCAGGCTTTTGAGGCTTTCTATACCAGCAAGGCCAAAGGAACCGGGCTGGGACTTTCGCTGGTGGATAAAACCGCACGTGAGCATGGTGGGCGGGCCGTACTTGAGTGCCGCCCCGGAGGCGGTTGCAAACTTTCGCTGTATTTTATGGGCGAGCGCCCCAAGGGACGGGCCTGATCATCTCAAGGCCCGTTGCCCACTGGAGCATTTTTATCCAATTACAAAGAGCGGTCACGCAGCAAAACGGCTTCCACTGCCTTGTGCACAGCGGCTTCAAAGCCATTGGCCTGGAGGGCGGTGATGCCTTCAATGGTGGTACCGGCAGGTGAACAGACCTGGTCAATCAGATCAAAAGGATGTTCTTTGCTTTCCATGACCATCTTGGCGCTGCCGAAAACCTGACTGGCGGCAATTTCCAGAGCCAGTTTCTTGGACAGGCCGAAACGTACGCCAGCGCGGGCCAGAGCATCGATGTACATGTAGCTGAAGGCCGGAGCAGCCGAGGCCACAACCATGAACGCGCCAAGCTGGCTTTCCGGCAGTTCGGTAACAGTGCCGATGGTGGCGAAGATGTCGCGGGCAATCTTGCGGTGTTCTTCAGTGGCTTTGGGGCCAACGGCCAGACCGCTGGTGGCGGCGCGCACCTTGGCGTTGATGTTGGGCATGATACGCACAATGGGCGCGTCCGGGCCGAGCAAATCCTGGATGTACTTGATATCCTTGCCAGCGGCGATGGAGATGAACAGCTTGCCGGCAATGCCTACTCCGGCAATTTCCTTGAGGGCCTGGGCCATCATCTGCGGCTTTACCGCGATGACAATCACATCGGCGGCCTTGGCCAGCTCGACGTTGGAGGCGCACAGGGTTATGCCGGTAGCCTCGGCCAGGGCTTTTGCTCCAGCCGTATATGGATCATAACCCAAAATATTTTTCGCGGAAAAGGATTCCACGCTGACCATGCCCTTGATAATGGCGGAAGCCATGTTGCCGAGACCGATAAATCCGTAGTTCATGGTAATCTCCTGAGTGTTTAACTATAACTATTTATGGTAAATTTCTGTTCGCTTTCTTCTTATCCTAAAGGGCAGAGATTGAAAAGTCGCATGAAAAACGCACAGCCACTTGACTTTGTGGCAATATTAAGGAAGCACTGAGAGTATCACAAGCAGAGCCCACCATATAATATAATAGAAACCGGGAGATCTATTATGAGCTCGTGCAGTGAATCACCCCCGCCTTTTTATCTCAAACCCTGGATGGTAGTGGCGATAGCGCTTGTGGCGTGCCTGGCTTCGGCCATGTGCCTGTTCAAGGTGCAACCGCTCATCCCTCTGTTGATGGAAAACCTTGGCATCGGCGAAACCAAGGCCGGAATGCTGATGTCGATTTTTTCACTCTCCGGCATTTTTTTGGCCGTGCCTGGGGCCATGCTGATCCAGCGCTTCGGGATTTACCGCTCCGGAGCGGCTGCCCTGATCTGTCTGGTGGCCGGTTGTCTGATCGGCCTGTTCGGCGTCACCTATTCGATCATGCTTTTCAGCCGTCTGGTGGAAGGCGTGGGTATGGCGTTGCTGGCCATTATCGGCATCATGGCTGTGGCCATTGCCTTTCCGCCGGAAAAACGCGGCGCACCCATGGGGATCATCTGTCTTTACGTTTCCCTGGGCGAACTCAGCATGCTCACCATGGCCCCCGGCATGGCCGGTATGTGGAGCTGGCGCGGTGTCTGGTGGTTCTGCATACTTTTCTGCGCGTTGGCCTTTCTGCTCTGGGCCATCTGCTTCCGCCGCCTGGAAAATGTTTACCGCCCGGAAGAAGAGGCCAGTGGGCCGCCGCCGCAGATGCGCGACGTTTTCACCAGCGCCAAAGTCTGGCTGCTGGTGCTGGCCTATACGCTTTTCATCATCGCCTATATCGGGGTTTTCGCCTTCTGGCCCAGCTATCTTAATCTCAAACTCGGCTATGAGCTGACCACCGCTGGCTGGCTGGTCAGTCTGATCAGTTTGATCAACATTCCGGCTTCCTTCCTTTGCGGTATGATTTCGGACAAACTGGAAACCAGAAAAGGCGTCATCATTTTTGCCATGCTGGCTTGCGCCGCCTCTTACTATTTCATCCCGGGCGCCACCGGCCCCCTCTTGATCGCCCTTTTAACCAGCGTGGGTATTTTCTGCATCGCGGTACCGGCGCTTACCTTTACCGCGGCCACAGAAATATTTGCGGATCCCGGCCTGAGCGGGCTTTCGGTAAGCCTGGCCACGGCCGCGCAAAATGCCGGGCTGTTCATCGGCCCGGTGCTTATGGGTATTTTAATTGAAAGCTACAGTTGGGAACTCGCCTTTCAGGCCATGGCGCCGATCACCGTAGCCGGAGCGGCAATCATGTTCTTCTGTCGAATTAAGTAGAAATTCTATTGCCGGGTGAACCGGAGGCGCAAAGTCCCTCCGGTTCACCCGCGCACCGAGCGCCTTATCCAAATTTTTTCCCTATGCGCTCATAAATAAATAATACTCAAAAAATTTCAAAAAAAGCTTGACCACAGCCTGTTCTGACTGTATTGACACCTTTCGCGTCAAAAACGAGAAGGTAGATCCTGCCCGGATCTCCTTTGCACCGCCAAGAACGGCCGGTTTTCACAAACCGCCGGTCCTCTGGGGAGCGGACGCGAAACGCAGCCGGGGTGTGGATAAGCATCCTCCATCAAAATCGAATTTCCAATCAGAAACTCGAAACAGATGCCCGGCGGGAAGCAATGCTTCCCGATGCGCTTGGTTGTACTACGCCAACCAGGTTTGATATTTGTGTATTTCACAAATCCTGCCCCTCAAGGAGTGCCGCGCCAAAACGCGCCTCCCTCAAGGCAGACTGGCGTAAACGGGCGACTCTATAAGGATCGAAGAGACTCCGGCGCAAGCCAGCTGCCGCAACTCTCCTTAAAAAGTCTCCCCCTGAAGCGTCCGCCGGGCAAAACCCGGACGGCATAGGCAAAGCCGATAATAAGCCCCTGGTTATTCATTAACTGGCAAATGGCAAAGTTCGGCAAAGTTTTTCCAGAGTGGAGAAGACAAACATGACAGCAGTCAGCAGCGATCGCATCAGGATCAAGCTCAAGGCTTACGATTTCCGCATCCTCGACAAAGCGGTGGCGGAAATTGTGGATACGGCGCGCAATACCGGCGCCGGTGTGGCCGGGCCGATTCCCCTGCCCACCAACATCAACAAGGTCACCGTGAACCGCAGCGTTCACGCTGACAAAAAATCTCGTGAACAGTTTGAAATGCGTATCCACAAGCGGCTTATGGATATTCTTGAGCCCACGCAACAGACCGTTGATGCCCTCGGCAAGCTTTCGCTTCCGGCTGGTGTCGACGTTGAAATCAAACTGTAGTGGGGGTTGAGTCAATGGCTGAAAAACTCGGAATTCTGGGCCGCAAGCTCGGCATGACCCGCGTATTCGACGGCAACGGTGTTTCCGTGCCGGTTACGGTAATCCAGGCCGGACCCTGCCCCGTGTTGCAGGTGAAGGATTTGGAACGCGATGGTTATAACGCCCTGCAGATAGGTTTCACTGAAGCTAAAGAAAAGCACGTGACCAAGCCCATGGCTGGTCACCTGAACAAAGCCGGCAAGGGTCTGTTCCGCAATCTGCGCGAACTGCGCCTTGAGGCTCCGGCCGAATACAAGGTGGGCGACGACCTCACCGTTGGCATCTTTGTTGCCGGCGACAAGGTCAAAGTTACTGCCAAAAGCATCGGCAAAGGTACCGCCGGCGTTATGAAACGCTGGAACTTTGCCGGTTCCCGCGCTTCGCACGGTGCTGAAAAGGTACACCGTAACGCGGGCGGCATCGGCGCCAACACCGAACCCGCCAAGGTTTGGAAAGGCAAAAAGATGGCCGGACACATGGGCGCCAAGCGCGTGACCACCATCAACCTGACCGTGGTGGCCATTCGCCCCGAAGAAAACGTGATCCTGGTCAAGGGTGCCATCCCCGGTCCCAAGAACGGCCTGGTCATGGTGCGCAAGCAGTAGGAGAGGAATCACATGGCTGTCTTAAAAGTATATGACCAGAACAAGCAGGAAGCCGGCGAAATCAGCTTGGCTCCTGAAGTGTTCGAAGTTCCGGTGCGGCCCGAAATACTGCACCTTGTCGTGAGAGCCCAGCGCGCTTCCTGGCGTGCCGGTACCCACTCCGTTCTTTCGCGTTCCATGATGAAAGGCGGCGGCGTAAAGCCCTGGAGGCAGAAAGGCACCGGTCGCGCTCGCGCGGGCAGCAACGTTTCTCCTCTGTGGCGTGGCGGTGCGGTGCTCTTCGGACCCCAACCCCGCGACTATTCGTTCAAAGTGAACAAGAAAGTACGCAGCCTGGCCCTTAAAATGGCCCTCTCGGCCCGCGTTCTGGATAACAAGCTCATGGTGCTGAAAAACATCGAACTGCCCGAAGCCAAAACCAAACACTTCGCCAAAGTGGTGAAGGATCTGGGTCTCAAAAAGGCTCTGCTGGTGCTTCCCGGCTACGATGAAAGCATTGACCGCGCCGCCGGTAACTTGCAGGGCATTACCCTGCTCACCCCGGACGAGCTCAATGTCTATGACATCATCAACCATCCGCAGCTGGTTATTTTTGAACAGGCCGTGGAAGGCGTGATCAACAGGCTGGCTTAGGAGATTATCATGGATTACACGCAAATCATTCTTAAGCCGCTGGTCACTGAAAAAGCCACTTTCATGAAGGAAGCAGGCAATCAGGTGGCCTTTATGGTGGCTACCTGCGCCAATAAAGTTGAAATCAAGCGCGCGGTTGAAGACGCCTTCAAAGTGAAGGTGCTGGACGTGAACGTTGTGGTGCGCAAACCTGCGCCCAAAACCCGGCATGGCCGCACTGTGGGTAAAATCGCTGGCTGGAAAAAAGCCTACGTAACCCTGGCCGCTGGCGAAAAGATCGAATTCTTCGAGGGAGTATAAGCAATGTCCATCAGAAAGCTTAAGCCCACCTCGGCAGGGCGCCGCGGCATGACGGTTTCCACTTTTGAGGAAATTACCGCCAGCCGTCCGGAAAAATCCCTGACCGTCGGCCTGACCAAAAAAGCCGGCCGCAACCATTACGGGCGCATCACCAGCCGCCGTCGCGGTGGCGGTCACAAGCGTCTTTACCGCATCATCGACTTCAAGCGTGACAAGATGGGCATTCCGGCCCGTGTTGCCACCATTGAATACGATCCCAACCGCACGGCCCGTATCGCCCTGCTGAACTACGCCGATGGCGAAAAGCGCTACATTCTGGCCCCGGTTGGCCTGAACGTTGGCGATACCATCCTGGCTGGCGAAGGCGCGGATATCAAGCCGGGCAACGCCCTGGTTCTCTCCCGCATCCCGGTTGGTACGTTGCTGCACAACATTGAACTGCATCCCGGCACCGGCGGCCAGTTCTGCCGCGCCGCCGGAACCTACGCCCAGCTGGTGGCCAAGGAAGGCAAATACGCCCTCCTGCGCATGCCCTCCGGCGAAGTGCGCAAGGTGCTTGCTCACGGCATGGCCACCATCGGCCAGGTGGGCAACTTGCAGTGGGAAAACATTTCCCTGGGCAAAGCCGGTCGCAAACGCTGGCTCGGTCGCAGACCCGAAGTCCGCGGCGTGGCCATGAACCCCATCGACCACCCGCTCGGCGGCGGCGAAGGCCGTTCTTCCGGCGGTCGTCACCCGGTTTCGCCCTGGGGCATGCCCACCAAGGGATACAAGACCCGCAACCGCAAGAAGGCTTCTTCCAAACTGATCGTGACTGATCGTCGCAAGAAGTAGGAGTAATTAAGCATGCCAAGATCGCTTAAGAAAGGTCCCTTTGTGGACGTCAGTCTGATGAAGAAGGTGGAAACCGCCACCGCCAACAGCGACCGCCGCGTGATCAAAACCTGGTCCCGCCGCTCCACCGTGTTGCCGGAAATGGTCGGTCTTACTTTCGCCGTGCATAACGGCAAAAAGTTCATTCCGGTCTTCGTCACCGAAAACATGGTCGGCCACAAGTTCGGCGAGTTCGCGCTTACCCGCACCTTCCACGGCCATGCCGCCGACAAGAAAAGCAAGGCCAAGAAATAAGGGTGAATGAGATGGAAGCGAAATCTATAGCTAAGTATATCCGCGTGTCGCCCCGCAAGGCGCGGCTGGTGGCCCGTAACGTCAACGGAATGCCGGTCGAGGACGCGATGAATGTTCTTAAATTCACGCCCAACAAGGCCGCCGGCATCATCTACAAGGTGATGCACGCCGCTCTGGCTAATGCCGAGCAGGTTCCGGGGACCAACGTGGACGCCCTTGTGGTAAAACAGGTTATTGTCAACGAAGGCCCCACCTGGAAGCGCTTCATGCCCCGTTCGCAGGGTCGTGCCAACACGATTCTCAAGCGCACCAGCCATATAACCGTGATTCTCGAGGACTAGGAAATATGGGTCAGAAAGTACATCCTTACGGGTTCAGGCTCGGCTACAACAAAAACTGGCAGTCTCGCTGGTACAGCAACAAAGAGTATGCGCAGTACGTTTTCGAGGATCACAATATCCGCGATTTCGTGAAGAAGCTGCTTTTTGCCGCCGGCCTATCCAAAATCGAAATCGAACGCGCCGGCGGAAAAGTCAGATTGATTCTGTACACCGCTCGCCCCGGGATCGTTATCGGGCGCAAAGGCGCGGAAATTGAAAAACTGCGTGGCGATCTTAAAAAGAAGTTCGGACGCGAATTTTCAATCGAAGTGAACGAAATCCGTCGCCCCGAAGTGGAAGCCCAACTGGTGGCCGAGAACATCGCCCAGCAGCTTGAGCGCCGCGTGGCCTTCCGCCGTGCCATGAAGCGCACGGTGGCCATGAGCCGCAAATTCGGAGCCGAAGGTATCAAGGTTAACTGCGCCGGACGTCTGGCCGGTGCTGAAATCGCACGTGCCGAATGGTACCGCGATGGTCGAGTGCCGCTGCAAACCCTGCGCGCCGACATTGACTTCGGTTTTGCCGAAGCCAATACCACTTACGGTAAAATCGGCGTGAAAGTCTGGGTGTTCAGAGGCGAACTCATGGACAATGAGGTGAATAGCAATGCTCAGTCCTAAAAAAGTAAAATTCCGCAAGCGGCAGAAGTGCCGCATCAAGGGGCCGGCCACCGGCGGCGCTTACATCGCTTTTGGCGATGTGGGTCTGAAAGCCCTTGAACACGGCAAGATCACCAACCAGCAGATTGAAGCCGCCCGTATCGCCATGATGCGTCACATCAAGCGCGGCGGCAAAGTCTGGATCCGCATTTTCCCGGACCTGCCTTACACCTCCAAGCCTTTGGAAGTGCGAATGGGCTCCGGTAAGGGCGCTCCGGCCGGTTGGTACGCCGCTGTCAAACCTGGCCGCATCATGTATGAGCTCAAAGGCGTATCCCTGGAAGTTGCCAAGGAAGCCCTCACCCGCGCCGCCCACAAGCTCCCCATTAAAACCCAGATCGTGGTGAGGGAGGGATTCTAGGATGAAGACTCAGGATCTGCGTAATTTATCCGTGGAAGATTTGAAAAAGAATCTGACCGAAAGCCGTCAGGAACTTTTCAACCTCCGCTTCAAGCACAGTACCGCGCAGTTGGAAAAGACGTCGGAAATTCCGGCCGCCAGGCGCGAGATTGCAAGAATAATGACCATTCTCAAGGAAAAGGGAGCGTAAGATGTCTCTCAATTTAGAACATGTAAATGGCAGAACGCTCGAAGGGATCGTGGTCAGCAACAAGAGCGACAAAACGATCATCGTGAACGTGGAAACCCTGGTCAAGCACCCCTTGATCAAAAAGTACATCCGCCGCCACAAGAAGTATGCCGCTCATGATCCGAACAATGAATGCAATATCGGCGACAAGGTGCAGATTGTGGAATTCCGCCCGATGAGCCGTACAAAACGCTGGCACTTGCTTTCCGTAGTGGAAAAGGCCGTTTAGGAGTACTAACATGATCCAGGTTGAATCGAGACTGGAAGTGGCGGATAACTCCGGCGCCAAGGAAGTTGCCTGCATCAAGGTGCTGGGCGGTTCCCACCGTCGTTATGCCACCGTTGGCGACATCATCGTGGTGTCGGTCAAGGACGCCATGCCCCACAGCAAGGTGAAAAAGGGCGAAATCATGCAGGCCGTTATCGTGCGCACCAAAAAAGAAGTGCGCCGCGCCGACGGTTCCTACATCCGCTTTGACAACAACGCCGCCGTACTGCTCACCAAGCAGGGCGAACCGTTGGGTACGCGTATCTTCGGACCGGTGGCGCGCGAGCTTCGGGCCAAGAACTACATGAAGATTGTCTCCCTCGCGCCCGAGGTTCTGTAGGAGTTTTGGCAATGCAACAATATCGCATTCGTAAGGATGACCGCGTTATGGTCATCACCGGCAAGGACAAGGGCAAAATCGGCAAGATTTTGAAGGTACTGCGTAAAAAAGACCGCGTGCTCGTGGAAAAGGTGAACATGGCCAAGCGCCACACCCGCCCCAACCCTTACAAGCAGCAAGCTGGCGGAATTGTGGAAAAGGAAATGCCTATCCATATTTCCAACATCATGGTCATGTGTGACGCCTGTGCCACTCCGGTGCGGGTGGGCTATCGTGAAGAAGGCGGCAAAAAAGTCCGCTTCTGCAAAAAGTGCAATAAAACAATCGGATAAGGTGAGCGCCAATGACACGCCTTGAAAAAATATACCGCGAGAAAGTGGTGCCGTCCCTGCGCGAGGAGTTCGACTACAAGTCGCCCATGCAGATTCCGGGCCTGGAAAAAGTCTCGCTGAACATTGGTCTTGGAGCGGCCTCCCAGAACAACAAGCTCATGGAAGAAGCCGTTACCGAACTGACCGCCATCGCTGGCCAGAAAGCGGTAATCACCAGAGCCAAAAAGTCCGTTGCCGCCTTTAAGGTGCGCGAAGGCATGCCCATCGGCTGCCGCGTGACCCTGCGCGGTGCGCGCATGTGGGACTTTCTGGACAAGCTGTTCAACTTCGCGCTGCCGCGTGTACGCGACTTTCGCGGCATCCCGGATCGCGGTTTCGACGGCAGGGGCAACTTCACCATGGGTATCAAAGAACACTCGATCTTCCCCGAACTGGAAGCCGACCGGGTGGACAATCCCAAGGGCATGAACATCACAATCGTGACCACAGCCACCACGGATAAGGAAGGCAAGCTGCTGCTCGAGCATCTGGGCCTGCCTTTCAGAAAGTAAGGAGATAGATCTTGTCACGCACAGCTCTTGAAGTAAAAGCCGGCCGCAAGCCCAAGTTCAGCTCCCGCGCTTACAACCGTTGCCCCATCTGTGGACGCCCGCGCGCCTATCTGCGCAAGTACGGCCTTTGCCGTATCTGTTTCCGCAAGATGGCCCTGAACGGCGAGCTCCCCGGCGTACGTAAATCCAGCTGGTAATTATTCCGGCGTTTGTTTGTAACCATTTAAGGAGATAAGCATGACTGATCCTATTGCTGATATGCTCACGCGTATCCGCAACGCACACATGGCCCTGCACAAGGAAGTATGTGTGCCGCGCTCGAAGATGAAGGAAGCGATTGCCGCCATCCTCCAGCAGGAAGGGTATGTTAACGACGTCAAAGTTGACGACGCGGATATCAAAATAGCCCTCAAGTATCACAAAGGAACCCCGGGCATTGCCGGTCTGAAACGCATCAGCAAGCCCGGTCGCCGGGTTTACGTGGGATCTCTTGAAATCCCCCGGGTGCAGAACGGCCTGGGCATTTGCATCCTTTCCACCTCGCATGGGGTTATGGAAGGCGTCCGCGCTCACGAGAGCAAGGTGGGCGGCGAACTTTTGTGTGAAATCTGGTAGGTGATAGCTATGTCCAGAATAGGTAAAAATCCCATTGTCGTTCCTTCCGGCGTGGAAGTGAAAATCGGCAATGACAGCATTGAAGTCAAAGGTCCCAAAGGGCAGCTTTCCACTCCCCTCTGCGATTGCCTCAACTACGAGCTGGAAGGCGGCCAGGTGACGATCACCCGTAAGGATGACGAACGTTACACCCGCGCCCAGCACGGCTTGCGCCGCACTCTGCTGAACAACTGTGTCGATGGCGTTACCAAGGGCTTTTCCAAAACCCTGGAAATCATCGGCGTGGGCTACAAGGTTGCCGTAAAGGGCAACGTCATCGAGATGGCCCTCGGTTTTTCGCACCCGGTGCTGGTTGAGTTACCCAAGGGGCTGGAAGCCAAGGTCGAAGGGCAGAAGCTGACCATCAGCGGCAGCGACAAGGAAGCGGTAGGCGAAATGGCCGCCCGCATCCGCCGTCTGCGCAAGCCTGAGCCGTACAAAGGCAAGGGTATCAAGTACGAAAACGAACAGATTCGCCGTAAAGTCGGTAAATCTGGCAAGAAATAGAGGCAGGTAAGCCATGTCTAACAAGAACAGCAGGGCTGAAGCAAGACAGAGCCGCAAAATCCGTATCCGGAAAAAAATTTCCGGCACCCCGGAACGTCCGCGCCTGGTGGTGTTCAGGTCCAACCTGCACATCTACGCCCAGATCATTGACGATGAATCCGGCAATACTCTGGTTTCCGCCTCCACTCTTTCTCTGAAAAAAAATAACGCCCCCGCCCGTCCCAACAAGGAAGGCGCTGGCGTGGTAGGCAAAGAAATCGCCCGCCTGGCTAAGGAAAAGAATATTGAGCGTGTGGTTTTCGACCGCAACGGCTACATATATCATGGCCGCATCAAGGCCGTGGCTGACGGGGCCCGCGAAGCCGGCCTTGAATTCTAACCCCAACAGGTAACAGTATGGAACAGAATGAACTCGGCTTTGTTGAGAAGGTAGTATCTCTCAACCGCGTGGCCAAAGTAGTGAAAGGTGGTCGCCGTTTCAGCTTTTCCGCCCTGGTGGTGGTAGGTGACGGCAAGGGACGCGTGGGCTACGGACTGGGCAAGGCTCAGGAAGTTCCGGAAGCCCTGCGCAAGGCTACCGAGCGCGCCCGCAAGAACATGATTGAAGTGCCCCTGCTCGACGGCACCCTGCCCTACGAAATCCTCGGCCGCTTCGGTGCGGGCAGCGTCATGCTGCGCCCGGCCTCGCGCGGTACCGGCATCATCGCCGGCGGCGCGGTACGTGCCGTGATGGAAGCCGTGGGCGTGCATGACGTGCTCACCAAGGCCATTGGCACCAACAACCCGCATAACGTTTTGCGCGCCACGGTGGCTGGTCTTGCCTCCCTGCGCAGCGCCGACAGCGTCGGCGAAGTGCGCGGAAAAACCCTGGTTGCCCCCAGAAAGTAGCTGCGGCAACTTTCAGGCAGACTTATAAAGGTGCTGACATGATGAAGATTAAGCTTGTACGCAGCCAGATCGGGGCTACCCCCAAACAGCGCAAGACTCTGGCCGCGCTCGGCCTGCGCAAGGTGGGCCAGACCAAAGAGGTAAAGGACAATGCCGCCATGCGTGGCATGATTGCTGCTATCCCCCATATGGTTGAGGTGGTTTCCTAATGCAACTGCACGATTTGTATCCCTTTGCGGAAGAACGCAAAGACCGCAAGCGCGTTGGCCGTGGCTCCGGCTCCGGCTGGGGCTCCAGCGCCGGTAAGGGCCTCAAGGGGCAGAACCAGCGTTCCGGCGGCGGCAAATACGCCGGTTTTGAAGGCGGTCAGATGCCGCTGCAACGCCGTCTGCCCAAGCACGGCTTCACCAACATCTTCAAGATTACCTATCAGGTGTTGAACCTGGATCAGCTCTTGGCCGCCTTTGAAGGCCAGAACGATATTTCCCTCGAAGACATCTACGCCCGTGGCCTGGCCAAGTCGGGCGCCCCGGTTAAAATCCTGGGCGACGGCGAAGTCAAAAACGCGGTAAACGTGGAGGCGCACAAGTTCAGCGCCGGTGCGAAGGAAAAAATCGAAAAGGCCGGCGGAAGCGTCAAGGCACTGGAAGGTTAAGCCCGTGGCCAGAAGCGGAGTTGAAAACCTGTCTAAAACCTCGGAGCTGCGCAGAAAGCTTGGCTGGACCTTCCTGCTCCTGATCTTTTACCGCATAGGCGTACATGTGCCTATTCCCGGTATTGATACAGGAGCGCTGGCCCAGTACTTCAAGTCCATGCAGGGCACGCTCCTGGGCCTTCTGGATATGTTCTCCGGCGGCGGCCTGGCCAATCTGTCCATTTTCGCCCTTGGCGTCATGCCCTACATCTCGGCCTCGATCATCATGCAGCTTTTGCAGGTGGTCAGCCCGGATATCAAGCGCATGGCTAAGGAAGAAGGACAGTCCGGACGCAAAAAAATAACCCAATATACCCGCTATCTCACCGTGCTGATCACTCTGGTGCAGGGCCTGGCTCTCTCCAAGGTAGTGATGGGCATGACCAGCTCCGATGGATCCAGCTTCGTGCTGGCTCCCGGGGCCATGTTCATGTTTGTGACCACCATCACCCTGATGGCCGGCACCATCCTGATCATGTGGATTGGTGAGCGCATTACTGCCAAGGGCATTGGCAACGGTATCTCGCTGATCATCTTCGCGGGCATCGTTGCGGGCATTCCGACCGGCATTTTCCGGCTGTTCGGCATGGTCTCCGGCGGCAGCATGAGCATTTTGGTAGCGTTGCTTATCGTTATCTTCATGGTCGGCGTGCTGGTGTTCATAGTGTTTATGGAACGCGGCCAGCGCCGTATTCCCATTCACTACGCCAAGCGCCAGATGGGACGCAAAATGGTGGGCGGTCAGACCACTCACCTGCCGCTTCGGGTGAACACCGCCGGGGTTATCCCGCCGATTTTCGCCTCAAGCCTTCTGATGTTCCCGGCCACGCTGGCCCAGGTGTCCACAGCCGACTGGCTGCAAGGCATCGCGGCCTGGTTCAATATGGGCGGGGTGATTTACAACATCATCTTCGTGGCGCTGATCGTCTTCTTCTGCTTCTTCTACACCGCGATTATCTTTGACACCAAAGATATTTCGGAAAACCTGAAAAAGCAGGGCGGCTTCATCCCCGGCATACGCCCGGGCCTGAAGACGCAGGAATACATTGACCGGGTGCTCACGCGCATCACCGTATGGGGAGCCGCTTACATCTCCGCCATCTGTGTGCTGCCGCAGGTACTCATGACCCAGTTCCACATTCCCTTCTATTTCGGCGGCACCAGCCTGCTCATCGTGGTAGGCGTGTCCATGGACTTCATGTCCCAGGTGGAATCACACATGATTTCCCGCCAGTATGAAGGGTTGCTCGGTAAGACTCGTATTAAGGGCCGTAACGGCTAGCCCTTTAGATACAGCATGAAAAAATACAGAGGCGTTTTTCTCAAGAATGACAATGAGCTGGCTTTTATGAAGCAGGCCAATCATATCGTCTTCGAGATATTGCAGACCATGGGCGAGGCCGTCAGACCCGGCCTCGCCACCATGCATTTTGAAGAAATCGCCCAGGAAATGTGTAAAAAGTACAATGTCCGGCCAGCATTTCAGGGCTACGGTGGCTTCCCCTACGCCTTGTGTTGCGCGGTCAACGAAGAAATTGTGCACGGTTTTCCCTCTGTAAAGCGCAAGCTGAAAGAGGGTGACATCATAAGCTTTGACATGGGTGTCATCTTTGAAGGTTTTTACGGAGATGCGGCCCGCACCTACCCGGTGGGGCAAATATCCGATCGGGCAGCCGAGCTTCTGAAACTGACGGCGGAATGCCTTGAACTGGGCGCGGCTGCCGCCAAACCCGGCAACAACCTCAAGGATATTTCCGCAGCAGTGCAGCGGCACGCCGAAGCGCACGGCCTGGGTATAGTCAAACGTTTTGTGGGACACGGCGTTGGTGTGCGTTTGCACGAAAAGCCGGAAATACCCAACTTCGTATCTTCCGCCTCACCGGATCTGCCCCTGCAGCCCGGCATGGTGCTGGCAATTGAGCCGATGCTTACTTTAGGTACCGATGAAGTGAACGTCCTGGAAGACGGATGGACAGCCGTTACCCGCGATGGCAGCCTGGCCGCGCATTTTGAGCATAGCGTGGCGGTTACCACCAAGGGGCCGGTAATTCTTGATAATTAGTAAAATTATTGACGTTGCTTGAACAAGGTGCTATAGGCATCCGTTCCGGCTTTTTATTAGTTTTAATGGAGTCAAAAAAATGAAAGTCAGACCTTCGGTTAAGCGTATTTGCCCCAAGTGCAAAGTGATCCGCCGCAAGGGCATTCTTAGAGTGCTCTGCGAAAACCCCCGGCATAAACAGCGCCAGGGTTAATATAAGCAGCAGGAGACAAAACTGTGGCCAGAATAGCTGGAGTTGATTTGCCCAGGGGCAAGAGGGCCGACATCGCCCTCACTTACATTTACGGTATCGGCCGGACCACCGCGCTGCAAATCCTTGACACCACCGGTGTTAACTGGACGCGCGGCATTGATGACCTCTCGGCCGACGAAATTAACGAAATCCGTAAAGAGATTGAACAGAATCACAAGGTTGAGGGCGACCTCAGACGCGAAATCAGCACCAACATCAAGCGTTTGATGGATATTGGCTGTTATCGCGGCATGCGTCACCGCAAGGGCCTGCCGGTCCGCGGTCAGCGCACCAGTACCAACGCGCGTACCCGTAAAGGACCGCGCAAGGGCGCCACGCCCAAGAAAAAATAGCGTGGAGCCAGGGGCGTCCTTCCGCAGAATTTCTGCGGCGTGACGCTCCGAGTTTGATAGGCCCGGCAACGGGCATATCGGGCTTTTGGGCGGAGCATTCGTCAAAAGCGCTTCGTGCCCGCCGTAATTGCGGCGTGAATGCTCTAAGGGAAGCTAAGGTCCGGCTTAAAGCCGGGCCGGGTGTAAACCCCGCCACAACACCATGTTGGCGCCGGGGGAAACAGGCTCAAGAACCTCTAAATTGAGAGATGCAGGACATGGCAAAAGCCAAACGCACAGCCAAGAAAAAAGAGAAGAAGAATATCCCGGTGGGGCTCGCCCATATCCAGGCTACCTTCAACAACACCATTATCACTTTTACCGATACCCGCGGTAACACCGTAAGCTGGGCCAGCTCCGGCCAGGCCGGTTTCAAGGGTTCGCGCAAATCCACCCCCTTTGCCGCGCAGATTGCCGCCGAACAGGCCGCCCGCAAGGCTCAGGACAACGGAATGCGTACTGTCGGCATTTATGTGACCGGTCCCGGCTCCGGCCGTGAATCGGCCATGCGCGCCATTAACAGCGCCGGTTTCCGGGTGGCTTTCATCCGCGATATCACGCCCATCCCCCATAACGGATGCCGTCCTCCCAAACGGCGTCGCGTCTAGAGCAAGGAGGTAATCAACCTTGGCTAAGTATAACGAATCCAAGTGCCGCCTTTGCAGACGCGAAGGCAGCAAACTTTTTCTTAAAGGCGACCGTTGCTATACCGACAAGTGCGCCTATGACCGCCGTCCCTACGCGCCCGGCCAGCATGGTCGCGCCCGTAAAAAGGCTTCCGACTACTCCACCCAGTTGCGTGAAAAGCAAAAGGTAAGGCGTATTTACGGCGTGCTGGAAAGGCAGTTCCGCAACTATTTCGCCAAGGCCGACCAGACCAAGGGCGTAACCGGAGCCAACCTTCTCGGCCTGCTTGAACGCCGCCTGGACAGCGTGGTTTATCGTCTTGGCTTTGCCAACTCGCGCCAACAGGCCCGCCAGCTCGTACGGCATGGCATTTTTACGCTGAACGGCCGCAAGGCCAATATTCCTTCCATGTTCGTACGCGTGGGCGATGTGCTTGAAGTGCCTGAAAAGCACAGAAAGATCCCCGTACTGGCTGAAGCCCAGCAGGTTGTGGCCCGTCGTGGCCTGCCCGCCTGGCTGGAAGTGGATGGAGCCGCCTTCAAGGGTACAATCAAGGCTCTGCCGCAGCGCGAAGACATTCAGACGCCCATCAACGAAAATCTGATTGTCGAGCTTTACTCCAAATAAATGGATGTGAGTATGCTCATTAAACAAGGTGATAAGCTTATCAACGCAAGAAACTGGTCCGAACTGGTTCGCCCCGAGCAGGTTACCCGCGAAAGCTCGAAGAATGATGGCGGCATGTACGGCAAGTTCACTTGTGAACCTCTGGAACGAGGCTACGGCACGACCATAGGCAACGCCCTGCGTCGCGTACTGCTGGCTTCGCTGCAAGGTTCGGCGTTTGTGGCGGTCAAGATCGAAGGCGTGCAGCACGAATTCACCACCATTAACGGTGTGCTTGAAGATGTCACCGACATCGTGCTCAATATGAAGCAGGTACGCCTGGCCATGGACACCGATGCGCCGCAGCGCCTGGAGCTGACCGCTTCCGGCAAAGGCGCGGTCACCGCTGCCCAGATCAAGACCAATCAGCATGTCGAGGTTCTCAACCCCGAGATCCACCTCTTCACGCTGACCGAAGACGTTACCGTAAAAATGGAACTGGAAGCCCGCATGGGCAAGGGATATGTCCCGGCCGACATGCACGAAGGGCTTTCTGAAGAAATCGGCCTGATCAAGCTGGACGCCAGCTTCGCCCCGGTGCGCAAGGTGTCTTACACTATTGAACAGGCTCGCGTCGGCCAGATGACCGACTACGACAAACTCATCCTGCAGGTCTGGACTGACGGCTCGGTGTCGCCTGACGACGCCATCGCTTACAGCGCCAAGATTCTTAAGGAACAGCTCGCCGTGTTCATCAACTTTGACGAGCAGATCGAAGGCGAACAGCAAAGCGGCGGCGGCAGCAATTCGGACTGGAACGAGAATCTCTTCAAGTCTATTGACGAGCTCGAACTTTCCGTACGCGCCACCAACTGCCTGAAGAGCGCCAATATCGTCTATGTGGGCGAACTGGTGCAAAAGGCCGAGGGCGACATGCTCAAGACCAAGAACTTCGGGCGCAAGTCGCTGGACGAAATCCGCCGTGTGCTCTCCGAAATGAACCTGGACTTCGGCACCAAGCTGGACGGCTTTGACAAGAAACTGCAGGAATGGAAGAGGAAGAATCAAAATGAGGCATAGAAACTCCGGCCGCAAGCTGGGCAGAACAGCCCCGCACCGCAAGGCCTTGTTCAAAAATATGGCTACCGCCCTGCTCACTTATGGGCGTATTACCACCACTGAAGCCAAGGCCAAAGAAATCCGCGGCGTGGTTGAACCTCTGATCACCCTGGCCCAGTGCGATGATTTGCATTCGCGCCGTCAGGCCTACCGCGCTCTGGGCAACCACAAGCTGGTAAAGCGCCTGTTTGACGAAGTTGCGCCGGCTTTCAAGGGCATCCCCGGCGGTTACACCCGCGTGGTCAAACTGGCCATGCCCCGCAAGGGCGACTGCGCCCCCATGGCCATCATCGAACTCATTCGCGGCCAGCACCTGGAAGCGGCTAACGCCAAGGCTGAAGACGTAAAAGCCGAAGCCCCGGTGGCCGACGCTGCTACGGTTGAAAACGCCGAAAGCGCCAAGCCCAAGGCCGTTAAGGCTAAAGAAGCCAAGCCCAAGGCTGCCAAAGCTTCTACCAAGGGCAGCCAGTCCAGCACGGTTAAGCCAAAGTCTGCCCCCAGAAAGATGGGTGGTTAGAACTGCTTAAATCTACTTGTTTATTTAAACCCGCTTCGGCGGGTTTTTTATTTGCTGTTTATCATTATTTCCTGCTTGTCATGGCGACAAAATACTTTATTCTTGCTGCGTGAATCATGATTTTTATCCCTGAATTCTAAACCTTTCTCCGGGAGTATCCATCAGATGAGCACGCAAGCCTCCAATTCCGAATGGCCAACCTTTATCAGCATTATCAACCGCGAAGTCGTTCCCGCTCTAGGCTGCACCGAACCTATCGTAATCGCCCTGGCTGCGGCCCGCGCCGCCCGCGAACTTGGAATGCCGCCGGAAAGCGTGGAAGTTTCTCTTAGCGGCAATCTGCTTAAAAACGGCATGGGCGTAGGTGTTCCCGGCACTGGCGAAACCGGTCTGGATATAGCCGCCGCCGTGGGCGCTCTGGCCGGGGTTGAAGGCAAGGACAGCCTTGGCCTGGAAGTGCTGCGCGATCTCACCCCTGAACAGGCCGCAATCGGCCACAAGATGGTGCGCAAAGGCAAAACCTCAATCAGCCTGGTCGATACGCCGGAACTGCTGTACGCGGCTGTTACTGTGCGTGCCGAGGGGCACTTTGCGCGTGCCGCAATCAAAGGTACGCACACCAATATCGTGCTGGTGGAAAAGGACGGACGGATCATCTTCTCCCAGGATCAGGCTGCCGGAACTACCGGTCAGGCCGCTCAAGCGGCGGATGGCGACGGATGGCCGCTGACCATGCAAAAGATCCATGAATTCGCCACCACCGCGCCGCTTGAAATGATTTCCTTCATCCTCAAGACTGCCGAAATGACCACGCCAGTGGCCGAAGAAGGTCTGCGCAACAAATACGGACTGCAAGTAGGCCGTTCAATTGATGAAAGCATCGGCAAAAAGATTCTGTCCGACGATATTGTCAGCTACGCCATGAAAATGACTGCCGCCGCCGCAGATGTGCGCATGTCCGGCGCGCCTTTTCCGGTAATGAGCAACTCCGGCAGCGGCAATCAGGGCATTACCTGCACCATGCCGGTGGTGGCCTTTGCCCGCCGCCTGGGTTCTTCACAGGAAGAACTTACCCGCGCCCTGATCATGAGCCATCTCACCTCCATCCATATCAAGCACCACCTGGGACGCCTTTCCGCCCACTGCGGGGCTCCGGTGGCGGCTACCGCCTCCGGTTGCGGCATTGTCCTGCTGCTGGGCGGCGGCCTGCCGCAAATAAGCAATACCGTCAAAAACATGGTGGGCAATCTGGTCGGTATGATTTGCGACGGCGCCAAGACCAGTTGCGCCCTGAAAGTGGCTACTTCGGTCAATGCGGCCATTCAGGCCGTCTTTTTGGGCATGAACGGCATCGCCGTGCCGGGACGGGATGGCATTGTTGCCGAGGATCTGGAGCAGAACCTGAAAAACCTGGGCCGTCTGGCCAAAGAAGGCATGCCGCAAGCTGACAAGATCATATTGGATATAATGATAAAGCAGGCGAATTAGTCCGATGGGCTATCCACTTACCAATATTGTCATGCCGGTGTTCAACCGGCATGACGAAACAATAACTTCGATTCTTTCCATCCGGCGCATGACCGGGCAGTCGCCCTGCTTACCGTTATCGACAACGGCAGTGCCGAAGCTTTGCGCAATGACCTGATCCGCCTTGCGCGGGACAAAGTGATCGATAAGCTCTTTATTCTAGATGCCAACTACGGCATCTCCCCTGCCTGCAATCTTGGCTGGTCACTCGTTGATGCGCCGTTTTTCATGAAAATCGATAACGACTATGAGATTTGCAGCGAGACCTGGCTGGCCGATATTTTTGGTATGTGGGGTAAAGCGCGATACTCCTCCATTATGGGACCGGTCTGGGGCTATGACTCTCCTCTCGGAAGAGTGAGCGGCCCCCACGGCACCATGTGGACCCTCCCGGTTTCTTTTGTAGGATCCGCGTTTCTGGTCAGCAAAAAGATTCGCGAACAAATCGGCCTTTTTTGTGAAGACTACGGAGTTTATGGGGAGGAGGATGCTGACTACTGTATGCGTTGCCATCATGCGGGCATCAGGAAATACTCGTTCGCCCCGGAACCGCTTATGCGCATGATCGGCAACGATGAAGCGGAAGCCGGATATACCAAGGCCAAACGAGCCCTCCACGCTCATAACGTCGGCATGGGCGTGGGTGAGGGAATTTTTGCCCTAAATCTGTTTTTGTACGAACACGGGTTACGCTCCCTAAATGTGCCGCTTAAATATTCCGTTGCGGATATTCGTGGCTTCCATGTCAGCTTGCGGGAAAATCCGGAGTACGCGCCGTATTATGACAAGCTCATGCAGTGCGCGGCCATCTTCAACAGCTCAGGGCGCACGCCTTCACCTGGGGACCTGGAACGCATCCGTACGATTCTGGCATAAAGAGGTTTACCTTTCATAAAAACAGCCCGGATGTCATTTCGACACCCGGGCTGAATAACTTCAAACCTAAGCAATAACTATTACAGTCTTTCCATCACGGAGCGCAGTTCCTGCGCCATGCTGGAAAGTTCCTGCACGGCGTTGGCAGCCTGCACCATGCCATCGGTGGTTTCGCCAACAATCTTGTTAATTTCTTCAATGGAACCGTTAATTTCTTCGGAAGTTGCGCTTTGTTCTTCCGCAGCCGTGGCAATGGAAGCCACCACCGCCGAGTTGGCCGAGGCCAGGCTGACGATTTCCGCCAGCGCCTGACCGGAGGTGTTGGCCAGATCCGTGGCGTCGGTTACAGCCTTGGCCGCTTCGTTGACTTCGTTGATGTTGGTACGCGCCGAGTTCTGGATAGCCGTGATGTTGGAACCAACTTCATGCGTGGCGGTCATGGTTTTTTCCGCCAGCTTGCGCACTTCGTCGGCCACCACCGCGAAGCCGCGTCCGGCTTCACCGGCGCGGGCCGCTTCAATGGCCGCGTTCAGAGCCAGCAGGTTGGTCTGGTCGGCGATATCGGAAATGACGTTCATCACACCGCCGATGCTTTCGGCCTGGCTGCCCAGTTCCTGCATGTTTGTTTGCAGATTGTTGGCTACCTTGTTCACCAGGTTGATGGAATGCACCACTTTGTCAACCAGCACGGCTCCGTCCTGGGCCTTGCTGCGCGTCAGGTCGGACTGCTCCGAGGCCTGACCGGCGTTACGGGCTACTTCCAGCACGGTGGAGTTCATTTCGGTCATGGCCGAAGCGGTACTCTCCACCCGATCGCGCTGCATTTCCGCGCCACGCGAAACCTGTTCCACCTGAGCGGAAAGCTGTTCGGAAGCGGCTGCCACGCGGTCGGAAATCTGGGAGGCTTCTTCGGCCACCTTGGCCATGGCCGCCTGCTGATCCCTGAGCTGCGTGATATCGCTATCAACTTCAATAAAGCCGGCCAGCTTGCCCTCAAGGTCATGTATGGGCGAAAGGGTGTAATTGATTACCATGCGCGGCCCGCCGCCACAGTGTACCACCAGTTCGCCTGCTTCTGCCGGGATGTGATCTTCGCGCAGATGCGCGGGAAATTCCAGGCCGAGCATGGCGAAGCTGGTCTTGCCCACCACGTCGTTGCCCGCGATTTTCTTACCCACGTTGTTCATGTACAGAATGACGCGCTTTTTGTTGGCCGTATAAAGCATGGCCGGCATTTCATCCAGAATCTTGGTGTAGGTATCGGCCATGACGTTGATGCTGCGTGCCAGGCCTTTGAAATCGCCCAGGAACTTGGATTCATCAAGCCGGGTTTTGAAGAGACCGCAGGAGATGCTGTTGGCCACGCTGTAGCTCTGGCTCACGGCATCCTGACAAATGGCCGGGATGTTGCGCATGGAGCTGACCACATTGCCGATTTCACCCTTTTCATTAATACGCGGGTCGTATTTGAAATCGCCCTTGGCCATGGCAGCGGCAAAGTTGGAAAGGCGTCCCAGCACCGCCACCAGGGAAATAATGGTGAACAAAGCCAAAATGATGCCCAGCAGCAGGCCGCCGCCGGAAACGCTTAGCATCTGGGCTTGCGTACTGGAGTTGCTGGCCAGAATTTCATCGCCAACCGTCTGCATTTCAGTGTTCACCGTGCCGCTCATCTCCACCACAAAAACGCTCACAGCCCGCATGGCGGCCTGGGCATCGGCCAGGCTCTTTAACGTTTGCTCACTGTGGCTGGCAATATTGGCGTAAGATTTTTCAACTGCGGCAAAAGCCGTGATCACCCGCGCCAGAGTATCGCGCCCTTCCTGAGTGGTGGTTTCGCTCTCAATACGGTTAATAAGGGCCTTGAATTCGGCCATGGCATCGGCGCTGGCCTTGGCGCTTTCCGGGCTGGGCGAGCGGCTGGCCATGTGCATGGCAAGATTAAGTTTGGTAATACCGGCCCAGGCACTGTTCATGCGTTTGGGCAGGCGGGGGTTGCCGCTGTCAACAGCCATGTTCAGGCTGTTGGAAATTTCGCGCATCAGGACTTCAATGGCCGGTACAGTCTTGGCCTGAAATTCCTGCTGGTAGGCGGTAAAGTTGGTTTGAACCGACTTGAGCGCGTCCAGATAAGCGCGCATATCCTGCAAAACTTCCCTGCCCGCCGCCAGACGCTCCGGCCTGATGTAGTATTGCAGGGAGGCTTCACCCAGAGCAACCATGTCTTCCGCTCTGGCTACCCCGGCTTTCATTTTTTCATAGTCCAGGCTGGCCGTAAACAGCTCCAGGTCGTAGGCCGCAGCGAACATGTTGGTTACAGTATCGCTGGTGCTGACGTTGAGACGGGACATTCTATTGAAAGTACCAAAATCCGTACTGGCGGTTTCCAGCCCCCGATACCCCAGAAAAGCCGTTACGCCCAACAGAATGATCATCACAGAAAAACCTATGATGATTTTAAACTTAGCTGTCATTATTCCCCTCCAAACAATTTTTTGCTAATTTCAAACAGCCCGTAGGCTGAATCTTACGGTTCAAATACAAATTCATTGCGATTTAATTGAGCCAAAAGGTCGGATTTGTATAATACGCAATTATTTTTTTGTATATATATTTAATATCAATTATTTTTGTATGCTATGCTTTTAACATGCTGTAATTACTATCCTTAAAAAAAAGGACCAAAGCATAAGCCTCAGCCCCTTATCGGCATATAGCCCTGATTAATTAGAGCAAATTGGTAAGCATTTACCAAAAAAAGCGTCGCAAAATAATTTTTTGTTCTCTGGCAAGGAAATAAATTACGCAGAGACAAAACCCGTAAAGGCATTGTCTAGCGCAGCCGTTCCATAACCCGGCGCAGTTCCTGAGCCATGCGGGAAAGCTCCTGCACGGCGGCGGAAGACTGCACCATGCCCTCGGTGGTCTCGCCAATAACCGTGCTGACCTCGGCAATGGCCCGGTTGATTTCTTCCGAGGTAGCGCTCTGCTCTTCGGCAGCCGTGGCAATGGAGGCGACCACCGAAGAGTTGGCCGCTGCCAGGCCCACGATTTCCGTCAGCGCGGCACCGGATTCAGTAGCCAGTCCGGTGGCGTCGCTCACGCCCTGAGCCGCGTTTTCCATTTCGGCAATATTTTTGCGGGTGGAATCCTGAATGGCGGTGATGTTGTCACCCACTTCCTTGGTAGCACTCATGGTCTTTTCAGCCAGTTTGCGTACTTCATCGGCCACCACCGCGAAACCGCGCCCGGCTTCACCGGCGCGGGCCGCTTCAATAGCCGCGTTCAGGGCCAGCAGGTTGGTTTGATCCGCGATATCCGAAATCACGTTCATCACACCACCGATGCTTTCGGCCTGTTCGCCCAGTTCCTGCATGTTCGTGTGCATGGTCTGGGTTACGGTATTGACGTCCTGCATGGAAACAACCACCTTTTCCACCAATCCGGCACCGCTCTCGGCCTTTTGACGGGTGTTGTCGCTTTGCTCCGAAGCCTGCCCGGCGTTCCTGGCCACTTCCAGCACAGTGGAGTTCATTTCGGTCATGGCGCTGGCCGTGGTTTCAATGCGTTCGCGCTGCACTTCAGCCCCGCGTGAAATCTGCTCCACCTGGGCCGAAAGCTCTTCTGCGGCGGCGGCCACGCGATCAGAAATATCGGAAGCTTCCTTGGCTACCTGCATCATGGTGTTCTGCTGCTGCTTGATGGCGGTGAGGTCGTTGAGGCTTTCCAGATAACCGGCCACTTCCTTTTTGATATCAAGCATCGGTATGGCGGTAAGAGCGGCGTCCATGCGTTTGCCGCCCTGAGCCTGCAAGGTTACTTCGCCACCCTGCCCGCTCTTGGTATCCATGGCCTTGCGCCCGTATGTGCGAATCGCCGCGTTGGCCTCGGAGCCGGTATCGGTTCCAAAAACGCTCTTGGCCGTGCTGTTGGCAAAAATCAGCTTGTCCTGCTTGTCAAAAGAAAATACCGGGACCGGCAGTTCGTCCATAACTCCGGTATAGGCGTCGCTGACCGTGTTGACGGCCTTGGCAATGTCGGCGTAGGAGCCAACGTATTCTTTGGTATCGATGCGCTCGCGCAAAAGCCCTGAAAGAATGTGGTTGGCCAGTCGGTTGGCCTCGATGGTGAATTCCTTGAGCACCTGGGGAATTTCGAGCATGGCCCCGACCATGATGCCGATTTCGCCTTTTTCGCGCACATCGAGCTGATGTGTGAAATCACCTCTGGCAATAGCCCCGGCAAAACGAGCCAGCTTGTTCAGCACCCGCACGATGCCAATAGCGATAAAAGTGGCCATAAGAATGCCAAGGATGAAGCCGCCAAGACTGATGACCAGCAGTATAGTTTCGGAAGCTTTATTGTTTGCCATGGTATCAATGCCGTACTGGAGCATCTGCGAATCGATCTGGTTGTTCACGCTTACCGAGCGCTCACGCATGGAGGAGACGATGGTGCGCATATTGGCAAGGCGCTGGTTGGCAGCACTGTTCAGGGCGATCATTTTTTCCAGCGCCTTGTTCAGGTCATCATTGGATTCCATCAGCAGGCGGTAAAGGGCGCGTCCTTCGTCGGTATGCAGTTGCCCGCCAATGGTCTGCAACTCGGTTGTCAACCCGGCGGCGTTCTCCTGACTGCGCCCTGCGTCTTCCTCGGAGCGCGAGTTGACGTAGCGGCTCATGCTGGCCCGCACCGAGGCCAGGTTGTCCCAGGCCTTCGCGATAATCAGCAGAGAATTGATATTGTTCGCGCCATGCGTCTGCTCCGCCAGTTTGGTCATGGCGTCCATCATGGCGTAAGTGCTTGGCTGCACGGTGTTATAGTACTGGCCGTCAGCTTCAACTACGGCCTGCTGAATCTCGCCAACCATGATATCGAGCTTCTGGGCATCGGCCTTCATGGCATCCATGTACTGATTGCGTTCGGGCAGCACAATGAATTCCCGGCTGTCCGCAGTAATCTGCATCAGGTGCGCCAGACTCTTGTGCGCGCCGTCTATGCTGGTCGTATCCTTGATGTTGTCGAGAAAGCGATAAACCTCCAGAGCCGCCGCGTTGGTTTCGGCAATAATGTCGCTGCCAAAAACATTCAGACGGGCCAGACGGCGGTATTCATTAAAGTATGAACTGGAATTTTGAAATCCGCGATAACCCATAATGCCGACCGCGCCGAGCAGAACAACCATCAGGGCGAAACCGAAAATGATCTTGATTTTTGTAGTCATAATCCCCCCTCCAGAGGATTCTGGCATAGCAAAAACGCAAAGATCATTTGATTATTAAGTATATAACAGCAAAAGCGGCTTTCGCCGCTTTTGCAAAATGGGTAAAAATGCGGGGCAAAGCCCCGCATAAAACCTGATTAACGCAGTCTTTCCATAACCCGGCGCAGCTCCTGCGCCATGCGGGAGAGTTCCTGCACAGCGGCGGAAGACTGAACCATGCCCTCGGTGGTCTCGCCGATTACCGTACTGACCTCGGCAATGGCCCGGTTGATTTCTTCCGAGGTGGCGCTCTGCTGCTCGGCAGCCGTGGCAATGGAAGCAACCACCGAAGAGTTGGCCGCAGCCAGGTTTACTATTTCGGTCAGCGCTGTACCGGATTCATTGGCCAGTCCGGTAGCTTCGCTCACACCCTGGGTAGCGTTTTCCATTTCGGCAATGTTCTTGCGCGTGGATTCCTGAATGGCGGTAATGTTGTCGCCCACTTCGTGCGTGGCGCTCATGGTCTTTTCGGCCAGTTTGCGCACTTCATCGGCCACCACCGCGAAACCGCGCCCGGCTTCACCGGCCCGGGCCGCTTCAAGAGCCGCGTTCAGGGCCAGCAGGGTGGTTTGCTCCGCGATATCCGAAATCACGTTCATCACGCCGCCGATGCTTTCGGCCTGCTGGCCGAGTTCCTGCATGTTCTTGTGCATGGCCTGCGAAACATTGTTGACGTTCTGCATGGCAACGACAACTTTCTTGACCAGACCCGCGCCGCCTTCGGCCTGCTTGCGGGTATTGTCGCTCTGTTCCGAAGCCTGCCCGGCGTTACGGGCCACTTCCAGCACGGTGGAGTTCATTTCGGTCATGGCGCTGGCCGTGGCTTCAATGCGCTCGCTCTGCACTTCGGCCCCGCGCGAAATCTGCTCCACCTGGGCCGAAAGTTCTTCGGCGGCGGCGGCCACGCGGTCGGAAATGTCCGAGGCTTCCTTGGCAACCTGCATCATGGTATTTTGCTGATCTTTAATCGCGGTGAGGTCGCTGACGCTATTCAGATAACCAACCACTTCCTTGTTGATGTTACTGAGCGGCATGGCATTGAGAGCGGCTTCCATGCGCTTGCCGCCATTGGCTTGCAGCGTGGCTTCGCCGCCCTGGGCGGCCTTGGAGTCCATGGCTTTGCGGCCATAGGCGCGAAGCGGCGCGTTGGCTTCCGAGCTGAATCCGGTACCGAAAACGTTCTTGGCCGCGTTGTTGGCAAAAAGGGGCTTATCCTGCTTGTCAAAGGAGATTACCGGCACCGGCAGTTCATCCATAACATTGGTATAGGCATCGCTTACCGTGTTGACGGCCTTGGCGATATCGGCATAGGAGCCATTGTATTCGCCGGTATTGATGCGCTCGCGCAACTGGCCGGAAAGAATCTGGTTGGCCAGCCGGTTGGCCTCGGCGGTGAAATCCTTGAGTACCTTGGGAATTTCGAGCATAGCTCCAACCATGATGCCGATTTCGCCCTTTTCCTTAACATCGAGCTGCTGGGCAAAATCACCCTCGGCAATGGCCCCGGCAAAGCGGGCCAGCTTGTTCAGCACGCGCACGATACCCGCTGCAATCAGCATGGCCATGAGAATACCCAGGATGAAACCGCCCAGGCTGACGCCGAGCATGGTAGTCTGGGCGCTTTGATTGCTTGCAACGGTGTCAAGGCCGAACTGCTGCATCTGGCTGTCGATTTGAGCGCTCATGGCCTGAGCCCGCTCACGCATATCAAGCACAACAACGCGCAGATCCGCGAGGTTCTGGTTGACCTTGGAGTTCAGCGCGATCATCGCTTCCAGGGCCTTGTTCAAATTTTCGTTGGCCTGCATCAGCTGGCCATAAACACGGCGGCCTCCATCGGTGTACAGCAGGGCTCCAATGCCCTTCAACTCGTTAGTCAGCCCGGCGGCGCTCTCCTGACTGCGCTTGGCATCTTCCGGTGAGCGGCTATCGACGTAACGTGTCGCATTGGCGCGAAACGAAGCCAAATCATCCCAGGCACCCGCAATGACACCCAGAGAGTTGATATTGTTGGCGGCATGCGACAGTTCCGACAGTTCGCTCAGCGACTTCATCACGGTGGTAGCGGCCGGCCGCAATACCTCAAGATATTGCTTGTCCACCGCCAGGGAACTATCCCGCACATTGTCCGCCATGCTGTTAAGCTTTTGGGCGTCGGCCTTCATGAGTTCCATGAACTGCCTGCGTTCGGGCAGTATGATAAAGCCCAGGGCGTCATCAGTAATTTTGATCAGGTTGGCCAGACTCTTATGTGCCTGATCGATGGCCCCGGTATCCTCGATGTTGTCAAGGAAGCGATAAACGTCCAGAGTGGCCGCGTTGGTTTCCACAACAATATCGCTGGAGAAAACATTCAGGCGGGCCAGACGCAGGGACTCGTCAAACGACGTGGTGGAATTCTGAAAACCGCGATACCCGATAAAGGCTACCACGCCCAGCAGAATGACCATCAAAGCGAAACCGGAAACAATCTTTGTTTTTGTTGTCATAATACCCTCCATAAGGGTGTACACGCAAAACTGGTTTGGTCCATCACTGTAAGCCCAATCTCGCCGGCACATACAGGCAATTTTGAACTGAGCAACGTCCTGGTGTCGTGATGAACAGGGAACAATAATTCAATTCTAACATTAAAATTACGCCAAATTTTTCAACCTAGCAAGCATTCAGAGTTTGGTTGATTATTGGACATCTAATCCCGCGCAAAAAAAAAGCAAGGCACAACTCCTTTTATTTCTTATCGGACGCAAGGTCAAAATCCATTAGGCACACAACAATTTTATCGGTTTTACGATTAAAAAAATCCAATTTCCCGTAGGGTTACCATATAAAAAAAATCCGGATTTTTTGTCCGGATTTTATTTTTTTTGCACAAATTTTGTCGCGCTTTTTTTATTAATTTTTTTCAAGTTGCTATTTGGCAACGTAGCATACGCTCTTGTTGCGCCCCTCATTTTTGGCCGTATAAAGAGCCTCGTCCGCCCACCTTATGACCGTTTCAAAATCCGCCCCCGGCAAAACCTGCGCCAGGCCAAAACTGGCTGAAACAGATATGCTCATGTCGCCGAAAAAGAAGGGGGCATCGCACAGGCTCAGCCGAATCCGCGAAACCAGGGCTTCTGCCTCTTTCTGCTCCACATCCACGGCCAGCATAATGAACTCCTCGCCGCCATAACGCGCGAATAAATCATAGGGACGGATTATGCTTTTGACCCGCGCGGCAGTAACGCCCAGAACCATATCCCCGGCTGCGTGGCCGTAGGTATCGTTGGTTTTTTTGAAGTTATCCACATCAAACATAATGATGAAGCAACTTTTATTGTTTCTGGCCGCATGCTGCAAATGCACCGGAGCCATATCCATAAAGTGACGCCGATTGGCGATGCCGGTCAGGTAATCGCTTTTGGCCTTCTCCTCCAGCTTAATCTGCGCCAGCTTGAGCGCGTAGTTGTCCTGCATGACCAGGCCAACCAGACAACTGATAAACAGGCCAAAGCCAAGCGCGACCCAAAGTTCCGGAAACTGATACCACTCACGCACCGGCGCAAGCCGGAACTGCCATGCGCAGTACAGTACCACGCAGCACAGAAGCACGGATACGAAAAAAGCCACCACTGCTGGAATGGAGATACTTCGGCGAAAACCGCCCTGATTGTTCATTTTGCGCCTGCGGCTAATTTTTCCGGCCTACGGAAAAGTAGGCCAGACCTAAAGCCGCAAGACTGGACGGCGAATACAGGTTACGACCATCAAAAATCAGCGGCTGTTTAAGCGTGGACTTGATCCGCTCGAAATCCGGCGTGCGGAACTGATTCCACTCGGTAGCCACCATCAGGGCGTCGGCCCCGGTTAGCGCTTCATACTGGCTGTCTGCCACGCAAACCAGGGAATTTCCGGCAAAAAGCTTGCGCCCGTTCGCGGCGGCTACCGGGTCATATATACGCACGCGCATACCCAGTGCCGTTAAAAAGCGCACCACTTCCACCGGGGCGGATTCGCGCAAATCATCGGTATTGGCTTTGAAAGCCAAGCCCCAAAGGGCCAGGGTTTTGCCACCCACGCCGCCCTGCGGCTCAAAATAATCCACCAGGCGCCGGGCCAGACGCAATTTCTGCCGCTCGTTCACGTCGTCAACCGATTCCAACAGGCTGGCCGTGAAGTTGTGTTCACGGGCCGTGCGGATCAGGGCTTTGACATCCTTGGGGAAGCAGGAGCCGCCATAGCCCATGCCGGGATAGATGAAATGATAGCCAATGCGGTGATCCGATCCAATGCCGGTGCGCACGTCGCGCACATCGGCCCCTACCTGTTCGCAGAGGTTGGCTATTTCGTTGATGAAGGAAATTTTGGTGGCCAGCAGGCAGTTGGCCGCGTACTTGGTCATTTCCGCGCTGCGCACGTCCATGCTGATGAATTTTTCGCGGCTGCGCGCAAAGGGGGCGTAAAGTTCCTTGAGCAGGGCCACGGCTTTTTCGGAATCAGCCCCCACTACCACCCGGTCCGGCTTCATGAAATCGCTGATCGCGTCGCCCTCTTTCAAAAATTCCGGGTTGGAAGCCACATGGAATTCCAGCTTCAGGCCCCTGACCGCCAGTTCATCGGCAATGATCCCGCGCACCATATCCGCAGTGCCTACCGGCACGGTGGATTTATTTACCACCAGCAGCGGCGCGGTCATGCTTCGGCCAATTTCGGAGGCCACAGCCCGCACATAGCCAAGATCGCAGGAACCATCCTCACCGGAGGGCGTGCCCACGCAGATAAAAACCGCTTTGGCTCCTTCCAGACCTTCGGAAAGGCTGTTGGTAAAAAAGAGCCGCCCCTGTTCGTGGTTCTGCCGCACCAGCGGCTCCAGGCCAGGCTCGAAGATGTGAATGTGCCCGGCGTTAAGCCTGGACACCAGATCGCTGTTCACATCAACGCAGCGCACATCGTTGCCCATTTCCGCAAAACAGGCTGAACTTACCAATCCGACATAGCCGGTGCCGACCATGCATATTTTCATATTTTCACCATACTGGTTTATATTTTGCTGTTGGTTGTTAGCATTATTTTAATGACACTATCTAATACGCGGGGGCGGCTTTGTCCATATCTTGACAGCGCGGGTAGCGCCTGTTTTGCCGCCAGGTTCAGGGTTAAGCCAGGAAGGTTAATTTTTTAGAGGCGCTATGGACTGTTTCCAAATTGACAAAGATCGCTTGTAATGAAAAAGTCACTTCATGATTCTGGGATTAGGCATAGATCTGGTGGAAATTTCCCGCATGCGGCACGCCTGGCAGCGCTATGGCGAACGCTTCGCGCAAAAAATTCTGCACCCGGACGAACTCGCCGTCTTTTTAAACGTCGGCAAAACCGGCTTGCCAAAAGCTGGCGAATCAAACTCGCCAGCCGGGGATGGAGCAAGGGCCGTCTTTCTGGCCTCGCGCTTCGCGGCCAAGGAAGCCGCTGTCAAAGCTCTTGGCACCGGGTTCGTGCCCGGCATCTGGTTTCAGGATCTTTGCGTGCGCAGCCTGCCCTCCGGTCAGCCGGAAATGCTGTTCCTGAACGGCGCGGCTGAACGCCTGCTGGCCCTGGGGGCCGGACACAGCCTGCTTTCCATCACACACAGCAGGGAGACGGCGGGCGCAGTGTTGGTGCTTACCCCTTAGTCACGAGCATCCTTTTTGCCCCTAAAATTAATCTTTGGTAAAAACTCCATGCAAAATCTTCTTTTTCAGCCTTTGGTCACACCTGAGGAAAGCGCCCGCTGGGATAAACTGGCCGAGAGCGACTATCATGTGCCTACCCTGTTGCTGATGGAAAACGCCTCCCGCGCTGCCCTGTACTGCCTGAAAGAAGCATACGGCCCCAAAGATTTATTAGGCCCCGGCCTGCGCGTGCTGGTATTGTCCGGCGGCGGCAACAACGGCGGCGACGGCCTCGCCCTGGCCCGGCAACTGGCAAACCGTGATTGTCAGGTAGAAGTGCGCACGCTGCGCAGCCCTGATCAATACAGCGGCATCAGCCGCGAGCATATGGAGATGGCCCGCCTGGCCGGAGTAAACGTAAAACAACTGGATAGTGCCTCGTTTTGCCGCGATGCGGCTGACGATGCTCCGGATATTATTGACTACGTGCCGGATATTATTATTGACGCGCTGTTTGGGGCGGGTTTTCGCGGCCCGCTGCGCGACGACGGCCTGGCCGCTGTGCGCCTGATCAATCAATTCGCCGCCCGTGGGGCCTTTGTGCTTTCCCTTGATATCCCCTCCGGCCTCTCCGCCCTAAGTGGCCGCCCGGAACCGGAGGCGGTGCGGGCGAATCTTACTGTAAGCTTTGCCGCCGCCAAGCCCGGCCTCTGTCTGCCCTGGGCCGAGGCCTATACCGGCCAACTGCGTGTGGCGGAAATCGGCCTGCCCCTTGAATTAATCCGGCACACAAAAAGCCGCTTCCGCCTGATTTGCCCCCGGCCCGGAATTTTGCCGAAATTGCCGCCGCAAATTCACAAAGCGGAAAAAGGCAAAGTGCTGATTATTGGCGGATCGCCGGGTTTGACCGGGGCCGCCACTCTGTCCGCTCTGGGAGCCTGCCGGGCCGGAGCCGGGCTGGTCACGGTAGCGGCCCCGGCTGGTCTTTCAGGTGAAATCAAAAGCGGACACCCGGAAATTATGACCCGGCCTTTGGGTAGATTTTCCGGCGAATCGGCGCATGACTGGGACGAGGCCATGCTTGCGGATCTTTTCGAGTGCATTGCCGGGCTGGGTAAAAAATCCGCCATCGTGCTTGGTCCGGGTCTGGGGCGTTCCCAGGCTGCCGCCGCTATTGTGGAAAGCGTGCTGCGCCTGCCGGATCGCCCGCCACTGGTGCTGGACGCCGATGCGCTCTTTCCTTATATAGTTGAACATCTGCGGCCAGACGACGTGCTTACCCCGCATGCTGGCGAAATGTTGCGTCTGTTGGGTGAAAAGCCGGGCATGAACTTTGGCAAACTTCTGGAACTGCCCGAGCGAAGCGAAGCGGCGCGTCTGTTCTGCGCACACTGCCCGGCGGTGCTGCTGCTGAAAGGAGCCGGAACCCTGATTGGCCGGGGTGACGAAGCCTTGGCCCTTAACCCCTTTGCCGAGCCGAATCTGGCAGTGGGCGGCAGCGGTGACGTGCTTTCCGGCTTAATCGCGGCCCTGCTGGCCCGTGGGCTGGACAGCCTCAGTGCCGCCAGCCTTGGGGCCTGGATTCATGCCAGATCCGGATCTCTGCTGCGCCGCCGCTGGCCCGCCGGGGGCAATCTGGCCTCGGATATCGCCTTGCTATTGCCGGAAGCTCTGGCTGAATTATATTAAATCATTGCGGTATTAAATTAATGAAAATACTTATTCCCGAACTTGCCGATACGGCCCGGCTTGGTGCGGTGCTGGCCGATTTGATCCTGTCTGGTCAAGGCTGGCCTCCTTCCGGCCTGATCCTGCTGCAAGGCGGGCTGGGCGCTGGCAAAACCACGCTGGTGCGCCATCTGGTAGAAAATTTGCCCGGCGGGCATACATCGGAAGTATGCAGCCCCAGCTTCACCCTTTGCAATGCCTACGCCTGCGAACCGCCAGTACTGCACTTTGACCTCTACCGCCTGGAAGTCTGGCAGGATGGCGAAGATTTGATCGAAGCCCTGCAAATGGCTGAAAATGGCGATTTGTTGTTGCTTGTTGAATGGCCGGAGCGTATGAAGGAAGGCTTGTTGCCGCCGGAATTTTTGCATTGCTCGCTTTCCGGCGAGGGCCAGACGAGGACTGCTACCTTTAAATGTGTTGTTCCTGGTCAGGATTTTCTCCGTGCGCTGGCCGTAGCCGCCGAACAGGCAGGCTTGGAAATTGTTGGTAGTTCTCAGATTGAGCAAAACTGATTGGTAGTGCCTGATTTTGTCGTCAGGCAAGGAAGATGAGTTTTTGCCGACGGGAGTGTACTCTTCTCGTACTCGACCGGAGGCAAAAACGAAATCTGACGCAGCATCACGGCAAAAGCAGGTGCTACTATTATAAGGATTTGATTGTGCGGATTCTAGTTCAAAAATTCGGCGGTTCCTCGGTAAAGGATCTGGCCTGTATGCGCGAAGTGCTGGTGAAAGTTCGCCAGGGGCTCGAACAGGGCAATAAACTGGTGGTGGTGCTTTCGGCCCGGGCGGGAGAAACCAACCGCCTGCTGGCTCTGGCCTCTGAATGGTCGAACGCGCCCGACCCGGCGGAATGCGACTCACTGGTTTCCACCGGCGAGCAGGTTTCCACCGCTCTTTTCGCCATGCTGCTCAAGGATAACGGCATCAAGGCCCGTTCGCTGCTCGGCTTTCAGGCACCGATCATCACCGACGATGAACACGGCAAGGCGCGTATTTCCTCCTTCGACGAAGAGCATTTGCTTGAGTTGCTGGAAGAATACGATGTGCTGGTCATGGCCGGTTTTCAGGGCGTCACGCGCGATCGGCGCATCACCACCCTGGGCCGGGGCGGCTCGGATACCTCGGCTGTGGCTGTGGCCGCCGCCCTTGGCGCCCATTGCTGCGAAATATACACTGACGTTGATGGCGTCTATACCACCGACCCCAACCTTTGCTCCACGGCCCGCAAGCTTGACCGCATCTCCTACGACGAGATGCTGGAAATGGCCAGCATGGGCAGCAAGGTGCTGGAAATACGCTCGGTAGAATTCGCCAAAAAATATAAAGTTCCCGTGCACGTGCGCTCCACTTTCACTAACACCCCCGGTACCGTGCTCACCCAGGAGGATTCCAAGATGGAAAATGTTCTCGTTTCCGGCATTGCTTACGATAAGGATCAGGCTCTGATCACCCTGTGCGCCGTACCGGACCGGCCTGGCGTTTCCGCAGGCATTTTCGGCCCCCTGGATCAGGCCAAAATCACGGTTGACATGATCGTGCAAAACCCCAGCCAGGGCGGCGTGACCGACATGACGTTCACGGTCTCGCGCAAGGATTTGCAAAAAGCCATGGCCGTGGTGGAAGCCAGCCGCGAAAAATTCGGAGCCAGAGAAATTTTATACAATTCCAACGTCTGCAAGGTTTCGGTCATCGGCGTGGGCATGCGCAACCATTCCGGCGTGGCCTCGCTGGCTTTCGATGCCCTGTACCGGGAAAACATCAACATTCTGATGATCAGCACCTCGGAAATTAAAATTTCCTGCCTGATCGAAGAAAAATACACCGAATTGGCCGTGCGCACCCTGCATGACGCTTTTGAGCTGGATAAAATAGGAGCTTAAGTTTTGAGTAGTACTGAACATCGTTGTGGCTGGGTTGCCCTTATGGGGCCGCCCAACGCCGGAAAATCCACCCTGCTGAACAGCTATCTGGGCCAGAAGGTGGCCATTGTCACCCCCCGCCCGCAGACCACGCGCAACCAGATTACCGGCATTTTGTCCGAGCCGGACGCCCAGGTTATCTTCATGGATACGCCAGGCATCCACCAACTGCGCGGCAAAATGAACCGTCTGCTCTTGCAGTCGGCCTGGCAGGCCATGGAAAACGCCGATGCGCTGCTGCTGGTACTGGATGGCGACCTTTACGCCCGCAAGCCGGAATTTCTGGATAACGACGTCAAGCCCATTCTGCCCGCCTTGCAGGCCGAAGAGCGCCCCCTGCTGGTGGCCGTGAACAAGGTGGACCTGCTGGGCGACAAATCCAAACTGCTGCCCCTGTTGGAAACCTTGCACGCGGAACTGCCCAAGGCAGAGATTTTTCCGCTCTCCGCCCTTAAAGGGCTCGGCCTGCCCGACATGCTCGGCAAGCTGAAAAAATCGCTGCCCGCAAGCCCGGCCCAGTTCCCGGACGATCAGCTCTCTACCCTGCCCATGCGCTTTATGTCCGCCGAGCTTATCCGCGAAAAGCTGTTTCTGTCCATGCGCCAGGAACTGCCCTATTTTACGGCGGTTGATATCGAGTTGTGGGAAGAGTTGCCGGAGCAGAACCTTACCCGCATCAACGCGGTTATTTACGTTGGCCGCTCCAGCCACAAGGGCATGGTAATTGGCCAGGGCGGCAAGAACCTCAAAAAGGTGGGCGAGACCGCGCGTAAGGAAATTCAGGAACTTCTGGGTACCAAGGTTTATCTGGAACTCTGGGTCAAAATTAAGGAAAACTGGCCGGAAGATTTGAATTTTCTGCATACCCTGGGGTTGGGCAGGCAAGAGTAGAACGCTCTAACAGCCTTGCCAACAACCTCATAGTTGGCGAAAAGAAAGCAGGCGAAAAAAAGGAGGCGCACATGCCGAAAAACCGCACAGAACTGTTCGGGCAGCTCGTTTATGCGCCGGAAATCAGCTACGAGGATCTGCTGCCCCTGGAAGAAAAACTGATCGCCGCTGTCTCGGAAAAGCTTGAAGCGGCCAAAGCCAAGTTTGTTAATTTTGAATCCGAAGGCGACCGCACCTTCTTTCAGTGCGTGTTCAACGAATTCGGCGAGGAGTTTTTTGCCTCCCTCGCCGCGCAGATCAAGAAAGACATGGATGCGCGTTGCGAGTGCAAGCTGTTTTTTGTGGATAAAGAACTTGTCGCCGCCTACTTCTATGCCATCAATAAAGGCAAGCTCAAGGTCGGCAAAATGCCCCTGCCCGCCGCCGGGCCTATTGATCGCGCCCTGCGCGGCGAGCAGGAAAAGTAACCGCAAGTTAATTACAAAAATCGCTTCGCCTTGAAGCTGCGCTTACAGGTAATTTTTTATTTTCTCCTCATGCGCTGCCCGCTCGGCTTCTACCGCCAAATCCGAGTGGGCCAGAGACAGCAGAGCCGGGCATTCGCCAATAGCCTTCAAAATTTCATGCACTTGCGGCCCGTCCGACAGATCACGCAAATCAAGCAAAGCTCGCGGGTCTGATTGATTACGCTGGCCGCGCGGCTTGCGTTGACCGCCCGGAATGCGCGAATCGCTTTGCTCACACTGCTCGCGCAAATAATTCTGGCCAAGTTTGTCCAGCAGGCTATTCTGGACACGCGCTATGCGCAGCAATTCCATAAGCGGATCCAAGGCCGGGCAGGACTCCAGACAACAGGCATTATCATTCATTGTATAACCCCCTGAAAATGCCTGACTATCCGCCAAGCATCTATAAAATTTCAAACGGCAAGGATTTGAAACCGCCTCCTTGCCGGGTGCTTCAAGTGTGAAATATTCTGTTCCCGTCATGTAAAAGATAAACTCGAATTCCGGGAACGCCAATATAGAAATAAATAACTCCAATATAAAATCGTCTAAAGCCACAAATTGCCAAAGCGTCCAGATTGCGCTATAAACCGGCTTCTGCAATCGACAAGCTTCAAGTTGACACGCTTGAGGCAATAAGCCCGAGTGGTGGAATAGGTAGACACAAGGGACTTAAAATCCCTCGGCTGGAAACGGCTGTGCCGGTTCGATTCCGGCCTCGGGCACCAAGAATAGTAACGAAATCCCCGGATTCATCATTTCGATGAGTCCGGGGATTTGACTTTCGAGCCTATTTAAGGACATAAAGAAACAATCATGCTACCATCAGAACTTTTACATATCCACCGCGAGGGAATTTTGGAAATCCTGGGGCGTTATCCCATGATTTATAATGTGCGCCTTGTCGGTTCCGTAGCCCGTGGCGAGGATACCGAAGATAGTGACATTGATTTTCTGGTCGATACCGCCCCCGGCACGACATTATTCGATATCGGCGGCCTGCATGAGGATTTGGTGGATTTGCTTGGCGTACAGGTTGATATCATAAGTTCCGGTGGGCGTATGCATGAGTATATGCGCATGTCCATCGAAAGGGATGCCGTGCGGTTATGAGCAATTTGGATCTGCAAATTCACAAACTTCTTGATGATATTTACACCTCAGCCAGCCGGATTGTCGAACGCTTGCATAATGAAACGCGAGAAGGATTTCTCAGCGCTGGCGGAATGGATGTGCAAGATATCGTTGCGCGGCGCTTGACCATTATCGGCGAAGCTTCCACAGCTCTTTTGAAAAAACACCCTGAGTTTTGCGAACAAAACAAACATATCCCACTGCGCCAAGCGCGAGGAATGCGTAACGCGCTAGTGCATGACTATGACAGCATCAAGTGGGATCTTGTATGGGATACCGCCCAGAAAGAACTTCCCAAACTTATTGAGTCCATAGCACCATTGCTTGGGAAAAATTCATGAAATCGCTTCCGGCCTCGGGCACCAAAATCGAATAGGCCAACAGTTTTAAGTAAGGCAGACCGCCGAATTATGGCGGTCTTTTCTTTCATTTATGTGTATTATAATCAAAACTAAAGGCAGCCAGGGGATTACCTAAGTTGCCTATCTTTGTTTCTGTGAGAGATTCGTGAGCCTATTTCCAGGCGCCATTCACAGCATTAGCTATGTCAGTGAACGTGGAGCCAGACATTGGTTCACATCCCTCTGTGTAACCAGAGCCAGTATAAGTGAATATGGCTTCGTTGTTTGCTGTGTCAATCAACTCGGCGGTTATAGACCCCATAGTGTACCCACCACCAAAACAGCGCCTCCCTGGAAGATCGTAGCCGTCAACATAGAGGATGTACCGGGTGGCTGCCTCGTCAAATATAACTGTTGAGCCATCACCTTCTCTAACCATGCGCTGCTGCTGTGATGCGAAACGCTTCACCTTTATCCCCGCATTACGGAGGTATAGTTGAAGTGTGTGCGCCCATTCAGCCCGTGGACCTTCTATTGCTATGGCCTTTTCACCTTCCGCTTGTACGCCGTAATAGTCGAGTCTTTTACTGCTACAGGCCGTGCTAAGTAAAGACACACAAAGCAGTGCAAAGAGAGAGAAGTTCCGCATGAGAATGCTCCGGTGGTTTTAAGGTGAAAAATCTGAACGCCTATATCGTTATACAATAATGTACATTCCCCCCATGCCCACCTGGCCTGCTCTAAGGAACGCACGTATCATCATACATATTGCAAAAGTCGCCTAGTCCAAACGGCTGCGCTGCCTTCGCCGCAACCAAATCGACAACTAAGGCACTGCAAGCCCACTGCCGCAATGGGCAACAATAGATTATAAATCTTGTGCACCCGTAAAAGGCCTTGATTGATGGCTTAGGCTTGGCTTTCGCCCGCCTGATATGCCCTATACACTCTCAATAATCAACCCTCTCTATTTGCACAAAAAATTGTTCGTCTAAACTTTAGGCACACCCCATAAAAACTAAAGCGCACGTGGACTCTCTCTAAAGTCTTTTGGGATAGCACGTATGAATTGGAATTTATAGCAAGCCATTAAGTACCCCTAGACGTAAGGCCCGAAAATGTTTATTCTTTAGCCAACTGAAAGAGGACGCTTGAAAAATGTTAAAACGTATTGCAGACTGGCTCGAAAAGGCCAGCGTCGCGGGCTTTGCGGTTGGTGTCTTCCAAGACAAACCATTTGCGGGGCTTCTGGTTGCGATTGGTTGTTTGGCTTTAAGCTTAATTTTAACCAATCATATCCAGTGGGAAGATAACCCTATGAAAAAAGGCGGTGAATAACCATGTTGACTTCCACTTGGGTAATCATGGGTGGCGCAGCGTTTGCCATAGGCATTATTGCCGTTATCCTGGCCCGTAAAGGCATACTGAAATAGTCTTTCCTTTAAGTTCACAACGCAGCGGCCCAAGCTCTCTTAGCCTGGGCCGCTGTTTTTAGTTCATTAATCTTACTCTCTTATTCTACTACAGCCAACATTACCCGGAAGCAGCCCCTAAGCAAAAATCTTGTCAAAGATTTCTCTGGCCTGCTTCAGGTTCATATCGCGCGGGTTAAACATCTGGAAGGGTTCCTTCAGGATACGGGCCGAAGCTTCCTGCAAGGTGGCATCATCCGGCTGGGCGTATTCCTTGGCCGGCTTGATTTCCAGAACTTCGTCACGCAAGTGCATCATAACCTTGCGCACTTCCGCGCCGATTTCAGCCGGGGTGGCCTTGTCCAGCTTGAGGTCAAACACGCTCTCGCCAATCAGCTTAACCTTGTCGGGCCATTCAATGGCGTTGAACTCAGTCACCCAGGGCAGCGCATAGGCACAGCCGTAGCCGTGCGGCACCCGGAACATGGAGCCGAGCACATGGGCGTAAGAATGCCCGGTGTTGGCCAGCACGTTCATCAGGCTCCAGCCGCCCCAACAGGAGTTGGCAAGCATGTTGGAACGGGCCTCGATATTGCCGCCGTCCCGGTAAGCCACCGGCAGCCACTTCACGATATTGCGGGCCACGCCAATGGCCAGCACATCGCCCATGGTATTACCGAACTTGCTCAGGACGCCTTCGCAAACGTGAGAAAGAGCATCATAACCGGTGGAGGCGGTAATATGCTTCGGGGTACCGGTAAGCAGAGTGGGGTCCAGAACCGCGTAGTCCGGCAGATAAAGCGGATTCAACAGGCTGTACTTGGCATGGGTGGAATCGCTCAGAATGATACCGTTGGAAAGCTCACTGCCGGTTCCAGCGGTAGTGGGAATGCAGATAAAGCCGTTGGCCTTCTTGATCTTGTCGCTGAAGTTCATTTCCGCATAGGGCTTCAGCGGGCCGGGGTTGGCGCGCAGCAGATTGATGGCCTTGGCCGAGTCAATGGTGCTGCCGCCGCCAATGGCGATCAGGAAGTCGCAGCCCTGCTTTTTGAACTCCTCATAAGCCTCTTCCGCCAGATAATCGGGAGCGTCGGGCAGGATTTTGTCAAAGACAACATACTTGGCACCGGCACTGTCCAGAGCATCAGTAACCTTCTTGGCGATACCAGCCTTGACGATGCCCTCATCCGTGGCGATGAAGGTTTTTTTGGCATTGTCCAGCTTCATTATTTCGCCTAGCTGGCCGATGCTGCCGGGGCCGAACAACAACTTGACTGATTGGACGAATTGGAAGTGTACCATATTACTCCTCCTGTTTCTCGATACTCCGGGCGGTTATACCGCCCGGACGCCGGAGCATTTGCAGTATGAAAACGCTCTAGCTGTAGATTTCATCAGCCGCAGGCGGCTTGGCCCCCGGAATATTGCGGGCAACCCGGCTGATATTGATCAGGTGCCTGAAGGTGACGTTTTCATCAACGCTGCTGCCGCCCCATGAGCCGCAGCCCAGCGTGGAGGTTGGCGGCAAGCCGTTGGTACCGGTAACGTTGATGGAGTTGGGGCCGAACTGGTTGACCATTACGCGGCAAACCGGCAGGCGGGTAGCGGCCTTAACAACGCGATCGTCATCATTGGAAAAGAGGCAGCAGGTATGCCCGGCACCGCTGTACAGCAGGTTGGCCACGGCAATGTCAACGGCTTCTTCCCAGTCGTCATAAGGAATGGCGATCAGCACCGGGCACATCTTTTCGCCGCAAAGCAGTTCATTTGCGCCGTACTTTTTGGAATCGCCCAGCAGTACGATCACGCTGGTGTTATCCGGAATAGTGGTGCCGCATTCCTGCGCAACCCTGGCCGGAGACTGGCCAACAACCTTGGGGCTGTGCTTGCCATCGGGGAAGATGCCCGCGCGGTATTTGGCGATTTCAGCCGGATCGCTGACAAAATGAGCGCCCTGCGCCTTGAAGACCTTGACGATTTCGTCATGCACTTCACGCGGGTAAATGGCGCTCTGGTTACAGGCGCAGACCTGGCCGTTATCAAAGGCGCGGCCCACGATAATCTGGCCCACCGCGTCATTGAGATCATAGCCACGATCAATAACGCCCTGCACGTTGCCAGCGCCCACGCCAAAGGCGGGCTTGCCGCTGGAGTAAGCAGACCTTACCATGCCGGGGCCGCCGGTGGCGATAGTGGTATCGCAGGCACGCATCACGGCCTGGGTTACTTCAACACTGATTTCCGGCACGACTTGGATAATGTGATCCGGCGCGCCGAGCTTCTTCAGGGCCTCGTTCATAACTTCAACGCTGTGCGTGGTGGTTTTGGCGGCTCTAGGGTGGGGGCATACGATGACGGTGTTACGGCCCTTGATGCACATAACGGCGTTGGCCAGCGCCGTCATGTTCGGGTTGGTGGTCGGGCAAACAGTGGCTATAACGCCCTTGGGTTGGCCGATAAAGGTAATGCCGTGTTCCTTGTCCTCGCCAATTACGCCCACGCTCTTCTGCCCCTTGACCGAAAGCCACATACCATCCGGCGTGCCAGCGTTTTTAATGAGCTTGTGATCATAGTTGCCCATGCCGGTTTCTTCGATGGCTTCTTTGGAAAACTCGACGGCCTTTTCTTTGAAGGCCAGGCATATCGCTTTGCACAGCGCGTCAACCTGCTCCTGATTGTAGGTGTAAAGAACCTTCAAAGCTGCTCTTGATTTGGCCATCATGTCATCAATCTTTGCTTGCACGTCCATCTGTCCGCTCCTTCTAGGTTGTATGATATGTGGGCGTTATTTTCTAAAAAGCCTTGAGTATGCTGAGTACAAACATATTGCCCTGCGTGGTGTTCCGGCTTTCAAACTCGAACAGGCAGCGCAAGTTGAGGTTCATTTTCCAATCCGGAATGCTGTAGCCGATTTCCGGCCCGATGGCATGCTTGCGAAAGCGCCTGTCGTCACCCGCGCCCATGCCGTGCGAATCGGAGATTTGCCAGGAGTGTGCGCCAGTCAGGGCGAGATCAATGTTCGAATCCCTGAAAGTCCGGCCCAGGCTCCATTCCTGATGAATAATGTTACCTACTCTGGTATCATTATGGGTGTTGGTGAAATTGTATTCAAAACGGGTGATGAACGAGAGGTTCGCGTTTTTTTCCTGGTCCAAATAGATGGTGGCCGCAGCGGAGGGCAAAAGCCCCCAATAACCCAAGCCGGAAGAGGTGGCGTCGTTCTTGTCGTAGTCGCCCACAGGCAGCCAGACCGCCGGGCTGAGAAACATGTCGAAGTTCTCAAAATGCCAGGAAAGCAACAAGGGCGAGAGCAACACGTCGCCCAGGCCGCCGCCGCTTCTGCTGCTGCCGGTCCCGGCCATATTGCCCGAAAGTTTGGTGTAGCTGAGAGGGATAGCCACATCGATCAGCCAGTCGGCACCCAGAATCTTCTGGCCGGTCACATAGCCAAAACGGTGCAACTGGCCGAAATTGTTAACATTATGATTGCCGCCGGGAACAGTAGTGCCGGAATTGTCCTTTAAAGTGTTAGAGGTATAGTAGATGTTGTACATCTTATAGTACATGCCGTCTGTCGGCAAAGTGGCCATTTTGTAGCCATCGCCGCCAGAGGTAAAGTGTGCGGCAGCCAGAGCGTTGCCGTTCGGACAGACGAGCATGAACGCGGCCAGCGCGAACAGGCAGACAAGACGCTTTGTTTTCATCTTCAACCTCCTCAAATCAGTTTTATGTAATTAAACTTTGAGGTTAGAGCTTAAGCCCGTCGATTGAGACTGAAAGTGCAAGTTAAAGTTAGTATTCCGGTCCGGCGATTAAGATTGAAGGTTAAGGTGGGGCTTGGTTTAAATCGTGAGGTTTTATAGATACACCAGTTATATATGTTCGATATTGCCAAGTCATATAGAAAAAATCAATAAATTTTTGATCAATTAATTGGCTACTCTCGCACCAAAAAACGTACAAATGATTAAGTATCGATAAATAACTGCCTCTTGACTCTTGTGCTAATATTCACTAAGTATCTTTTTAATGCGTTAAACGTAGATTTGATGCGGTTGAAAGCCATGTGAGAGAGCGCGTCACGCGCGCCGCCGAAGGGGCAAGAAAAAACGAAACTCTCAGGCAAAAAGAACATGGCGCTACGCACCCTGAAGCCGTTGGCAACAGGACAGGTTGTATTATCTCCGGAACAGATCCCCCGGCTCCCGGCCGGACAATGATCTGCGTGATGATGATGCAACCTGCTTTATTTTCATATGTATTTTATTTCATATGGAGTATCCTGTGTCGCTTGCATTACTTACCAATAATCCCCATATGTCCGCCCGCTCGTCAGAGCGCCGCTGACTGCCGCTGACGCGGCCAGGCCTGCAAGGTTTGCAGGCGAACTTTACGGCTGGGGCCGACACCCCAAAACAGATCTGCTTTTTCTGCGACGGTGACGCCCTGCAAGTGCTTGTAGCGGCACGCGATTTGATACACATGGGCTGGAAGCTGGTGCATCATCCCCTGTATGGAAACTACAGACCGCACCAGCAGCCTTACCGCTCCATTCTTCTGCAACGCGAGGCCGAAAACAGCGGCCTGTCCCATGAACAGAATCCCACTCAGGATCAGAGCCTGAATCCCGCGTATCAGTGCCTGGCTCCAGACCCGGCATCCCTGCAACTCATCGAGGCGGCGCTTGACGTCTACAGGGCAGACCGCGTGCTCAACCCGCAGCAGGTGCCGGACGTCATGCTCAGGGACTGTTCACAGCTTGATTATGAACTGATGCGGCTTCCTTTGGAACAGGCTGGCTGGGAAGCCGCATAAGATACCGAAAACAAAACAATTTAATCGAGTTCTCACTATCAACCAAGGGAAAACAAACCCAGGAGGTATCCGTGAATCTAGAACTGCACAAAGTAGCTGTGCGCCAGTTGGCGTTCGGCGCAAAAACCGGAGTGAGCAACGGCGTGCTCACCGTGAACAAGGAAGAGCTTAAGGCTCTGCTGCTCAAAGATGACCGTCTTGCGGCCGTGGAATTTGATCTCGCCCATCCCGGCGACAGCACCCGCATCATGCCTGTAAAAGACGCTATTGAACCGCGCTGCAAACTTGAAGGCCAGGGCGAAGTGTTCCCCGGCTTCATCGGCCCGGTGGAAAGCGTGGGCAGCGGCAAAACCCTGGTGCTTGAAGGCATGGCCGTGCTCACCACTGGCCGCCTCGTGGCCCCGCAGGAAGGCATTGTTGATATGACCGGGCCGGGCGCGCCTTACACGCCCTTCTCCCAAACCTGCAACCTGGTCGTTGTGCTTACCCCGCGCGAAGACATCAAGTTGCACCATGCCGAAGAAACCTGCCGCATGGCCGGTCTGAAAACCGCCCATTACCTCGCTTCCCAGTGCAAGGCCGCCAAGGCCGACCACACCGAAAGCTACGATTTCCCTCCGCTGACCCAGGCCATGCAGGCTTATCCCGGCCTGCCCAAGGTCGCTTATGTCTACATGCTGCAATCCCAGGGTCTTCTGCACGACACCTGGGTTTATGGCGTTGACGCCAAACGCACCCTGCCCACGCTGATCAGCCCCACCGAAACCATGGATGGCGCGATCATCTCCGGCAACTGCGTATCCGCCTGCGACAAAAACAACACCTACGTGCACCTGAACAACCCGATCATCAAAGCTCTTTACAAGCGCCACGGCAAAGAAATCAACTTTGTGGGTGTGGTGATCACCAACGAAAACGTAACCCTGGCCGACAAGCAGCGCAGTTCCTCCTATGCCATCAAGCTGGCGGAAATGCTCGGCGTTGACGCTGCGGTCATTTCCGAAGAAGGCTTCGGCAACCCCGATGCCGACCTGGTGCTCAACTGCGTAAAGGCTGAAAAAGCCGGTATCAAGACCGTGCTGGTCACGGACGAATACGCGGGCGCCAACGGAGCCAGCCAGTCCCTGGCCGACTCCTGCCAGGAAGGCAACGCCGTTGTTACCGGCGGCAACGCCAACGAAACCATCGTGCTGCCGCCCATGGCCAAAGTTATCGGCGATATCGGCCAGGCCGACGTGATCGCTGGCGGCTTCTTCGGCTCCAAGCGCCCGGATGGCTCGCTCGAAGTGGAAATCCAGGCCATTCTGGCCGCCACCAACGAGCTTGGCTTCTCTAAAATCGGCGCCTATACCATCTAACCGTTCGAGATAATACCGTAAAATGATGATTTTTTGTTCTCGCGCAAGGAAGATGAGCCTTTTATTGAGGAAGTGTACTCTTATGGTACTCGACGAAATAAAAGGCGAAATCTGACGCAGCGAGAGGCAAAAAGGCACATTTTACGAAAAGGAGAATACAATGGCTTACCGTGTCATACACTACATCAACCAGTTCTTCGGTGGGATCGGCGGCGAAGAAAAAGCCGATATCGCTCCCGAAGTTCGTGACGGCGTTGCCGGCCCCGGCATGGGTCTGGCCAAACTTCTCGGCGACAAGGCCGAAATCGTGGCCACCATCATCTGCGGCGACAACTACTGCGTGGGCAACCAGGAAGAAGTGGGCAAGTTCATTGTCGATACCCTCAAAAAATACAACGCCGACGCCCTGATCGCCGGTCCGGCCTTCAACGCCGGACGCTACGGCATGGCCAGCGGCTTTGCTTGCTCGGCTGCGGCTGCCGCCGGTTACACCACCCTCACCGGCATGTACCCGGAAAACCCGGGCGTGGAACTTTACAAGGCCAACACCTACATCGTTCCCACCACTGACAGCGCCGCCGGTATGGGCAAGGCCCTGCCGGTTATGGCCGCCCTTTTCGCCAAGATTCTGAGCGGCGAAAAGCTCGGCACCGCTGAAGCGGAAGGCTACATCGAACGCGGCGTGCGCATCAACACCTTCTATGAAGAAGTCGGCGCTGAACGCGCTGTTGCCATGCTGCTCAAGAAAATCAAGGGCGAACCCTTCACCACCGAATACAAAATGCCGGTGTTTGACCGCGTTACCCCCCGTCCCGGCGTGAAAGACCTCTCCAAGGCCACCATCGCGCTGGTTACCTCCGGCGGCATCGTGCCCATGGGCAACCCGGATCATATTGCCGCTTCCAGCGCCCGTAACTACGGCGGCTATGAAATCGATGGCGTAACCGACCTCGTCAGCGGCAAGTACCAGACCGCCCACGGCGGTTACGACCAGACCTACGCCAACCAGGACCCCGACCGCGTGCTGCCGGTTGACGTGCTGCGCGATCTGGAAAAAGAAGGTAAAATCGGCAAACTCTACCACACCTTCTATACCACTGTCGGCAACGGCACCGCCGTAGGCAACGCCAAGAAGTGGGGCGAAGAAATCGGCAAACAGCTTAAAGACAACAATGTCCAGGCTGTTATCCTCACCTCCACCTGAGGAACCTGTACGCGTTGCGGTGCAACGCTTGCTAAAGCCATTGAAGACAACGGCGACCTCCCGGTTGTACACATGGCCTCTATTGTACCTATCTCCCAAAGCGTGGGCGCTAACCGGATCATCCCGACTGTAGCCATCCCCCACCCGCTGGGCAACCCGACTCTGGACGAAAAGGGCGAAAAGGCCCTCCGCCGCAAGCTGGTGGAAAAGGCCCTGGACGCCCTGCATACTGATGTAAAGGAACAGACGGTTTTCTAAAAAATCGCATTTGAATTGGTTTACCTGGGAAGGCGGCGCCTCCGCTTTCCCAGCCCCCTGAGCCGGGGGAAATAATTTCCCCCGGCCCCCATTATGGGTAAAACAGCTTTGTCGCTTTGTGAAACAGGCATATAAAAGGATAATTTTATGGAAGAACGCGAACTGGTCATCATCGGCGGCGGCCCGTCCGGTATGACGGCTGCCATTTACGGCAAACGGGCCGGTCTGGACGTGGTCCTGCTGGAAAAATCCTCCACCGGCGGACAGATTCTCATTACCAGCGAAGTGGAAAACTGGCCGGGCGAAAAGATGATCAGCGGCCCGGATCTGGGCAACAAGTTTCGCGAACACGCGGAGCATCTCGGCTGTGAAATCCGTAAAGCCACGGTTACCGGCCTGGAACCGGGCGAAGGCCGCCATGTAATCCGCACCAATGTGGGCGACATCAGCGCCAAGGCTGTGATTATTTCCACCGGCGCGGCATTCCGCCGTGTGGGCTGCAAGGGCGAAGCCGAGCTTACCGGAGCCGGAGTCAGCTACTGCGCCGTCTGCGACGGTTCCTTCTACGTTGACGAAGAAGTGGCCGTTATCGGCGGCGGCAACACCGCTGTTGAAGAAGCCTGCTATCTGACCAAATTTGCTTCCAAAGTCTACGTTGTACACCGCCGCGACAAGTTCCGCGCCGACCGCATGGCCTGTGCGCGCGCCGCGAACAACCCCAAGATCGTCCCGGTTTGGGATTCGGTTGTTGAAAGCATCAACGGCGACGAACTGGTGGAAGGCATTACCGTAAAGAACGTGAAAACCAACGAACTTACCGATATTCCGCTGGCTGGCGTTTTCGTGTTTGTGGGTACGGTTCCGGTTCTTGGCTGGCTGGACGACAAACTGCTGGATAGGGCCGAAGGCGGCTGGATTAAGACCGGCACCCGGATGCAGACCTCGATTCCCGGCATTTTCGCTGCCGGTGACGTGCGCGACACCCCGCTGCGCCAAGTGGTTACCGCTGCCGGTGACGGCGCGATGGCGGCCATGTCCGCTGAGCACTGGATTACCACCGGTGACATCACCAAAGCATTTTAAGGTCTGAGACAAAGACCACAGAGCATTATAGAAGGAGATACCATGGCAACAGTTGCCGTTAAAGCCACAGCATACTGCCTGAACTACGCAAGCGAGATCGGGCTGCGGTATGGCACCACGCCCTACCAGGAATATGCCGCCCACCCGGATTCCCAGTTCCTCAAAGATTTGGCCGCTGCGGCCAAACCTTATGAATTCGCCGCCCGTTACGCGCCGAACCTGACTTATATCGGTGCCATGAGCACGGCCGAGCTGGAAGCTTATCCCAAGCCCTGCCTGGAAAACCTGGCCGCCCAGGTTACGCGCTTTGGCAAGTACGGGGAAATCATGCCCGAGGATGAATTCCTGGGCCTGCTGGATATTTGCGATGTTTTTGACCTGATCTGGCTGGAAAAATCCTTTGCCGCCGCCACCAGAGAAAAACTCGCGAAGCACCCCCTGCTGACCGAAGCGCAGTTGAAACTGCTGGAAGCGGGCCACGAACAGGCTGCTATCGAAGCCGAAGCTGCGGACAATCACGCTCTGCCCCTGTTCATAAATGGAGTTCTGGTTGGTTGCTGCCGCCGGGGCCATGATGTTGATGAAAACCTCAGCGCACATGTGCTGCTGGAAAACCTGGCCAGCAAGGCCGGGGCGGTGCTTTCTCTGATGCACCTGATCAAAAACGCGGGCCTGACCCCGGCGGATATCGACTTTGTCGTTGACTGCTCGGAAGAAGCTGCGGGCGACATCAACCAGCGCGGCGGCGGCAACATGGCCAAGGCCATTGCCGAAAGCGCCGGTTGCGCCAATGCCAGCGGTTTTGACCTGCGTGCCTTCTGCGCCGCGCCTGTGGCTGCCATCCTGGCTTCCTCCGGCATGGTGGCTTCCGGCATCCGCAAAAACGTGGCCGTGGTCAGCGGCGGTTCCATACCCAAACTCTACATGAACGCCCGTGAACATGTGAAAAAGAATGTTCCGCCCATGGAATGCTGCATGGGCTGCTTTGCCGTGCTGCTTACCCCGGATGACGGCGCAAGCCCGGTCATCCGCCTGGACGCAGTGGGCAAACACAGCGTTGGCGCGGGTGCTTCGCCCCAGGCCGTAACCGCCGCTCTGGTCTTTGAGCCGTTGCAGGCCGCCGGTCTGAAATTTACGGATATCGATAAATACGCGCCGGAAATGCATGACCCCGAAGTAACCGTGCCTGCCGGTGCCGGTAACGTGCCGGAAGCCAACTTCAAGATGATCGCCGCTCTGGCGGTTATGAAAGGCCAGTTGGAAAAAGCCGCCATTCCCGCTTTTGTCAAGGAACGCGGTTTGCACGGCTTTGCGCCCACTCAGGGGCATATTCCCTCCGGCGTACCCTTCCTTGGCCACGCGATTGACGCCATGCAGACCGGACAGCTTGGCCGGGCCATGATCATCGGCAAGGGCAGCCTCTTCCTCGGCCGCCTGACCAACCTCGCTGACGGCGCGTCCTTTATCGTGGAAAAGCCGGGTCTGGGCGCTGCCGCTCAGGAATCGGTCAGCCGTTCCGATGTTGAGGCCGTGATTCTGGACGTGCTGGGAGATCTGGCCAAGAAACTCAAGGAGTAGTCATGGATGCATCCAAGCGGCTCCTTATAGCCGAAGCGCTGGAAAACATAGTGGAAAAGGCGCTCCACGGCGGACCGACCCTGAAGATCGGCCTGATGGCTGCCGGAAGCGAACTCGGCCAGGCCGAGCTTTTGCGCGGCGCACGTCAGGCCCAGGAAGACAACCCCGGACTCAAGGTTGTGGCCATCGGGCCGCGTCCTGCCGGGTATGACGACCTGGAATGGATCGAAACCCCGGATTGCGAAGCTGATGTTGCCTCGGCCCTGGAAAACGCCCTGACCGAAGGCCGGATATCCGGCGCTGTGGCCATGCATTTTCCTTTTCCGATTGGCGTGGCGACCATCGGGCGCATTCTGACCCCCGGACGCGGACGGCCCATGTTCGTTGCCTCCTGTACCGGCAGCTCCGCCTCGGCGCGTGGCGAAGCCTTGCTGCGCAACGCCATTTACGGCATTGCCACGGCCAGGGCTTGCGGCATAGCCAATCCGAGCGTGGCCTTCCTGAACATTGACGGCGCTGGCCCGGTGCTGCGCGCGCTGACCCAGATGAAAGAAAAGGGCTACCCCATATCTTTCGCCGTCAGCGAACGCGGCGACGGCGGTTCACTGCTGCGCGGCAACGACATCGTTTCCGGCGGGGCCGACGTGCTGGTCTGCGATACCCTTACCGGCAACGTGCTGATCAAGGTCTTTTCCACCTACACCACTGGCGGCCTTTACGAAAGTCTGGGCTGGGGTTACGGCCCCTCTGCCGGTGAAGGCTGGAAGCAGGTTGTCTCGATCATCTCCCGCGCCTCTGGCGCGCCGGTTATCGCTGGCGCTCTGGCCCTTACCGCCAAGGCGGCGGCAGGCGATCTGCCAGCCAAGGTTGCGGCGGAACTTGCGGCGGCCCGTAAAGCCGGTTTTGATGAGGCGGTGGAAGCCCTGAAACCCAAGGCGGCAGCCGCTGTTGCGGAAATCAAAAAACCTGCGGCTGTGCCGGTGGACGGACAGATTGCCGGTGTGGATGTTATGGAAATGGATAACGCGGCCCAGGCTTTGTGGAAGGAAGGCATTTACGCGGAAACCGCCATGGGCTGCACCGGCCCGGTCATCCGCGTACAATCGGCCGTTCTGGAAAAGGCCGAGGCTATCCTGAAAAGAGAAGGCTTCATTTAATATACCAAAGGAGACTACCATGCTGGAAATAAACAAAGACAACTATGAGACCGAAGTGGCGCAAAGTGCCATGCCGGTGGTTGTGGACTTCTGGGGCCCGCAGTGCGGCCCCTGCCTCGCGCTGATGCCCGAGGTGGAAAAACTGGCCGCCGAACTTGATGGCAAGGTCAAGGTCTGCAAGGTTAACATTGCCGATGGCAACCGCCGTCTGTGCATCAACCTCAAGGTTATGAGCGTGCCGACCTTCCTGTTTGTCAAGGGCGGCGAAATCCTCGACCGGCTGTCCGGCGAGGAAGTGAACATCGAAGCGATTAAGGCGAAGGCCAACGCTCTTCTGTAAAAGAGCTTGGTATATACAACAAAACAGAGCCATGCGATGAATTTTTGCTCTCTGGCAAGGAAGATAAGCCTTTTATGAAGGGAGTGACAATTTCGCAGGAAAGCGAAATTGGACGCAGGAGCGTAGCGACAGCGCCCGAAGGGCGAGCCACAGGAAGTGGCGAGTCAGCTCTTCTCGTACTCGACCGAAATAAAAGGTGATATCTGACGCAGCCAGAGGCAAAAAGGCTCTCGTGGCAAAAGGAGAACAAACCTATGGGCAAGCTTGAAGGCAAAAAGCTGGTTCTCATGGGCGAGCGGGACGGAGTTCCCAGCCCGGCCATGGAGGCAGTGTTCGCCAACAGCGGAGCCGAGGTGGCCTTTGGAGCCACCGAATGCTTCGTCTGAACGGCGGCAGGAGCCATGGATCTGCAGAACCAGAAAAGGGTGCAGGAAGCCGCTGAAAAATACAACGCTGAAGACATCATCGTTGTGCTTGGCGCTTCCGATCCCGAAGGCGCCGGAATTTACGCGGAAACCGTAACCGCTGGCGACCCGACTTATGCAGGACCATTGGCCGGAGTCTCGTTGGGACTCCCAGTATACCACATTCTGGACCCGCTTCTCAAAGCTGAAGCGGATCCCGCCGCTTGGGAAGATCAGATCAGCATGATGGAAATGGTGCTGGACGGTGAGGCCCTGACCGCGGCCGTAGCCGAAATGCGCGAACAACACGGCAAAAGCGTGCTGTAACCGCATTCCATTTCGTCAGTAATAAATAAGAGCCCGACAAAGGTAACACCTTTGTCGGGCTCTTATTTTTATATTGCACAATATAATTAATAAATAAATATTTTCTCTTATACTGTAGTTCAATATTATTATTGGTACTAATGCTTGTTGCAATAAAAATATTTCAGCAAGCATTAACAACATTAAATCAATATATCTTGATTATGATGAAATCATACAAATATATATGCCATATTATAAATATCCGAAAATAATTCAAAACTTATTGACTGAAATATTTTATACCATAAACTTTACTAAGATAATATATCTTACGTTATTATCTAGAGTTATAACAGTTGTGGCGAAAGTTGGGTAATTTCCAGCAAGTCACGCGAGGGAATAATATGAGAGTTCCGCTTAATGAACTGCTTTACGCTCTTTCCAGGGGCCTGGATTTTGTGGAGCAGGAGGTTTTGGGCGTCACCCAGAACCACGGATTGCGCACCGCCTATATTTCCGGACGAATCTGCCGGGCCATGGGCATGAGCGATATCGAGGTTCTGGACATGGCCTGTTGCGCCATACTGCACGATAACGCCCTTACCGAATACATGATGGGCAGCAGCCCGGAACACTTTGGCTGCATGCAGCAATTCATCGGACACTGCGCCAATGGCGAGAAAAACGTCAAGGCCTTCCCCTTTGCTGACGATGCCCTTGATGTGGTCATGTATCATCATGAAAACTGGAACGGCTCCGGTTTTCATCAGCTTTCCGGCAATGAAATACCGGTACGCGCCGCGATTCTGCGCCTGGCCGACAACATGGATCTCTGCCTCTCTTTGGGCGACAACAGGGCCAGCCTGGCCGACGAGATGCGCGATCACGCACTCAAGCACAGCGGCCGCTTTTATTCTCCGGAAGTAGTGCGAACCCTGGTGGGCATTCTGGACAGCGAGCGCAACTTCTCGCGCAGCCTGGCCGATCCAAACATCCTCCTTTCTTTGCGCCGCGATATACCCACGGCGCGGGCCGACCTTGGCACGGCGGAGATGATCAAAATCTGCAACCGGCTCGCATCCATAATTGATGCCAAATCATCCTTCACCCGCGATCACTCAAGCCGGGTGGCCAGGCAGGCCTACAAGCTGGCCCCGCATTTCGATATTGGTGGCGAAAGAGCCGGCTGGCTGGTGATTGCCGCCTATCTGCACGATATCGGCAAGCTTTCCACCCCGATGCATATTCTGGATAAACCCTCACGGCTGAACAACAACGAATTGGCTGTCATGCACAAGCATGTCGAGATAACCGGCGACCTGCTGCATGGAGTGCCCGGCCTGGGTGATATTGTGGATTGGTCGGCCAATCATCACGAAAAACTCAACGGGCAAGGTTACCCGAATGGGTACGGAGAAAACGAACTATCCATGGAAGGCCACATCATTACCTGTTGCGATATATATCAGGCGCTTATTGAAGAGCGGCCTTACCGACAGGCTATGGGACACGGCGATGCCATGCGCACCATTCACGAAATGGCCTATGCGGGCGAATTGGACCCGCGCATTATAGAAGTTCTCAAGCACGAAACGACAAATTGAATTCTCATTGGCCGCACAAAATAATTCATAAAAGATTTTTTTCCGCTATTTCTTCAGTAATAGACCTTTTTTGCATTGCCGCCGCAAGTTACGGGCTTGCGGCCACTCTTTTTGAACAAGCTGGGGGGCAATATGACTACAAAATACAAGATTATTATCGGTTTTGTTCTGGTGGTGGCGCTTTCAGCGCTTATCGCTTTTCTGGGGTACAGCAATCTTGGAACAATCGCCACCGACATGCAGGAATATCGGCGTCTGGCCCGGTTGAACGTGGCTACCAGCGATGTTGATATCAATTTCAACCGTTATCGCGCCAACATGTTCCGCTTCAACAGCGAACGAGATCCGGCCCGGCTGGATGCGGCCCGAAACAACCTGGCCGATGTCTCCAAAAGGGTGCAGGATACCCTGCAATTTGTAGTTCTGCCTGAACGCAAAGCAATTCTGACCCGCCTGGATCAGGATGCCAAAACGCTGGTAGGCGCAAGCCAGCAGATTCAAAAAGACGTTCTGGAATATGGTCGGCAGTTTACCCAGGTGGTGCAGCCAGCCTTGCAGGACATGACGGAAAAGCTCATGACCCTGGCCAACCAGGCGCGAGGGGTGGGCAATGTCGACGCGCTGTATGAAATTGCCGATACCATGCAATATTTATTAAACGTATCCTCCAGCCTTAACCTGTTTTACGCCTCCATGGACAAGGCGGATATGGAACGCGGGCGCACCGCCCTGAGTGCCATGAGCAATGCCATGAAAACACTTGGGCAGGTGCTGCGCACGGAAGAAGGCCAACGCCTGTTCGCGGAAATGAACACCAGCTTTACTCAGGTCAATGCCGCCTTTACCTCCATGGATACACAGGCCAAAGCGGTCAGCAAAAGTATGACGGATGGAAATCAAACTGTAGACAACTCGATTCAGGTTTCCGAAACCTTAAGCGTAGATGTGGATACACAAATGGGCGGTTATGAGACCGCCATGCTGGCCAATACCGAAAAAGCCCAGCAGAACATGCTTATCGCCAGCCTGGGTACAATTCTGATTGGCGTTCTTGTAGCCCTGTTCATCGTACTCGGCCTGATCAGTGTACTGCGAAAAGCGGCAGACTATGCGCACGGTATTGCCGCTGGCGATTTCAATCAGCAGCTTCAGGTTAAGGAAAAAGGGGAAATCGGCACCATGATCGCGGCCATGAACAAGATGCCCCAGGTGCTGAATACTCTCATCCAGCAGGCCACCATCCTGTCCGACAACATCCTCTCCGGGCGCTTCCGCAATCGTCTTGATTCCACAACCCTGTCCGGATCATTCGCGGATCTGGCCAAAGCCGTTAACACCGTCAGCGAGGCCTATACCGGCATTATCGATTCCCTGCCCGTGCCGGTCATGGCCTGCGACAAAAACAACGCTATTCTGTTCCTGAACAGCATCGGGCATGCCGTTGTTGGCGATCACCTGAACGAAAGGTGCTGCGACCACCTTAAGGCAGGGGAATGCGACACCCCGGATTGCTTCGGTCGCAAAGCCATGGAACTTAACGGCACCTATAGCGGCGAAACCACAGTTCTGCCGCAGGGCAAAAAAATGGAAATAGGCGTATCCGCCTTGCCGCTGCACAACTTGCGCAAAGAGACCGTCGGCTACATTGAAATCATCACCGACCTTACGGAAATCAAATCCAAACAGATCGTCATGTTGCAAGTAGCTGCGGACGCCTCAAGAATTGCCGATCAGGTGGCCTCGGCCTCGCAGGAACTCTCCGGCCAGGTTGAACAAGTTTCGCACGGCGCGGAAATGCAGCGTGACCGTGTGGAATCCACTGCCAGCGCCATGACCGAAATGAACTCCACCGTGCTGGAAGTGGCCCGTAACGCCGGACAGGCCTCCGAGCAGAGCAACATCACCAAGGAAAAAGCCACAGCCGGTGCGGAACTGGTAAACAATGTGGTTAGATCCATGAACGACATCAACGAAGTTACCACCCGGTTGCAGCACGCCATGCAGGACCTCGGCCAGCAGGCCGAAAACATTGGCGGCGTTATCAACGTAATTTCGGATATCGCGGATCAGACCAACCTGCTGGCCCTGAACGCGGCCATTGAAGCGGCCCGCGCCGGTGAAGCCGGGCGCGGCTTTGCGGTGGTGGCCGACGAAGTGCGCAAGCTGGCGGAAAAAACCATGTCCGCCACCCAGGAAGTCGGGACCAGCATCCATTCCATTCAGCAATCGGCGCGTACCAACATTGACGAGGTGGGCAGCGCGGTTAATGGCATCAGCGAGGCTACGGAGCTGGCCAACGAATCCGGTGTGGCCTTGCAGGAAATTGTGGAGCTGGCCGCCGCCAACTCCTCGGTGGTAACTTCCATTGCCACGGCAGCGGAAGAGCAAAGCGCCACCTCCGAAGAAATTAACCGTTCCATCGAGCAAATCAACCAGGTAGTAGGCGAAACCACGGAAGGCATGATGCAATCCGCCCAGTCCGTGCAGGCGCTTTCCGATATGGCGCAGGAACTGCGTCAGGTTATGGATACGCTTAAATAAAACAAATTGGCATTGGTTAAGCAAACGGCCCGGAGCATAATGTTGTTCCGGGCCGTTTGCCGCATCCGATACTTTCACGGTTGGCGTACCAATGCGCTTTCAAAGTGAAAATGCGCTGGACAAAGAAAATCAAATCACTTAAAAACACTCTTTGCGCTTGGATAATTAAATCTGGGGATGTAGCTCAACTGGGAGAGCGCAGCGTTCGCAACGCTGAGGCCGTCGGTTCAATCCCGATCATCTCCACCAGAAAATCAAGTATATCGAGAAATTATCTCGATTTTATGGCCTGAACCCGCCTGAGGGGGCTGTAGTACACAACCACGGTACACACACAGCCAAAGCACTTGGTACAACCAAAGGCGCTTTCTCTCAGCGAGGGTTCAGGCCGTGTCTTATTCTTCGCCCTACCTTATGCCCTGCGCAAATGGGCGCTTGTGGCTCTATGCAACCAAGCACCACCCGCTGCTGGTTGTTCGGCGGGATTAATTGACTTTTCCTGCTATTGGGTTAAGTTCCATAGACGAAGAGGTACGCTGATATGCTGTTATTTGATGATACCAAAAAACTTGAGAAAGCTTTTGGCGAGGAAGCAGCCGCTACCCTTGTTCACGTGCTTGAAAAAATGAGCGAGGAAAGCAAGCGGGAACTTGTAACCAAAGGACACCTTGACTTACGGCTTGCTGAAATGGAAGCTCGGACAAAGGCCGACCTTAAAGCCACCGAGACTAAGCTTATGACTGCGATAGCCAATTCTAAAGTGGAGATGATGAAGTGGGGCGTAGGTGTTATTTTGGCGCAAACGGCGCTTATAGCCGCGCTGGTTAAGCTTCTGTAGTAGTTACCCCGCCTATAGAGCAACGCAAGAAAATGGGGGCAACTTTGGGGGCAGCTAGAAACGCTCCCACTCAATTAGACGTGTTATTTTACCTATTTATGTTAATTGTTCGGGTGTGATCATCACCCCAATTTAGTCCGAAAAGAACTTGGAAAGGCCGAACCCCCTTAAAACACAAAGGATTCGGCCTTTCTCTTTGTCCAAAGAACTCTTGGACACTCCTTTGACATACCCCCGTTCTGGTGGCCCTACCTTATGCCCTGCGCAGCCCCCATCATACCCGCCAATTATTTATCGTCGCAAATTCTACTTGCGGCGCATCGTTATTTTGTTTGTCAGGCCCATAATAATCATGGGAAACGCCGACAAACATACTAAAATATCTACAAGTATTTCAGGGCGTGCTATGTCGGCCACCCCATCATTTCATTCAAGGAGTCTGAACCAGATGGATGCTCTAAACGAAATGTTACAGGGAATGAACGCCTTGACGCTGGTGTTCGTAGCGATCCTGGTGTTCGCCATCGGCTACCGATGTTACGGTCTGTTTCTGGCCAACAAGGTGCTGCGCCTTAGCAACAGCCGCCTTACGCCTGCCGTTACGATGGCGGATGGCAAAGACTATGTGGCCACCAACAAAAACGTGCTTTTCGGGCACCATTTTGCGGCCATTGCGGCGGCTGGCCCGCTGGTCGGCCCGGTTCTGGCCGCGCAGTTCGGTTTTTTGCCCGGCGCGCTCTGGATTCTGATCGGCTGCGTGCTGGCCGGAGCCGTGCACGACATGATCATTCTCTTCGCCTCCGTGCGTCACAAGGCGCAAAGCCTGGCCACCATAGCCCGCAACGAAATCGGGCCGGTTACCGGCACGGTGGCGGCCTTCGGCATCCTCTTTATTCTGATTCTCACCCTGGCCGGGCTTTCGCTGGCTGTGGTAAGCGCCATGCACAACGCGCCCTGGTCGCTGTTCATTGTGGCAGCCACCATTCCGATTGCCATTATCATGGGCGTGATTATGCGCCGCAAAGGCGGCGTTGCCCTGGGAAGCCTGATCGGGGTCGGGCTGCTGGTAGCGGCTATTTTAAGCGGACACTCCCTGATGCAGCCCGAAGCTTACGGCGGACTGTTCAACTGGGATAGAGATTCGCTGGCCATCGGCCTGCCGATCTACGGTTTTTTCGCCTCCGTGCTGCCGGTCTGGCTGCTGCTGGTGCCGCGCGACTATCTTTCCACCTACCTTAAAATAGGCACTATTCTGATGCTGGCCATCGGCATAGTTTTTGTGCAGCCTGAAATTCGCATGCCCGCCCTTACCGAGTTCATCTCCGGCGGCGGCCCTATCATCGGCGGCCCGGTACTGCCTTTCATTTTCATTACCATCGCCTGCGGAGCCATCTCCGGCTTCCACGCCATTATCGGCACCGGCACCACCCCAAAAATGATCAGCCAGGAGCGCGAAGTTCTGTTTGTCGGTTACGGCGCAATGCTCACCGAAGGCTTTGTGGCAATTATGGCTCTGCTCGCCGCCTGTACTCTGGTGCCGGGCGACTACTTTGCCATCAACGCCCCCAAGGAAGCCTATGACGCCCTAATCGCCGCCCATCCTAACCTGGTGGTACAGGATCTGCCCTACTTCTCCGAGCACATAGGCATCGATCTGGCCGGACGTACCGGCGGCGCGGTTTCGCTGGCCGTGGGCATGGCGCACATCTTCCACAATATCCCGCATATGGGCGAATTTTTGGGTTACTGGTACAACTTCGCCGTCATGTTTGAAGCGGTGTTCATCCTCACGGCCATTGACGCCGGTACGCGGGTGGGCCGCTTCTTCCTGCAGGAGCTGGTCGGACAGGTGGTGCCAAAGTTCAACGACAAGCACTGGATGCCCGGCGTGATCATCACAAGCGTGGTCTTTACCGGCACCTGGGGTTATCTGGTCTATACCGGCAACATCAGCAGCATCTGGCCTCTCTTCGGCATCAGCAACCAGCTACTGGCGGCCTGTGCGCTCATTGTAAGCACCAGCATGCTGCTGCGCCTGAACAAGGGCAAGTATGCGCTGTGTACGGCCATTCCCGGTCTGCTCATGGCCTTTATCACCTTCTGGGCCGGCTATTTACAGGTTACCACCAGTTACCTGCCCAACAAGCAGTATTTGCTGGCCACCTTTGCCTGCATAGTCATGGCTTTTATGATTGTCATTTTCTGCGGCGCTTTCAGAAACTGGGCCAAGCTTATGGGCATCAAGACCACGGTCAAGGATGCCTACGGCGATGATGTAAAGATGCTGGTGCCTGAATAGGCATGCAAAACAGTAAATCCAAAAGTATAAAACAATATGGCCTTGCGCCATAAAACTGAAAAGCGGCGGGAAAATTCCTGCCGCTTTTCGGTTTACAAAATATTATTGGCCTGCCAAACGGCAGCGCTTGCTCATCGGGCATGAATTCTGGTTAATCCGCCAGCAAAAGGCTTTTAGCAACTTGCCAGGTCTTGTAAGTCCCAACAAAAAAAAACAATAGTGAGGCAAACCAAAAAGCGATCGCCACGGCCCGAACCTCTTCTATTTGGCCGTATGTCAAAGAGAAACGTTTTGGCCCCAGGCAGAAAAAGTATAGCGGCCCCTCCTGCCTCCAGGTTTCAGTTATGGCCAGCCGCAATAAATATGAAAATCCCATACAAAGAACTGCGCAGGCCGCTCCGCTGGCAAAAACTACGGCGGAAAAAACAAATTCGGGCTGTATTTTTGCAAGAAGCACTACCGCCGCCGCAACATTCAGTAAAAATGCGGACTGAATGGCACTTTTTCCATATTCCATAGTCATTCTATTTGAGTCTTTATATATTTCAGCATGATGACTGCTCATATCGCTTCATCCCCCACAGGCTGTTATTGGAAATATAAAAAAATTTGACTTTAAACTCGACTGTCTAGCTTAACTTTAATAGCTTCGGCAAGTCACGCAAACGATGCGTATAGGTATGCCCGGTCAGGATATAATCCTGCCAGGCACGGCGCAGATTTTCCTTTTTATCCGGTTCCGCCCTAAACTTGTCGCGCAGTTCCAGTAACTCCTCCAGAGTCCGAAAACATACCGGCAAAATAAGGTCAGAAGAAAAAATGTCCAGACCGGGCGAAGCGTCACTCAAACAGAATCCCCCGGCGGCCCAAACGTCAAAAGCCCGCTGGCTCAGGCCGGAGGGCAGCAACAGGCTGTTCAGATTCAAACTGAAAGCCGCGTTTGCGTACACCGGTTGCAAATGGGCATAATAGTCAAAAGCCGGACGTAAATCAAAACAATTACTATTACTAAAATCTTCTAGCCAATCCGCATCGCCAAACAGAGTCAACGGGGACAACGCGACAGGCTTGGAAGCCACTAACGCGTTAAGCCCGGAATCTGCTGGAGAATTAAGCCTGGAAACCGCTGGAACGTTAGGCCCGGATTCAAGCAGCGCCTTCAGGCAGGCGGTTCGCCATAAGCGGTTGCTCTCGGCTGCGCCCAAGCCGGGCAAGCGGGATTTTTTGCCCGGCCAAAAAGCGGCCTGCTCTGCCGCCAGACCGAGCTTTTGCACCCACCAGGCGAAATCAGGGCGACAGCCTCGCTCCAACGCAGCCCGCGCTTCGTCCAACATACTGGGAGCATTTGCCGTATCGGACAGTTCCGATGGTAACTTTAGCCCTGCAAAAAAGCGTTGCTTGCCGGGAAAAGAAGAACGCCCGGCAAACACTACTTCGCCCAAAGGAGCGGACATAAAAGCCGCGCCGGATTTTAACGTATATTGGCGGCTCTGCTCCAGGCAATAAGGGCAGGCGGCCAGCGGCAGGTGCAGTACGCGGGCAGGCGGCAACGCCGCTCCATTCCGCGTAGCGCTCACCGCCCGTGCGTCAAAAGCTTGTGAAGGATGATTGGCCTGCCCCGCCCCGCCTTGTGCCAGCGCCGCTTCCAGCGGTCCCACAAAGCTTGCGTCCGTCACGGCCAGAGTGAGTTTTTTCCAGCTTGGGTCGCGCATACCGGAAAGCACATGCCAGGGGTTATCCACAAACCAGGCCAGAGTAGGCGTGCCGGATTCCAAAAGAGTTTTTATCGTGACGCCGCCAGGCAGCAGGCCTTGCAAATTAACACTGAAAAAAAGCGCTGGCCGCAGTTCCAGCAAGCGGGGCAGATAATCGGGACTGCCCGAATCCAGCAAAGCCTGCGGGTTGACCCGGCGCACGGCGAAGCCAAGCTCGTTGAAGGCAAAGCCAAGTTCGCGGCGCAGCAAATCCGCCCCGCTATCCGGCAAAATGACCAGTGGTGCGCCCGACAAGGGAGGCAGAGGCGGCAAAAAAGGTGCGCGACGTTCGTTCATAATGAGCTTGGCTGAAATTGTCTTTTAGGTTATATTCCCGGCCCTATCATGAAGCAAGTACAAGACTACTATTTTCACAAGGCCAAGCAGGATAATTATCCGGCCCGTTCGGTTTACAAGCTAAAAGAAATCCACAAGCGATTCAAGCTTTTCAAACCGGGCATGCGTGTGCTTGATCTGGGTGCCGCCCCCGGCTCCTGGTCTTTGGCTGCGGCTGAATACATCGGCGAAAGCGGCCGGGTTCTGGCTTTGGATCTAAAAAGCACCCTGACCATTTTTCCGGCCCAGGTCAACTTCATGCAAGCGGATATTTTTGATTCCGGCCCGGAATTCCAGGCCGCATTACAGGCCACTGGCCCATTTCATGTGGTCATGTCCGACATGGCCCCCAGCACCACCGGGCATCGGGCCACGGATCAGGCCAGATCCGCCGAGCTTATCCACGCCGCGCTGGAGCTGGCCCGTACCTGTTTGCGACCGGGCGGCGGCTTTGTGGTAAAATTTTTCATGGGACCGGATGTGCAGGCTTTTGGCCGCCTTCTGCGTACCGAATTTGATACGGTAAAGTCTTTCAAACCGCACAGTTCGCGATCGGAAAGCTTTGAGAGCTTCTACATTGCGCAGGGCTTTAAGGGGTTTAAGGAACTGCCGCTGCCGGACCCCGGCGGTAGCGCCTAAGCCTGCTGTGATACTGTTAAAATAAAAAATTTAATATAAAATTCTCAGGAGTTATCATGTCCGGACATAGTAAATGGAAGACCATCAAGTATCGTAAAGGGGCCAAGGACGCCAAGCGTGGCAAGGAATTCACCCGCGCGGCCAAAGAAATCATCATCGCGGCCAAAGGCGGCGGCAACCCTGATTACAACTCCCGGCTGCGTACCGCCATTGCGGCGGCCAAGGCCGTGAACCTGCCCAAGGATAGAATCGACGCGGCCATCCGCAAGGGAACCGGCGAAGAAGCGGGCGGCGATATCAGCGAAATCATGTACGAAGGTTACGGCCCGAACGGTGTGGCCGTGCTGGTGGATACCGCCACCGACAACCGCAACCGTACCGTGGCGGAAATCCGTCATATTTTCCAGAAAGGTGGCGGGCAGATGGGCGAATCCGGCAGCGTGGCCTGGATGTTCGACCGCAAGGGCGTTTTCAGCTTTGACCGCGCCGCCCATACCGAGGATCAGCTCATGGAAATCGGCCTGGAGCACGGTGCCGAGGATATCGTGGATAACGGCGATTCCTGGGAAGTACAGTGCCAGCAAGGCGATTTCGAGCCTCTGAGCGCAGCCTTTGAAGCCGCCGGTCTTAAGCCGGAAAGCGCCGAAGTGGGCATGGTTCCGCAGAACAACATCGCCGTTGATGCCGAAACCGGCCGCAAACTGCTGCGTCTGGTGGAAGCCCTGGAAGACAACGACGACGTGCAGAACGTCTACGCCAACTTCGATCTGCCCGAGGAAGTACTGGCTGAAATGTAAGCCGTGGGTAACCTGATCACATTTCCAGTCGATGCGGCCCTGCCCGCGCTGGCCGAAGCTTTGGCCACGCGCGGCAGGGCCATTCTTGTTGCCCCGCCCGGTTCGGGCAAAACCACCCGGGTGCCGCTGGCTCTGGCCGGATTGACCGGATTGGGCGACTCGGATCATCTTGATTACTCAGTCAATTTCCCCTTTCCCGGCAAAATTCTGGTGCTGGAGCCGCGCCGTCTGGCCGCGCGGGCAGCCGCCGCTTTTATGGCCCGCCAGCTTGGCGAGGCAGTTGGGCAACGCGTTGGCTATCGGGTACGGCTGGAACAAAAAACTTCCGCCGCCACCCGCGTGGAATTGCTTACCGAAGGCATGCTCACCCGCCGCCTGCTGGCCGATCCGGAACTGCGCGGCGTCTCCTGCATAATTTTTGACGAGTTCCACGAACGCAGCTTGCAGGCGGATCTGGGCCTGGCTCTTTGTCTGGAAGCAGCCGAGGTTCTGCGCCCCGATTTGCGCCTGCTGGTAATGTCGGCCACGCTTGAAGTTGATCCGTTGCGCCGCCTACTGGGTGATTGCCCGCTGATCCGCGCCGAAGGCAGGCAATGGCCGGTCACGGTGCGCCATGCCGCGCGGGGCGACTGTCCGCCCTCGCCCCGCCCCAAACCGCGCGAACTGGCCGCAAAAATGGCTCAGGCGGTGCTGACTACCCTGCGTGACGAAAGCGGCAGCATTCTGGCCTTTTTGCCCGGCAGCGCGGAAATTCGCCAGACCGCGGAAATTTTGCATACGGCGCTGGGTTCATTCCCGGCGGTAGCTATACACCCCCTCTATGGCGACCTGCCGCCGGAAGAACAGGACGCGGCCATAGCCCCGCCCTTGCCGGGCAGGCGCAAGGTGGTGCTGGCTACGGACATTGCCCAGACCAGCCTGACCATCGAAGGCGTGCGCGTGGTGATCGACAGCGGCCTGAACCGGGTAGCGCGCTTTGATCCGGCCACCGGCATGAACGGCCTGATTACCATCCGGGCCAGCCGGGATGACGCCGAGCAGCGGGCCGGGCGGGCCGGGCGAATTGAGGCGGGAAGCTGCCTGCGCCTTTGGCCGCAAGGAGAGTTTTTACCACAGCACAGCAGGCCGGAAATATTGGACGCCGATTTGACTTCCCTGCTTCTGGATGCTCTGGTTTGGGGAGCCAGTGGAGCCGGATTCGAGGATTTGCCCTGGCTTACGCCGCCGCCGCAAACCGCTCTGGATTTCGCGGCCCGGACGCTGCTGGCGCTTGGAGCGGCGGAAGCCGCGCCCACGCTGACCGACCCGCAAGTGGGTACTTCTACCAAATTGCGCGTCACCGCACATGGTCAGGCTCTGGCCCGTTTGCCGCTGCACCCGCGCCTGGGGCATATGGTACTTTGCGCAAACGGGCGCGAACAACCGCAAAACAGCATGCCCAATTCGCCGGATGAACCAAACGGCTGGGACAACTTGCCAAACCTATCAGCCCTGGCCGCCTCATTGGCCGCGATCATCACGGAACGCGATCCTTTGCGTATACGGGGACAGCAGGACAGGCAATTCGGCCAAATCGACAACGTCAGCGCCGATATCCGCTTGCGGCTGCCGCTGTTGCGCATGGCGGAAAATCACCGTCTGCGGGCAGCGGCCGAGCAAATATACCGGGCTGATAAAGCCGGACAAGCTTTCCGCCTGCCTACAGCGGACGAAGAGGATTTCAGCGGCGCGTTGCTCAGTCTGGCCTGGCCGGAGCGTATCGCCATGCGCCGTCCGGTTCAAGCAGCGCAATCGGCTCAAGCAGCGCGTTCAACGCCAGCGGCACAACCGGGCGCGGGCAAAGGCGAATTTCTGCTGGCCTCCGGTCAGGGGGCGGGTTTACCGGCTGACGATGCGCTGGCTGATGCGCCCTGGCTGGCGGTGGCGGTTGTTTCCGCGCCATCGGAACAGGGCGGACAGCGCATCCGTCTGGCCGCTCCATTGCGTCTGGAAGATTTGCTGCGCCTGCATGGCAACCGCCTGCAAAAACAGCGCGAAATAAAATGGGACAGCCGCACCCAGACCGTGATCTGCCGTGAACTGACCCGGCTGGATGCCCTGATTTTGGAAGAAAAGCCCCTGAACCCGGCAACAATTCAGATTACCGAAACGGCAGCCAATCATTCTTTATGTTTAGCGCTGAGTCAGGCCGTCAAAACAGAATTAATCAAGGGCATTCAGGAGCTTGGCCCGGACTGCCTGCCCTGGACCGAAGGGCTGCGCCAGTGGCAAGCCAGAGTGCTGCTGCTTCGCGCCCTGCATGGAGCTGAACGGCAGACAGGCTCAAAACTGGACGCGCCTTACTCGGAATCAAATACTGGCGCGGCAGGCTCAAAAACAGACGACAACTCCTGGCCGGACGTCAGTGACGCAGCCCTGCTCCTAAACCCGCAGGACTGGCTCTCGCCCTGGCTGGACGGCCTCAGCAGACGTCAGCATCTGGATAAAATAGATCTCAAGGCCGCGCTGGCCTCCCTGCTACCCTGGGATCTGGCCCGCAGACTGGACGAAGAAGCACCGGCCAGCCTGATCGTGCCCTCGGGGTCACGGATCGACATTGACTACCGCCCCGCGCTGAACGCCGATGGGGGTTTAAGTGGCGCACGCCCGGTTCTGGCCGTCAAGTTACAGGAGATGTTCGGCCTTGCCCAAACTCCAACAGTGGCGAGCGGGCGCTGCCCTCTAAGCGTACATCTGCTTTCCCCGGCCGGGCGGCCCCTGCAAATCACCTCGGATCTGGCGCATTTTTGGGCCAACGGCTATGCTCAGGTACGGGCGGAAATGCGCGGACGCTACCCCAAACATCCCTGGCCGGAAGATCCGGCAACCGCCATGCCTACTCGCAAAACAAAGCGTAGTGCCTGATTTTGCCGTAATACTGCGTCAAGCATCGTTTTTTGCTCCGGTCGAGTACCGGAAGACGTACACTCCCGTCGCAAAAAACTTGCTTTCCTCGTCTGACGGCAAACTTAGGCACTACCCAGATCATCCAAACTACGGTACTAAAACAGGTAACGAGTGAAATGACCCCACGGTAATCAATACAAAATGCGCATCAACAAAATAAAATATGACGGTCGAACCCGGCGCGGACTGCTGGCCCTGCTGCTGATCCTGATCGGTTGGCAGCTTCTGGCCTCGTCCGGCCTTGTATCCGTCTATCTTTTGCCCAAACCCGGCACGGTGCTGACCACCGGGATCGAAATGTGGCGCTCCGGGGTGCTGGCCGAGCATATCCGGGCCTCGCTGCTGCGCATTGCCCTGGGTTTTGCCCTCAGTGGCCTGGCCGGGCTGCTGCTGGCCGGGCTGACCATCCGCTTTCGGGCGCTGGATGATTATCTGGCCGCGCCGCTGGCCCTGTTGCGGATGATCCCGCCGCTGGCCGTAACGCCGCTGCTCATACTCTGGCTGGGTATAGGATCGGGCACGCAACTGGCCATTGTCATTCTGGCCTCGTTTTTTCCAATTTTCCTCAGCGCCAGAGACGGTTTTTCCAGAGTCAGTGAAGCCCACCGCGAACTGGCCGCCAGCCTGAACCTGCCCCCCCTGCCCTACTTTACCCATATCGCGCTGCCCAGCGCCCTGCCCTCGATTGTCACCGGGCTGCGCCTGGCTTTCAGCTATTCCTGGCGGGCGCTGATTGGGGCCGAGTTAATCGCCGCCGCCAGCGGCTTGGGCTATCTGGTAATGAACGCCCAGGAAATGCTGCGCACCGACGAAGTCTTTGTCGGCATCCTGTGCATCGGGGTGCTGGGCTGGATTCTTGAGGCCGGTTTTATGCGCGGCACAAGCCGCCTGCTGCGGCGCAGGTTCCCGGAGATCGCCGCATGACCACCTTTACGGAACATAGCTTGCTCCCCGCCCTTGAGGGAGTAAGCAAAAGCTTTGGCGGTCAGCCGGTGCTGCGTGATCTTGCGCTCTCGCTGGCCGAAAACGGCATTACCTGCCTGCTTGGGCCTTCCGGTTGCGGTAAATCCACCCTGCTGCGCATCACTGCCGGATTACTGCCGCCGGATTCCGGGCAGACCCTTCTGAACGCGCATGATTGCGCCATGGTCTTTCAGGAACCGCGCCTGTTGCCCTGGCTTACGGTGGAAGAAAATCTGGGGCTGGCTCTGCGCGGCAATAAAAATGCGGAGCAAATCCTCCAGGCCCTGAAACTGGTAGAATTAGGCCCGGACATTATAAATTTTCTGCCCCGAGAACTTTCCGGCGGCATGGCCCAGCGCGTAGGCATAGCCCGTGCTCTGCTGCGCCAGCCGCGCTTTTTGATTCTGGACGAACCCTTCGCGGCCATTGACGCGATCACGCGCGGCACGCTGCAAAAAATGCTGGCAGCCTTGATCCGCGCCCAAAAAATCACCTGCCTCTTCGTCACTCACGATCTTGATGAAGCCCTGCTGCTTGCGGATCGCCTGCATGTCATGCGCGATGGCAAGTTGTCGCTGGAGTTCGTCAAATCTGCCGAACCATTCAGCGCCGCTACCGTGAAGGAAAAAATATTGGCCCGCCTGCAAAACAATCAAGGATAAGCTATGAAACGCAACTTACAGTTTGGCTCGTTTTTCATCACTCTTTTCATCGCTTTCGGACTAATCAGCGTTCCCGCTGCCCCCGCCGCCGCTCTCGAGGCTCAGGTAACCATCAGCTATGTCAAATCCCCTTTCAATCTCCAGTCCATAGTCATGAAGGAACATCAACTGCTGGAGAAAGAACTGGCCCCGCTGGGTGTGAGCGTGAACTGGGTTGAGATCAATTCCGGGGCCAGACAGGCCCAGGCACTGGCTGCGGGCGACATGGACGTGGCTGGCGTGATGAACTCCACCTCGTTGCTGATGGGCGTAAGCGAGGGTTTGCCGCTCAAGTATGTGGCCGGGGTGGCCAGACCCACGGATTTGTTCGCCATTATCGGGCGTCCTGACAAATTTGGTAAATCTGACGGGCCGACCTCTATTGCAAATCTTAAGGGCAAGACCGTGGTCGGGCCTATGGGAACGGTGCTGCATCAACTGCTGGCAGCGGCTCTGGCCCGCGAAGGCCTGAGCGTAAAAGACGTTCGCTTCGTAAGCATGGACATACCGCAATCCTTTGCCGCCCTGCAAAGCGGCCAGGCCGATGCGGCCCTGCTGGCCGGAAACATGATCATCAAGGCCGAGGCCGAAGGAGCGCCCAAACTGGCCACTGCCGCCGGGCTGGTTACGCCAAAGCTGGGCTTGGTAGCCACTGATGATTTTATCGCCAACCACCCGGATCGGTTGCGGGCCGTAATCGCGGCGCACGACAAAGCCTGGAGCTGGATTGAGGAAAATCACGCCGAAGCGATGGCCCTGGGCGCGAAAATTCAGGGCATCAGCCTTGAGGAAGCCGAGTTGTTCTTCGCCTGGTCGCACTTCACGCAGCGCATGAGCGCGGCGGACATTGAAAGCATGAAGGATGACATGCAATTTTTGCTGGACAACAACATGATGCGCAGACCGGTTGAGGTGGAGACGCTGTTTATCCCGCAAGCGCTGGAATAGCTGCTAATTCCAGTCCGTAAAAAAAGGGAAGTTGAAGCTGCGAGAAATTTTCTTCGCTTGCAATGAAACAAGGCTTTTTGCAGTTTTGCAAAAAGCCTTGTTCATTTACAGGGGAGAAAAGAGCCGCAGATTCAACCGGCCTAGAAGGGCCAGACGTTATCCAACAACCTCGTCAGCCAGCCCGGCTTCTGCTTGTCGGCCAGCACGCCCTTGCCGTAGTAGGAGATGCTGGATTCGGCAAGCTGGGTTGAAAGCACCGAGTTATCCGAAAGCACATCGGTTGAGCGCACCAGGCCGGTAATGACCATGTACTCGGTTTCGTTGTTGACGCGAATTTCTCTGGCTCCGGCCACTTGCAGGATGTTGTTGGGCAATACCTGAATAACCCTGCCCCCGATGGTGGTGGTTACATAGTTTTCCCGCTTGGTTGTACCGGTAGCGCTCAACTCGCTGTTGGAAGTGGCCCCGATGAGCGGAATCTCGCCAGTATCTCCAGAAGCCACACCCCCCACCACCAGCGGCGAGAAAGTGCTTTTGCCGAGAAACGAACTTACACCCAGTTCAATGCCGGAAGTCTTGCCGGCCGATGTATCGGCTTTATGCTGAGCCCTTGTGTTTTCCACAATCTTGATCAGCACAATGTCGCCCACCCGACGGGCGCGGCTATCCTCAAACAGAAGGGTCGAACCGGCTTCGCTGAACAATGAGCCGGGATTGCCGTAGCGATCCTCCGGCTCGGTATAGTTTTGCACCGGTGTTACCGGCGGCATGGGCGTGGGCGACTGGCTGGAGGCGTTACAGCCGGACAATGCTGCCATAGCGGCCAGGCCGATGATCACTGCTGAAATTTTCCAATGTGCGGTCTTCATAAAATCCTCTCCTGTTTTCCGGCCTGTTATTAAGCCCGGCCAAGGCATAGCTTACCAAATTTGAAGTAAAGTTTAATCAGCCTGCGTGTATGCCGTGGAGCTGGAGAAACCGGAATCGATTACAGCCGTGCCTGCATCCACAATGGTGGCATAAACCTGTTTTTTGCTTGAAAGATTGCGCAGCGGTATGGACTCGCCCTTGACGCCGCTCTCCAAAGCCTCGGCCTTGACCGAAAGGCGCACTGTTTTGGCCTGATAAACCAGAGTGATGACACTGCCGCGCTCAACCGTGGGCAAATAGGTCAAATCGCTAACCATGATTGGCTGCTCAATCGGTATCGGTCTGGTAATACGCCAGGGTCCGCCCTTGCCGTCCCAGATCTCTCCCCGTACCTGAGCCAGGTTTTTGCGCATAAAGGTAACTTTGCCCGGATCCAGAGTTTCGTCCTTGCTCAGGCCCAGATTCGCGCAAGGCACCAACGCCCAGCAATCGATAAACACGGTTCCGGTCAGGCGCTTGTTCACGCTGCCATCCAGTTCGCGCACCACAAAGCGCAGGCTGAGGCGGCCAGGCGTAAGGTTTTGCGGCTCTTCCAGTTCAAGCCGGTGCTTGGCATCAGTCAGAAATACAGTAGCCGGAAGCCGAAAATCGCTTAGCTGCGCTTCGCCCGGCAGCGCGGCCAGAAGTGGAGTCAGAGTTTTGACAACCACGTCATGCATTTCCGCCGGAGCAAGCACCCGGCCACCGCGTTGCAGGGCCAGAGCAGGCGGATACAGGCAAAGGGAGGCGAAATCCTGCCCCATGCTTTGCAGCATGGCTTGTTGCAGGCGCGGACGGGTAAGGTTAACCGGGCGGCCATTCTCTTCCGGCGCGGTCCAGAGCGGACGGGCGGCCAGTTCGCGCCAGAGATTCGCGTCAATATCGCCTACCGGAGCGGCAATTTCGCCCAAAGTGACCATCGGCCCGGCGATAACCGCCGCTTCCACGATGCGGATGCGCCAGGCGGGGTCTTCCGCTACTCGCGCCGAAGCAGCGCCTTCCGCAGCCCGCGCTTGCAGCGAAACCGCAAACAGGCCCAGCAAAGCCACGGTCAATCCGGTAAAAAACAGCGGAGCCAAACGGTTGCCCAAACGAAAAAGCAGGCGTCTGACCAGACAATCGGCAAAACGGCCCATTGGCGGCAATCTTAAATATTTGGCCTTGCTATGCATATATTTACCCTCACCTTTGAAACAATTTGCGCTTAAACTTAAATTTACAAGTGATTAGGAGCGCTTGAGCTGAATGGCCGTCTGCAACATGGAGTCGGAAGTCTGGATGGCCTTGGAGTTCATTTCATAGGCGCGCTGGCCCACGATCATGTTCACCATTTCATCCACCACTTCAACGTTGGACATTTCCAGAAAACCCTGGGCAATGGTCCCCACATTGGCTTCGCCCGGTATCCCTTCCTGCGCGTCGCCGGAAGCCAGAGTCGTGCCGTAAAGGTTGCGTCCCTTGGAATCCAGCCCGGCCGGGTTAATGAAGGTATATAGCGGGATGTCGCCACCGGCCAGCTCTTCGCCATTGGTATCCATGGCCGAAATATGTCCGTTTTCCGTCACCACGATGTACTTGGCTTCCACCGGCACGGTAAATTCCGGTTGCAACACATAGCCGTTGGCCGTAACCACAGTGCCGTCCTGGTTGATCTTGAAGTTACCGGCCCGGGTGTAAAAGTCTTCGCCGTTCACCTGCACCAGAAAAAACCCTTCGCCTTCAATGGCCAGATCCAGCGGCGCGTTGGTGTTTTGGTAGTCGCCCTGGGAAAAATCCTTGTGTACGGTAGTGGGACGCACGCCCATACCTACCTGGATGCCGGTTGGTATGCGCTGATCACCGCCCACGCCGGTAATGGAGCCAGCCATCTTGATGGTCTGGTACATCAGGTCTTCAAATTCCGCCCGGTTCTTTTTGAAACCGGTGGTATTAACGTTGGCCAGGTTGTTGGAAATAACGTCAATATTCAGTTGCTGCGCCTGCATCCCCGTGGCCGCAGTCCAAAGTGACCGCATCATATATCTATCCTCCAATTTATTTCGGCTCGGCCAGCCGTCCTGGCTGGCACTCGCCATCGCTTGCGCTCACTTACGCCGGAAGCAAGTTCCGGCTGTTCGCTGCAAGCTCCGCTGCGCGGCCAAACGCCTTCCTGGCGTTATGCTCCGACAACGCTTCCTACCTTAATTTCTACCGGTTGCGACCAACCTTGGTGGTCGCTTCACGGTCAACGGCATCGCTGGTCTGCATTACCTTTTGATAAGCTTCAAACTGGCGCTGTGCCTCAATCATGTTCACCATCTCATACACCACGTCCACGTTGGGCATCTCCAGAAAACCCTGGGCGACGGTACCTACGTTTTCCTCGATTAAGGCTACTTCTGCCCCCTCGCGGCCACGAAAGAGATTGTGGCCGAGCTTTTCCAGACTGGCTGAAGGATTATCAATATTCACGACGTTGATCTGCCCTAAAACTTCGTCATCGCCATACACCTGCCCATCTTCGGCCACTACAAGGGATTTCACGCCTGGCGGCACCACTATTTCCCCGCCGTTACTCATCACCGGGTAACCCTGTTCGGTAATCAATGTGCCTGCGGCATCCAGGCGAAAATGCCCGTTGCGGGTATAATATTCGCCCTGCGGCGTCATTACCGTGAAAAAGCCCTCCCCGCTGATCGCCAGATCCAGAGTGCCGCCCGTGCCTTTAAGGCTGCCCTGCGAAAAATCGGTTTGGGATACGGCCAGTCTGGGCCGGGCCGCGTGGTGCGGATCCGGAAACAGCTTTTCAGAACGCACGTTGGCAATCGGCTCCATGATCTGATCATGGGCGTACATCATGAAGGTATCCTTGAAAGCCAAGGTATCGCGCTTATAGCCAACGGTATTGACGTTCGCCAAATTGTTGGCGATCGAGTTCATGCGGTGTTCGTTGGTTAAGGCCCCGAAAAGACCGCTAAACATGGAGTTTTGCATACAGCCTCCGTCTTTGCCCTATCTCGCGCCCAGGGGTGTAATCACCAAAATATCGGGATCGGAGCAGGGTTTTGCCTTGGATATGCAACTTGCGGGCCAAAATGGTTAATCGCCCGGCAAAGCTTGAATTACCTTAGTTCCGCTGGATCACCCGGCCTGTAATCTGCTTGCCCGGCTGCGCGGGGTTGAAGTGCGGCGGCGGCTTGCTGACATTCTTGACACACCATGTGTTACAATATACTGCTAACTGAACACAGGAGGATTTCATGCCTGAATCAACATTTACACTTCGGGTTGATACCCTGTTAAAAGATGCCTTCACCGAAGTTGCCAAAATGCAGGATCGCTCCGGGGCGCAGCTGATCCGTGATTTTATGCGCGATGTCGTGCAAAAGGCGCAATCGCAGGAAACTTATGACCAATGGTTTGCCAGAAAGGTAGCCGAGGGACGCGCGGACATTCGCCTTGGGCATGTGGTTGATAATGAAACCGTAATGGCTGAAGCCGAAAAAAGGCGGCAACAACTGCTTTCGCGCCTGGGTAAAGTTCAATGAAAGTTGTCTGGGCCGAACGCGCCAGACTGAGGTTCTTTACTTTAATGGTGCGGATCTGGATGTGCCAAGCAAAATATGAGTCGGCATAGCGGCAAATGCAAAACCAGCCCTGGTCTAAAGCTTGACAAGTCTTAATGACGGAGCTATGGTTCGCGCATCAGTGAAGGCTGAGTTCTGTAATTCATTACGGGGCGTGGCTTTCTCATCCTGAGAGCCGCCACTTGGCTCATGGGGTGGCCTGAAGGGCCACCTTTTTTTTGACTAAATTCTTTACGAAGAGCGCATGAACAAACTTTCGTTGCCGGATCAAATATCCTTACTTGTCGAGCCGTTACTGGCCTCGCTTGGCCTTTGCCTTTGGGGTCTGGAATATTTCCCTTCCACTTCCCGCGCCATATTGCGTATCTATATTGAGAAAGCTGGCTTCGCGGAAAAAGATGGCGACTCGCTTGAAAAAGCGGACAACGCCTCCGAAAGTGTGGGCAGCGAAGAGCTTGACCCGGAATCTCACGATGAAGAGGCCCCCGGCCTTGTCGGTATTGACGAATGCACCGAAGCTTCGCGCCTGATCGGCCTGACTCTGGAAGTAGAAGATCTCATTCCCTCAGCCTATGTGCTGGAAGTTTCCACCCCCGGTCTGGATCGCCGTTTCTTTCAGGCGGTGCAGCTTGCCGCCTATGTTGGCGAGCAGGTGGAAATCAACCTGCACGAAGCCGCGCCCGGCCACGGATTGCGCCGCAAATTCGTCGGACGGCTGGTCGCCGCACAACAGCAGGAAGCCACGAATGCGGCGCCCCCTGTCGCAAATGCGGAAAATTATCGCTATACGCTTGAATTTTCGGATAGCGGATCGCCTGACCCGGCTGATTCTCCCGCTTCGCGCGTTGAGTTTGCCTGGGCCGATGTAAAAAAAGCCAAACTTCTGTATGAACCGCCGCAAAAGGTCAAGCCGGGACATAAGCCCGGCACCAAACAAAGCGCAAAGAAGTCTAAATAAGTAATTTTTCTGGACGGAGGATATACAAATGAGCGTTGAACTCAAGAAAGCCATTGACCAGATCAGCAAAGACAAAGGTCTGGACCGCAATATGCTGATCTCCACTCTGGAAGACGCGGTGCGCACTTCCGTTGAGCGCAAATACGGCGACGATCTGGACATCGAGGTGAGCTTTGACGAGGAAAGCGGCGACATCAACGTCTTCCAGTTCAAGATAGTTGTGGATGATCCGGCGGACGACAATACCCAGATCAGCCTGGAAGATGCCCAGCAGCACGACCCCAGCGTGCAACTGGACGACGAAGTCGGTTTCCGCCTGCGCGTTGAAGATCTCGGACGCATCGCGGCCCAGTCGGCCAAGCAGGTAATTATCCAGCGCATGCGTGATGCCGAGCAGGAAATCATTTACGAAGAATTCAAGGACCGCAAGGGCGAAATTGTTTCCGGCATCATCCTGCGCCGCGACAAGGCGGGCTGGATCATCAACCTGGGCCGCACCGAGGCCATTCTGCCCAAAGAAGAGCAAATCCCCCGCGAGCACTACAAGCGCGGCGACCGGGCGCAGGCCATCATCATTGATGTGCGCCGCGAAGGACGCGGGCCGCAGGTTGTGGTTTCCCGTTCGCACCCGGATTACATGGCCTCCCTCTTCAAACGCGAAGTGCCGGAAGTTGACGATGGCACCGTGCAGATTATCGGCGTTGCCCGCGACCCCGGCAGCCGGGCCAAAGTTTCCGTGCTCAGCCGCGACCGCGATGTTGATCCGGTGGGCGCTTGCGTCGGTATCCGTGGTTCCCGAATCCAGAACATCGTGCAGGAACTTCGCGGCGAACGCATCGATATCGTGGTCTGGAGTCAGGATGTGGCCACCTATGCCAGCAACGCTCTGGCCCCGGCTGTTATCTCCCGCATCATTGTGGATGACGAGGAAGGCATGCTGGAAGTGATCGTGCCTGATGATCAGCTTACCAACTCCATCGGGCGCAAGGGGCAGAACGTCAAGCTGGCCGCCAAGCTCCTGGGCTGGAAAATAGATATTTACACCGAAAGCCGTTATAACGAGGCCAACTCCATCGGACGCGGTCTGGAACAACTGGCCAGCGTCGCGGAAATACCGCTGGAAAGCTTTGTGGCCGCCGGACTCACCTCGCTTGAAGCCATCAGTCTGGCTTCCGATGAAGTTCTGGCTGAAATTGACGGCATCACCCCGGCCAAAATCTCCGACCTGCGTTCGGCTATCAACTTCCTGCTGCCTGCGGAAGATAAAAGCGCCCGTGACGAAAGCGAAGAAGACGGTGGCCCGGAAGATGCCAATAGCGGAGAATAGTCGAGAAATTTGCCTGCGGGAAAAGCGGCTGCCCATGCGTATGTGCCTGGTCTGCCGCAAGCGTTTCCCCAAGAGTGAATTGACAAGATTTGTGTTTACGGATGGCCTGCCGCAGGAAGATGCCAAGCAGAATCTGGCGGGACGGGGTTATTATGTGTGCGCCGATGGCGGATGCAGGGAAAAATGGTTGCGCCGCGCCGCGCGCAGGTAAAGAGGAATTTGGGCATGAGCGATAAAATCAGAGTGAAAGATCTTGCTGACGAACTGAAAATGGCTCCCAAGGAGCTGTTTAATGTAATCAAGGAACTCAGCATCCAGGCCAAAGCCAGCAACAGTATACTGGCTGACGAGGAAATCGCCCGCATCAAGGAGCGCCTCCACTCCGGCCCCCAGCCTGAAAAACGCGATGGCGCGGACGTGATTGTACGCCGCCGCCGCAAACCGGCGGAAGATGCTTCGGCTGATGCAGAAGTTGCTCCGGTTGAAGCCGGGGCGGAAGCCTCCAAATCCGGAGTCATGGCGGAAGATGCCAAGCCCGAAGCCGGGGTGGAAGACGCTCAGGCTGTCAAAACAGGCCGCTCCGATGTGGCTGGCAAAGAAAGCCAGGACGCGCCCAAAGCCGCGCAAGCCGAAGCGGCTCTTTCGAGTGATGAGCAGGCGAAAGCCGCTTCGCGCAAAGGCGAGGCCAAAGCCGCCGAGCCCAAAAAAACCATACCCACCACGGCCCGTATTGTCAGTCAACCGGCGCGGCCCGCTCCGGCTGTTCCGGCAAGTCAGGCTGATAACGCGGATAAAGCGGTCCAAAGCGCTCAGTCTGATCCGGCTGCTGCCAGAGATGCCGCCCAAACTGCCGATACAGCCGCAGCCGTAACTACTCAGGACCGGCAGGCCACCCCTGCCCCGGAAGCCGCTTTGCCTGAAAAGGCAGAAATGCCCGCCAAAGAAGCTGACCTGACCGCTAAAGCGGGCCAGGCAGATCAGGACTCGCAGGCAGATTCCGGCAACCGCCACGATCAGGCGGCAGTTCCGGCCAGAAATAAAAGGAACGCAGCCCAGCCCAATGCCAGCTCCTCCGACAGCCCTTCTTCCGCCGATCGCGGCAAGGCGCGTCCGGAAAGCGGCGTGCGCGTAATTTCCCGTCCGCCAGTCGGAGTGCCCGGAACCACCGGAACCGGCCAGGGCGCGACCACCGGAGCGGCAGGATCGTCCGGTGCGCCGGGTTCCTACAGCAGACCGGGTCAGGGCCAGGGCGGCGACAAACGCCGTGAATGGCGCCCCGGCCAGCCGGGCAACCGCCCGGAACAGGGCAGAACAGATTCTCGTGGCGGTGCTGATCGCGAATTTCGCCCGCGCCGCGATGGTCAGCCGGGCGGACAGCCCGGCGGCCCACAGGGCGGGGCAGGACAGCCCGGCGGGCAGCGTGAATTTCGTCCCGGTGGGCCGCGCCCGGCGGGTGCGGGCGGAGCCGGACGTCCGGGTGATAACGCTGGTCGCAGACCCGGTGGTTTCACTACTCCGCCGCCGGATGGAGCGCCGGGCAGTGAGGCGGATCGCAACAAAAGACGCCAGAAGAGCAGCAAACGCACTGTTGAATTCGGAGCCGAAGCCGGTGGCCGTTTCGGCAAAGGCGTGGATTCTGAAGGCAGCTGGATGCGTTCAGGCCGACGCGGCAAGGGCAAAGGCGGCAAGCAGGAAATAAAGGCCACTTCGCAGCCGCTCAAGGCAGCCAAGCGTAAAATCCGCATGGAAGAATTTATCCGCGTCTCGGATCTGGCGCACCAGATGGGACTCAAGGCTGGCGAGATCATCAAGGTTCTCTTCGGTCTGGGCGTTATGGCCACCATCAACCAGTCGCTGGATGTGGACACCGCCACCCTGGTGGCTGCGGAATTTGATTACGAAGTGGAAAAGGTCGGTTTCTCGGAAGAAGACTTTCTCGGCGGCGCTCAAACCCAGGATGATCCGGGCAAAATGGTTACCCGGCCCCCGGTCGTCACCATCATGGGTCACGTTGACCACGGCAAAACCTCACTTCTGGACGCCATCCGCAAAACTTCCGTCACCAGTGGCGAAGCAGGCGGCATCACCCAGCACATCGGCGCTTATCTCGTGCATTCCAAAAAAGGCGACATCGTCTTTCTGGATACCCCCGGCCACGAAGCCTTTACGGCCATGCGTGCCAGAGGAGCCGAAGTCACGGATATCGTGGTGCTGGTGGTTGCGGCCGATGACGGCGTCATGGAGCAAACCCGTGAAGCCATCAACCACGCCAAGGCAGCCGGAGTGCCGATCATGGTGGCCGTGAACAAGATGGACAAGGAAACCGCCAACCCGGATCGCGTCAAGCGCGAACTTTCCGAAGTCGGCATGGTTCCCGAAGAATGGGGCGGCGATGTCACCTTCTCGTATATGTCCGCCAAAACGCGCGATGGCCTTGACGAGTTTCTGGAACTTCTGGCCTTGCAGGCGGATATTTTGGAACTCAAGGCCAACCCGGACAAGGCGGCTCACGGTCACATCGTGGAAGCCAAACTGGACAAGGGGCGCGGCGCCATCGGTACCGTGCTGATTCAGGGCGGTACCCTGCGCGTGGGCGACGCCTTTGTCTGCGGCATCCACCACGGGCGCGTACGCGCCATGTTCGATGATCAGGGCAACAAGGTGAACCAGGCCGGACCTTCCATGCCAGTGGAAGTGCAGGGTTTTGAAGGCGTGCCGGAAGCCGGTGAAGAATTCATTTGCCTGGCCGATGAAAAAGCGGCCCGCCGCATTGCCGAAACCCGCGCCATGAAGCAGCGTGAGCGCGAACTGGCCAAGGAATCCAAAGTCACTCTGGAAACCTTCCTGGCCAGCCGTGGCGGCGACGCGGAAACTCTGGTGCTCAATCTGGTACTCAAGGCCGACGTGCAGGGTTCGCTGGAAGCCATTACCGACCAGCTTAAAAAACTCTCCACCGAAAAGGTACGCATCAATATCGTGCATAGCGGGGCCGGAGCCATTTCCGAATCCGACGTGCTGCTGGCTGCCGCCTCGGACGCCATCATCATCGGCTTTAACGTGCGTCCCAATCCCAAAACCAAGGAACTGGCCGAGCACGAAAAGGTGGATATCCGCTTTTACGATATCATCTACAAGCTGGCCGAAGAAATCAAAAGCGCCATGGAAGGCCTGCTGGCCCCGGTGGAAAAAGAAGTATCCCTCGGAACCGCCGAAGTGCGCGAAACCTTCAGCGTGCCGAAAATCGGTACCATTGCCGGTTGCCATGTCTCTGACGGCAAAATCACGCGCAACGCCCATGTGCGCCTCCTGCGCGACGGCGTGGTGGTCTTTACCGGTCGCATAGCCTCGCTGCGCCGCTTCAAGGACGATGTGCGCGAAGTGCTCAAAGGCTACGAATGCGGCATCGGCATTGAAAACTACAACGATATCAAGCAGGGCGACAACATCGAAGCTTATGAAATAGTGGAAGAAGCCGCTACGTTATAGGTAACTTTTCCGGGGAGGCTCTGCCTCCCCGGCCCCTATGCGGGGTTAAGGGGCGAAGCCCCAAATATGAATAGACTGAGGCCGCATGTTTAAAGACAGAGCAAACGACGATAACGGGAAGCCCAACCTGTTCACGCGACTTCTCTGGCGCGGTGCCCTGCTTGCGCAGGCCGCTCTGTGGGGCTTTTTACTCTTTTTCGTACTGCATTACTGGCTGGTGGAAGTGCCGGGCGTGCGCGGCTATCACCAGGCCGGGCTCAGCACCGGTTTTGACGGCCTAGCCGGTGTGGTCGCCTCGCTCGAACCTGCCTGGGAAGAAGTAAACCGAATTCAGGGACATTCCGGCGGCACCCGCTTCAGTCGTCTGCAAGGCGACACCACCTTCACGGTTTGGAAGGAGCAGGACGAAATGCCCGCCTGGAACGCCGGTCTGGCCAAGCTCTACTATAATCAGGAAGGACGGCTGCTCTGGGTCCGCCGTTATTTGATGCGCGAACTCTACGCCGAGGACAAACTCACCGGGCAACGCTTCCCGCTTGTCTTTGCCTGGTCGGCCAGACAAAGCCTTTCCGGGGGGGCATCGGCCCTGCTTCCGGATGGGCAGGCAAGGCCGGACATGCAGGCCGGGCAACCTGAGTCGGGGTCGGGGAGACTTCCATGATGTGGAATCTCGGCAAAAAACAGTCTTCCGGGCAGGGGCGCAGTGCGCTCAGGCGCATCGGCATCCATCTGGCCCTGCTGCTGGCTTTCTGGCTCATACTTACCCTGGTGGTCATTCCCTGGGATAGCGGACAACAATATCCCGGCGACAGCTTTGCCCTGATTGAAGGCGAACGGGCCTATGCGGAAATAGTGCGTCAGGGCAGGCCCAATCTGATTACCACCCTGCGCGGCCTGAACATGACCAAAACCCAATATCGCCAGGAGCAGGCCGATGCGTTGCGCTGCGTAAGCTTCGGCAATGTGCGCATCTTCTTTGATGTGGATGGAGATTTCAACAGCCTCAGTTTGGATCGATAATATTTGAAATACCTGACTTTGAGTTAGTGCCTGCTTTTGCTGTCAGGCAAGGAAGATTTCATTTTTGCCGACGGAGTGTACTCTTCTGGTACTCGACAGGAGGCAAAAATGAAATCTGACGCAGCATCACAGCAAAATGAGGCACTAAATGGCGGTTTTTGTAGGCATACTACGCTTGGAATTCAGGCTGCACGGCAACGAATCGCTCAAGGATAAACGCCGTGTGGCCCTGAGCCTGAAACAGAAAATACGTAACAAGTTCAACGTATCCGTAGCCGAAACCGGCAGCGAGGACAGCATGGATTACCTTTGCCTGTCCGTTGCCTCGGTCTGTAACGAAAAACAGCATCTGGAAAGCCGCCTGGCCAAATGCCTGAACATGGCGCAAGCCGCTTGTGACGAAGAACTGGTTTACGATGACATTGAAATAATAGCAGTGGAATAGGCATTGTCACGAGACGCGCTGGTGCTTGTTCCCTGAAGGAAGCAAATATGTCCGACATTCTCGCCCGTGTGGCTGAAATGCTGCAACGGCACAGCAATATACTGATCATAACCCACTATGACCCGGATGGAGACGCAGCCGGATCGCTTTCCGGCCTGGGGCATCTTTGCGTCCGTCTGGGCAAGCAGGTGCGCCTGTACTGCCATAGCGCCATGCCGGCTGGGTTGGATTGGCTGAACTGGCCGGTATCGCTGGTACGCGATTTTTCCGAGTTGCGCGGCTGGTGTCCGGATCTGCTGGTGCTGGTAGATTGCGCCACTGCCGAACGCGGCGGCCCGGAAAGCAGCGATTTTTTCGCGGGCAAGCGTCCGGCAGGCTGGGAAAACACCGCTTCGCTCTGTATCGATCACCACAGTGACAACCCGCATTTCGCCCAATTGAACTGGGTGGATGCCGAGGCCGGAGCCACCGCCCAATTGATCGGACAACTGGCCGGATGGTTTGCTCAGCCTCTCTCCGGCGATCTCGGTGAGGCCATTTATCTTGGCATGGTCAACGATACCGGCAATTTTACCTACGCCAACACCAGTTCGACCATCCTGCGCATGGCAGCCGACATTCTTGACCTTGGCCTCAGGCCGGAAGAGTTCACCCGCAAGGGCGAAAATAACTGGAGCTCCAACCGGATGCAATTATGGGGCGAACTGATGCGAAATATTTCCATACGCGCCGAGGGGCGGGTGGTCAGTGTGCGCATCGAACTGTCCATGCTTAAAAAATATCGTTGTGACCCTTCCGATCTGGAAGGCTTTGTCTCCTTCCTGCGCAGGCTTAAAGGTGTGGATGCCACGCTGCTGGTGCGGGAAAAACCCGCCAAATTAAGCAGCGGGGCAAACAGTCTGAAAGGCTGCGGCTGCAAAATCAGCCTGCGTTCACTGGGCGGTGAAAACTCGGTTGATGTGCAGGCCATCGCGGCGCACTTCGGCGGCGGCGGGCACAAAAGCGCAGCCGGGGCCTCCACAGAGCTCACGCCGTTCGAAACAGAAAAAGCCGTGCTGGAGTTGCTGATTCCGGCGGTAGAAGCCCTACACAGATAATATGGGTACATAGGGGCCATGCCCCTATGCGGGGTCCGGGGCCGAGCCCCGGACCCCGGGGGGATAAATTTTAATATTTGCAGAGGAAATGTA
>JAITWK010000003.1 GCA_031285295.1 Deltaproteobacteria bacterium | reverse complement strand
CGATATCTCGCGGAGTACCATAATCGATTTTCTTTCCTGACCTGTTTTCGGCAGGTTTGTAGTCACGCTCTTTCGGCAAGGCACTGATAACATTCATCACCCGCAGAAAAAACAATTCTTCTTCCGGCTCGTCCGGCTGGTTGCTGTTGCGCTCTTGTGTTGACCACTCGAAGTTATCGACCCAGCACAGCTTTGACATTCGCCCTTCCAGCTCATCCCATCTTTCTGCTCTGTCCAACGGCGACAGCCTTTTGGTTAAAACCTCAACTGTGCCAGATATCTCACCGAATCTGGCGACAAATTCTTCCGCAATAATCCGCGCCGCCTGTCGGGTATTTTGCCCCCACAAGCGTTCCAGCAACGCATGTTCCGCCTGAGCCCCATCCAGAGATTCAATAAGCACTCTGCCCCTGCTCAGGAGCAAGTTGCGTTTTTCAGGTGTAGGTAAAAATTTTTCCATTTGCGAAAGAATAGTTGTTTGCCCGCATACGCGGGAGTGTTCACACAGCGTTCCAGTACGGAGGATAACATAATGGTACAGAAGCGTTTCTACAACATTCAGGAAATTGCCACAATCCTTGGCAAAAGCGTGGCTGCCATTCACGGGCACCTTAACCGCAAACAATTTGATGCCGTGCCGCCGCCCATGCGGTTGGGTCGCCGTCTGGCATGGTTGGTGGAATCCGTGGACGCTTGGATTGATGCCAAAGCCGCACAAGCAGCTCAAGAAGCTGAGGATTGCATACTCGCTATCCACACTCCAACCAAGAAACGCGGCAGACCGACCAAGGCTGAAGTCAGGGCGCGTGAACGATCTTCCGCGCCTACACATTGAGTCCGGCATCATGATTTCCGATAACCAAGCTGACAACCGGGCTGACGCACACCCTGCCATCCGGGGTGAGGCACGGGCATCCGGGCTGCCATACGAAGTGGCGTGCGGGGTGACATGCGTTCAGGCTGGCATACGCCTTGACGCACGGACTGGCGCACAGGGTGAACCACCATGCTCACCCCAAGGCGCATTCTGCGAATATGGCCTTTCCGCCCTGCAAATCAACGTGTTGGCCTTGGTACAGAAGGCCGGAGCACGGATAACGCCCTACGAGCGTCTATCCCGGCAACTGACGCAAGAGTTCGGCATGTCGCAAAGCGCGGAATCCGTGCGTGGAACCGTCAATCGTCTTGTGACGAGAGGCTTTCTTCGCCGCAAGCAGGCCAGAGAGGGCACCATCAGAGGGGTACGATTTACCATCGTGGAGGCGATGATCTGCCCCCATATCACATCCGTTCAGGCTGGCGCACGTTGTGGCGTTCGAGCTGACACCCAACCAGAGCATTTCGCCGTCCCATCTATTCTAGAAGAGATAGACAGAAGAAATACTCTATCTGTCTCTTCTGAAAAGGCAGATCGGGAAGCAACAAATCGACTGGAAACCCTGACCGAGGATGATCTTGCCTTTCACTGGCCACATCTTGTCAAAGTGGGCTTCGGTACCTGCCAGCTTCGGCAAATCGTCGAGCGACTGTCGCAAATTGCCATCGGAACGGAAAAGGTCATGCAAGGGCTAACCCATGCGGAGTGGGAACTGGAACACGGCACGATGTGTGATAAATCCGGCGCACCTGTAGTCAGCCCGGTGGATTGGGTTTTCACTTCGCTGTCAAAAAACGGCTATTACCGCAGGCCTGCCGGATATGTTTCCCCACTGGAACAAATCAAGCTTGATGCCGCCGAGGAAGCGAAGCGGATTACTGCTGCTCGTGATGCACTCAAAAAAGCGACCTTTGACGCATGGCTGGCGGATCTGCCCCCGGAAGAACGCGCAGCCATCACCACCCCGCAGACAGGCAAACTTCCAATGCCGGAAGACACCGCCCTTCGTCTGCATTTCAAAGCACAGGTCTGGCCTGACATCTTGGCGAGGCGAAAGCAGGGGGAAGACAACCATGAGGTATGAGCCCATTTTTGTTGTCCGTCCATCACGCCCGCAAACGTGCCGGAAGCGCCGGGAAGCATCAAGGCTAAATCCTTCGGACAGCTTCGCTGGCCTTGACCCTTCCCGGCTGTCTTCCGGCGTAAAAATATCGCGGGCGCTGGGCGGGAACGTCTCCGACAGGGGCTTCGAGCAGGAACAACAGTGGAAGAAAAACCGCCGCAAAAGCGTTCGCCTTTTGACCGGAAATTGTTCAGGTTTCGACCGAAAATCGTCAGGTTCTTTGACCAGAAAATTTCACAAGCGCGACCAGCTACAAGCCCGTTTCTTGACCAGCGAAAAACAGGTTTGCGGCTATCAGGCTTTCCGGTTTCCACCACCAGCGACAGCGGTTTCATTTTCTTGCATTGGCAGTTTCCGCTAACCGAAGTTTCGGTTTTCGATACCCCAGATTTTTCGGTGCAGGGTACCCCTGTTTTCGGTTTCAGCCGACAGGGATTCGGTTCTGTTTTGACCCCAGTACCGTTGTGTGCAGACCGCCAAACCGTTTTTCAAGTCCCCCCGTTATTCGTAACAGGATGGAAGCCGTATTACGATACGGCTCCATCCTGCCAAAGAACTGCGTTCTCTGGACTCTCCCGGCGTGCTCGGCGCTGCGCTTCTCTCACTCCATAAAGGCAAAAAAGCATGAAAGAGAAAATACCCGGCGGCAGGTATGCCGCGAATCAAATAGTCACCTTGCGCGTGACTCCAGAAGAAAAAAGCCAGTTGCAGGAGCGGGTCAGTATCATCGGCATATCGCTGTCGGCCTATGTGCGTCACCGCATCATCGGCGGCAGGCCGATTATCCCCCGCGTGGACGAGGCCATGATCCGCGAACTGCGCCGTTTGGGTGGCCTCCTCAAGCACAATTTTGAAACGCTCCGGCAAGCAAAAGTCGGGCGGGATTTCATCCGCCAGCACGAGCAGTTGCTCGACACCATCCGAAACACAATGGAAAAACTTGGGAGTGCCCGCAATGATAGTGAAGAAGTTCAAGAACCAGAAAAATACGAAACCAAAAGCACAGCAGATCGCTGACATCGTGGACTACATCCGGCAACCGCACAACACGAATCCGGCGGAAAAAATTGAGCACTCCGGCGGCCTGAATTTTATAGCCAGAACGCACGATACCCAGCGAAATGAAATGACCACGCTGGCCTCGGAAACTGTCTACAGCAAGATGCCCGTCAGCCACTATATGTTTTCATGGCGGGAAGGTGAGCAGCCCACGGCGAAGCAGGTGGATGAACTGGTGGATATTTTTCTGCGGGAGCAGGGTTTGGAAGGTTGCCAGACCGTGTACGGTCTCCATTATAATACGGACAACTATCATGTCCATATCGCGGTCAACCGGATGCATCCCGAAACCATGAAGGTCATCAATCCCGGCAAGGGCTTTGACATCATCGCGTGTCACAAAGTGGCGGCATTGGTTGAGCATAAACAGGGCTGGCAATCGGAGGCCAAATCGCTTTTCATTATCAACGAGGCTGGAGAAACTGTGCGCCGCCCCAAGTATACGCGGGTCAAGCCCACAGCCGCCGCTCTGGATTTTGAATGCGCCACTGGAGAGAAATCCGCCCAGCGCATTGCCCAGGATCGCGGGTGGAACGCCATTCGGGATGCGAAATCGTGGTCAGAGCTACATGACAAGCTGCATCGTTCAGGACTGCGTTTTGAAAAGAAAGGTTCCGGAGCCATTATCTTTGTGGGCGATGTCGCGGTCAAGGCGTCTTCAGTGGATCGTGATTTCAGCATGGGCAAGCTCTGTAAACGCTTGGGCGAGTTCGTGCCGGGTGTTTATCCCGCAAAGAAAGCTAAAATCGAGCCAGAACCTGTCAGTTGGCTCAATAAAGAAGAATGGCAACACTACCAGCGCGTAAAGTCGTCGTCTACGATGCTAGACCCTTCAATGGGGCTGCTACACGCTCGGCAAATCCGCGAGCGCAAAGAGTTGCCGACCAAATTGCGGCAGGCTCTGCCTCATCCACCATTGGGTGCAGCACCGGGGCCGATTCGCACCTGCCCGCGCCCCATCCTTAATATTGGGCGGCATTTGCAGAAATTGCAGCACAAAAAAGAGCGGCAGCAACTTCGGCGTGGCCTGAGCAGATGGAAACGGCGGCTGCCCGCAAAACCGCGCTTCGAAGACTGGCTCCGCGACCGTGGCTTCAACGATCAAGCTGAACAATGGCGGCATCGGCACAAGCTGGAAAATATCCCGTCCGCTCAGTGGGAGGCACCATCATTACCGGAAAGTCAGCAACAAGCGGCTGATCCGCATACAGCCTACGCCGCCCAACGACAGGACATTTTGCAAAACGACCCTGATATGGTGCGTTCGCCATCCATGCTGGATGCCCACATCGCCCTGCACATGCGGGAGAATGGCTTCAAGCGAGAGGATATAGTGGAGGCCATCCAGCATTGCGCCCCGGAAACCCAGCCGGAGCATGAGCGCAACTGGCAACGCTACGCAGAACGAGCTACGGATTACGCCTTCGGCGTTCAGGGGAACCTGTGGCTGGCAAAAAGGGCTGAGGAACGGAAGGAGGAGCAGGAAAGGCAGGTGGCAGAGGCTCCGCAGGAGGAAGAGGCGAGAGAAAGGCTGAGGTTGCGTTTTCGGTAAGAAGGTGAACAGATGTAGCACTTGTTTGCGTCCACCGTTTGTAGAGAAAACTACACCAATGGCGGTAGGTGTTTCATTTTGAGATTTTTAAGGCTATCGTCCGCTAACGCCTTTTTGACAAAAGCCATATGTGCTTTTCCATTTTTGCTTTCTTCGCTTCATTAGACTATAACAGGTTTGTGCGTATATGATGCACGAAATCTCTTGAAAGGCAGTCCTTTGGGAACAAACCAACAGTATTCAACCATAACAGACTACCACGCGAAGCTCTACGCATACGAGCTTTCGCGCCGTCATGCCTCATCTGATATTGAAAAATTCGTTCCTACCCTTATGGGAGCGCGGGTTGACCTGAACCCGCACCAGATTGACGCGGCCTTGTTCGCCTTTCGCTCCCCCTTGTCCAAGGGGGCTATTCTGGCAGATGAAGTCGGTCTGGGAAAGACCATTGAAGCGGGTATCGTACTTGCTCAAAAGTGGGCAGAACGCAAACGCGCCATTCTGATTATTGCCCCTGCCTCCTTGCGTACCCAGTGGCAGCAGGAATTATGGGACAAGTTTTCTCTTCCGGCAGTTGTGCTTGATAAAAAGCTCTTTGATGCGGTGCAGTTTGCCGGACACTCCAACCCTTTTCAGTCTGAAAAAATCGTCATAGCCTCCTATGCCTTTGCCCGGAAACGGGCTGACCTGTTGCGGATAATCGACTGGGAGTTGGTTGTTGTGGATGAAGCGCACCGCCTCCGCAATGTGTATAAAAAAGGCTCCAGCATCGCCAAAGACCTGCAACACGCGCTGGATCACGCGCCCAAGCTCCTCTTGACCGCCACGCCTCTGCAAAACTCCCTCATGGAGTTGTACGGCCTTGTCAGTTTTATCGACCCGCATGTGTTCAGCGACATAAAGACCTTTCGCACCCGCTACGCCCAACTGGGCGAAGATGGCTTTGCCGACCTCAAGCATCGCCTTGCACCGCTCTGCAAGCGGACGTTGCGCCGTCAGGTTTTGGAATATGTGCGCTATACGGAACGCCGCCCCCATACTCAGGATTTTACGCCGACAGAGCAGGAAGAAGACCTGTACCGCCGCGTTTCCGAATACCTCCAGCGCGACAAGCTCTGGACGCTGCCTTCCGGGCAACGCGCCCTGATGATTCTTGTACTGCGTAAAATGCTGGCCTCATCCAGCTTCGCCATTGCGGGTGCGCTGAAAACAATGCTCCAGCGTCTGGATTTCATCCTGCATCATTACGCGGAGTGGAAAAACGGCGAAGAGCCGGAAACCACCGCCCCCCTGCTGGATGACTTTGAAAGTGCCACAATGCTGGCAGAAGAAGAAATGGCTCTGTACGGAAGCCCCGGCGTAACCGTGCCGTTCCCGGAAGAGCAGGAAGAGATCAGGCAGGAAATCACGTTGTTGCAAGGTCTGCTTTTCCGGGCTGAGGGCATTACAAACAACGCCAAGGGCGAAGCCTTGCTCCATGCACTCGGCACGGGTTTTTCAATGATGGAAGAACTTGGCGGCGCACCAAAGGCCGTCATTTTCACCGAATCCAAGCGGACACAAAACTATTTGTATGATCTGCTCTGCAAGCATGGCTATGCGGGGCAAACCCTTCTGTTCAACGGCAGCAACAACGACAAACGCGCCAACGCCATTTATCAGCAATGGCGGGAACGGCATCAGGGTACGGAACGGGTCACGGGTAGCAAAGATATTGATGTGCGTAGCGCCCTGGTGGAAGAATTCCGCGACCGCGCACAGATTATGATCGCCACGGAAGCGGCCTCCGAAGGCATCAACCTGCAATTCTGCTCTCTGGTCATCAACTATGACCTGCCGTGGAACCCTCAGCGCATAGAACAGCGCATCGGGCGTTGCCACCGTTACGGGCAGAAGCATGATGTTGTTGTGGTCAACTTCCTCAACCGCAACAATGCCGCCGACAAGCGGGTTTTTGAACTGCTTTCAGAGAAATTCCAGTTATTCAACGGGGTATTCGGGGCCAGCGATGAAGTGCTTGGCAGTATCGAATCGGGCGTGGATTTTGAAAAGCGCATTGCGGAAATTTACCAGAACTGCCGCACCCCTGAAGAAATCCAACAGGGATTTGACGACCTGCAAGGCTCGCTTTCGGAAGAAATTGAAGAAGGCTTGAGCGTTGCCAGAAAAAAATTGCTGGAAAACTTCGATACTGAGGTAGCGGAAAAACTGCACGTCTATAAAGCGGAAATCTCGGCCTCGGTGGACAGACAAAGCTCCTTGCTTTGGGAACTCACAAAGCATTTGCTGGTGCGGAAAAAAACGGATGCGCTTGTGCCAGATGTATTTGTAAATGACGCGACACTGTGTATCAATCTGCCTCACCCTCCCGCCACCTGGATGAGTGCGGACATTCTGCCCGGTGTGTATTCCCTGAAAGCAGATGCACTTGGCGATCACCTCTACCACCCGGAAACGCCACTCGCCAAATGGGCGATCAGCACGGCCTGTTCCCTTGAAACGCCTGCCGCTGAACTGGTTTTTAATTTGACCGATTCCGGCAAACACATCAATATTCTGCAAGGGCTTGTTGGGCAAAGCGGGATTGTCGCCGTAAAGCGCCTCACCTTGAACGCCCTACAATCAGAAGATTACTTTTTGCTGGCAGGGTTGACCGATTCAGGGGAAGCCCCCAATATGGAACTAGACGCCGAACAGGCACGGCGGCTCTTTGATCTTCCGGCAACACAAGGTACTGTACCCAGTGGCGGGAACCAGCCGTATTCGGCTTTGGAGCCACAGCTTGAGGCGCAACGCAAAAAGATACTGAATGACGTTGCCGCCAGAGATGCCGCCTTTTTTGAAGAAGAAATGGACAAGCTGGATCGTTGGGCAGAAGACCGCAAAAAACAGCTTGAACTTGAAATTGGCGAGATGGACAGGGCTATCAAAGAGCATAAGGCCGAAGCCCGCAAAATTGCCACCCTTGAGGGCAAGGTGAACCTGCAACGCACCATCAAGACTTTGGAAGCCAAACGCCTTGATATGCGAAAACGCCTTTTTGAAGCGCAAGATCAGGTGGACGGGCAGAAAGATACCCTGCTCAACGATATTGAAGCCAGAATGCGGCAGCAGATTGAGGAAAAAGAATTGTTCTCAATACGGTGGACTATCGTCTAGTTTGCGTAAACAGGAGACCCCCATGCTCAATATATTGCATGATGCACAAGAAATTGAAACTCAAGTTGCAACACTCCTGTCTTTTGTCCAAGCCGGTGAAAGCCGAAGCAACCGCGATATTGGTTTTAAGGGCGGTTACATAACTGTACCAACATTTTACCATGCAGAGTCCGACCTTTGGATTGCCTACGAGAGGCAGCCTAAAGGTCATAATGGCACTAAAGTCGCCAAGCATTGGTTTGGTTACGGCTTGGGAGACCCTAATGACAAAAAGTCAATGAGTCCCATATGTGAAATCAATATCCCCATAGGAAGAAGTACAGCATGGGTTGCAGGGGCATTGGCAAAGGATAGTTCTGGAGATGTTTTTCTTGTTCATACAGGTAAATTCGGTGGCGGTAAGCCCGGTGTTGGGCAGAAAACTTTTTGGCAATACTATAGCGATGACGATCCCAAAGACTTTGCGCTATATACAGGAAACCAACAGCCAAAGCAGATGGTTCTTATAGGCAATGTTGCCTCACCGGAGATCATGAGCTTTATTGCTGACCTCGTCACCACCGTTCAAGCATTCAAACAGGATGTCGCGGCAGGAATCATCGCACCTGTCCCCGGAGACAACAATGTCGATGAGGATGATGACTCTCCAGATGTGGCACAAGAAAAAACAATATCAAATCACATTGGAACGCATGGACTCAACGATTCTGATGCCAATGAATCTGAAAATGCTACTGGTTGGCAACGTAGTTCAGGCACGGTGAATCCAACCCGATATCATGCGAGAGTCAGAAATACATTGACACACATTTTGAAGACAAAAGGTTATTTTGCACGAAGAGATATGCAGAAAGATATATTAATCCGTAATACAAAAAATGAACTTTCTGTGCTGTTTGAAGTAAAATCAGGATGTGATACACAAAGTCTATATACTGCTGTTGGTCAGCTTCTGATTAACTCAGAGAAAGAAACGCATAAGAAAGTTTTAGTTATACCGAGTCCTGGGGACAGTCGCATTGTAGAAGCCGCAAAAGCGTATGAAATCGACACTCTCTTTTTTGAATGGGAAGCAGAAGATAAAAAACAGCCAGTTTTTCCTGATCTGGACGTTTTGATTGGTGGTTTTCCCAAAGATTTACAGGCTTCGTCAGAAGTAAAACAATAACGGGTCATTACTCATGTCAAAAAAACAAAAGCTCGAACTCACATGGATCGGCAAGGATGTGCGCCCCAAGCTGGAGCCGCGTATCCTGCTGGAAAACCCTGAACTCTCCTTCCATGCCGAGGCGCGGGTAAGCGACAATGACATTTTTGACAATATCCTGATCCACGGTGACAACCTGCTGGCCTTAAAGGCGTTGGAGCAGGAATACGCCGGAAAGGTGAAGTGCATATATATTGACCCGCCGTACAATACAGGTAGCGCGTTTGAGCATTATGATGACGGTGTTGAGCATTCGTTGTGGCTTGGATTGATGCGGGATAGATTGGAAATATTGAGACAATTGTTAACAGATGATGGTAGTTTATGGATTAATTTAGATGACAATGAAGTTCATTACTGTAAAGTCATGTGTGATGAGTTATTTGGGAGGAAAAATTTTTTGTGTGATATTTCGTGGGAAAAACGATATTCACCGCCACCCGATACAAAAGACTTTGGATATATCCATGACCATATTTTAGTATATAGGAAAACATCAAATTTTGTTCGTCATCTCTTACCCCTGACGGAAGATCAAACGGGGCGCTATAAAAATCCAGACAATGATCCGCGTGGATCGTGGAAAGCTATGGATTACACCTGTAGATTTACCGCAGAAGAAAGACCAAATTTATATTATCCAGTATATCAACCAAATTTAAAAAAAGAAATATGGCCTAAAAAGACACGCGTCTGGGCAATGTCCAAAGACGTTCACCAAAAAAATGTTTCAGAAAACCGTATCTGGTGGGGTGTTAATGGAACTAATAATGTTCCAGCATTAAAAAATTTCTTTTCAGAGATCAATCAAGGCATGATGCCAATGTCACTTTGGAAGCATACACTTGCAGGCCATAACCAAGAAGCAATGAAAGAAATGCTTTCGCTATATGGAAATGAAGTTTTTTCTACTCCAAAGCCAGAACGGTTAATTCAACAAGTTATACATATCGCCACCAACCCCGGCGACCTCGTCCTCGACTCATTCCTCGGTTCCGGCACTACCGCCGCAGTTGCCCATAAAATGGGACGCCGCTGGATCGGTATTGAACTTGGTGAACACTGCTACACCCACTGCATCCCACGTCTGCAAAAGGTCATCAAGGATGAGGACTCCGGCGGCATTACCAAGGCCGTCAACTGGCAGGGCGGCGGCGGTTTCCGCTTCTACGAACTCGGCCCAAGCCTGATTCGTGAAGACGCTTGGGGCAACCCGGTTATCAATCAGGATTTCAACCCGGAAATGCTGGCAGAAGCCCTGTGCAAGCTGGAAAACTTCTCCTACGCCCCCAGCCCTGAAACTTTCTGGATACACGGGCAGAGCAGCGAGACGGATTTCATCTACGTCACCACCCAGTTTTTGACCCAGGATATGCTGACCCACATTGCGGCGGAACTTGGCGAAAAACGCTCTCTGCTCGTCTGTTGTGCCGCGCATAGCGTGAACGCCAGTGCCTTTGCCAACATCACCATCAAAAAAATCCCCAAGGCCGTGTTGGAAAAATGCGAATGGGGCAAGGACGATTACAGCTTGGCAGTGGAAAATCTGCCCCAAGCCGCCCCGGTACAGACGGTTTCTGCATCCGAACCTGCCAAAACGTCCAAAAAAACAGCCCCAACAGGGCAATCTTCCCTGTTTGATCTCGTTAAGGGGGAACAATCATGAGCATCCAGCACGTCAACCCCATATGCAACCGCCTGTCTTTGCGTAGCCCGCAGCGTGACAGTCTGGAAATTCTTGACCGCATTTGCGACATCGTGCCTCGTGAAAAAGAACCTGACCTTGCCGCCGCACTTTCCACAGTGCAATCGGAGTTCCCCCATGTGCGAAGTTTTGACCGCGATTTCATCTCCCTGTGCTTCGCCATTGCCACGGGCGTGGGCAAAACCCGGCTCATGGGCGCGTTCATCACCTATCTGTATCAGGCGCACAGCATAAAGAACTTTTTTGTTATCGCCCCTAACCTGACCATTTATAACAAGCTGATAGCCGACTTTACCCCGAACACGTCCAAGTATGTGTTCAAAGGCATTGCGGAGTTCGCCCAGAACCCGCCGCAGATCGTCACCGGGGATGATTACGAATCCGGCAAGGGTGTGCGGGAGAGCCTCTTGGGCATGATGTACCAGCGTGATGTGCATATCAACATTTTCAACATCGCCAAAATAACCGCCAAGGACAACAAAGACAGCAAACTGGCGAAGGATGACGCACGGCGCAATGTGCCGCGCATTCGCCGCCTGAGTGAATACATCGGGGAAAGCTATTTTTCCTATCTGTCCGCGCTGCCTGACCTTGTGGTGCTGATGGATGAATCGCACCGCTACCGCGCCGATGCTGGTATGGCGGCAATCAATGAACTCAAACCCGTTCTCGGCCTTGAACTCACGGCTACGCCGCAAATTGAGCGCGGCGGCAACAAGACGGAAGATTTCGGCAACGTCATTTACAGTTATCCATTGTCCGCCGCCATGACGGACGGATTTGTCAAAGAACCCGCCGTGGCCACCCGCGAGAATTTCATTGCCAGCAACTACACGGATGAGGGGCTTGAGCGCATCAAGCTGGAAGATGGCGTACGCCTGCACGAAAATACCAAGGTCGAGCTTGAAATTTATGCCCGCAACAACGACCAGCCCATTGTGAAGCCCTTTATGCTGGTTGTCGCGCAGGACACGACCCACGCCAATGAATTGCAGCGGGTCATGGAAGCGCCAAACTTTTTTGAAGGCCGCTACAAAGACCGCGTGATTACCGTTGACTCAAAAACCACCAAGGGCAGCGAAAGCGATGAGATTGTCAGCAAACTGCTGACCGTGGAAGACCCGGCGAACCCGGTGGAAATCGTCATCCACGTCAACATGCTCAAAGAAGGCTGGGACGTAACCAACCTGTACACCATCGTTCCCCTTCGCGCCGCCAACTCCAGAACCCTTGTGGAGCAGTCCATTGGGCGCGGCTTGCGCCTCCCCTACGGCAAGCGCGTGAATGTTCCTGCCGTGGACAGACTGACCATTGTTTCCCATGACCGCTTTCAGGATATTGTCGATCACGCCAATGACCCGAACTCGGTGATCCGCGTTGGCGTTGTCATCGGCAAGGATATTCCGCTTGTCGGGCAAAAGGCGGTTATCGTGCCTTCCGGCTTTGAAGCGGCTATCGGCATCAGCGAAACACCGCCGCAAACGGCTCCTGTCACCAGTGGCACGGAAGCGACTGGAGCAGATGCTACTGGTGTTGCAAAAGCACCGAAAGTAACGCCGCCGTCAACCGGACTGACTGCGGGCATCACGCCGATCACCAAGCCGGAAGAACAGATCATTGCCAAAGTAGCAAATGATGTCTTCCGGCAGTATGAGCGTTTGCCCAGTAGCAACGCCCTGACTGCGCCGGAAATCCAAAAAGAGATTGTCCGCAAGGTTAAAGCGGCTCTGCCTCCAGTTCAGGTACAATTTGTGGGCGAAGAGGTCAATGTTGCAGAAGTGGTGCGGAAGACCACAGAGATTTTCAGGGCGCTGTCCATTGATATTCCCCGCATTGCGGTTGTTCCGGTGGGTGAGGTGCAGTGCTATTATCAAGAGTTCGATCTGGACTTGTCCTCCGTCAACTTGCAGCCTGTTTCCGATGATATTCTTGTCCAGCACCTGCACGATCAGCGGAAGCGTTACATCTATCATACCGGAGACGGCATCGTTGAAGAAAAACGCCCCGAAGACTACATCATTCGCGGCCTCATAGATTTTGACGATGTAGACTACGACCGCAATGCCGACACGCTGTATCGTCTGGCAGGACAGGTTGTGGCGCATTTGAAGGGATATTTGAACGAGCAAGACATGCTGAACGTGTTGCAATTCCACCAGAAAAGACTAGTTGATCTTGTCCACGTCCAGATGCAGGCGCATTTCGTCCATACAGCCAGCAGCTACGAAGCCCATGTGGTTCAAGGTTTCAAACCACCAAAGGCGATCACTTATTCCATTGATGAAGGCGAACAAATCCGTGACTTCAGAACGGCTATCCCGGATGGCATGAAGTCGAAAATCCGTACCATGCTTTTTGGCGGGTTCGCCAAATGTCTGTTCCCGGCTCAGAAGTTCGATACGGACACAGAACGCCGCTTCGCCGTCATTCTTGAAAACGACAAGCATGTGCAGAAATGGTTCAAGCCCTCTCGCGGGGATTTTTCCATCACCTACGCGCAAAATTCCCAGTACGAGCCGGATTTTGTCGTGGAAACAGAAACCTGCAAATACCTGTGCGAACCCAAACGCGCCGACCAGATGCAGACCGAAGAAGTTCAGGCCAAGGCCAGGGCCGCCGTGACATGGTGCGCCCGTGCTACAGAACACGGCAAGACAACGGATGGCAAGCCTTGGAAGTACCTGCTCATTCCGCATGACAAGATCAGCGAACAGATGACATTGCAAGGGTTTGTGGCGATGTGTTTGGTTTCGGAGTGACCGAGAAAAATATTACTTCAAAAAATCGTAAATTGCTTGCCAAAGGTACGCATCGGCCTTTGCAATTACGATGTTATCAATACGAGTAGTGCAAGGAGAGACAGCATGAATCAAGAGTCTCCTCATTTAAAAGAAGAAATAACAACCTCAAGCGAAGCTGAGGCTCTTGCTGAAATTGTTTCTTGGTCTTCTAACAAACCTAACTGGATTAAACATGCACTTCGCATATTATACCTTGAGGGAAAATTAACAGATAGTGATATACAAAATCTATATACAATCTGTAAAGACAACTCTACTGATTTTATTCCTCTCATGTTAAGTGACATACGCGATCCTTCTGCAAACTTAAATGTAGTAACATTATCTTCAATAAAAAATGTTAAAAATATTAATGCGCTAGCTGAAAATCAAGAACTTCCTTTTTCTAATGAAGGAATAACTATCATTTATGGACACAATGGTACTGGAAAATCTGGATATTCTAAAATATTGAAATCTGCTTGTAGGGCGCGTGGAACAAAAGAAGACAATGAAATATTGCAAAATATATATGCAACCTCTACAGGTGAACAGAGTGCTAATATTTCATTTAAAGTTGGTAGAAATTCTATAAATATAGATTGGGTTAAAGATAAATCTGTTGATTCGCGCCTGTCTGCAATTAGTGTATTTGATAGCCGTGCTGCGTCCGTACATATTGCTGGAAAAAATGCAGTATCTTATACACCAACGCCTTTGAAGATATTGAGTGATTTAACGCAAGGCGCAAAACAAATTCGTGTGCTATTTGATGATTATATAAAAACCATAGAGTCTCAAACTCCTTTGACAATCAAAAGCCCTAAACTTCATCCGAGTACAAAATCATCCATTTTTTTTCAACAACTTTCGCATAAATCTACAAAAAACGACATAGAGGATTTTTTAAAATTTTCTCCCGAAGAGTTACAACGGTATGAGGCGTTAAAAGCAGACTTATCTGGTGATAGAAATTATGCGGCAAAGCAACTTACCGCTCAAAAAAATCAAATTATTTATATAATTCAGCAGCTAAGTTTGCTGGCTGAAATGACATCAACCAATAATATCGTTGAACTCCAAAATCTTCATGCTGCATACCAAGCAGCGAAACAAGCATCACAAGCTGCCTCTAGTGTCCTTTTTTCCCAAGAACCCCTCCCGAATGTTGGCAGTGAGGTGTGGAGAACTCTTTGGGAGGCTGCCCGTTCATACTCAAAGGTATCCGTCTATCCTCAAGAAGAATTTCCTGTCGTTGAACAAGGAGCGCGTTGTGTGCTTTGCCAACAATTATTGGATGAGCAAGCTGCCTCTAGGCTAGTTTCTTTTGAAGCGTTTGTACGGGATGAAAGCAAAGCAAAAGAAACATCATCCTTCTTGGCATATCAAAAAAAGAAAGAGTCTATTTTAAAATCTTGGCTTAACTCTGAGGACAGGAAAAATATTTTTAATCATTTGAATACTATTTTCAATGATGCATCAATTTCATATTCAATAAGAAAAGAATTTTTGCTACTTCTATTAAGAGTAAGAAGTATCCTTAGGAATGAATACTTTTATGATTCTGAAATTGAAATAGAATCATTTAATATATTGAATAAGAATAAAAACAGCCTTGAAGACAGAGAAAAAGCTATAAGAGAAAATCAAGAGTCTCCACAGTTTAAGCTACTTGTTAATGAATATAATGAATTGCAAGATAAGAGTTGGTTAGTATCGATTAAGGACGAATTGATTGCCGAAAGTGAACGTAGAAAAGCAATATATGAATTAAAAGAGAAGCAAAAAGAGACTGATTTTACTACCATAACGAATCAGAGTAAAAAAATTGCCAAAAGTCTAGTTACTGATATGCTTCGAGCAAAATTTACTAAAGAGCTTGAGAAGCTTGGGGTTGTAAATTTAGCTGTTGAAATGCAACAGGATAAGGGAACAGAAGGTATTCCGTACTTTAGACTGGCTTTATCTAGGATCCCTAGCAAAGATGTATCTAAAATTCTTAGCGAAGGAGAACATCGCTGTGTAGCATTGGCTGCATTTTTATCTGAGCTTTGCACGATAGACACAAAATCTGCAATAGTATTTGACGACCCAGTATCTTCTTTGGATCATATGTATAAGGATAATGTTGTAAATAGATTGGCAGAAGAAGCAAAAGAAAGACAAATTATTGTTTTTACGCACGACCTTCCATTTATGCTGTCACTTAAAGAACAGTGTAAAAATATGAATGTTAAGTCTTCTTTTGTAACAGTTACAAGAACAGATAACCATACGGGAATATGTCGTGCCAAAGAACCATTTTATGCAAAATCAGCACTCAGCCTTGTTAATGACCTCAGAATTGAGCTGGATAAATCTAGAAGATTTTTTATAGAAGGTGATGAACGTTGGTATTTTGAATCAATTACTATTATTAAATGGCTAAGAGAAGCATGGGAAAAAGCCGTTGAAGAAGTCATATCACCTGTTTTAGTGCGATATAAGAAGGATATATATACATCAAGTTTATACAAACTTACGATTCTAACAGATGAAGATTGCAATGAAATGAGAGAATGGTATAAAAAATGTTCTCCAGAAGCACATGCTCGCCCTATCCCTATCAATGAACCCTCAATTTCCCCAGATGAAATTGAAAATTCATTAACTGGTCTTGAAGAATGGCTTACGAAAATTCAAAAAAGGCAAAATGAATTAAGTCAACAAAGAGCCCTTGCAAGGTAAATTATCTGATGCAGGAAATAAAATACATCATACTGAGTAAATTAGGCGCTGCCGAGCCTCTCCACCCGGCAGCACCTCTCAGCTTATCATAATGAAAGAGCAGTAAGCATAGCCCCGACAACCAGCATGGCCAGTGCCGCCCCCAACTCTTTTCGCCGTGTGTTTTTGCCTTCGGCAAAATCTCTGGCCACATAAACGCCCAGGAACAGCCCGCTGACCAAGGCGAGGATGCCGCAAGAATGCCGGAGGGCATATCCGGTGAGCGTACGAACTAATCGACCGCCTCCCGCATTTTTGAATCGTTGTAGACTCTGTTCGCTAAAGGCATTTTGCTTGCCATGGTTCCATCTGGAATTGCGCTTATCCTGTTGCGCCTTATTGCATGGCTGGCTTGATTTTTCCGATATCATGCAGCTCCCCTCTTCGCCCCGGCAAGCCTGTCCGCCAGTCTATGAGTCCGCAGATGGCTGTACCGCGCCAGCATCTGCATGGATTTATGCCCGGTGATGGAGCGTATTTCCATCACATCGAGGTCGGTGTTTTCAAACAGGCGGGATGTCGCCTCGTGCCGCAGGTCGTGGAAGGTCAAATCCTCGATTCCGGCACGTTTGCAAGCTTTGGCATAGGCTTGGGTAATGCCTTGCGTAGACATGCCGAAGACAGGCCCGTCAGTCTTGCCGTTTTCAAGTTCCCGCAAAATACTGATGGCAGCGGGGGAAAGAGGAACCGTACGCTCCGACTCGTTTTTCGTCCTCGGCAGGTACACGGCCCTGTTGTCCAGATCGACATGCTTCCATTCGATGGACGCGATTTCGCCACGGCGCATGGCGGTTTCCACGGCGAATTGGACGACATGCCGGACATTCTCGCCGCAGGCTTCCAAAAGCCGCTCTTCCTCGTCGCCCTCAAGACGGCGGGTACGCCCGGTACTGATTTTCGGTCTGGGAACGTGCTGGACGGGGTTTACAAGCGATTCCATACCCCAAGCGGTCTTGGCAACATTGTAGAGGCGGGACAGCAGAGCGAGATCAAGCCGGATGGTGTTGCCGCTCATGCCCTCGGCTTCCCGCTCACGGATGTAGTCAGCAATATCTTTGGCCCGGATTGTCGCTAGGAATTTTGAGGCGATTTTTCGCCGCATCAGTCCCCCGGCGGTGTATCGCTGGACATCGGGATGCTTATAGCGCGGCACATATTCGGCAACGAAGCGTTCAAGGGCTTCTTTGAGCGTGGTATTTTCCGCCTCGACACGCGAGACGAAAATCCCCCTGTCCATTTCGCCTTCGACATCCCTGACCCATTTTTCCGCATCAGCTTTTGTGTTGAAGGTTTTGCAGGTCACAGGGTAGCCTTTACGCCGTATTCTGGCCTCCCACTGAAGGTCGCCGCGCTTTCGGATGCTTGCCATGGTGCCCCCTCCATTTTGCTCCACTGCTTGGAAACGCTGATTTATTCCGTTTGGCGCGTTGCTCGGTTTTTTTCTCCGGGGCAGGGCCACAAGAGTCCAGTCCCCGTCGAAAAAATTCTTTGCGCCTTGCCAAACGAAAAACTGAGCGTTTCCTGAAACCAAGTGGAGCAAAATTGGAGCAAAAAAGCAACAAAAATAAAATGGAGCACATTTCTAATGTACTCCATTTTATTTAAACCCTTGGGGTTGTAGTCTCTGGCGGAGAGGGTGGGATTCGAACCCACGTAGGAGCTACTAACCCCTAACCCGATTTCGAGTCGGGCGCGTTACGGCCAGCTTCGCTACCTCTCCGTGGCCGTGCAGGAACACTGCGAGGCTTGCTTTTATGGCATTTTTCACAAATTGGCAAGTATGGTTGTTGCCCGGCAGTTGACAGCAAGCTCGGAAAAGCCGAAAAGAAATGTTTGATAAAGATGAAGCGTTAGAAAGGTCTTGAAATTAAACCGCTCTAATACCTCTAATATATGGAACCCTGTGAATAATAAAAATTTAGATGCGCTTGAATTGATGGAGCCGGATGAATCCGGCGAAGCTGATCTTGCGCTTGCCGGGCAAGGCAACCCAATTGATCCGGCGGATCCGGAAGGTGAAGCTGAAATCGGGCGTAATACCGCTGCCGATGCCGATATTCCCTGGCGCGGCATGGTATCGCAGCCGTTATCCGAACCCCCGGTAGCCGGGGTATTGCACGGCGGAGATGGCGATTGGCAAAGCGGTGCGCGGTTTTGGAATCAGGAAGATCCGCAGGAAAGTTTTAACGCGGCTTTTGGCGAGGCGGGCCTTGAAGATGTAAACGAGGCGGCCGCGCTGGATGATGCTGGCGAAGCGGGTGCCGCTGATGTGCCTGAAACGGCTGGCGAAGCTAACAACACAAGCGTGTCGGACCTGTCCGGCAAAGCGGACGCAACCAGCAATGAGCCGGTCCAGACCGAACTGGTGCTCGGCGTCAAGCTCAGCCAGTACGGCCCGGTATACTTTTTCAAGGCCGGGCAGGAAAATCTCAGGTCCGGCAATCAGGTGCTGGTGGATGCCGAGCAGGGCGTTAGCCTGGCCGAGGTGGTCATTGCCCGCCGCCTGCGCCTGCCGCTTCCCAAAATTCGCACCGAAGAAGGACAGGAAGTTGATATCCAGCCCATTCGCGGCCTGGCTGGTCCTTCTGATATTGCCGCTGCCGCCGATAACAGAATTATGGCCTCCAGCGCGCGCCTGTATTGTAAGGAATGCATCCGCGAGCGCAATCTGGATATGAAGCTGGTGGATGTGGAAGTGCTGCACGACCGCAGCAAGATCATTTTTTATTTTACCGCCCCCACCCGCATCGATTTTCGTGAACTGGTCAAGGATCTGGTGCGCAATTACCATACCCGTATCGAACTGCGGCAAATCGGCGTGCGCCACGAAACCCAGATGATCGGCGCTTTGGGCAACTGCGGCATGACTTGCTGTTGCCGCCGCTATTTGCGCAAGTTCGCGCCCGTGACCATAAAAATGGCCAAGGAACAAAACCTGTTCCTCAATCCGGCCAAACTTTCCGGCATCTGTGGCCGCCTGCTCTGCTGTCTGTCTTACGAACAGGCCAATTATGAGGAGTTTCACAAGCGCAGTCCGAAAATCGGTAAAAAATACCGGACCAGTCAGGGCGTGGTAAAAGTTTTGCGTGCCAACCTCTTCCGGCAAAGTCTGTTCATTCAGGGTGAAACCGGAGAAGAAACCGAATTGCAGCTTGAAGATTGGGAAGCCTTGCTGCCGGTGCGCCTGGAACAGGGCGGGCCGGAAGGGCCGGATCGCGTTGCGGAAAATGCAGGCACGGGAGCCGGGCAACCCGCCCTGGCTGCACCGCCTGCGCCGTCCGTAGCGGCTGGGCCATCCACGGCAGCCGAGTCGAACGGGCAGGCGTCTGTTAAGCCTGACCAAAGAAAAGCGTTGCCTGCGCCCAGCGCAAAGGCTTTGCCCTCGGCTCCGCCAGCCAAGGCCTTGCCCGCAGCGCACGAAAGCACAGAGGATGTACCGGAAGCAGACTCGTTTATGCTTGAAGATGCGGCCCCCGAAGACGATCAGTCCATTTTTGGGCTGCCCGGATCAAAGCACGCCGAACGATCCGACAAACCGGGCAAGCCGGATAAGCAATACAAGCCGACCAACAGCCGGGGCCGTTGGCGTAAACATAACAAAAGGTAGCAAGAGCATAAAAATTGAGGAAAGCACGAGGATATCATGACCGCTAAAAAAACTTTCGCCCTCACCACGCCGATTTTTTACGTCAACGCCAAGCCGCATCTTGGCCACGCCTATACCAGCAGCATTGCCGACAGCATGGTGCGCTTTCAGCGCCTGATGGGCAAAGAGGTCTCGCTGGTAACCGGCACTGACGAACATGGTGACAAAATCGCCCAGGCTGCGGAAAAACAGGGTGTTACCCCGCAAAAGCTTGCCGACGATGTCAGCGCCCTGTTTCAGGAAACCATGCCCCGGCTTGGCGTGCAGTTCAGCCGTTTTATCCGCACCACCTCTGCCGAGCACAAGGCCACGGTTCAGAAGTTCCTGCAAAAGGTTTATGATAACGGCGACATTTATTTTGGCGAGTACGGCGGGCATTACTGCACCGGCTGCGAGCGCTTCTATACGGAAAAAGAACTGGAAAACGGCCTCTGCCCGCAGCACCTGGTTGCCCCGCAATATATCAGCGAGAAAAACTACTTTTTCCGCATGTCCAAGTATGCGGATTGGCTCAAGCAATATATTCTGGATAACCCGGATTTCATCCAGCCCGAGCGTTACCGTACCGAGGCGCTGGCCCTGCTTGAATCCGGCGAGCTGGAAGACCTGTGCATCAGCCGTCCCAAAAGCCGCCTTACCTGGGGCATCGATTTGCCCTTTGACAAGGATTATGTCTGCTACGTCTGGTTTGACGCCCTGCTGGCCTACACCACCGGCCTGGACGGAGTGGGCAGCGAAAAATTCAACAAATTCTGGCCGAACCAGCAGCACCTGATCGCCAAGGATATTCTCAAGCCGCACGCCATTTTCTGGCCTACCATGCTTAAATCGGCTGGCCTGGATCTTTACCACCGCCTGAATGTGCACGGCTACTGGCTGGTGCGCGATACCAAAATGTCCAAAAGCCTGGGCAACGTGGTCGATCCACTGCACATGGTCACCACTTACGGCGTGGATGTCTTCCGTTACTTCATCATGCGCGAAATGCATTTCGGCAACGATTCCAGTTTCACCGAAGACGCGCTGATCGCCCGCCAGAATTCCGATTTGGCTAATGACCTGGGCAACCTGTATTCCAGGGTACTCAGCATGGCGGCCAAGTATTACAACAGCAGCGCTCCTGCTCCCGCAAGCTATGGCGATAGGGAAAAAGCCTTGCAGGATCTGGCTTTGGAAAGCATGCGGAATTATCAGTCGCTTTTCGATAACTTTAAATTTTCCGCTGCTCTGGAAAGTTTGTGGGAACTGGTGCGCGGCCTGAACAAGTATGTTGACGTGGCCGCACCCTGGGCGCTGCATAAGGAAGGCAAAAGCGACGAGTTGGCCACCGTGGTGTATACTTTGCTGGATATGCTGCGCAAAGTGGCCCTGCACCTTTGGCCGGTTATGCCGGGCAGCGCGGAAAAGATGCTGGAACAACTCGGGCAAGCCTTTGACCCGGCCCAGACCAACCTGGCTGATGAACTCGGCGGCTTCGGCCAACTCAAGCCGGGCGCGAAGCTGGCTGCTTCTTCCAATCTGTTCCCCCGTCTGGAAATGCCCAAAGCTGAAGAAGAGGCAAAAGACGCGGGCAAGGCAGCCAAGGAATCTCAAACTGCCGCCACCATCGAGTTTGAGGATTTCCAGAAGCTGGATTTGCGCGTTGGTACCATCCTGAGTGTGGAAAAGCACCCGGATGCCGACAAGCTGCTCTGCTTCAAGGTCGATTTGGGTGAGGACAAGCCGCGCAGCATTGTCAGCGGCATTGCCGAATACTTCAAGCCGGAGGATTTGGCCGGGAAGCAAGTAGTGGTGGTTGCCAACCTGCCCTTCCGCAAAATCCGCAAGGTGGAATCGCAGGGCATGTTGCTGACTGCTGAAGACGAAAAAGGTCTGACCTTACTTACTCCGGGTGCTTATAAAGCGCCGGGTAGCAAGATTTCTTAGGAATAAGGCGCTTATCGATAGGTGTATTATTGTCCGGAGGGGTTTTGCCCTTCCGGACTTTCCTTTTGGATAAAGCCGCGCAAGGCGTTTTCCAGCCGCTCCAGATCCACGCGGGTATCCACACAGGGGCCGAATGGGCGCTCATTAAGCAATCCAAATACCGGCAGCGGGAAGGTATCCTGTATGCCGCTGGCCAAATCGCGCTCACAGGCCACAGCAAGGATCAGCCTGGGTCGTTTTTCCACCACAATACGTCTGGCAATAGTGCCGCCGGTGGCTATAGCCATATGGACGCCGTATTTTTCGGCCAGATCCAGCAGGGCGGCAATGTCGCAACGTCCGCAGCGCTCACAGCGCTCCACGCTGTTGCTTACGCGCAGTTTGCAGCCGCTCCATTGGATGCAGTGCGGCAACAGCAGCAGCAGTTTTTCCGGCGCTTGCGGCGGCGTGGTCTGACGGACCAACTGGTTGTTCACCTGAATAAAGGAACGCCGTACTTCGGCCGGGGTGATGCCTACCGCCCTTCCGCAAAATTCCATCAGGGGCAGAAATAGCCGGACAGCCACGCAGCGCGCTTCGCCGGTACCCCAAAGCGCCCGTCCGGTGATAACTTGCAGCACCAGAGCCAGGGAAGACCAGGCAATAACCAGTATGAACAGCGCCAGCACAAAGCCGGTTATATAGGGCGCTGCGGGGTGAATGTTGTTCAGGCCGACGTAGGGAATGCCCCAGCCCAGAATCAGCACCAGACAGAGCAGGGCCGAAGTGGCGCAGATCAGGCCGATGAACAGGCGCTTGCGTGGTTTATCTGTATCCTTTTCCTTCATCTTCCAGCATCTCCGGCAAAAACGAAAAAGAGGCGTGTAGCCAGCCAATCCAGCACCAGAGCCGGATTTACATTATAATTAAGACTATCCTGGGCTTCGGCCAGAGCCTCGCCCAAAATGTGAAGGCTGGCCGGAGCCAGGCGGATAAAAGCCGCGCTCAGATCATGGCGGCTAAAGTCCTCGCTCATTTCCGGTGTTTTTGCATTATTAAAAGATAAGTTTCCGGAAAGTGCCTCAAGCAGGCAGGTTTGGCAAAGCAATACCAGCCGCATGGCCAGAGCGGCATCCAGATTGCCGCGTTTGGCGGTGCGCTCCATCCAGCCCCGTCCGCTCTTGTTTGTGGCGAAAGCCAACATGGCCCCGGCCCATTCCAAAACCGGCAGATCCGGGTTGGGATCCGCAACGTCGTCGCCATCTTCCCGGCTTATTGCGGCGCCTCCGCCCGGTGTCTGCATCGCTTCAGCCGGACAGTTTTGTGCCTCGAAGCCGCGACTGCCCGGCCAGGGCAGGGTGAGCGTCCAGGAGCGGGAAACCAGAGTCGGCAGCAGACGCTCCCGCTGCGGGGCGGTAAGTACAAAGACAGTGCCGGGTTTGGGTTCCTCCAGGGATTTCAGCAGGGCGTTGGCCGCAGCCTCGCCCAAAGCCTGACCTTCAGAGAAAATGACCACCCGCAGCCGCCCTTCGCGTGGCGGTTCACCCAGCACGGCGCGCATTTCCCGCACCTCGTCTATCTTGATACTTTCCGCGCTGCCGTCAAAAAAGAACATATCGCGGTGCAACTTGCTTACATAGCGCAGGCAGACCGGGCAATCCAGGCAGGGGGCAACAGGTACGTCGGTTTGGCTCAGTGTTTGTTGGTAGTGCCTGCTTTTGTCGTCAGACAAGGAAGATGAGTTTTTGCCGATGGGAGTGTACTCTTCTCGTACTCGACAGGAGGCAAAAACGATATCTGACGCAGTATCACGGCAAAATGAGGCACTACCAGTCGGGCAATTCAATAATGCGGCCCAATACAGAGCCGCGTTGGCCCGTTCCGCCGGGGTGCCGCCTTCCAGCAGCAGGCTTTGCGGCGGCGCAGGGCGCAGGGCGGCCATGGCCCTTCTGGCTCCGGCAAAGCGCTGTTCCACAGCAAAAGTGCGCACGCCGCCTAAAAGCCGCGCCTGTTCCAGGGCGTCCGGCAGGTCCGGGGTCTCATTTTTTTTCGTAACTGATTTTGCCATGCGCATAATTTTTTTAATAAAATTTATTGTCAAACTGCGGCAAAACGGCAGGGCGTTTGGCCTGTCAACGAGTTAAAGGTTTTTTGACAATAAAGTAAAGCTGCATTATATGGCTACTCTCCCTAGAAAAAAAGATATGAATAAGTACCAAAAATATATGTCTGCTATGCGAACCGGCCACCTGAGCCGTCTGATTCGCCTTATTAGTGTGAGCCGCCTGCGCTTGTCCGCTGCGCTGTGCCTGGCGGTTACTGTGGTCTTGTTGCTCGGTTGCTTCAGCGCCGAACCCTCCCTGCTCGACTCCGGCAAGCCCTATGCCGATGACTACCGCAAAGTGCCGCTTAGTATGGGCGGCAGCGAAGCTCCGCTGCTGCGCGTGGTGTTGCCCTATGAAAAAAGGCTGCCCCGGGCGGCCTCGCCTTTTGGGCCGGGCATGGACGAGGAGTTGCTGGAACAGTTTCTGGCAGGCAACAAGTATGAAGTTCGGCTCTATTATGCCCGCACCTACGTTGAGGCCATGGATCTGCTTAAAGACAAGCGCGGCGATTTGGCCATCGGCTTTGGGGGCGAGCTTTCCGCCGCTCGTAGTGAATATCTGGCACAAAGCCGGGCCTATGCCAGTGTTTATCCGGTATTGGTCAAGGACGCGGGCAGCGCCGAGCATGTTTATTCCAATATTTCGCACGGCGGGTTGAGCAGCCAGATTGCGCCTGTAAATCAATTGCTGGACCCGCACACCTACTCGGTACTCGCGCCGCAGCACCCGGATTTGCTCATTCAGGGTAACCTTAACGAATCCGTGGCTTACCGCTGGTTCTGGTCAGCGGATAACCGCGAGCTTGGCGAGCGTCTGGAGGCTTTTTGGGCCGATGAGAGCCGGGAAGACAGTCTGGCGGAGCTACGCGAACGTTACCACGGTTTCATGCCGCGCAAGTCGCGGCAGAATGATTTGCGGGAACTGGCCGGGGTTATTTCGGAAAAAATGGAGCAGTACAACGGCGCGATCATGAAAGCTGCCGAAGAAACCGGCATGGACCCGCTGCTTATCGCGGCGGTGATTTTTCAGGAATCGCGTTTTGATCCGCAGGCCCGCAGCAGCACCGGCGTGCGCGGCATCATGCAGCTTACTACCAGCACGGCCAATATGCTGAATGTGGATCGCCTTGATCCCGAGCAGTGCATACTGGGTGGTGCGCGTTACCTGAGCGACCTGCGCCGCAGTCTGGAAGATCTGGATATTTCGGAATGGGACCGCTGGTGCCTGGCCCTGGCTGCCTACAACCAGGGGCCAGCGAACCTGCGCAAGGCCCTGCGTCTGGCTGACGCCGAAGGCAAGGGCAAAAGCTGGGCCGAAATGCGCGGGCTATATGCCAAGCTTGCTGTTTCCGGCACGGCGGGCAAGAATTTTCGCCACAAGGAAGCGCTTTCTTATGTGGAAAGCGTGCGCTACTACTATTATGTTATGTCAAGACTTGCCGTGGTCGCGGAGCTTGAAAACAAGAACCTTGCGCCGTTGCTTGGACTCACGGCTGCTTCCTGAGTTTTTCTCAGTTTTGCTTTCAGCTCCATCCGTCTTGCTTTGAGCGCCCTCCGCCGGGGGGCGTTTGTTTTTGGCAAGCGAGTCGGGAATATAGGAATGCAGTTTCTCTTTGAATTCCCGCGCGGCGTTCTTGTCCTGCTCGGCCCGCTGTTGTTCGGCGATCAGCCTGGAGTTGAAAAGCTGGTTCTTCCAGTGCATGGCCTGGATCAGACAAAATACCAGCGCGGCCTCTTCCCAGCGTTTGGTGGGTTCGAAGCGCGAGACAAGGTGCGCGTAGCGTTCCCACATGGAAGAAAGCGAAGCGGCATCATACTGGTTCAACTGGCTGGCCATTTTTTGCAGGGCACGTTCCATATTTTCCGCCTTGATTGTTTGAGGGCATCTCAAGCGTTAATTATTTTAAAGATTGAAGAATATATACGATTATCGCGCCAGCGTAAATGTGATTTGCCGGTTGGTCTTCGCTATGTTATGCGTGACGGCATTGCTTAATCAGTTAATTTCAAAATTTTAATATAACCGGAGTAGCCATGAGTTCGCTCAAAAAAATGTACACAACTTTGCTCAAGGACGAGTTTCCGGCAACGCTCAGCCTGGATTTGGGCGGGCAGCGCCTGGTTTTTAAAAAACGCCTCTGGAATCTGCCCGGCGAGGGTGGCCTGCTGGAAGAAAAAGGCCTGCGCTACGGTGAAAACCCGGATCAACCGGCTGCTCTTTACGAATTGGCTGAAGGCAATCTGGAAATCGGCGGGGTGCGCCTGCGCGCGCCGAACCAGGGTATAGTCTCGGCCATTAGCGAGGCGGAAATGATTCAGGCCGGTAAACACCCCGGCAAGACCAACCTCACCGACGTGGACAGCGGGGTGAATATCCTGCAAAGCCTTACGGCCAAACCGGCTGCGGCTATACTCAAGCACAACAATCCCTGCGGCGCGGCCTGGAGCGACGCTGGTATTGCCGATGCCCTGGAAAAGGCCTTCTGGTGCGATCGCATCGCGGCCTTTGGCGGGGCGGTAGTGGTCAACTCCAGCCTGGACAAGGCGGCGGCTGAGCTTATTTCCTCTTCCTACTTCGAGGTGGTGGCCGCGCCGGAATTTGAAAGCGGCGTGCTGGATCTGCTGAAAAAACGCAAGAACCTGCGCATTTTCCGCCTGCCCCGGCTGGCCGATTTAAGCGGCCTGGCCCAGAGTCCGTTCCTGGAAATCAAGTCTTTGGTGGATGGCGGCCTGATTCTGCAACAGTCTTTCATGAACCGCATCCGCAAGGTTGAAGATTTTATGCCGGCTGAGGCTACAGAACCTTCAAAACTTACCGCTAACTTGCCGACCCCACAGCAGGCCGAAGATCTGCTGTTCGCCTGGGCGGTGGAAAGCGGCGTGATTTCCAACTCGATTATTTTTGCCAAAAACGGGGCCACCGTGGCTATCGGCGCTGGCGAACAGGATCGCGTGGGCTGCGTGGAACTGGCTATTTACAAGGCTTATACCAAATATCTGGACAAGCTGGTGTTCCGGGCTTCCGGTCAGTCGCTTTACGAAGTGCGTCTTAAGGCGCAAGGCGGCGATGCTGCGGCACAAAAACTGTTGGCTGCAATGCAGGCTGAAACCGATAGCGCCAAAGGCGGACTTTTGGGCAGCGTAATGGTGTCCGACGGTTTCTTCCCCTTCCGCGACGGCGTGGACGCCGCGCTCTGCCACGGCATCAAGGCCATTGCCCAACCCGGCGGGTCGCTGCGCGATCACGAAGTTATTGCCGCCGTAAACGAAAATCAGGCTGCTATGGTATTCACCGGGCAAAGAGCGTTTAAACATTAAAATGTCCAATTCCGTAAAATACGCTGCCCCCGGTTGCATTGTCGAACTGATGCAGGCGGGCCGCGCCGTGCAGGCCTGGGTTCTGGAGGAGCAGTCCGGCCAGTTGCGCCTTTGGACCATCAACAAGCGCGAGATGAAACTGCCGTCCAGCCGCTTGCTGCCCTGGATAGGCCCGGCCTATTCCGGCGTGCCCAGTCGTCAGGAAATTCAGGATAGGCTTGAGGCGCACCGCAAAAAGCGTGAAGAACTGGTTGCCGGGCTGGATTTGGACCAGGTTTGGGAACTTGCCCAGGGCGAGATCCGTCAGGCCGAGGCCGCCTGGTTTGCCGAACTGGTCTGGCCCGCGCCGGACGTGGATCAGGTAGCGGCCATGGGGCAGGCCCTGCTGGCCCAAAAGACACACTTCAAGTTTTCTCCGCCGGTTTTTGAGGTTTATCCAGCCGAGCAGGTGGAATTGCGCCAGTCGAAGCAGGAAGAGGAAGATCGGCGCATGGAACTGGCTACCGTGGGAGCCGAGGTTTTCCGCAATCTTTACGAGGCAGTTAAACAGCGCCGGGTGCTTACGCCGGAGCAGTCCGCCGCCCTGTTCAGCGGCCCGTCCAGCCATGGCAGTCAGAGCGGTCCGGATCTGGCCGGGCGTTTGCAGCAGCTTTTGCTGGAGCGCGTTGCCGACCCGGATGCCCATGACCCGGACGGCCTTTGGAAACTGCTGACCAAGACCCTGTCCGCCAAAAGCGCGGCGGAAGACCCGCACCTGCCCTTGTGCCTGGCTATCGCCTGGGGGCTTTTGCCCGAACACCACAACTTCTGGCTGGATCGGGCCGATTATGATCCGGATCCGGAATGGCACTGCCCTTGGCAAGCTGAAATTGATCAGATAAAAGAAGCTATCGATAAGTTTGAAAAAAGAGCAGAACAGCTTGAAACAAGCCGTCAGACGGGGCAGGCAGAGCTGGGTGACCAGCTTGAATTGCCCGTGTTTTGGAATGATTTTGACCTGGTCAGCGTGGATCCGGACAGCACCCGCGACTGGGATGACGCTGTTGGCGTGGAGCGCGATGGCGATGGCTACCGGGTTTGCGTGGCCCTGGCCTGTCCGGCTCTGGTTTGGCCTTTTGGGTCGGATCTGGACAAGGCCGTGTTACGCCGGGCCACCAGCCTTTATCTGCCTGAAGCCGAACACTTTATGTTGCCGAAGCCGCTGGCTTTGGATCTTTTTGGCCTTAACGCCGGTAAACTGCGCCCGGCCCTGCTGATTAAGCTGCGTTTCAGCGCAGAGGCGGAATTGCTTGACGCTGAACCTGCCCTCGCCTGGGTGCGGGTGCGGGCCAACCTTACCCAGAAGCAGTGCGAACCGTTGATGTCCAATGGGGCAGACAATGGGGCGGACGCGGATTGGACCGAGTCCATGTTTACTCAGGAGCAGGATGAAGCCAGGAGCGAGACTGCGCTGGAAAGCTGTTCCACCAACCCTGCCGCACCTTTTGCCGGTATGCTGATTGCCGCTTCCGAACTTGCCGGTAAGTTGCGCAAGCGCCGCATTGAGTCCGGGGCGGTAATTACCGAGCGGCCGGAAATAGAAATTTTATTGAACGGTTCGGAAGTTGTGGTAGAGCCTTGTCCGCCCCTGCCTTTTTGTCAGATTCTGGTAGGCGAACTGATGGTTGCGGCAACTTACGCTCTGGCGCGTTGGGCTACCGAGCGCGGTGTGCCGCTGATTTACCGCTCGCAGGATGTGGTTTTGCCCAGGGATTTTGCCGGAATTTGGCGTAAGGAAGAAGAAATCGCCAAGGTACTCAAAGCGCTGCCGCCATCTATTTTCAGCCTGGAGGCCAAGCCGCACGCCGGGCTCGGCCTGAATTTCTATTCCAGTTTTACCGCGCCTTTGCGCCGTTATCCGGATCTGTTGAATGAAGCCCAGGTGCTGGGCATGCTGCGCGATGGACACCCACCCCTGAGCCGGGAAGAACTGGCCGCCCTGTTGCCGTTGGTGAATTCCCGCCTGGATAGCGTGGGGCAGAGCCAGCGCTTCCGGCCCCGCTACTGGAAGCTGGTCTATTTTCAGCAGCAGGAGCAGCGCAGCCAAAAAGAGCGGGGCGGGTTGAAATACTGGGATGCGGTGGTAACCGAGGAAAACTCCCATTTTGTCAATATTATGGTGGAGCAGGCCCAGTTGTATCTGCGCGGCCCCCGGCGTCTTTTCGGGGAGCGCGTTCAGCCGGGTGCGCGTGTCAGTGTGCGGCTGGGTAAGATCAATCCGCTCTATAATGAGATACAAATCATGGAAGTTTTGGAAGAATAGGATTATTTTCGCGCTATTATTTTGCTTTGGAGATTGAACCTTTATGCAGAAAAAAGACGGCATCAGCGCGGAGCGTTTGCGTTCCGGCCTTAAACCGGCGCATATCCCTTATGCAAGCAGCGCCGAAATCCCCTTGGGCAACGGCATTGTACCGCCGCAGCCCAGGGCTTTGGCCGCTTTGGAACTGGCCCTGAATATTTCCGATCCCGGTTACAATGTATATTTGTCCGGTGATAACAATCTGGGTCGATCCTACATGCTGAAAAGGTTTTTGCAGCCAAGGGCCAAAAAGGCGGTGACGCCGCCGGATCTGGTCTATGTGCATAACTTTGACAAGCCGGATGCGCCGCTGCTGTTCAAGCTGACTGCCGGGCAGGGGGCCAGGTTCAAGGCCGCCATGAATAAGGCGATTGACCGTATCCGCAAGGAATTGCCCGCCTTTATGGAGCGTGACAGCTATATCAAGCGGCGCAATTCGCTTCAGGTGGATTTGCAGGACGGGCGCAACCGCATCATCAAGCGCATGGACAAGGTGGCCGGGGGCAAAGGCTTCAAGCTGGATCTGGACGAAAACGGCGCCATGACCCTTTATCCGCTGGTGGACGGCAAGCGGCTGAACGAGCAGGATTTTGATAACCTTGAAGCCGCCGAGCGCGATAACATCAAGCTCAAAGGCGATTCCCTGGCTCAGTCACTGCACGTTTTTCTGCGCAAGCTTGGCCGCATGGAGCAGGATTTTCTGGAAGGCGAGCGCAATCTGGAAAAAGAGGTGGCCGCCGAATTCGTTGGCGATGTACTGGACCCGCTGGCGGAAAGATACCGTGCCGATGCCGCTGCCCCGGAAGCCGAAGGCTTGCCTGCGGAATATTTTGCCAAGGTCAGGGAAGATATTCTGGAAAATCTGGATTACTTTCTGCCGCCTTATGTCATGCAGCAGGATGGCCCGCAGCCTCCGGCGGCAGGCGGAGCGGGCGGGGGCGCTGGGCCGTTTCAGGCTTCCGGTTCCGCATACGGCCCTGCGCATGGTCCCTCATATGGCGTGCCGCACGGTTATGACGGCGCGGGCAGTCCGGATATTTTCTATCGTTATGACGTCAACCTGTTTGTGGATAACGGCGGGCAGCAGGGCGCTCCGGTAATTTTTGAAGATCATCCCACTGTGCATAACTTGCTGGGCTGCATTGAACGTGAGGCGGAACTGGGCGCGCTGGTTACCAATTTCACCCTGGCCAAGGCCGGTTCCCTGCATAAGGCGAACGGCGGCTTTTTGGTTATGCCGGTAGAGGATTTGCTGCAACACCCGCTGGCCTGGGAAGGTTTGATGCGCTCCCTGCGCTCCGGTCAGGCCCGCCTGGATGATTCCGGCGATGGTGACGGGGCCAAGACCAAGGGCATCAAGCCAGCGCCTCTGGATTTGTCCGTCAAGGTTATCCTGATTGGCGACGATTATGTTTATGACAGCCTGTATCAGGGCGATATACGCTTCAGCAAATTTTTCAGCATCAAGGCCCAGATGTCGCGCCGTACTCCGCGCAACGCCGCCGGGGTAAAGGTTTACCTGAAGCATATCCGGCGCATCATCGAGGACGCAAAACTCCTGCATTTTGACCGCGAGGCGCTGGCCGCGCTGATTGATTGCGGTTCGCTGCTGCTGGAGGATCAAAAATACCTTTCGCTGGAAATACCCTTGCTGCGCCAGATTATGCTGGAAGCTTCGGCCATGGCCAGAATGGAAGGGTGTGAGCTGGTTGGCGCGGAGCTTTTGCGTAAAGCCATGCTGGCCCGCGATTTCCGGGCCAATCTGGTGGAAGACGCTTTTATGGACGAGTACGACCGCAACCTGATCAAGGTAAAGACCAGCGGTCAGGCCATTGGCGTGGTGAACGGCCTTTCAGTAAGCAATTACGGCGATTTCGAGTTCGGGCTGCCGCATCAAATTTCCTGCGCCGTGGGCGTCGGGCATGACGGTATTATCGATCTGGAGCGCGAGGCCGAGCTTGGCGGGCCAATCCACACCAAAGCCATAATGATCCTAAAAAGCTATCTGGTTTCCCAGTTTGCCCGTAAAAAGCCGCTTTATCTTACTGGCAGTATTTGTTTTGAGCAGAGCTACGCGGGAGTGGAGGGCGATTCCGCCTCCGGGGCCGAGTTGGCCGTGCTGCTTTCCGCCATCGCCCAGGTGCCGATCGACCTCAGCCTGGCCTTTACCGGTGCGTTGAGCCAGTCCGGACAGATCATGGCTGTTGGCGGAGTAATTGCCAAAGTGGAAGGCTTTTTCAAGGTCTGCCAGCGGCACGGCCTGACCGGAAATCAAGGGGTAATTCTGCCCAGGGACAACCTTGAGCACCTGATTTTGCGGCCCGCCCTGCTGCAAGCTATTGAGGACAAGCAGTTTCATATCTATCCGGTAGAACATATCAGCGAGGCCATGGAACTGCTGACCGGGCTGCCTTGCGGACGTCTGCGCAAGGACGGCAGCTTCACGCCCGGATCTCTCTTTTCCAAAGTTGACCGGCGTTTGGCTGAGTTGACTAAGTATGCGGTTAAATCCGGTAAGAGTTAATTTATAGCGCCTGATTTTGCCGTGATACGTCGTCAGGCATCGTTTTTTGCTCCGGTCGAGTACGAAAAGAGTACACTCCCTACGCAAAAAACTCGCCTTCCTAGTCTGACGGCAAACTTAGGCGCTATTTTGTTTTATCAACACCAAGTGATGTAAATGAAGAAAAAAAGTAATAATTCCGGCTTGAAGTATCGGGCCGATCATGATCCACGGGCCGCGGCCCTGTTGGTTTTGAGTGAAGTTCTCTCCACTGGAAGTGACGGAAGCGATGTAACCGGCGAAAATAACAGGACTGGCGGAAGTGACGGAAGCGGCTGGAGCAAAGCGCCGGATTCCCAGGCCGCGCTGGACCGCCGCCTGCGCGAGTCCAATCTGATGCCGACCGATGCCGCCCTGTGTACCGAGCTGGTCTATGGCGTGCTGCGTCTGCATTTGCGTTTAAGCTGGTTTTTGCGCCAGAAGCTGGCGAAGCCGGACAAACTGCCCGCCGAGATGCTGCTGGTTCTGGAACTGGCCGCCTATGAACTGGCGCACACCAGAATTCCGCCGCATGCCGGAGTAAACTGGGCGGTGGAGCTTTTGCGCAACCGCTTTGGGCAAGGTCTGGCCGGGGTGGGCAACGGCGTACTGCGGGCCTTTTTGCGCGGTCTGGATAGCGAATACCGTAATCCGGCTTATTATGCCGCGAAGCTCGGACTAAAGATTGAAACAAATTTTGAACCGGCAGTGGAAGCAGGACCTGAATTGGAATCCGGGGACAAGCTTGAAACCGCCACAGCGGGTTTTTTTGTTTCCGCTGCCTTTCTGGCTGTTTACTACGCCGTTCCTGAATGGATTGCCGAACTCTGGCTGGCCGCTTATGGCCCGGAAGACGCCCGGCGTTATCTGGAAGCGGGTATCAGCCTACCGCCTTACGGCTTGCGTATCAACGCGGTCAAGCCGGGCTGGAAGCAGCTTTTGCACGAATTCAGGCAGGAAGCGGGAGCCATTCCGGTAGGCCCGGCCGGAGTAGCATTGATCGGACGCTCCACCCGGCCCGGACAGCCGCTTAAGTTGCTGCTTCAGGAAGGGAGGGCCAGCCGCCAGTCCGCTGCCGCTTACGAAGCTCTTTGGGCTTTGCAGCCGGAAACCTGGGCTACTCCCATTTGGGATGCCTGTGCTGGCCGGGGCGGTAAAAGTATGGCCCTACTGGAGCAGGGGGTGTCGGTAGCCAGGCTTAGTGATGCCAATACGAATCGGTTGCGTGGTTTTAATGATGATTTCGCCAGGCTGTTTGGCGAGGACACTGTTATAGCCATGCCGGAACTTGTTTTTGCTTCTGCGCAAGAAGCTTCTGACGGTAAATTTGCCAGCATTTTGATTGACGCGCCCTGCTCGGGACTGGGCACCCTGGCGCATCGCCCGGAAATACGCTGGCGGCGGCGGCCTGAAGATTTGGAACGCTTGCGGGAAACCCAGCGGGAAATTCTGGAGGCGGCAAGGTCCGCCCTCTTGCCCGGCGGGCGCATTATTTATCTTACCTGTACGCTCAACCCGGCAGAGAACCAGGATCAGGTCAGCGCTTTCCTGCAAAGACACCCGGATTTCGAGCAGGAGCATATTTGGCAGACCGCTTCGGATTCTCCCTTGCGCGAGTTCTTTTGGGGTTGTGTGCTTAAACAGCAAGCTTAGATATTGTTTTTATAATGTTTTAGCCGGTTGCACAAATGTGCAACCGGCTTTGCTTTTGTAACTGTGAACTTTCAAAATAAATAGCATGGAATAAAATTTTAAATTTTAAATAGTTATAAAAATGAACTTGGACAGGCATAACTATACGGGCTATTTCAATTTTGCCCTGCTTGGAGTAAGAATGTTTTAATAATCGGATGTTATTTTTGAGACGCCCGTCTGGCCGACAACGCCGGTTCGGGCGGATATTTTTTAGCTTTCAATAATTTTAAGCCAGGCACACAAGACATGAAAAAACCGTCAAAACTTCCCGCAGTAAAGCTCAACCCCAATGCTGCCACCGTTCTTTCCAAGCGTTATTACCGCAAAGGGCTGGAAGGCGAACATATCGAGGACGCCCAGGCCATGTTCTGGCGCGTGGCTTCGGCCATTGCCGGTGAAGAAGCCAAGTACAAGGATTCTACCTGGCAGGACGAAGATTTGGCCCTGGCCTTCTATAAGCTGATGACCGACTGGAAGTTTTTGCCCAACTCGCCCACGCTGATGAACGCCGGAACCGGGCTGGGGCAGCTTTCCGCCTGTTTTGTGCTGCCGGTGGGCGATTCCATTGAGGAAATTTTTGATGCCGTCAAACACGCGGCCATGATTCACAAATCCGGCGGCGGTACCGGCTTTTCCTTCTCGCGCCTGCGCCCCAAGGATAGCCGCGTGGGTTCCACTGGCGGCGTGGCTTCCGGTCCGCTTTCCTTTTTGCGCATTTTTAATACCGCCACCGAGCAGATCAAGCAGGGCGGCACCCGGCGCGGGGCCAATATGGGCATTCTGCGCGTGGATCATCCGGACATCATGGAGTTTATTAAAGCCAAGGAGCGCGAGGGCGAGTTCAACAACTTCAACCGTTCCGTGGCCTTGACCGAAGATTTTATGAAGGCGGTGGAAAGCGATGCCGACTACCCCCTGGTGAACCCGAGCACCAAAGAAGAGGTGCGCTGCCTGAAGGCCAGGGAAGTATTTGAGATTCTGGTGCAAAAAGCCTGGGAAAGCGGCGATCCGGGTATTGTTTTTATTGATCGCATCAACCGCGACAACCCCACTCCGGATCAGGGCGAGATGGAATCTACCAACCCCTGCGGCGAACAGCCGCTGCTGCCCTACGAAGCCTGCAATCTGGGTTCGCTGAACCTGGCCGGGTTTTTCCTGCCTGCCGGACAAGCCGTTTCTGGCGGCAACTCTGCAAAAGACGCCCAGGCTGGTATCGACTGGGATGAACTCAAGCGCTGCATCCATCTGGCCGTGCGGTTTTTGGATAACGTGGTTGACGCCTCGGTCTTCCCCCTGGAGCAAATTTCTGAAAACGTGCGCAAGAACCGCAAAATCGGCCTCGGTGTGATGGGCTGGGCCGATTTGCTTTACCAGTTGGGCATTGCCTACGACAGCCAGGAGGCGATCAAGCTGGGCGAAAACGTCATGCAGTTTGTACGCGATGAAGCCAGGGCCGCCTCGCGGCAATTGGCCCGCGAACGCGGCGCTTTTCCGGCCTATGAGACTTCCGCGTTGAAGGAAAGGGATCTCGGTCCTTTCCGCAACGCCACTGTGACCACAATAGCGCCTACCGGTACGCTTTCGATCATTGCCGGTTGTTCTTCCGGCATCGAGCCCTTGTTCGCCTTGAGCTTTTCGCGCAATGTTATGGATGGCGAAAAGCTGGTGGAGGTCAATCCGCATTTCGAGCAGGCCCTCAAGACTGCCGATGCTTACAGCCCCAAGCTGATGGAAAAAGTGGCCGAAACCGGGCGCATTGCCGAACTGGATTTTTTGCCCGAGGATTTGCGCAAGGTTTTTGTTACCTCCATGGATATTGAGCCGGGTTGGCACTTGCGGATGCAGGCCGCTTTTCAGCTTTATACCGACAACGCTGTCTCCAAGACCGTGAACCTGCCAAATACGGCCACGATAGACGATATTCGCCAGATTTACTGGCTGGCCTATGAAATGGGCTGCAAGGGCGTTACCGTGTACCGTGATGGCTGCAAGAGCGTGCAGGTGCTTTATGCCGGGGAAGGCGGAGCCAAAAAGGAAGAAGGCGAGGAAAGCAAACGCGCCGTGCGCGGACGCCCGGATCTGGTTTATGGCTTCACGCAGCGGGTGAACACCGGGCACGGCAAGATGTATGTGACCATCAATGAAGTTGATGGCAAGCCCTTTGAGCTTTTTGCCACCATTGGCAAATCCGGACGCTCCACCATGGCCAAGGCCGAAGCGATTGGGCGTCTGGTTTCGCTGGCCTTGCGATCCGGCATTTCGGTTGAAGAGGTGGTGGCCCAGATTAAGGGCATAGGCGGCGACGCGCCAGTATTTCAGAAGGGCAAGAACGGTGTGGTGCAGTCCATACCGGACGCCATGGCCTGGGTGCTGGAAAACCGCTACCTCAAGGCGCATCTGCCGGTGGATGGCGGCCGCCCGCTGAACGCTTCCTGCCCGGAATGCCAGTCTGAACTGGTTTTCCTCGAAGGTTGCTGCTCTTGTCCGAACTGTGGCTATAATAAATGTGGTTAGATGGGTACATAGGGCAATTGCCCTATGCGGGGTGGTTTGGAGGGGCGGAGCCCCTCCAAGGAAATAGTTTATTGACAAAATAGTGCCAGTGGCGCTATAGACGCCTTTCGTACTGGGTTATCGTTCAATTGGCAGGACGACGGATTCTGACTCCGTTAATCTAGGTTCAAGTCCTAGTAACCCAGCCAGTACAAACATTAAAAATCTTGATGATTTTTTCATAGCCCCCGGGAGTTTTTCTCGGGGGTTTTTGTATTTTCAAAAAAAATATTTAATTCAGAATTTTAATATATGAAATATATTGGACTATTTCACTCGGCATGATTTTTACATTGCCTCTGAAAGGAAAATCGCCTAATGAGACCAAACAAACAGTTGGATGTTCCCTCTGATGGCATCCGTGTTTTCATGAATTTATTTTTTTTAACCACCGGAGTGTGCCTTTCATGTTAAAAAGATGTTTTTGTTTGTTTATGTTGGTTTGTTTCATGTTTCCTGCCGGGAATGCCCTGGCCGAAGGGTTCGCTCTTTATGAGTACAGCGCTCGCGGCATCGCCCTTGGCGGCGCCATGATGGCCCGCAAGCCCGATGCCTCGGTTATCGCCTACAACCCGGCCTTGATTGCCCGCCTGCCCGGCACACACGCCATGGCCGGTGTTACCGCTGTTACACCGCACGGCAGCATGACCTGGGAAGATCCTGCGGATGGAAAGGACAGCTCTTTCAAAGGCCGCGAAACCTGGATGATGCCGCACGGTTATTTCACGCATCAGATCAACGATGACTGGACTTTCGGCATTGGCGAATTCAGCCGCTTCGGGCTGGGCTTTGAATACGACGCCGACTGGCCGGGGCGTTACAATATTACCAAAGTTTCACTCCAGACCGCTTCGCTGAACCCCAACATTGCCTGGCGGGCTACCGATGAGCTTTCCTTGGCCGCTGGGGTGGAGCTGATTTATGCGACCCTGGACATCAGAAAGAGCATTGAGACCCCGTATGGTGATGTGGAGAGCGACATCAAGGATGCCGATGACGTCAGCTTTGGTTTTAACTTGGCCGCGCACTACCAATTTAACGAGCAGTGGGCGGCTGGACTGGCTTACCGCAGTCAGGCCCGGGTACATGCTTACGGCGCTACCAATTTCACCGGGGCAGGCAACCCTCTCGTTGGTACCATGTTTAGGAACGGCTCGGCCGACTCCACGGTAATCCTGCCGGATTCCGTGGCGGCCGGTATTTCCTGGACGCCCATTCCCGAACTTTCCGTTGAAGTCGGAGCCATCTGGACTAACTGGAGCTCCTTCCGTCACCTGAATATTCACTTGCCAGATCCGATCGGTGTTTCCAAGAGCAACAAGCATTGGGATGACGCCTGGCGCTTCAATCTGGGCGTGGAATACGCCCTGACGGACTGGCTGGACTTGCGGGCCGGTTATGTTTATGACCAGTCGCCCATGACGGAAGAATACGAGGATTATCTGGTTCCTACCGATGGGCGACACATTTATAGCCTGGGTTTTGGTCTGCATGAAGGCAATTGGACTTTTGACTTCGCCTTTGCCTATATCGATGCCAAGGGTCGCGATTATGAAGAGGATACCGATGGCAGCCAGGTTCACCCCACCTATGTCAAGAATTCCAGTTCGCAGGGGCATAGTACCATGTTCTCGTTCTCCATGGGTTATAAGTTCTAGAACAAAAGCACGAACAACCCGAAGATAATAAAAAAACCTCCGTTTCGAATTTCCCGAAACGGAGGTTTTTTATGTGAATTAGTGAAAAAAATTATTGGCAATCACGCAGGGCGGCCACAACTTCCCGGATGGTCTGTTCATCCTGGGCGGGCGGAACCTGGCAGGTTCCCACCTGGGGATGCCCGCCACCGCCGTAGGAGAGCATCAGGCTGCCCACGTCCACCGAGCAGGTGCGGTTAAGAATCGAATAGCCCACGGTAAGCACCACTCGCTCTTTTCTCAGGCCCCACATCACCTGCACGCTTGCGTTGCACTGCGGGTACATGGCGTAAACGGTAAAACGGTTGCCGGAAAAAATCTCTTCTTCATTGCGCAAATCAGTCAGCAGCACATTATCAATCAGCTTGGAGCAACGGCTGAGCATGCGCGAAAAATCCTTCTGCTGGCTGAAATAGCGCCTGGTGCGTTCCTGCACATCGAATTGGTGGAGAATTTCTTCGGCGCTCATGCGTGAGCAAAAGTCGATCATGGCCATCATCAACTGGTAGTTGCTGATGCGATAGTCGTGGTAGCGGCCAAGGCCGGTGCGCGGGTCCATCATAAAACCCAGCAAAACCCATTCCTGCGGGTTCAGGATATCCTCGCGGCTTAGCTGCGCGCTATCCACCTTGTCCACCGCTTCCATCATCGGAGCAAGTTCGGACGGAAATTTTTCGCTGCCGCCGTAATATTCCCAGATAACTCTGGCGCAACTGGGCAAAGGCGCGGAACGGCCATTGAACTGAAAGTTGTTGCCCAGACGTTCCATTTCGCTGGTATGATGGTCAAACCAGATGCCGCAGCCGGGAACATAAGGCACGTTGGCCAGGATATCATTGGAATTTATTTCAATGATTTCATCCTGCAAATCTTTTGGGTGGGCGAAGAGATAATCGTCGATCAGGCCGAGATGTTTAAGCAGGACGGCACAGGCAAGACCGTCGAAGTCGGATCTGGTGACCAGGCGCATTAAATCCCTCCTGTTGTAATGCGGCGAACGGGCGTTATATTATAGGTAACCGCATTGAAAATCTTGCCGCCGCCAAGGCGCAGGCAGCTATGGCGGCCTCTAAACGTCTGGGCGGGTATGCTTTTAGGCATTCAAAACTGTTTGAATGCAGCATGGTATAACAACTATAAGTAATAGCGTGAGCGAACCTTTTTTGCAATACGACAAAAATTAATTTTTCTAGCGCTTTTTTATTTTGAAAACGCGCCGGGCCTGGAGCAATTTATACTTGAGCTTGTCGCTGTTAAAATGCTCCAACCTGCTGTGATATGTCTTTTTTTTGCCGGGAATTTTTTCCGGCGGTATATGGGCCACTTCTATGGCGTGCCTGACTGTTTTTTTGTTCCGCAGGCGCTGGACAATAAAAGCTGCGGCGAGAATGATCAGCAGACCGCCCAGGAAATAGTGCTTGGCGTGCGGATGCTCATTAGAAAGCCTGATTATGAGCCCACCGCAATAATAACCGCCAAAGCTGAAACACAGAGCCCAGATAGCGGCTCCGACCGCGTTGAGGCAAAAGAATTTGAAATGGCTTACCCCGCTGATGCCAAGCAGGATCGGGGTTACGTTGCGCACGCCATAGACGAAACGAAAGCCGAGAATCAGCGCGGTTTCGTATTTGAGGATCAGCCGCCTGGCTCTTTCCGTGTTGCTATCAAGACGGGGAAACTTGCGTAGAACCCAGGGGCCTTTGTGTTTACCCAGGGTGAACATTAGCTGGTCGCTGCAAAAGCTGCCGATAAAGGCACAAAGGGCAATCAGCCCCGGATGCAGCGTCAGGTAGCCCAGGCTGGCCATCAGGCCGGCCACAATGACGATGGTTTCTCCCTCAAGAAAGGTCCACCCGACAATGATCAGGTAGCCCCATTGCTCCAGAAGCACTCTGGCTGTTTCTAAGTCCATTATTGATTATAATTTGTGTTAATAGGTTATTACCTGGCTTTCAGGCCCAACTGGTCTGCCACGGCAACCGATGCCCGGCGCACATATTCGGTTTCGGTCAGAGCATCTTTTTCCGCCTGGCTGAACAGCGGCAGCGGGGCGTTTTTAAGCGCGCCATCCGGCTTGATTTCATATTCCGGGGCGAAATCATCCGCGAAATAATGTTCCTGAAAACCGGCAAACTTGAGCATGTGCGCGGTGGAATCGATCAGGCTGAATTCGTTAGCGCCCACCAGTTTTTGCCGCAAGGCTTCGCGCAGCCCGGCCAGACTTTCGCCGCCCTGGGTGCAGACGATATGCCCGTGCCGGTTGGCCAGAAGCATGCTTTCAATGATATCCTGCTCGCTGACCCGTACCACCTGAAAGGCGCGATCTCCTGCCAGTTCGCGATATTTTGCCACCAGACGGCGCACACGCGGAAAAGAGACCGGGTTGCCAATCATTGCCGCCTGAGCCACGCTGGGGCGTACTTTAACCGCCTTGAATTCGGCTTTGCCTGTTCCCGCCGCGCTTTCCTGCTCGTAATAGCGGAAAACCGGATCGGCATGGCTGGACTGTACGCCGAAAATTCGCGGCAGCCTGGCGATAATGTTAAGTTCGTGCAGCTTTAAAAAGCCGTTCAGCACAGCGGTGATATTACCGGCGTTGCCAATGGGTACAAACAGGCAGAGATCCCGCATGTCCCAGTCACGCCACTGGGCCGCCTCAAAGGCGTAAGATTCCTGACCCAGAATGCGCCAGGCGTTTTTGGAGTTCAGCAGGGCTACCCGGTAATTGCGGGCCAGATCCTCTACCACTTTCATGCAATCATCAAATACGCCCGGCAGTTCGATTACCGTGGCTCCGCTGCCCAAGGGCTGGCCAAGCTGCTGTGGGGTAACTTTGCCCTGGGGCAGCAGCACCACCGATTTTACCGGGCCGCCCACATAGGCGGCGTAAAGGGCGGCGGCGGCGGAAGTATCGCCGGTGGAAGCGCAGATGGTCAGCACCTCGTCCCAGCCATGCTTGCGGATCAGGGCACGCAGATAGCTGAAAGCACAGGCCATGCCGCGATCCTTGAAGGAAGCGCTGGGGTTCTGCCCATCGTTCTTGATGGCGAAATTCGCGCCTATTGCCTCGCGCAGGGTGGGGGAAGCGTTAATGACCGGGGTATTGCCTTCGCCCAGATAGATTATGTCTTCCGGCTCCAGCACCGGGGCCATGATTTCATAAAAACGGAAGATGCCGCGCAAGGCGTCCAGCTTGCTGGCTGCGCGAGTGTCGAAAAGCGCGCGCCATTCTTCGCCGCTTTTGGCCTTGAGGCTGGCAAAGGCCGCGTCATGCAGCATCAGCACGCCGCCGCAGGAGGGGCAGGTATATAAAAGCTCGTCTATGCCATAGCGCTGGTCACAGCCCAGGCAATAATATTCCATGTTGCCGCGATAATCGGGAAAGTTATTGCGCATATAGTAACCCTTACTCTCTATTTCTTGCCTGTTTCTTCCAGCGCGATCCGCAATTCCAGTTTTACTGCGGCGGCGCGTTCCATTTCCAGCAGGCGCTCGCGCTTGTGGTTGAGCAGGTACATGACCAGTTCGACATTATTGCTGTAAACCACGGTACCGCCGTTTTCGCTGTTTTTGCGCAGGAGCGAGCGTATTTCGCGCATGGCCTGTTGCGCCTGCCATTCTATGTTGCGGCGCTGCCCGGTGCCTTTGCAGAAGGGGCAAGGCTCGGTGGTGACGGAAATGGCCGAGGAACTGAGGCGCTGGCGTACAATTTCCAGCAGGCCGAAACTGCTGATTTTGCCTACATCGTGACGGGCGCGGTCGATTTTCATGCCGCCCCGGATGGCTTTTTCCACTTCGCGCCAGTGGCTGCGGTCGCGCATTTCAATAAAATCGATGACCACCTGGCCGCCAATGTCGCGCAGGCGCAATTGCAGGGGGATCATCTGGGCGGCTTCCAGGTTGGTCTTGTAGGCCGTATCTTCAAAGTTGTTTTTGCCTGCGGCGCGTCCGGAGTTGATGTCAATAGCCATCAGGGCTTCGGTATGGTCAAAAACCAGCCGCCCGCCCGAGGGCAAGGTAACTTCGCGCGAATGCACCTGATCAAGCTGCTTTTTCAGGCTGAAGCGCTCAAAGAGGGAGGTATCCACATCCTTGTGCACATGTACCATGTCGCTGCGGCGCGGGAAGAGCAGATTGACAATCTCGCGCAGCTGAGCCGCCATTTCCTCGTCATCGACCCAAAGTTCGCTGACGTCTTCAGTCAGATAGTCGCGCACAGCCCGGGTATCCAGGCCAAGCTCCTGATAGATCAGGCTGGGGGCCGGTTCGCTGGAGCCTTTTTTACGCACATCCTTCCAGAGGCGCTTGAGTTGCTGCAAGTCGCGCTGCAAGCTGGTTTTGGTGGCCCCACGGCTGACCGTGCGCACTATTACGCCCAGCCCTTCGCCGGGGTTCAGCCCGGAAAGCAGATCACGCAGGCGGGCGCGTTCTTCTTCGTTATCCACCTTGCGGGAAACGCCGATTTGCTCGCGGCCGGGCGTAAGCACCAAAAAGCGTCCGGGCAGCGAAAGATAGGAGGTAAGAAATGCTCCCTTGGTGCCAGCCGGTTCCTTGACTACCTGAACCAGAATTTCCTGGCCCGGTTTCAGCACTTTCTGGATGAGCGGATATTTGTGTCCCTTGCCCTGCTCGTGCGGGGTCAGGTAATATTCCGGGTGAACTTCGTCAATTTGCAAAAAGCCGTTCTTGGCGGCTCCGTATGAAACAAAGGCGGCTTGCAGATTGGGGTCCACATTGTGGATGACACCTTTGTAGATATTGCCCTTGACCTTAACCTGATGCAGCATTTCCACATAATATTCCTGCACCAGACCTTCGGCGGCGATAACCACTTCAACCTGTTCGCCCGGCAGCACACTCACAAACATTTTGCTTTTGGGGCGGGCCGCTTCCCTGGTTTCCTTGTTGTCGGTTTTAGCGGCTTTGCCTTTGGATTTTCGGGTCGCGCTACCACTTGCACCGACCTGGCCGGCGTTATCGGAACCATCGGTGTCATCAAGGTCACGGTCCTCGTCAGTATCGTCGAGTTGATCCGTTTCGTCGTCGCTGTTTTCCTGCCCGGCCTGCCAGGTGTTGGGGCGGGCGTTCGGTCTGGTACCCAGGCCAGACCCGGAGGCAAGGTTGCTCTCGCTGGCCGCTGGCCCTGTTTTCGGATCAGTCGTGCCTTCTGATTCGTGGTGCGCTTCGTGACCCGCAGCATGGGGCGCAGCGTCAGCGGCATTTTCAGCGAGGTTGCCGTCAGCTTGCGCGGCCAGGGCAGCGGCTCGGGCAGCGGCGGATTTACGGCGGCCGCGCCGGGAGCGGGAGCGGCGGGATTTTTCGCGCACTTCGCCTTCCGGTTGCCCGGCAGCCGTAGTCTCGGCATTTGTTTCGCTATTATTGGCTTTGTCCGGGCTTGCATCGGCAACGGGCAAGCTTGGGCTTACTGCGTCCATGGCGGGTGCAGCAACTGGCGCAGCATCCGCTAAAAATTCCGGTAAATCCTTGGGTAAAGAATCTTCGGGCGCGGCGTGGGGCTGGGTACCAGTGGCAACAGGAGATTCCGGAAGATCTTTTGCGATCTTGGCCGGTTTTTTTCTCGGAGTGGTGTTTTTTTTCGCTGCGGTTTGCCGGGGCGGCTTTTTAGCGGGCTTTTCCGCCGGTTGTTCTGCCTGTTGTTCAACCGCAACCGGATTGACTTCAAGGTCTGAGGCTGAAGAAGCGGCGGTGGCTTTGGTGGATCTGGCCTTTCTGGGCTTTGCGGCCTTTTGGTCTTTTTGATCCTTGGTTTCAGAATCGATCTGGGCGGAATCTTTTTGGAGAGTAGCGCTTTTGCGGGGGCGGGCGGGTCTTTTGGTTTTTGCGGGTGTCGGCTCCGCTACTGTTGTGGCACTGGCAGGCGCTGCAACGTCAAGCGTTGCAGCATCCGGCGTCCGATCCGACGTCTGGGGGGAATCGCTCATTAATTTTCCTCAAGAGTATTACCCAGGCAATTCGCTGACAAGTCAGGGTTTATCCGGCGCAGATTCGGCCATCCGGCACTTGCGGCCCGTAGCCTGCAAGCGGGAATTGAAATAATACGGCGCTGCGCTTTTCAGCGCGGGCAGCGGATAAAACCTGTTCCGGCAAAATTGGTCAATGTCGATTAACATCTAACAGGGCCAGCTTGCCTATAAAATCGCACTGGGGTGAAATTTTTTCGCGCCGCCATTTTACGGCGCAGTCAGTACATAAGAACGGTTTTTCCAGAAAAAAGCAACCCCATATTGAAGTTGGAGTCTCTTAATTTGAATCAACCTGGTACTTTTAAAGTCCGATGCTGGAGCCGACTTTTTTGAAGGCTTTTTTGGCTTTGCTGAGGGGTTTGTTTTCCTCAAGCCGGGCGAATTCGCGGAGCAGTTTTTCCTGTTCGGCGCTCAGGCTGGTGGGAATGGTCACAGTGATTTCAACCAGCAGATCGCCCTTGCGTGATTGTCCGGGGTAGTTCAACCCCTCGCCTTTGATGTGGAAAATCTGTCCGCCTTGAGTGCCGCGCGGCACATCAAACTGCACCGGATCATTCAGGGTAGGCAATTCGATTTTTCCGCCCAGAGCGGCTTGCACGAAATTGATTTCGCGGCGCAGGATCAAATCCTGCCCCTGGCGTTCAAAGGTTTTGTCGGGCCGTACATGCAGCACTACAAACAAATCGCCCGCCGGGCCGCCGTTCGAGCCGTCCTCGCCTTCGCCGCGCAGACGCAGGCGGTTGCCGGTATCCACACCGGCCGGGATGTTTACGGCCAGTTCGCGCACCTGTTCCACAATGCCGTTGCCACGGCATTTCGGACAGGGATTTTTGATGATCCGGCCTGCGCCCTTACAACGCGGGCAGGGGGTCTGCAATTGGAAAAATCCCTGGCTGTGCCGGATTTGCCCGCTGCCGCCGCAGTCGGGGCAAGTGATCGGGCTGCTGCCGGATGCGGCACCACTGCCGCCACACTCGTCACAGACGACCTGACGCGGAATTTTGATCTTTACTTCATCGCCCTTGGCGGCCTGCATGAAGGAAATTTCCAGATTGTAGCGTAAATCCGCACCGGCTCTGGGGCGGTTGCGGGCTCCGGCTCCGCCCATGCCTGAAAAGCCGAACAGATCGCCAAAAATGTCGCTGAAATGCGAGAAAATATCGGCATTGGAATGGAAGCCCTGCCCGTTACCCTGAACCCCGGCATGACCATAACGATCATAACGCTGCCTTTTTTCAGGATCTTGCAGCACTTCGTAGGCTTCGGCTGCTTCCTTGAATTTGGCGGCGGCTTCCGGGTTATCCGGGTTGTGGTCCGGGTGGTATTTGAGGGCAAGCTTGCGGAAGGAGCGTTTAATTACTTCCGTTTCAGCAGTGCGTTCTACCTCAAGAATCTCATAATAATCGCGCTGGGACTGGGACATGTTGTTTAATCTTGTTCGTCCAGGGCGATCTGTGTGCCTTCCTCAATGGGGGCATAGTAGGTGAGATCTTCGGGCAGCACCTTGCCGGCTGCGATTTCGCGCAGGGCGGTGACCACTTCCTTGTTTTTGGACTCGACCAGCGGCTCGTAGCCCTGGCGGTATTGCTGGATGCGCTTGATGGCCATCTGCACAAGCAGAAAGCGGTTGTCAACGCGTTTTTGGCAGTCTTCAACTGTGATGCGGGCCATATTGCAGATTCCTTGCGGGGATGCCGCTTGTTGGTCGTAAAGCTTTTTATCTGAATTTCAAATCACGGGCATGATTGATTCGAATCAAATCACATAATGCAAGTATGCGCTGCTGTCAATTTATAAAATCAACATGGCGTCGCCGTAAGAGAAAAAACGCATCTTTTCTTTTACGGCCTGCTCATAAGCGGTCAGTAAGCGCTTGCGCCCGCAGAGGGCTGAGACCAGCATGAGCAGAGTGGATTCCGGCAGGTGGAAGTTGGTCAAAAGGCCATCAATTACACGCAGCTCCTTGCCGGGATGAATGAAGCAGTTCAACGGGCCGCGCCAGGGTGTTAATATATTTTCCTGCCCGGCCAAAAGCTCGGCCAGCCCCTCCAGAGAACGGGCCGAAGTAGTGCCAACCGCGATGACCGGGCGCCCCTCCGCCTTGGCCTCCAGGATTTTTTTGACCGTGTCTTCGGGGATTTCAACATATTCCGCATGCATGCGGTGGGCGCGGATATCCGCTTCGCGTACCGGGCTGAAAGTGCCGTAACCCACAAACAGGGTCAATTCCGTCCAGTCGTGTCCGGCTGCGATTAATGTATCGCGTATTTCCGGCGTAAAATGCAGGCCAGCCGTGGGCGCGGCCACCGATCCGCATTTGTCCGCCTTGCTGAAAATTGTCTGGTAGCGCTCGTTATCCATTGCCTCGGCCTGACGGCGGATATAAGGCGGCAGCGGCAGGCTGCCCAGATGGTTGACCTGTTCCAGCAAATTTCCACGCCAGCGCAGCAGCGCCCGGCATTGCCCGAACTCGCCTTTTTCCAGCAGAGTGAAGCATAGCGTAGCCTTGGCCGGAGCTTCCGGATCAGAGCCGGGTGCGTCAGTATCGCCGGGTACAGTCAGCGCTTCGGCGTCGGCTATTTCTGTGACATTACCAAGCGCGTAAGTATCACCGATGCGGAACTTTTTGGAGGGACGCAGCAGCGCCTCTACTTCGGCCTGTTGCCAGCCCTCCGTTGTTTTCGCCGTTGCTTCAAACAACGGCAGCGGACTAAGCAGCAAAAACTCGAATTTGCCGCCGCTGGGCAGCCGCCCCGGCAAACGCGCTGGCAAAACCCGTGAATTGTTGGCCACAAACAGGCAGTTTGGCGGCAGAGCCTCGGCAAGCTGATTAAAAGCGATAATTTTATCTGTTTCATTACGGCGGTTGCGCAGCAGGTAAAGCCGCGATCCGCCGCGCTCGGCGCTTGGGTATTGAGCGATAAGCTCTTCCGGCAAGTCGAAAAAATATGATGACAGGCGAAAATCTTCCGGAATTGCCGCCGGATCGTCTTGTGAAATAGCCGCTACAGCGGCTTGCGGCGCAAAGTTTTTGCTGTTGTTTTGCATGGTTTTATTGTAGCGTAGGAAAAGTCTAGAGAAAGTATTGATTGTTGTAACGTTTTATCAAAAAACAATTTTTTCAGACGCGTTTCATTCTTTTTGCAAGGAGCTGATTATGAAGACAAAAAACGCCAGGCTCTTGGCGCCTCTGTTTGGCCTGTTGCTGCTGACTCTTTTTTCCACCGGCTGCGCCGAAATGTTCGGCTCTGGTTCGGGCGATACCACCGCCAGCGGAGAGGTCACGGCTGTTCCGGTAGCCGAATACTATTACGGCACCTTTGATGATGTGCCGCTTCCCGTAGAGATGCAGCCCACCAAGGAAGGCTATGTGGTCCGCACCACCGGCAACGTGAAACTCGGCTTGCAGACCTATTCCGGCCGGGTGGAAATCAAATCCCTTAACAGGGCCATGCACGACTACATGCTGCGCGATGGCTGGGCTCTTTATTCCGAGTCGCAGGGTCCCAAGGAAACCGTAATGGTTTTCAACAAAGACGCGCGCCTGTGCGTAATCATTACCGAGGACGGAGCCGTTAATACCGCGATGCGTATTAATGTTACGCAAAAGCTTTAAGAAAAATTTGCTGTAATTTGCGCAAGATTCGGGGAGGCAATGCCTCCCCGTCTTTTTTTTCTACAGCAAATTTCTTTAAAGCGCCGCTCCCAGCAACTCGCCAAATTCCTTACATCCAACAGTCGTGGCATTATCCATGAGTCGGGCCAGGTCGGTGGTCACCTTCCGTCCGGCCAGCACGGTGTTCATGGCCTGATGGATGCGTCCGGCGGCTTCGTCCCAGCCCAGGTGTTCCAGCAGCATGGCTCCGGAAAGGATCACGCTGCTGGGGTTGGCCGAGTTCTTGCCCGCCATTTTGGGCGCGGTGCCGTGCGTGGCTTCGAAGAAAGCCAGGCTGTCGGACATATTTACGCCGGGGGCGATGCCAAGCCCGCCTACCTGAGCGGCCAGAGCATCGGAAATATAGTCGCCGTTGAGGTTGGGCGCGGCAATGACGCTGAATTCAGAGGCGCGGGTAAGCACGGCCTGGAAGAGATAATCGGCGATGCGGTCTTTGATGATTACCTTGCCTGCTTCCTTGAGGGTTCCGGCGGGCAGATCTTTTTCCGCCACGCAACTATCCGCGAATTCTTCGGCGGCCAGTTCGTAACCCCACTCGCGGAAAGCCCCTTCGGTATATTTCATGATGTTGCCCTTGTGCATGAGGGCAACGCTGTCGCGCTTCTTGTCCAGCGCGTACTGGATGGCTTTGCGGATCAGGCGCTGGGAGCCATTTTTTGACATGGGCTTGATGCCCAGAGCCATGTTTTCGCTTAAGTTTACGCCCATTTCATCGCGCAAAAATTTAATCAGCTTGCGGCTTTCCGGAGTATCAGCCGCGAATTCTATGCCCGTATAAAGGTCTTCGGTGTTTTCGCGGAAAATCACCATGTCCACCCGTTCAGGGTGTTTCACCGGCGATTCGATGCCCTGGTAATGCTTGACCGGGCGGATGCAGGCGTAAAGATCCAGCACCTGCCGCAGCGTGACGTTGAGGCTGCGGAAGCCGCCGCCGACCGGCGTGGACAGAGGCCCCTTGATGGCCAGTTTGGCGTTCTGGAGGCTGGTCAGGGTCTCCTTGGGCAAAAGCTCGCCGGTTTCGGCCAGGGCTTTTTCACCGGCCAGAAGTTCGCGCCATTCGATCCGGCGATCCTGCCCGTAAGATTTTTCTACTGCCGCATCCAGTACCGGCTTCGCCGCCGCCCATATTTCCGGGCCGGTTCCGTCGCCTTCGATGAAATATACGAGTTCTTGCATCTTTTTATCCTTAAATTTTACAATACGATATGCTGCAATTCTTCCAGAATAGCCGCGCCGCCATTGTTCTTGATTGTCTCAGCCAACGAGCGGCCAAGGGCAGTCGCATTTTCCGGATTGGCGTTGTCTGTTTCAGACTGCCGACGGACAGTACGCTGGCCAGCCAGATCCGTTACCAGACCATCCAAGGCAAGGCGTCGCGTAGCCGGATCAAAATGCGCCAGAGCCGCGATCGGGGTCTGGCAGCCGCCTTCCAGAGCGGCCAGGAAGGCTCGTTCGGCAGTCACGCAAAGGCGGGTGGGCTCGTGTTCCAGAAAGCCGATCAACTCGGCCAGATCGGAGCGATTTTCGGCATATTCCAGGCCCAGAGCGCCCTGGCCGCAAGCGGGCAAAAACAGGGAGCTATCCAGAGGTTGTTCGCAGGGAGCGCTCAGTCCCAGGCGTTTAAGCCCGGCGGCGGCCATGATAATGGCGTCGAATTGCCCTTCGCTCAGCTTGCGCAGCCGGGTATCCACGTTGCCGCGCAGGCTGATGATCTCAAGATCCGGGCGCAGAGCCAAAAGCTGGGCCTGACGCCGCAAACTGCTGGTACCAACGCTGGCCTTGTGCGGCAAGGCATCCAGCAAGTTGTTTTCCGTCGAAGCGCATTTGACTGCCAGCAGCATATCCCGGTGGTCTTCCCGCTGCGGAACCACGCCCAGCTTCAGGCCGGTCGGCAATTCCATAGGTACGTCCTTCATGGAATGCACAGCCAGATCCGCGCGGCCATCAAGCAGGGCTTCCTCTATTTCCTTGACGAACAAACCCTTGCCGCCAACTTTGGAAAGCGGCACATCCAGAATGATGTCGCCTTTGGTTTTGAGTACCAGAAGTTCGATTTGCAAGTCCGGGTAGCGGCCTGTCAGAAGCGCTTTGATATGCTCGGCCTGCCAGAGGGCCAGGCGGCTGCCGCGAGTGGCGATGGTGAGTTTTTGCATAATTTTTAATGTCGATTTGTTTTGGTGATTAAATTGCTTTAGTGGCAGGTGGCGCAGCTTCCGCCGGAACAACCGGCACAGCCACCGCCACCATATCCTGAGGACGCGCCCCCGGCCTGGTCTGAACTGGAACAGCGAGTGGGGCAGGACATCAGTTTTTCAGTGTCGGCGCTGCCGCATTTGGGACATTGCGGCGTTTGATCGCCGAAAACCAGTTCCTCAAAATCATGGCCGCATTTTTTGCAGCAATATTCATAAATAGGCATGGTCATCTCCTCTTGAGATGGAGGCTCAATAGCATAGGAGGGGGTGGCCGTCAAAAAGCTAAAATTATTCTTCCAGCAGCGGCATCAGTTCACGCACATTTTCAAACAGATAGTAGTCGCAGAGGCGGCAAATCAAATGCTCCACGGCCAGATGCACTTCCTGAATGGCCGGAGTGGACTGGTGTTGCACATTGAGCAGAATATCGCACAATCCAGCCATTTTTCCGCCATCTTTGCCGGTCAGCCCGATAACCTTCAGGCCGCGTTCGCGGGCCGCGCGGATGGCTTCCAGCACATTGGGGCTGCCCCCCGAAGTGGAAATGGCCAGCAACACGTCGCCCGGCTGGCCCAAAGCCAGCACCTGCTTGGAAAAAATTTGCTCAAAGCTGTAATCGTTGCCGATGGAGGTGAGGATCGAACTATCCGTGCTGAGGGCGATGGCGGGCAAGGGTGGGCGTTCCAGCAAAAAGCGGTTTACAAACTCGGCGGCCACATGTTGGGCATCAGCCGCGCTTCCGCCATTGCCGCAAAGCAAAAGCTTGCCTTTGCGGGCCAGGCAGATGGAAATCATTTGCGCGGCTTCAATAACCAGCCCGGCATGATCCCGAAAAAATTCTTCCCGCGCCTTTGCGCCTTCGCGTGCGT
>JAITWK010000016.1 GCA_031285295.1 Deltaproteobacteria bacterium | reverse complement strand
GCTGTGGCTTTTTCCATATCCGCCATGGTGGTAATCTTCATGCCGCTAAGCACTTCCGCTTCGGGCTGGTTGGGCGTTACCAGATCGGCCATGGGCACAATTTTTTCACGCAGAACATCAATGGCGTCATCCTCAATGAGTTTGTGACCGGATTGACTTACGCAGACCGGGTCCACCACCAGCGGGAAAGAGCGCTTTGCCAACGCCTGAGCCAAAGCTTGCATAATCGGCGCGTTGCAGAGCATGCCGGTTTTGGCGGCGCTTACATCAAAGCCTTCAAAAACAGCGGCCAGTTGCAGCAGGACAAAATCCGGAGCAACCGGCACAATGCCTTTTACGCCCGCGCCGTTCTGGGCCACCAGGGCGGTGATTACCGAAAGCCCGAACCCCTTGAGCACTGTCGCGGTTTTGAGGTCGGCCTGAATGCCTGCCCCGCCGCTGGGGTCTGTTCCGGCAATGGTTAGGATATTGGGAAATTCGCGCATCTGCTTCTCCGTTTCCAATCAACTATTTCTATCTTTTATTATTTGGGGCGCTGCCCCAAGCCCCGCATAGGGCGATTGCCCTATGTACCCATTTAGCAAGAACTACGCTCTGTGCATGGCTGCGCGAACGTCACGCACCGCCGCGCCAATATCATCCGCGCCCACGATGGCCGAGATGATGCAGCAACAGGTTGCGCCGTGCGCCGCCACTTCCGCGATATTATGCGCCTTGATGCCGCCAATGGCCGCGAAAGGCAGGTTAATATTTTTGGCCACATAGTCCAGGTATTCATAGCCCACGGGGGCGCTGGCGTCCTTTTTGGTCTGGGTGGCAAAAATCGGCCCCACGCCAATGTAATCAACCCCGGCAGCCACCGCTGCCCTGGCCTGTTCCGGCGAGTGGGTGGAAAGGCCAACGATGCGATCCGGCCCGACCAATTTGCGAATTTCCTGCGCGGGCAAATCTTCCTGCCCCACATGCACGCCATCGGCATCCACCAGCAGGGCCAGCTCGGCAAAATCGTTGATAATAAAACAGGCCCCGGCCTTGCGGGTCAGTTCGCGTATGGCGCGGCATTCTTCAAGCATGACACCCATTTTGCGATCTTTTTCACGGTACTGGATGATCTTTACGCCAGCGGCCAAAAGCTGATCGGCCACTTCAACGTTGCTGCGTCCTTTGGAAAGTCCGAAATCCAGAATGCCGTAGATGTCGGTTGCGGGATATTCACGCTTCATGCTTTATTCCTTATAATTTTTAATTTTTCTGGGGAGGCTTCGCCTCCCCCAAAATAAATTCAAGAACAGCGTCCGCCTGCATAGCCGCCGCCTGCATCACGCGAGGGGCCAGCGGCGGATCGTTTTCGTCCGCTTCGGTGCAAAAATCACCCACGCAAACCATGCCCCTGCCCAAGCGGCGTTTTTGCAGCGGCGCACCGCCAAAACCGCCCATGCCGGAAGCGCAGACCAAAAACATACTACCGGCCAGGGTATTGCACAAAGTGGCCTTGTATTCCGCCCGGTCAAGCGCCTCCACCACGATGGAACAACCCGCGAAAACCCCGGCCAGATTTTGCTCGTCCAGCCGTTCGCGCACAAGGCGTAAATCCAGATCCGGCTCAATGAGGCGCAGATTGCGGCCAAGAGCCTCCACCTTGCTTTGCCCCAAATCCGGCGGAAAGTAAAACTGACGATTCAAATTCGAAGCTTCCACCACATCGAAGTCGGCAATGGTAAAAGCCCGTACCCCGCTGCGCACCAGCAACATGGCGCAGTTGGAACCCAGGCCACCGGCCCCGGCAATACCCACGCGCACCGAGGCCAGCCTGCATAGCTGGTCTGAAGTGAGATAGCGCCTCAAACCATGCTGCAAAGGTGTCACGAGCGCCCCAAAGCCTGATTCACGCCGCCAGTAAGCTGATCCGCGCCCTGACCGCCCAAAAGCCAGTCGGAAAAGACCGGCTGGTAACCAAGCGCCAGCAAGTCAGCGGCCATTTCATCCACTGAGCGGTCATCAGAAATATCAAACTGCGGCTTGTCTTCGCCATTTTCGTTGGCTCCAGTGTTTGCTTGCAAATTAGCAGCCGTAGCGCAGGACTGCCTTGCCGCATCCGCATGTCCGCCAACCGCCGTACAGACTCCGGCGGAAACCCGTGTTACGCCCAACGGCAAAAGCTTGTCGCGCAGCCAAGCCGGTTCACGCGAGGACATGGTTATGCCGCATTGGGGCAGAAAACAGCGCAAGGCGGTAAGAATCTGCACAAACACGGTATTATCAACATCCAGCGGCATGAACTGCGCTTCGCCGCCCTCGGTATGCGGGCGCATACGCGGCAGTGATACACTTACCTCAACCTGCGGATATTTACGCAATAGCCAGCGGGCGTGGGCGGCCACGGCCAGAACGTCGGCATGCCAGTCATCAAGTCCGAGCAGCGGCCCCAGATTGACGGAGCGCATACCGCCCTGAATTGCACGTTGCGGCGCGTCCAGCCGGAAGAGGAAATCGCGCTTGGGCCCGCCGGGGTGCAACTCCAGATAGCGTTCGTGGTTGTAGGTTTCCTGGAACATGGTCATGCTGTCCGCCCCGGCGGCCACCTGCATGGCGTATTCCTCCACGGTCATGGAGGGTACCTCGATGGCAACCGAACTGAAATGCCGGGCCAGCACCCGGATGCAATCAGCCAGATAGCTGGCCCCGGTAAGGTTTGGGGCATCGCCGGTCAAAGCCAGAATTTTGCGCAGCCCTGTAGCTGCAATGGCTTTGGCTTCGATTTCCACTTCTTCCAGGCTGAGTTTACGCCTTTTGATATCGCGTTTGGTGCTGAAACCGCAGTAAACGCAGCGGTTTGTGCAGTAGTTGGCCAGGTACAGCGGCGTGAAAAACTGGATACCCCGGCCAAAGTTGCGCAAGGTTTCGGCTTGGGCACGGCGGGCCAAATCTTCCAGAAAAGGAAGCGCAGCCGGAGAAAGCAGGGTCAGAAAATCTTCTTCCGACAACACTGGCCTGGCCAGAGCCGCCTGTACCGTTCCGGCATCCGCCGCCCGGATCACGCCCTGAGCATCCAGAGCCTGCACCCGTTGTAATTCGGGATAAAACCCGTCTTCGATGGCTGTATACATAAGCAGTTCCCCTAAAAAATTTAATCCGCAATTATCAAACTGTTTGAGCGCACCAGATAGTGCCTGCTTTTGTCGTCAGACAAGGAAGACGAGTTTTTTGCGACGGGAGTGTACTCTTCTCGTACTCGACCGGATGCAAAACAACGTTGCCTGACGCAGTATCACGGCAAAATGAGGCACTATCCAAGAAAGCCGGTCAGAGGCGAAGATGCCTCGGCCCCTTTGTCCAGCACCCGGCCCATACCAGCCAGCCAGGCCCGCCGCCCGGCTTCAACGGCCCGGCCAAAGGCTGCGGCCATAAGCACCGGATCATTGGCGCTGGCAATGGCCGTGTTCACCAGACAGGCGGACGCGCCCATTTCCATGGCCTCGCAAGCCTGGGAGGGGCGCCCGATGCCCGCGTCCACGATGATCGGCAGTTCGATTTCTTCCAGCAGGATGCTGATCATCTCACGGGTAGCCAGGCCGCGATTGCTGCCGATAGGAGCGCCCAGCGGCATGACGGCGGCGGCTCCGGCGTTGACCAGATCTCTGGCAACATAAAGATCCGGGTTCATGTAGGGCAGCACCACAAAGCCATCCCTGGCCAGGATTTCGGTAGCTTTGGCGGTTTCGTAGCCATCCGGCAGCAGGTGCCGGGTATCGGAAATAACTTCGATCTTGATCCAGTCACCCACACCGGCGGCGCGGGCCAGGCGAGCCAGACGCACAGCTTCGTCGGCATTTCTGGCTCCGGAAGTGTTAGGCAAGAGTTGCATATGCGGCGGAATCTGCCGCAGGATATTCCCCTTGGCATTGGACATATCCACCCGGCGCAGGGCCACGGTAATTACCTCGGCCCCGGAAGCCTCGGCTATTTCAGGGATCAGGGCATCATTGCCGTATTTTCCGGTGCCAATAAGCAGGCGGCTGGTCAGGGTTTTGCCGCCGAGAACAAAGTTGTCGCAATGCATGTTAACCTCCGCCCACAAAGTGGATTATCTCCACCTGATCGCCCGCGTTGAGCAGATAATCGGTGAAGTGTTCGGGTTTAAGGATTTGTCCGTTGATTTCGGCTACGACTTTTTTGGGATCAAGACCGGCGGAGGTGAGATAACCGCCCAGATTTTGCCCGTCCGGGCAGGTGACCGCCTCGCCGTTAAGGATGAAGCGTAATTCCGGTCCGCCAGAATTATTAATAGTGCTCATAAAAAAGTCCTCCCCGCCGGAAACGGGAAGGACCTTGATTTGTGGGGCTGACTTCTCGCTTCCCTACGGCAGTACTGCTGCTTCAGGTTCAAGGGGTCTGGCCCTGTCGGCCACTCTCAGTCCGGATGCGGACTCCCCCAGCGCTTTTTTACTGATATGCCTATGGCTTGTTATAGTCAACTATTCAAAGACAATCTCGACTTTTGTATCACTAATGCGCACCAAACTATGCACTTTGAGCGGGCGAGTGAGATCCAGCACAAAACGGTCGGAATCAGGCTGGCGGCCCTGACGGATTTTGCTGACCAGCAGGTTTTGCGGCACTGTCGGCAGACTGATGTTTTTCCAGGTGCCGGGCAAATCCACTACCAGCCGCTCCGGTTGGTGGAGCAAAAAATACTTGGCCGGCATGGGACTGTCGGCTTCAATGGCAAGGTAAAGCCCCTTGCCGCGAAACTTGAGAGCCATACTTTTGATGCTGCCCTTACCATGTGTTATCGAAAGCGGCTTGGCCGGGGTCGCAACCGGCTGGCTCTGGGCGGCGCTTGCAGTCGGCTTGTTCTGAGCGGCGGTAACAGCGCTTTGGCTTTGGGTGGCACTGGCTGTGGGCTGATTCTGAGCAACGCTTTGGCGCGGGGCGGTGCTGGCCGCGCTCTGCCCCTGTACCGTGCTTTGAGCTTGCGCGGCGTTGGCAGCGCCCGGCTCCTGAACAATGCCTGACGAGGGCTGGTTCGAAGCAGCGTTTGCGGTGTTCGGGTTCTGCGCCGCGCCTGGCGTGTTCCGGCTTTGATCAACACTGGCCGTGCTCTGGTTTTGCCGGGCAGATCCCTGGGCTGGCGTGCCGCTCTGAGCCGGATCGGCTGGTGCATTTTGAGCGGCCTCAATCATTTGAGCGGATGCCTGGGCGCGAGTTTCAGCCAGTGTTTGGCCATTTTCGATTCGCCCGCTGGCAGTGGATACATTGACGGACGCGTCAGAAGAAGCATTAGGGGCAGCACTGGCGGAAGCGTCAGAAGAAGCGCCTTGCGAAGTGCTTTGAGCGGCGGCTTCATCCGGTTTGGAATCGCTTGCCCCGGCTTCAGCCGCAGCATTTTCGGCTACAACGGTTTCGGTCTGGCCGTTCCCGTCCGAAAATTTATTCATATGTACGCCAAACACCAGCAACATGGCCGCAAGCACAACACCCAGCAAAAGCAGGGTTATATATTTGTTCATCGCCTGATTTCTCCTTGAAATTCTGACTAAGCATCACGGCAAAATGAGGCTCTACCGAATATGCTACGATTTTACGCGCAACCCATCAACAAAAGCCAAAAAATCCCTACCAGCTTTAAAGTCCGGGTTTATTTCCAGGGATAAACCCAGATACTCCCTGGCCTTGCTCGTTTTGCCGGATTCATACATCACTCTGGCCAGATTGAAAAGTATATGCTCGTCCTGCGGAGCCAGCCCACGGGCCTTTTCATGGAAGCGTTCGGCCAGAGCGTAAAGATTGCGTTTGCGCATGGCCAGACCGCAATCGGTAAACATAAATTTATGCTCACGCGCGAAGGGGCCGGAGCTGTCAGCCAGTTTCTGCATGCCGTGCAAGGCTTCCTGCCTTTTGTCCCGCAATTTGATCAGGGTCATGGAAAAATCAGCGAGAAAGCGTTCTTCTACTCTGGCCACTTCCTCGGCGCTCATCTCAACCGGGCCGTCAGGCGTTGATGCTTCGGCCTCCATGGAAAAAGAACGTAACTGATAGCCGGATTTTTTTTCCGACTTTCCTTTGACAATAACATAATTGGAGTTTTGAGCTTGCCCGGCTTCGTCTTCCGCCGCAGCCTCGGCTGCGCTCATGGCCAGAAAATCAGCAAAACTGGTCGGCTTATCCCAAACAGAGGCTTGCGCCGCTTGCTCACGCCTGGCAGCAGCAGGGGGCTCACCGTCAACGCCATCCGCAGTGTGGGCGCCAGGGGCCGGTTTGCCCGCCCAATCACGCTTGCCTGACCCGCTACGCGAAAAATTCGGTTCGTCAGTTTCAATACGATCAGCCCGCTCGATTGGTCCTTCAAATTGCTCCGGCTCGGCGCTGTCAGCCAGATCCGCCGTAGCGCCTTTCCCCTCGGTCCGATCCTGCCATTCAGATGGATCACGCGGAAAAACCGGGTTGTATCTGGAACTGAAAGCGGCAAAAACCCGAAAGTCGGCAAAAAAAGTTTCCTCGCCTATCCGCATCGGTTTCGGAGGAGCAAGCCTGCCCTTCTGACTATCAGTAAGGATTTTTTGCACCAGAAAGTTGCCATCAGGCAATCCCCAGGCGTGCCAGCGGGATACTTTCTGCCCGCCTCCGGCTTCCGCCTCGGCAGAGTTGGCATAAATACCCAGAAAAAGAGGTTCCCCCTGCATATGCGCGTCTCCAGCTATGGTCGGGCCAGTTATTTTACACTTACGATCCAGACTAGCATAGCGGCTTTGGTATTTCAATGCTGTAGGCGATCCGGCAGTGCCTGCCTTGCTCAGTCAACGTCGAAGATATGGACGCTGCCCGGCCTTTAAAGTATGTTCCGACCACATTAATGCTTGGCGGCAGCACAGCCGAATTTGCCAACCTGAGGGATAATTTTTATGGGCAGACAGCAACGGGATAAACAGAATAAAGCGGATAAAACGAACAAAACGGACCAGCCGGGCAAACCCGGCGATTCCGAAAACTTTTTCAATCCCTTTGCCGCGATTGGCAAAAACTTAAAAACGAACGAAAAGCAGGAAAAACCCGCTGCCGGAGCCAAACAGACCGCATCCAGGCCAAGCGCCCCACAAACAGGCAAAAGCGAAACCGCCGCGCCGGAAGACACAGACGCGGAGCTTTTTTTCAACGCGGTAAGCAGCAGCAGTTTTAAGCCATTACAAAAGGAAAGCGCAAGCGGCCGTGCTTTTGAATCTGCTTTGCGGCAACCGGACAACAAGAAGGAAATTGCTCTTGCGGGCCCGGAGCAGACCAGGCAAATCCAACCCGGCTTAAAACAACACGTCCCGGCTCAGCCCGCTCCAAAGCAATTCGGTTCAGACCAGAGCGATCCCGATCAACCTGGCGAGGACGCGGATTTTTTCGCCCGGGCCATGCAGGGCGTCACACCAGTGGAGGCCAAAGGGCGGGAAACTCCGCGCACACCATCTTTAGCCGATGCGCAGCGCAAGCTGGCGGCGGATCTGAACCGATCTTATCTTGAGGATTTCTTGCAGGGCAAAATTGAATTCTCCCTGGAATACACCGAGGAGTTTTTTGAAGGGCACGTCATGGGCCTGGATCCTCTGATTCTGAGCAAGCTGCGGGCCGGGCGCTACAGCCCGGAAAGCCATATCGACCTGCATGGGCAGAACGCCGAGCAAGCTTATGCGGCGCTGGTAGAATTTATCCGCCATTCCTATAACAAGGGGCAACGGGCTTTAGTCGTGGTGACCGGACGGGGCAAAAATTCGCCCGGCGGCTTCGCCGTACTGCGGCAAAATATACAGAACTGGCTGACCCGCGACCCTCTAAAACGGGTGGTGCTGGCTTTTTGCACGGCCCAGCCCAAAGACGGCGGGGCCGGAGCCATTTATGTACTTTTACGCAAGCTGAAAAAGAGCAGCGGCAAGATTCGCTGGGACATCGTGGCTGGCGATGGCGCTGGCTTTGACCTTTAGCCTGATCCTGTTTACGCGGGATGACTTTTTGCTCTCTGGCAAAAAGGCGCTCGTACAGGCAGGATCTAGGTGAAGTCGGCCAGTAACGCCCCCACATGCACCCCGCCGATTTCCAGTTTGGAGTTCTCGCTGCGGATGCGCCAGATGGCCTGATGCAGCTGGTCCGAGCTGATGCCGTTACGCACGGCGGTATAGGCTTCAATAAAAGCCGCGATGTTGTCGCAGGCTTTCAGCAGCTTGCCATCTTTGGGATCAAAAATATCCTGATTGTAACGCGTTTGCAGATCCTCAAAACTGACGGCAGAGGGCCTGCTGCCAGCCGCGCCCCCATCATCCAGGCGGACGCATTCCGTAAATTCCGAACCCACCTCCACACCGAGGTAATAACCCAGGCGATCCACCAAATCCGCATAGCCTTCGGCGCGCAGGGGAGCAAAAACACGGCGTTCCAGTTCCTCGTTCTCATACTCGCGCACCAGTTCGCTTAAACTGTCGCTGGATTTTTTTACCGGCGAAATGATGTCACGCGTGAGCACTTCGGGCAAGTCGTGAAAGAGGGCGCAAAAATAGTTGTTCACCTTGCGGGCCGGGCAAGCCTCCACAGCCAGACTGAAAAAATAGGCGTAGCAGGCCACCATGAGCATATGCCCCATAACTGAGGTTTCCGGCACACGCGGCGTCTGCGACCAGCGTTTTTGAAAACGCAACTGGCCGCAAAGCTTGGCAAAACCACCCAGGGCGGATCGTTCCGCCTTTTCCTGCTCCGCCGCGCTCCGTCCGGGCGGGGCAAAGCGCGGTTCGGACACCATCTCGCTCAAACCGGCCAAATCCATGCGGGCCGCCAGCTTTTTTTTGAAATCCGCCTCAATATCCGGCATTTCCGGGTCGAAATGGTTCATTGGGCTAAGAATACCCAGCTCCCAGCTACTGGCGTAGTTATGAGCCGCGTCCAGTATGTGCGCGGCCAAATCACCCCGGTCCGGCTCTCTGATATAATCCACCAGACGGCTCCAGAAACCGCCGCCCGCACCCCCCGCATCCAGCGGGCGCAGCAGCGGCTCAAGCTCGGAAAGCACCCAGCTCACCAGCTGGGCGTAATCTTTGGGGTTGGTCTTAATGCGATAGTAGACCGGCGGCTTGATATCGGTAATTACCAGGCGAAAAAAGTAATCGAATATGCCGCGTTCTACCACTTCCTGCTCCAGAGCCAGCCGATCCGCCTGGGAGGGGCCGCCGTTAAGACGGCACAGAATCCAGGCCACAATCATTTTGTGCGCCTGTTTGTCGGCCTCGATAAACTCCATGGGGCGCAGTTTATCGTTCCAGCGCTTCATATAGGAACCGGCAAATACGAACTGTAGCAAGCTTTTACGAATATTTAGCATTTCACGCTCGAATAGGTTGCTGATGCGTTTTTTTTAGTATATTAAACCGCACCCGTTACGACTTACGATAATTGTTTCATGTGTTGAACACATAGCATTTTAGCCGGTTAAAAGTAAAATGCCGTCTGGGCCTATTTTATCTTGACAACGGCTGATTAAACTTTTACGAATACCGTCTTTCCGAACGCAAAACTCCGACGGGCAGCGCCGGATGTATTTGCCCCGCTGAAGCAAATTTCGGGCGGACATATTTTAAGGAGTGCCTTTCATGAAAACATTCAGCCCCACCCCCGCGGACATCAAGCGCGACTGGTATGTGGTGGATGCCGAGAACAAAATCCTGGGCCGTCTGGCGGCACAAATCGCCCATCGCCTGCGTGGCAAGCATAAGCCGGAATTCGCGCCGCACATGGATAACGGCGATTTCATCGTCGTGGTTAACTGCGAAAAAATCGCGGTAACCGGCAAAAAAATGTCCGACAAGCTTTACCGCCGCCACACCGGCCATCCTGGCGGACTCAAGGAAACCAGTCTGGAAAAGATGCTCGCCACCAAGCCCGAATTCGTACTGATGACGGCTGTGCGCGGCATGTTGCCCAAGAACCGCCTTGGCCGGGCCATGCTGAAAAAACTCAAGCTCTATACCGGAGCCGAGCATCCGCATACGGCGCAGCAGCCTAAAACCCTGGTGTTTCCTTACTAGGCGCATAAACTTTTAGACACCCGCTCCGGCATTTAAAGCCTGCGCGGCGGGAAAAGTCTGATCTGGAGAAAAACATGTCCAATGAATTTCATTACGGTACCGGGCGCCGCAAAAACGCCACCGCCCGCACCCGCCTCTACGGGGGCAGCGGCCAGATTCAGGTGAACGGCCGCGCTATCGACGTTTATTTTCCGCGCAAAACCCTGCAAATGATCGTGCGCCAGCCCCTGGTTCTGTCCAGACTGCTGGATAAGTTTGATGTGCGCGTCAACGTGCAGGGCGGCGGCGTAACCGGCCAGGCCGAAGCCGTGCGTCACGGCATTGCCCGCGCCCTTTTGCAGGCGGACGAAAATCTGCGTCCCCAGCTTAAGAAAGCCGGTTTCCTCACCCGCGACGCCCGCAAGAAAGAACGTAAAAAGTACGGCCAGCGTGCCGCTCGTGCCCGCTACCAGTACTCCAAGCGTTAAGATTTATACGTTTGAACGTGAAAAAGCCCGGATTTGGACAAACCAGATCCGGGCTTTTGTTATGGAAAATTTTCCGCTATAATCGGGGTGGTATTTCATTGTTCCGCCGCGCTGCAAGCGCCTAGCATAAAAGCAGGTACGCCATGAAACTGGAATCTTTAGGTTTGAAAAATTTCCGCTGTTTTACGGATATAACTGTGGATTTCGATCCGCAACTTACGGTTTTTGTCGGCGTGAACGGAGCTGGCAAGACGGCTCTACTCGATGCGATAGCGGTATTTTTGGAACCGCTTATGAAAAAACAGTATTCGCTTGAAAACTCTTACCCTTTCATACAAATAGACAATTCTGACATCTCTCTATTAACTAAAAAAGAACCTACTTTTTCTATAAAATTTTCTGAAATAAAAAAATTGGGGGATTCATTTGTAACACAGTCAAACGGTTCAGGAATACTAGATATAGGTTCCAGAATTGAATATATTAAGCATATTTACCCCGCCATACTTGAACAGCGCCCATATTACGGAAAACACATATTTGCATATTACGGAGCGCAACGCTGCCTGCCAAAAAATTATGCCACCAATCGTCCTTTAAAAGGAATAGACGCTCTCCGTGAAGGCGCATTCTCAGCGCAAGTTGACTTCAATACTTCTCTTGTGTGGTTTAACGACAAGGATGCCGAAGAAGCACGCCAAAATCGCAATAAGAATGATTTAACCTACAGAGATCCGCATTTGTCCGCCGTTCGAGATGCCATCACAAAATCCCTGGGCGGGGATATGTACGAATTTCCGCACATGGACGGCGTGCCGCCGGAGTTGTACATCAACAACAAACAAAATGGCTTGCCGTATAAAGTAACCCAACTAAGCGACGGCTATAAAACCATGCTGGCTCTGGTCATGGACTTAGCTCGGCGTATGGCCATGGCTAACGCAGAACAGTTTGGCCCAAGAAAATCCGTGTTGGAATCGCCGGGTATTGTTCTGATTGATGAAGTGGACTTGCATCTCCATCCTTCATGGCAACAGACAGTCTTGCCGAGTCTGATGAATATTTTCCCAAATACGCAGTTTATTGTCACCACCCACAGCCCACAGGTGCTGACATCCATTCCGGCAAAACACATCCGCGTTCTGGAAGAAGGCAAGGTACACACCGAATCTGAAGAAACTGAAGGGGCGGAATCATCACGTCTACTCAAACGCATTTTTGAAGTGGAGCCCCGCCCGCAGGAAAATGAATTAACGCAAAAGCTCCACGAGTATGAGCAACTCGTATATGATGAGCAATGGGATACGTCACGCGCCCATGAACTGCAAAAAGAACTGATAGACCGTTACGGTGATGCGGAACCTTTATTGAAAAAACTGGATCTGCATATTGAAAATAGCAAGTGGGAACGTAGGGCATGAAGACGCTTGTAAAATCGCCTGAACCTGCCAATTTAACCGCGTTTAGAACAGCCAATCCTGACGGTACCTGGGACGAAATGCGTCATGATGCGTTGGCATGCGGGCAGGAGGCAGTTCAAGATATATACAGTCAGAGCATTCTCGATCAAAAGGGCTTATGCGCCTATTGCGAATGCAGAATCCGCACTGATGACAAATTACACCGCCAGATTGAGCATTTCCATCCCAAGTCGGATCGTTCCACAGATAAAAATTGGGATTTGGATTGGCAAAATATGCTGGCAGTCTGCGATGGCGGATCTCGCGCTGAAACTAAACACGCCCGGCAAAAGAATCTCAGCTGTGATGCCAGCAAAAAAAACCTCGTATACGATGGAGTTCTTTTAAACCCTCTCGCGGTACCTCCATTCCCCAATCTATTCGTCGTAAACAGAGGTACAGGCAAACTGAAGCCTGATGAAAAAACATGCTCCGGTGTAATCGTGTTGGATAATCAGTATGGTACTACAGAAGCACTGGTTAAAAATACCATAGAGATACTCAACCTGAACTGTTCACGGTTATCGGATTTACGACTTATGGTGGTTGAAGCAATCGAGAATCAAAAAGCGCAGTACCGCAAAAAAGGCGTAGTCCCTAAAGATGCTTTGCGGGAGTTATCAGGGCGGTATTTTTCACAACATTTGCCGAGCTGGCCGGAATTTTTTACCACTATCCGCTGCTGTCTTGGGCAGGCAGCGGAAGAATACCTGCGTTCTATTCAATATCAAGGCTAAGGCCAGGATTCTGCTGAATCCTGGCCTTAGTTACTCAAAATGAAGTATTGCAACACATTCACATTCTAGGATTTGCGCCTGGGCCTCGGCATCGCCTTCGCCGCCGAACGCAGCCCGGACTTGGGCGGACGGCCCTTGCGCTGCAACAGACGCATGCGGCAGACCGGGAATATTTCCACATTGCCGGCCTTTATAACGGCCAGCCGGTAATCATCAAGCAAATCCTGCAAACTGATGTCGGCCAGCTCATTGCTCAGCGCAGTGGAAACCCGCGTCCAGGCCGTCCGGGTTGAACAAAAATCACTGCTCTCACACACGGCCCGGCTTTCATCGGTGCAAAGGGCCAGATGAAGCCCGCCTTCCATCAGGCTTACCACCTCGGCCAAAGTAATTTCATCGGGATTCCGGGCAAGAGAATGCCCGCCGCTGGCTCCTCTGGCACTTCTGGTCAGCCCGGCCTGCTTAAGCGGCTTCAGGATTTGTTCTATAAATTGTACAGATACTCCAGTATGTTGCGATAACCGTGTAGCTGGAACAGGTTCTTCTTTATCATGTCTGGCCAGATCCAGCAAAATCCTTGCCGCATAGCGCGTTTTAGCGGATAATTTCATAACTCCCCCAAAATGGAAACAATTCTAGATAGATAGTTAATATTTTCCAGACAATAACAGCGCCTGGGCAAGCTGGATGTGGGCTCTATAAATTGCTAAAACAATGTTATATTCTTGCTCACATAATATATAATTAAAGTCAACTTTTCGTTATATTTAAAATACTGCAATATTTTAGCATGTTACATGCATCAATCTTTTGTCCTACACAAATGTTTATCGATTGGTGAGTAAATTCAACATATAGCATGTTATATATTGTTATGTGAATTTATCAAAAATTAATATTTTACTTAAACTGCATGAAGTACAATGACGATTACATGAAGAGCATAGATATAACAATTATAGATTAAATTTATCCACTTATATTTGAAACAAGATGCTGAACTGAAAGCAGGCTTCCCGGCCTACTTGAAAGGCAAGCCCATTTTAGGGCTTTCATTTTAACCGCAGTGGCAGGCCGCTTACGATCAAATAAGCTTTATCCGCGCAGCGGGCCGCTTCCTGATTCACCAGTCCGAGAATATCCCGGAAAACTCGACCGGCAAGACTGGGCGGGATAAGTCCCAGTCCGGTCTCCGCGCTTACCAGAATGATCTCGCCCCCCCGCTGCCGCAGGCCGGACAGACAAGCCCGGAAATATCCCATGACCGCAAGTTCGGCTTCGCGCGCCAGGCCAGCCCTGCTCGTCCGCTCTGCCGAGTCGGAATTTTCCGGCTCGAACAACCCAGGATAAGCGCACAGACAGGCGGAGACCCAGGAACTGAGGCAATCCAGCAACAATATATCCTGCTTCGCCTGAACCAGATGCCGGGCCAGATGCGGTGCTTCACCTACCGAAATTTCCAGGCAGTCCCATTCCGGGCCGCGTTCCAGGCGATGCCTGCCTATGCGATCCAGCATTTCCGCGTCAGAAGCCTCGGCGGTGGCAACAAAAAGCTTACTGCCCGGCAGCTTGGAAGCCAGGTCCAGCGCAAAGGCGCTTTTGCCGCTACGGCAGCCGCCAGTACAGAATATTATGCGTGATCCGCAGGGCTGTTGCTGTTTCATCCTCATCTCTTGCCTTGTTCAAAAAATCACAAGCTTTTGACGTATATCTGGCTTTGTCTCCACACGCAAGTTGAATCGCCTCATCAAGCAAATGTTTTCATCTTCTCCGAAGCTAGCTATTCGACAAGCTGAAAAAAAAGGGATAAAACCAAAGCGAGTTATTTTTGTACAGCAACCAAGGAACAGCGAAATGAAATACGCACCAGGCTCAATCGAAGAAAAATGGCAAAAAATTTGGGAAGATGAAGACGCCTTCGCTACCGCGCAGGACGCCCCTAAAGATTCCGCCAAAAACACCTCTGCAAATGCCGGGGACGGATCCAAGCCCAATTTTTATTGTCTGGAAATGTTCCCCTACCCCTCGGGCAATATTCACATGGGGCATGTGCGCAACTACTCCATCGGCGACGTGCTGGCCCGCTTCAAGCGGATGCAGGGCTTTGACGTGCTGCACCCCATGGGTTGGGACGCTTTTGGGCTGCCCGCTGAAAACGCTGCCATCAAAAATAACATCCACCCGGCCAAATGGACTTATTCCAACATGGCCGCGATGAAAAAGCAGTTGCAACGGCTTGGTTATTCCTATGACTGGAAAGTGGAAATCGCAACCTGCCACCCGGAATATTATCGCTGGGAACAGCTTTTCTTTTTGCATTTTTATGAAAAAGGCCTGGCTTACCGTAAAAAGGCAGCCCAGAACTGGTGCCCGAAATGCAATACCGTGCTCGCCAACGAACAGGTGATCGAAGGCCTGTGCTGGCGCTGCGATTCGCAGGTGCAGCAAAAAGACCTTACCCAGTGGTTCATGCGCATTACCGATTACGCCGAGGAATTGCTGGCGGATCTGGATAAACTGGGGGCTGGCTGGCCGGAGCGTGTTGTCACCATGCAGCGCAACTGGCTGGGCAAATCCGTGGGCGCGGAAATCGAATTCAAGCTGGCCCAGGGCGAAGGCGGTAAGAATAAAGAAGAAGGCAGCATCAAAGTTTTCACCACCCGTCAGGATACGGTTTTCGGGGCTACCTTCATGAGCGTTTCCTGCGAGCATCCCCTGCTGGATCAGATGATCGCCGGGCGTAGTCAGGAAGCGGAAGTTCGCGCCTTTGTGGAAGAACTGCGCATTGCCGCCGCTGCCGGAGCGGTGGGGGCTGAAACCGATGAAAAGAAGGGTGTGTTCACTGGCGCTTATTGCAAAAACGCCTTTACCGGCGAACTCATGCCCATTTATGTGGCCAACTTCGTTCTGGCCGGTTACGGCACTGGCGCGGTCATGGGCGTTCCGGCCCACGACCAGCGCGACTTCGATTTCGCCCGCAAATATAAACTGCCCATCCGGGTGGTAGTGCAGCCGGACGGCGAGGCGCTTAATCCGGACAGCATGGAACAGGCCTATGACGGCCCCGGACGCATGGTCAATTCCGGCCTTTACAACGACAGCAAAAACGAAGAGGCCAAAGTCCGCATCGCCGACTGGCTGGAAGATAACAAGCTGGGCAAGCGCACCGTAAACTGGAAGCTGCGCGACTGGAATATCTCGCGCCAGCGCTACTGGGGAGCGCCCATCCCGATTGTCTACTGCGAAAAATGCGGCGTGGTGCCGGAAAAGCCCGAAAATCTGCCGGTGGTGCTGCCGCTGGACGTGCAAACCCTGCCGGACGGCCGTTCGCCCCTGCCCGAAGATCCCAATTTCTACCGCTGTACCTGTCCCAAGTGTGGCGGCGAAGCCAGACGCGAAACCGATACCATGGATACCTTTGTGGATTCCTCCTGGTATTTCGCCCGCTTTGCCTGCGCCCGCGAAAAAGACCGTCCCTTCGACCCGGAAGCCCTGAAAAAGTGGCTGCCGGTGGATCAATACATCGGCGGCGTGGAACATGCCATTCTGCACCTGCTTTATTCGCGCTTCTTTGTGAAGGCTCTGCGCGACTTTGGCTACATGCAGCTTGACGAGCCTTTCGCCAACCTGCTCACTCAGGGCATGGTGCTCATGGGCGGGGCCAAGATGTCCAAATCCAAGGGCAACGTGGTCAGCCCGACTGAAATGATCGAAAAATACGGCGCGGATACCGTGCGCCTGTTCTGCCTCTTTGCCGCGCCGCCGGAACGTGATTTTGACTGGACCGAAAGCGGCATTGACGGCGCTTACCGTTTTGTGCAGCGCGTCTGGCGTCTGGCTGCGGATCTGATCGGCAAACTGCCGCCCGCCCTGGCCTGCTCGGTTGATCCGGCTGCCGTAAGCTCCGAAGCGGCCCGCGAAACCATTTACCGCGAACACGCCGCCGTTAAAAAAGCCGGTGACGACATCAATAACCGCTTCCAGTTCAACACGGCCATCGCGGCCACCATGGAAATGGTCAACCATTTGTATCTGGTCAAGGACGAGCTTTCGGACAGCGAGGAAGGCCGCAAAACGCTGGCTTCTTCCATGGCCACCCTGCTTTGCATGCTTGCGCCCTTCACGCCGCATATGTCCGAAGAACTCTGGCAGGCGCTGGGTTTTGCCGGACGCGCCACCCATCAGCCCTGGCCGGTTTATTCCGACAAGGCCATGCAGCGCAGCATCATAACTGTGGTAGTGCAGGTAAACGGCAAACTTAGAGGCAAGCTGGAAGTTGCGGCGGATACCCCGGCGGCGGAACTGGAAAAAGCCGCTCTGGCCGAACCCAATATCAAACGCCATCTGGAGGGCTTGAGTGTTAAAAAAGTGCTCCATGTCCCGGGAAAGTTGATCAATGTTATCGCGTCCTAATTTAAAAGGTAATGCAGGGCCGGCCGGACAGCCGGGGCGGCCCGCCCTGTTCCTGCTGCTGATCGCGCTTTCCGCGCTTATGGCTGGCGGCTGCGGCTACGGCTTTGCCGGGGCCGAGCCTACCGTGCTTGGCGACGGAGCCAAAACCATGAAAGTCAGGGGCGTTGAGAACCCTACCACCTATCCCTGGCTTAACCAGATTTTGCGCTCCAATCTGCGTGACGAAATCGGGGCCAGACAGGTGGCAACCTGGGTGGATTCCGGTGATTCCGACTACAGCATCCAGCTTAACGTCACCTCCTTCACCATTCGCGGTTCCATGCACACACAAGCGGACGTGACCCTGCTGTACACTGCGGCCATCACCATGCAGGCCATTGTGTACCAGGAATCCGACAACACCGAGGTCTGGCGCTCCAGTCTGGTGACTTATTCGGATTCCTATGAAACCTATTATGATCGCAGCGCGGCCGAGCAACTGGCCAAACAGGCCATTAACATGCTGGTCGGAGAGATGCGCAACATCTTTTAATGCCGGCACGGGAAGATTTTTGTTACAAAAATCTTCCCGTGCCAAAGGTAGAGTATGTCCAAGCCGGGTTTCAACATCCTAGCCGGGCCGGACTCCGTTCTGCTGCGTGAGCATATCGATTCATTGCTGCTGGCGCATGCCCCGGAGGCCGGAAAAAATCAGGTAAAAACCTGGGAGCGGCACTTCTTCTGGGGGGATGAACCCCTGACGCCTTTTTGGGAAAAGCTGACCCTGCAAGGACTTTTTGCCGAGCCACGGGTGGTCGTGCTGCGTAATGCGCAAAACCTGCCTGCGGCGGAACTGAAAAAAATCTCCGCAGCGCTGGGCAGTGTCAATCAGCAAATCTGGCCCTTTATCTGCTTTGAAGTGGAAATGGAAAAAGGCAAGGCCAAGCTGCCCGCCGCTGCCGCCAAGCTGCAATGCCTGGATTTTGCCCGCAAGCAGGGCTGGTATAGCGAAATACCGGGCCTTGACCCGCGTAGCATAAAATCTTTTGCGGCCAGGGAGGCCAAGCGCCTGGAGCTTTACCTCTCGCCGCAGGATCTGGAAAGCGTAAGCCAATATCTCCCGCCGGACGCCGGAGCCATCAGGCTGGAAATGGAAAAACTCGCCCTGGCCTGTCCCCAAAATACTCTCACGCCCGAAGCCCTGGCCATGCTTGAACAGCGTGAAGACATGGATATTTTTTCCTTCCTGCAAGGCTTGCAAAACAGCGCCAATCCCGCCGGGGTCTGGGGCAAGTTCATGAAGGACAATCTTGCCTCCTCTGATTCCGGGCTTTTTTCCTTCCTCGCCATGCTGCTGCGCGAAGCCCGCATTCTCTGGCAACTCAAAGCTGGCGAGAATGTCTTTCTGCCGCCAAGGGTCATTCAGGATAAAACCAGACTGGCCGGAACTCTGGGGTACGGCGGTCTTGCCCGCATCTGGGATTTAGCCCTGCAAGCCGACAAGGGTGTCAAAACCGGCGAACGCAGCCCGCAACAAGCCTTTGAACGGATTATCGCCGAACTGTTCACCCTGTTTCGCGCCCAATCCGTAGCCAGGCCTTCGGCCCAGCCCAGATCCCGACCAGCAACCCGGCCTATGCCGCCGGTTACAGCCCCTCCCCCGGATCCGTCCACAGTCCGAGCACGCTGAAATGCCCGACAATCAGCACCAATACGGACACCGTGAAAGATTGCGCGCACGGTTGACCAAAAGCCCTTCGGATCTGGCCGACTACGAAATACTCGAACTTTTGCTGGCCCAGGTGCTTACCCGAAAGGATACCAAACCTTTGGCCAAGGAATTGCTCGAGCGTTTTCAATCCGTCAAGGGAGTGCTGGACGCCAAACCAGCCGAACTTTCAGGCGTGGAGGGCTTTGGCCCCAAGCTGACGGCCTACTGGCTGCTGCTGCGTGAACTTCTGGCCCGTTACGCCGAATCTCCGCTGCGTCGGCGCGAGGTGCTGGCATCCCCGGCCAGAGTGGCGGCCATGGCCAGACAACGCCTGGCCGGAAACCCGCTGGAGGAGGTCTGGCTGGCCTATGTGGACGGGCAAAACCACCTGCTGGCCTGGGAGCGCTATCATAAAGGCTCGTCGGACAATTCCACCATCTATCCGCGTGACATTGTCGAACGCGCCATTCTGCTCAAGGCTTCGGGCTTCATCCTGGTGCACAACCACCCCGGCGGCGCGTCCCGGCCCTCCGGAGCGGATTTGCAAGCCACCCGGCAACTGCGCGAAGCCGCGCAAGCCCTTAGTCTGCGCTTTATGGACCATATCATCGTCACTGACGATGCCTTTTGTAGTCTCTCGGACGAAGGACTGCTTTAAAATATCTAAGCCGCCGGACCAGTCCCAGCCACAACTTGCGCTGTTCGCCCATCCGCCTGATTGTCTAGCCTCCTTGACAAAACTCGCCACAGCTTTACTTTAGACCGTAAAACCGACAAATAGTCGAACCCCCTGAGTAACATTGGTAGTGTCATAAAATAAAGCTCACGGCAAAATGAGACTCTGCCAATATGAGGTAACAACATGAGCGAACGTAGCGACAATACATATTTGAACGATGACAATCAGGCGGACGCTGTTCCTTTTGGAGAGAAGAACGAGCCGCATGCCCTGCCGAATGATATCCCGCGCATCTTGCCGGTACTGCCGGTGCGCGATGTGGTTATTTTCAACTACATGATGCTGCCCCTGTTTGTGGGGCGTGAAGCCTCGGTGCAGGCCGTGGATGCCGCCCTGAACGGCAACCGCTACATGATGATCCTCACCCAGAAAGACGAAAGTGTGGATAATCCGCAACCCGAAGATCTGCACCGAGTCGGCACGGTGGTAATGATCATGCGCATGCTCAAAATGCCCGATGGCCGCCTCAAACTGCTGGTTCAGGGGCTGACCCGGGCCAGAGCCATGGCCATAACCACCGGCAAGGCCTATCTGGAAGCGGACACCGAGCTTCTGCCCGAGCGCGAAGAGCATCCGGCTGGTCTGGAAGTTGAGGCCATGCTCCGCGCCGCCCGCGATCAAAGTGAAAAAATCCTGTCCATGCGCGGCTTCAACAACCCGGAAATCGGCGCTGTCCTTAGCAGTGTGGATCACCCCGGACGCCTGGCCGATCTCATTGCCGCCAACCTGCGCCTGAAAGTAAGCGAAGCCCAGGACATTCTGGACTGCCTGGACCCGGTCAAGCGCCTGACTCTGGTGAACAAACATCTGGCCAAGGAAGCCGAACTGGCCTCCATGCAGGTGCATATTCAGGAAAGCGCGCGCGAAGGCATGGACAAGGCCCAGCGCGACTACTTCTTGCGTGAGCAGCTTAAGGCCATTCGCAAGGAACTGGGCGAAAACGGCCCGGATACCAGTGACATAGACGAAATACGCGAAACACTGGGCAAGGCCGGACTGCCGCCGGAAGTGAACAAGGAAGCGCAGAAGCAACTGAAGCGGCTTTCCTCCATGCACAGTGATTCGGCGGAGTTCTCGGTGCTGCGCACCTACCTGGAATGGCTGTCGGATCTGCCCTGGAAAAAGCTTTCCCGCGACACCTTGGAAATTCGCAAGGCCGCTGAAATACTGGATGAAGACCACTACGGCCTGGAAAAAATCAAGGAGCGCATCCTTGAATACCTTTCCGTGCGCAAACTCAATCCGAAATCCAAGGGGCCGATCCTCTGCTTTGCCGGTCCGCCAGGCGTGGGTAAGACCTCGCTCGGCAAATCGATAGCCAGGGCCATGGGCCGCAAATTCTTCCGCATGTCCCTTGGCGGCATGCGCGACGAGGCCGAAATACGCGGCCACCGGCGCACCTATGTGGGCGCCATGCCGGGCCGCATCATTCAGGCCATGAAACAGGCCGGAACACGCAACCCGGTAATCATGCTGGACGAAATTGACAAAATCGGGGCCGATTTTCGCGGCGATCCTTCTTCGGCCCTGCTGGAAGTTTTGGACCCGGAACAGAACTTTTCTTTCAGCGATCACTATTTGAACGTGCCTTACGATCTTTCCAAGGTCATGTTCATCTGCACGGCCAACTCGCTGGACACCATTCCCGGCCCGTTGCGCGACCGCATGGAGATCATCCGCCTGCCCGGCTACACCATGCAGGAAAAGGTGGCCATTGCGGGCCGTTATCTGGTCCAGCGGCAGGCCAAAGAGAACGGGCTGAATGCCAAGGATGTGGAATTCAGCGATCAGGTGCTGAAAAGCATGGTCAGCGAATATACCCGCGAAGCCGGGCTGCGCAATCTGGAGCGGGAAATCGGCTCGGTCTGCCGCAAGCTGGCCCGTAAAAAGGCCGAAGGCGGCAAGCCTCCCTTCAAGGTGGACAGCCAAATGGTGCATGCCCTGCTGGGTGCGCCGCGTTTTCTGGATGAAGAGCTGGATAACCGCCTGCTGCCCGGCGTGGCGCTGGGTCTGGCCTGGACGCCCTTTGGCGGGGAAATTCTGCATATCGAGGTCAGCGCCATGCCCGGCAAGGGCCAGCTGATTCTCACCGGACAACTTGGCGACGTGATGAAGGAAAGCGCCCAGGCCGCTGTAAGCTACGCACGCGGGCACGCAAGCGAACTTGGCATCGATCCGGATTTTCACGAGCAACTGGATCTGCATATCCACGTACCCGCCGGAGCCACCCCCAAAGACGGCCCCTCCGCTGGCGTGACTCTGGCCACCGCCCTGATTTCGGCCCTGAGCAACCGGGCGGTTTCTTCCAACCTGTGCATGACCGGCGAACTCACCCTGCGCGGCAATGTGCTGCCGGTGGGCGGCATCAAGGAAAAAATTCTGGCCGCCGTGGCCCGCAAAATCGGCAACGTGGTTATTCCCAAACAAAACAGCAAGGATCTGGAAGATATTCCGGCTGACCTGCTCGGACAAATCACCGTGCATACCGCGACCACGCTACAGGATGTGCTGGCTCTGGCCTTTGAAAAACCGGCCAGCAGCAGCGCCAAGAAAAGCGGCAGCAAGCAGAGCAGTGAAAAAAAAGCCACCGCTAAAACCAGCGCCAAGGCTAAAAGTACGCCCAGAACGCCCGAAAAAAATGTTCCGCCCGCCCATCGCCGCCCCAAAACTGACGGCGAAATACGACGCGCTCCGGCCTGGTAGGCTTGGATACTACTGGCTTCAAATAGATTCTTCCGGGGAGGCTCCGCCTCCCCGGAACCAGTTTACAACTTGCTGCAAAAATCCTCAAAAAAAGCCAGATTCGCTTTAAGCAACGCGGGCACGTCCAGTTTATAGGGGCATTTGCTCCGGCACCTGCCGCATTCAACGCAGTCTTTCACTTTGCCCATAATTTCCTGCCCGTACTCCCCACTCAGCATACGCCAATCCGCCCGGCCCAGCATAACCTCCATACGGGCGGCTGCCGGGATCACAATCCCCACCGGGCAAGGCTGGCAGTAACCGCAGGCGCGGCAAAAATCACCGGCCAAGGTTTTCCGGTCCTGGTGAATCTGCTTCCAGATTTCTTCATCCAACGCGGGAGGATTTTGCTCATAGCGCAAAAACTCCTCCAGCTGCGACAATAGCTGCATCCCCCATATGGGGACCACATTGCCCAACTGACGCAGGAAGGCGAAGGTGGTTTTGGCGTTGATGATCAATCCGCCCGCCAGGCCCTTCATGGCAATAAAACCCACATCGTGCGCCTTGCACAAATGGACCAGTTCCAGTTCATCATCAGTAGCCAGAGAACTCATGGGAAACTGCACGGTTTCAAACAGGCCGCTTTGAGCCATCTCTTTGGCCAAAGCAAGACGATGGTTGGTGACCCCTATATGCCGGATTTTTCCCGCCGCTTTGGCCCGCAAGGCCGCGTCATACACGCCGTTGGCATCACCGGGACGCGGAAAAAAAGCCGGGTTGTGGAACTGATAAATATCAATATAGTCCGTGCCCAGTTGCGCCAGTGAAGTTTCCAGATGCTCTTCCAGTTCTTCGCCGGTCTCGGCTCCGGACTTCGTCGCTATAATGATGTCCTTGCGTACATGGCCAAGGGCAAGGCCGATTTTATGCTCACTGGTGCTGTAGCCGCGCGCGGTATCATAAAAATTGATCCCGCCTGCAAACGCCGCACGCAACAAGGTAGTGGAGTCTTCATCGCTGATACGCTGAATGGGAATAGCCCCGAAGCCGGAGCGGGATACCATAAGTTCTGTTTTGCCAAGCCTGATTTTATCCATTATTTTTTGGCCATCCCTTCCAATAGTTTCATGGCGTTTTTAGCACCGGGGTGTCCGGCATCAGCCGCCATTTTCATCCATTTCGCGGCTTCCTGGGTATCTCTTGTTACGCCGCTGCCATTCAGATACATGCCGCCAAGCTGGTATTGCGCGTCCGGGTGGCCGATCTCGGCGGCCTGCCGGAACCAGCGCACGGCCTCAGCCGGATCTTTGGCCTGTCCTTCGCCAGTTCTGGCCATACCGGCCAGAGCATACATGGCCCCGCCATGCCCATGCCCGGCTGAACGCTCCAGCCATTCACGGGCCTTGGCATAATCCCTTTGCGAAGGATCCGCGCCGTCGCCTCCATTTTGCACGCCACGCGCATAAATCAGACCCAGATTATACTCGGCTTCCGGATGGTTTTGCCCGGCGGCCATCTCCCACCACTTACGGGCTTTCACATAATCCGGCGCACCCAGATTCCCCCTGGCTTCCATAAGCCCCATGGAAAAAGCAGCGGCCTGGTTGCCTTGTTCAGCCAGTGGCTTAAGTAATCTGGCGGCATCCTCATACTTTTGGGCATTGTACAACTCACCGGCCTTGAACAGCTGCTCTCTGTCCGCATCCGACAGGGCAGGAGAACTTGCGCTCTGTGAAGCAGTGGCGGCAACAGCGAAAGTCTGCAATCCAAAACATGCGATAGTCAGGCCAATGAATAAGATAACAACGCGATATGATAATCTGTCAGACATCAGCATTCTCCCATAACCAATTAACAAAAAAACTTGTGCAGTTAGTATAGCGCATTGCCCCTATATTAACTATAAGGAAATATCGCGAATTATTACCCACAGGGGAATCAATATGCCGGAAAAACGCTTTATATGGGAAGCCGAAGCCGGAGCAGGTTATAAATTCAGCGCTAAACACGATATCAGGCGCAGGCTGAAACAACTGTTCACCGCCGGACACCTGGACGCGGCGCAATATTCGTCTGGCCTTGACTATTTCGACATCAGGCCGGACGCCCCGGACTGGCGCGTTTTTTTCGGGCGCGTTCTCGGCCTGGCCGGAGCGCTGTTCTTTCTGGCCGGGGTAATCATGTTCCTGGCCTGGAACTGGCAGGATTTTCCCAAATTTCTAAAATTCGGTATTTTTGAAGCGATCTTCGCCGGTTGCGGCCTGCTTGCCTTCTGGCGCTGGCAGTACGGGATGAACCGGACTGATCACGCGAACACGGCAAGCCTGGCGGTTCAGGCAGACGGGGCCAACCAGGCGGGCCAGGCGGACCCGGCAGATCAAATAGGGCATATGAGCAATGCGGCCCTGCTTTGCGCCGGTATCAGCCTAGGCGCTCTGCTGGCCCTCCACGGGCAAATCTATCAAACCGGGGCCAATTCCTGGGAGCTGTTCCGAGGCTGGTTTCTGTTGCTCCTGCCTCTTTTTCTGCTGGCCCGCAACACCGGGCTGGGCCTGCTGCTCTGGATCACCGGCAGCCTCTGCCTGCTGCTGCGGCGATACCTTTTTGACTCTGACTTCAGTCTTGACCCGTTTGATGGCCTGTCAGGCTCCTTTTACGGCGTTGATGCCCTGCTGCTGGGCCAACTGGCGGCCTGGCTGCTTTGCGAAGCATTTTTTCAGATCCGCCGACAGCGGGCGACAGCGCGGTTGGCCGGGCTTTTTGCCTCCTTTGATTCCCTGCGCTGGCTGACCAGACTTACGGCAACCGCCTTCATGCTGCTCATCTCCTGCAAGGTGACCCTGCTCATTCTGGAAGCCGGATCTTATTACTACCATAACGCCCAGCCACAATCTTTCGGCCTTAGTACCGCCCTGCTCTATCTGGCGGCGCTGATCGGCATTTTTGTTTTCTACTACCGCAAATTCCCGGATCTCTTCATGCTGGCCCTGGCCGTGTTCAGTCTGGCTTGGCATATCGGCGTGTATCTGATCAAGGCTCTTTTATCTGATCTGGGCGGTAGTGATGGCTTCAGCGCCCTGCTGTTGGCCGGGCTGATCCTGATTGCGCTCTGCCTGGGGGCGGCCAAGGCTATTTTCGAGCTGCGCAAGGGCATGCTGGCACGGCAAGCTACAACCAGCGAAGCGGGCAAGCTGCCCTCGTTGCGTAATCTGGCCGTCTGGCGCGATGCCGGGGCCAGGGCGCTACGTGACTGGCTGCTCACCAACACCATGTCCGGGGAGGAAATAACCGACTTTCTGACCAAAGACGAAGCCAAACAGGAAACCACCCAGCCCTGGTATGTTAAAGTTCCCATGGCTATCGGCATCTGGCTTGGCTCATTGCTGATTTTTGGCTTTATGCTTCTCACAATATTTGACGATCTGGATTATGATAAATACGGCATGCTGGTTATTGGCCTTTGCTTTTGCGCTGGCGGAGTTGTCATGTTCCGCAAACCATCTTTTGCCATGCGCCAGTTCGGGCTGGTTCTGCTGTTTTGCGGGCTAATGTCCAGCGCGGTGCCGGTTGTCGAACACGGCGTGCAAAGCGGCACCTTTTTGTTTGCGGCCGCTTTGTTTGGCTGTTTCTGGCGGCTGCTACCCTATGACGGCCCCAGAGTAATCTGCTTCGCCGCCGCGCTGGCTTCGCTGTATATGCTGTTGCTGTATTTATATGGCAGCTATTTTGGCGCTGACTACTATTCTTCGTATTATCAGGGCAATGAATTGCTGCCGGAACCGTTAAGCTCAACCACGTTGATCTTTCAAATTTTGGCAGCGCTGTTCCCGGCGGCGGTTTGCGCCTTCTGCCTTACCCGACTTGGCAGTATGCCGAGTTTGGCAGCCGCAAAAAGCGCCAACCCCAATAGCATCCATATACAGAGCGCGGACCCAAAAAACGCTGGCAGTCAAAACGAAAATCCGAACAACAAGCAGAGCTTTGCACTGTTTGAAAGCGCGGCTGGCGGCGGGTTGCTGTTTTTGCTGACCATGAGCCTGACCCTGCTGGATTTTGATTTGTTTGTAATGCGCCAGACTTTTTTTGTATTTGTAAAACCCGGTCTGGCCCTGGGTTTTCTGGCCGGTTTTATTCTGTTGGCCCGCAGGCAGCCAGAGCGTAAAAAAATTCTGCTGGCCCTCGGGCTGGTTCTGGCCCTGCTGGCCTGGCTTTCAGCCAGTGCCGCGCTGGGGCTAACCCTGCTGCTGCTGGCCCGCAATCGCAGCGACATTGTTTTATCCGGCTTTGCCGCCGCTTATCTCGGCCTGGCTGTGGTCATGCTTTATTACAACCTGAACATGTCTTTTTTATGGAAGGCTTTTTGCCTGACCGCAAGCGGAGCGCTGCTGGCGGCTTTTGCCTTGGCCGCGCAACATATATGGAGCGTAGCGGATAAAACAAACAAAGCAGAAACCGCCCGCGCCATTCCCGCCGCGATAAATATCAGCTTGCGCAACAGCCTGTTATCCGGCCGCTATGCGCTGCTTCTGATCCTCATATGTATTTTGTGTGGCTTCAACTATTCCGTGGCGGACAAGGAAGCGTTGCTGCGCAATGGGCAAATCATGCTGCTGGAGCTGGCCCCGGTCGATCCGCTCTCGCTCCTGCAGGGCTATTACATGGAACTGGATTTGCGGGCCGAGCGCGAGATCGCCGCAAACATTGATATGCTCTCGAGCTTGTCGGAAAAGGATTACGAGTGGCAAAAAAACGGCCAGGGGCTGGCTGTTATGCGCGAAATTGACGGCAAAAGCGAATTCGCCCGCCTTTATGAGCCCGGAGCGCCACTGGCCGAGGACGAAAAGCTGCTGGCCTTCAAGGTGCTGAGCCAGCCGGACAGCAACCGCTGGCGGCAAACCAGAGTAAGAATCAGCGGCGGCAGTTTTTTCTTTGAGGAAGGGCAGGCCAAAACTTATGATCAGGCGCGTTTCGCCCTGCTGCGGGTTGGTTTGGGCGGCGAATCCCTGATCGCGGATCTTTGCGATGCAAAGGGAAATGTTATCAAACCGATTCGACAATCAGAATAAGGTATGATTAATTATACCGCTCAACGATCAGGGCAAACTGAAAATTAGCGAGGAAAATAAAAATGGAAACAATTACCTGGGGTGATTTTGAAAAAGTGGAACTGCGGGCCGGAACGGTAGTCCGGGTAGAGGCTTTTCCCGAAGCGCGCAAACCGGCCTGGAAGGTCTGGGTGAACTTCGGGCCGGAAATAGGCGAACTGAAAACCAGCGCCCAGATTACCGCGCACTATGCCCCCGAAGACTTGGTCGGCAAGCAGATCATCGGCGTGGTCAACTTTCCGGAAAAAAGAATCGGACCCTTTCTTTCGCAGTTCCTGCTCACCGGCTTCCCGGACGCGAATGGCGATATTGTAATCGCCAGGCCGGAGCGGGTGGTGCCGGACGGCTCCAAGCTCTGCTAACAGACCAATTGGAGAGCATCTGCTAGCGCCTGCTTTTGTCGTCAGACGAGGAAGGTGAGTTTTTTGCGAAGGGACGTGTACTCTTCTGGTACTCGACCGGAGCAAAAAACGATGCCTGACGAAGTATCACGGCAAAATGAGGCGCTAGAAGATCTCGCGCAACCAGGTGGGAATAGGCACCGGTCGGCCAGAAGCGTCAACTGTCGCATGTTGCGTGCTGCCGGTAGCGTGCAGGCGATCTTTGGTCTCGTTATAGATTTCATAGCTGAAAACCACGGATGCGCGGCCCCACTCGCTGATGCCGCCCTTGATCCAGGCCAGATCGTCATAACGCAGCGGGATGCGGTAGCGGCAATCGGCCTGGCGCACGGGCAGAAAAATGCCCCGCCGCTCAACCTCCGCGTAAGACATGCCGGTAGTCCGCATAAGCTCATTACGCGTACGCTCGAACAAATGCATGTAATTGCCGTAATAGACCACGCCCATGGCATCGGTCTCGCCGTAAGAAACCCGGTGCGCATACCAGATAAAGCCCGGCGGAAGATCTTTCATGGTCGCTCCTGTTTAATCTAATAATTGAAAAAGTTGTTTATAAATTAGGAGTTATTACCTTCTTATGAACAACTTTTATCGCTTTTAGGCAAAAAAGCCATAGCTAAAAAAATTACCAGCAAAGCCAACAGGATGGCCACAAAAAACCCCGCCTCCAGGCCCACGGCTACCATTACCGCGCTGAATCCGATCGGGGCCACGGTCTGGCCGATGCGTTGCAGCATGGAGTTCACGGCCATAATCGAGGCCCGTTGCGCCGCGCCGCTTGCTTGCAAAAGCTGGGTCTGCACGTTGGGGATATTGAGCCCCTGCCCCAGGCCGAAAAGAAAAATCGGCAAACCCAGCCAGTACAACCCGTAAGCGCCAAGTGCGGCGTCCGCTTCCGATACCGCACCAGGCGCAAGCGGCTCAGAACCAGCCGCAAGTATCATGTCCGGCCCGGAAAAATGGCTGATCAGCGCGAACAGCAGCAAGCTCACCAAATACAGACATTGACTGACCACCAGCAATTTACGCGGAGAATGGCGCTTGGAGAGGCCGCCAAGCTGCACCGCCATAACCCCCGTACCCATGGCGGAAAACAGCATACCCAGGCCGATTACGCCCGGTCCGGCATGAAAACGGGCATCGGCCACAGCCGGAAAGCAGGTGATAATCGGGCCATAAAGCATGGTGAAGGTAAGGAAAGTAATTAAAAACAACGCCAACACGCGCCGGTTGTCAAAAGTTCTGACCAGCCCGGCGCTGTAGGCGCGAAAATCCATATTGCCGCCCGGACGCGCCAGTGGAGTGCGCAGGGCGATAAGCACTACCGGCAGCACCAGCAGCGGCAGCAAAAACGGCAGCCGCCAGTCCAGATGGGCCAAAAAACCGCCAATTGAGGGATAAAGCGCGTTGCCTATGCTTAGCACGGTCATATTGTAACCCACCATACGCCCCAAATCCGGACCGGACCAGGTATCGGCAATAATTGTGGTGTTAAGCAGACTGAGTGGAGCCGAGCCCACCCCCTGAATGAAACGCAGGATCAACAGAGTCTCAAAATCCTGAGCCAGAGCGCAAGCCCCCCCGGCCAGGCTAAAAATAAGCAAAGACGGGGCTAACACCACTTTGCGGCCGAAGCGGTCGGCCAACATACCGGCAAAGATGGCAAAGATAATGCCGGGCAGGCTGAACACGGTTATTACCAGACTGGCATGAACCAGGCTGACCTCAAAAACCTTGGACAGCATAGGCACCATGGGCATGATGCTGCTCACGCCCATAATCATACTGCTGGTGGAGGCAAAAGCCAGAAGCATTATCCGCTGTCCGGAGGCAGGGCCGGGGCTGGAGGCCGGGGTTAATGAGCCCGCCTGGGCAGAGGGGGCAGTATGGGTGGTGTTTTCTGGTTTGGCTGACATTTCAGTATTGCTTGCAGATTCCGGTTTTATTAATTAATAAGCGCTAACCCTATCCCTGCGCCGCGAGTTCTCGCTGATAAAAACCCGCCCGAGCGAAGCGGCGTTCGCCCGCGCCCATTCGCTGAGTTTGGTTCCGCCGCTGGCTGGCGCTCCCGTGACGGTAAGCAGACCGTTCATCAGCCCGGAAATTTCATCGCGGGTGACCAGGCTTTCGCCCAGAACTTTGCCCAGCAGCCATACGCCCGGCCAGGCCAGAGTGACCGGCATCCCGATCAGCGGGCGGCGGCAACCGATGACCTCGCCCAGCATACGCATAAGATCGCGAAAGCTGTATTCTTCCGGGCCAAGCGCGTGAATCAGGCCGCTCCCGCTTGCCGGAACAGGTGTAACGGACACAATCTGCGAGCCGGAAACGGCGGATGCGGCGGCGGCAACTGATGCAGCGGGTGCGCCTGCCGCGCAGTCCCCGCACATCAGGGCGGCCAAATCATCGACAAAAATCGGGCGCAGGCGATAAGCGCCATCGCCAAACATGAAACATAGCGGAAAGCGGCGCAGGGTCCAGGCCAGGTTGTTCAGCAGCACCGAGCCGGGGCCGAAAAGCATGGCCGGGCGAAAAATAGCATGATTAACCCCGCTGGCTGCCAGTGCCTGCTCGGCCAAACCTTTGTTGCGGTAGTAAGGCAGGGGCGAAGCCGCGTCCGCGTGCGCCACGCTGATATGCGCGATGCGCCGCACGCCAGCCAGTTTGGCTGCCCTGAACAAAACCTCGCTGTTCCGCAGGGCTTCTTCCTGATCCGGCTGATTCAGCGCGGGATTCTTGCGGTTAAAGCGCACCCAGTAAGTGTTATAAAGAGTTTCCACGCCATCCAGACTGGAGGCCAGGCTATCCGGCGAGGCAAAATTCAGGGGACGGGCTTCCACCTCCCCGGCAAATGGGTTGGCCCGCTTAGGCGAATTGGTGAGGGTAACAACCCGCTGCCCGGAGCGCAGCAGTCTGGCCGCTATGTAGCGGCCACTGAAACCGAAAGCGCCGGTTACCGCGCTGGTTGTCCGCGTCATTAGCCCCTCCGATCAAAAAAACCACTCAAATCCGGCATGGCTACTATTTTTACCTGCCCTAAACCATGCGCTGTAAATTCATGTGACGCAAGCGCATGAATAAGATTATCACGCAGTTCCGGCTGTGCCGCCAGACTTTCAGGAGCAAGCTGAAGATGCAATTCCGGCTGGAATAGAACTGTTTTGGAAGTGAGCAGACGCAAGCGAAAAGGCAACTCACCATTAAAAGGCGCGGCACCACAAAGAGAGAACTCGCGCAGCACTTCAGTCACCGCGCTTTCGGCTCGATCCAGCACATGCAGTAAATCCGGCGTGGCTTCCAGACCGTAATCAAAACGGGTGAGCAAACAGGGCTGCCCCTGCTGCGCGGTATCGTCCAGACCGAGCTTTGCGCCCAGCTCCCGCACTTCGGCCTTGGTAAAGCCTACATCGGCCAGCGGCGAGACTATGCCCAATTCGGTCATGGCCCGGCGGCCAGGGCGATATTCCTGATTATCCGAAGCAAGGCTCCCGTCACAAAGGCAGCTTTTTCCGCGCCGTAGCGCCTCGGCCCGCAAGAGGCCGAAAGCCAATTTTTTGCAATGATAGCAACGCTCCGGGCTGTTATGACGCACTTCGTCCAAAGCCAGCGCATCCGCCTCAATCAGGCTATAGCTCAGAGTTGAATGCTCGCCTGTCCGTCCGCGCAGCCAGTCCAGCGCAGCAGCTTCCGCCTCGCGCTTGAAGTGCGGCCCGCAAAAATGCAGGGCCAGCACCTCAATATTCAACAAAGCGGCGGCATGGGTCAGAAAACGGCTGTCCACGCCGCCGGAAAAGGCAATAGCCAGACCGCGCCCGCCGCTGGCGCGGCTTTCCGCGTCAAGCGCCAGCAGTCTTTCGCGCAGTCTGGCCCAAAGATGATCCATATTCTTTAGAATGTTAATTCAAATTCAGGGCTATGCTTATCCACAAAACCAGTAATCACCTTACAATTGAACAGGCTTTTGGCCTTGGCGGCCAATTCATCGCGGGCGGCCAGCACCTTGGCTTCGTTCACGTTTTTAAAGCCATCAATGGGGTAAAAAATCGAGGAGGTGGCAGCGGTAATTTTGCCGTGCTCACTCTGCCGCCAGGTCCAGCGCCGGGTGCGCACGGTATGCCCGGAGACATAAACCATCTCGCCGGCATCCGGGGTTTCGGCCACAGTTTCGCCAAAAGGCACAAAGGTGTCCTGGCCTGCCGCGCGGCGAATTTCGATATCGCCCTGCATGGTGTCCAGGTCATGCGCACCCATGGGCAGGCAATATTTAAGAGATACCGCATTGCCGAGATCAACGCCCGCATTGATGTTCGGCATACCTTTTTTCTTGGCTATCCGGCTAAGCAGTGCCTCAATGGAGCACATATATTTGTTGGGATTGATGCCGAGAGCCTGAAAAGCTTCGCGGTAAGGAACTATCTGCGCGTCTTCCTTAACTTTTTTATTTTCAAACTCAGCTTCACGGGCCGCGATTTGCTCGGCCAGATCCTGCCGGATCACGGGCAAATCCAGATTGTTATCCAAACCTTGCACGGCCACAACGCCAAAACAGGCCTCGCCCAAAACCTCGAACAATTCTTTGGAAACTGTGAACTTCATGATCCCTTCCTGTTTTTAGGGTTTATGAAGTTTCACATATGCCAGGCCGGGTTGCAAGGCAATGCCTATATTAACGATAACAAACCTGCGTCACGCCTGTCATTTACTTCTGGCACTTCCCGCAATAGCAGGTTCCCCGTCCGGCCACCCGGCAGGCAGTCATTATGGTGCCGCACAGGGTACAGGGCTCCCCTCCCCGCCCGTAAGCTTTGAACGTATTCTGAAAAGCCCCCACATTGCCGTTGGCATCGCGGTAATCGCGGATGGAACTGCCGCAGGCCGCAATGGATTCCTGCAACACGGCCTGAACCTCAGTCCCAAGTTTAAGCAAACGGCTCGGCGCAAGGGCATCGGTTTTGACGTCCGGCCGGATTCCAGCCCGGAACAGGGCTTCATCGGCGTAGATGTTGCCGATGCCGCAAACCACTTCCTGATCCAGCAGCACATTTTTGATGCGGCCTTTTTTGGCAGCAAAACGTTCCGCCAGTTCATTTGCGCTATGTTCCAGCGGCTCCAGGCCCAGTTTGTTCCAGAAGGCCCAGTCTTGCAAATCCTTTGGGCGCATTATGCGGCAATAGCCAAAAGTACGCATGTCATCAAAAAACAGACGGGCTTGCGGCTGGTTATCCATACTGCCCGTATTGGTTTGGGCGGCTAATTTGACCCCGCCAGCCTGCAAAGCTTGTTCTTGCTCCGAGTGCAGACCGAAAACAATTTTTGTGTGCTTGTTCGGCTCAACCTCAAGCCCATGCACGAAAAGCTGCCCGGTCATTTTCAGGTGAAAAGCCAGAATCAGCGGTTCGCTATTGACATCCCGCGAAGCCGCAGCAGTCAGAACATCCAGCAACAGCACTTTGGCCCGGCGGCGGGCATTCACAATCTTCGCGCCCGTCAGCAGGGGCAGCAGATCATGTCCGGCTTGCAGGGTGCGGGCAAACAGAATTTCGGTCTTGCCGATATAACGATCCTGAACTTGCGGGCGTAGCGTACGCGCCACAGTTTCAACTTCCGGCAGTTCCGGCATGTCAGGCTCCTGTGGAAATGATTTCGGCTTGGTGCTTTAAAAAGCTGTTTATTAAACGAGATATTTTGCTTCAAGAACAAGAAAGCCGACCTTTTTTACGGAGGGAATGTACTCTTATCGTACTTGACCGTAGTAAAAAAGGTCGGCTGACGCAGTTATTGGACAAAAGAGCCGTTTAAAAACAGCTTTTACAGCTCGTTCGGCATTTGGCTCAACTGCTCAAAAGTGAACACCGGGCCGTCAATGCAGACGTATTTGCCGCCGATGTTGCAGCGACCGCAAATGCCGATGCCGCACTTCATGCGTTTTTCCAGTGTGGTTACGATCTGATCCGGCTTGAAGCCCAGCTTGTTCAGAGCCTGAAGCACAAACTTGATCATGATTGGCGGACCGCAGGTAATGGCCACGCAATTTTCCGGGCTGGGGCCGATGGCTTCCAGCACATGCGGAATAAGGCCGACTTTGTGTTCCCAACCCGGCGCTTCCTTGTCGATGGTCAGGTAGGTATTCATGTCGTCACGCTTCAGCCAGTCTTCGCGGTCTTCGGCAAAAGAAAGGTCTTCCGGCGATTTCGCGCCGTAAAGCAGGCTGATTTTGCCGTAGTCCTTGCGGTTATCCAGCATGTAGAGCAACAGGGTGCGCATGGGGGCCATGCCGATGCCGCCGCCGATAAAGAAGATATCCTTGCCCTTCATGGCGTCGTAATCAAAGGAGTTGCCCATGGGAGCGCGCACGCCGATTTTGTCGCCAGCCTGCAAGCCATGCAGAGCGGTAGTAACTTCACCGGCCCGCATGCAACTGAACTGAATGTATTTGTCCTTGCGGGTTGGCGGCGAGTTGATGACGAAAGTGGATTCGCCAACGCCGAACACGGAAAGCTGCCCCGTCTGGCCCGGCTTGTGATCGAAAGCCTCGTGCACACCTTCGCCGTCCAGCCGCAGCCGGAAGGTTTTGATGTTGTGCGTCTCGGTCACCACTTCCACCACCGTGGCCACATAAGGCATATACGGATTCCGGGTGCCAGGCTCGTAGGTCGGAGTGGGGGTTGCGTTTTCGTTAGCCATTGTTCTGCTCCTTCAGCCCGACGGTTTCGGTGAACCCGATAGCATCGGTTACGATGCGCCGGATATCCACCGAAGAGGGACAGCTCTTGATGCAGCGGCCGCAGCCGCAACAGGCGATGCGCCCCCCGTGGAGGCTGGGATAATAAGAGAACTTGTGCCCGACGCGGTTTTTCAGTCTGCCCATCTTGGGAGTGCGCGGGTTGTGTCCGCTGGCTTCCATGGTGAAAAGCGGCATCATGCAGGAATCCCAGTTGCGCAGGCGCACTCCGTTGTAGCCGGCTGCTTCGTCAGAAATGTTGAAGCAGTAGCAGGTTGGGCACAGATAGGTGCAAGCGCCGCAGGAAAGGCACTTGGAAGACTCGGCCTGCCAGAAGGCGGCGTTGTCAAACTTGCCGAGCAGGGCCGATTGGCTTTCCTTAAGATCCGGCGCGGCAGGGAGAGCAGCGGCGGCTTTAGTCTGGCTGTCCGCGGCTGCGCTTTCCATATCCGAGTTGGTAGCGGCCAACAGGGATGAATCCAGCACAGCAGCGCCGCGCTCGCTTACCGGAGTAAGCAGGAAGCCGTCCTGCACCTCGGTAGCCAGCACATCTGCCCCTTCCGTGGAGGCGGGACCGCCGCCCACCCAGTTGCAGAAGCAGGTGCTCAGCACTTTGGAGCAGCTTTTCACGATCAGCACAGTGGAACTGCGCCGCTTGAGATAATAAGTATCTTTGGCCTGACCGTTCGTGCCGCTGCCGTTATAAACCGGGTCGAAAATCTGGAAACCGCGAGCATCGCAGGAAAGCAGGCCGAAAACCAGCCGGGGGGCCGGGTCGGCAGCTTCTTCCAGCTCCAGCGAGGGTGCGCCTTCCACCAGATTGCGGCGGAAGTTGAACAGGGTTTCCGAGCGGGGGAACATGGTATGCTTGGCGGATTCCGTGGGCTTGCGATCCAGCTCAAGGCCCTTTTCGGCCTCAAAGGGACGGTAAACCACCACACTGCGTGCGCCTTCACCCTCCTTGCGGGGAGCCCATACTTCAAAGCGGGAGGAAAGTTCCTTAAGCCAATCCGCCAGTTTGGCGCGGGAGATGAATTTGTTCTGAGCGTTCATTACCAATTCCTCTCCTTGATTGTCGCCTCTTCCACCTGGAAGGTGAGCAGCGGCGGTTTGCTTTCGGTATCCATGCCCGCAGCGTAATCGAAGAGCTCGGTCACGCCCTTGCTCAGGGTACGCTTGAGCAGAAGCACCGGAATGCCTACCGGGCAGACGCGCTGGCATTCGCCGCAGCCGGTGCAGCGACCGGCCAGATGCACGGCGTGGATAACCTGGAACATGAGCTTGTCACGGGTGGAATCGGCCTGGCTGATCCAGTGCGGAATACGGCTGGAAGCCACGCAATGATCCCGGCATACGCACATGGGACAAGCGTTGCGGCAGGCGTAACAGCGCAGGCAGCGGGACATTTCGTTTTCCCAGAAGGCAAAGCGTTCTTCCAGGCTCATTTTTTCCAGAGCGGCCAAATCCTCGTAATCGTCCTTAACGCCGGAAGCCTCGCGGGCGATACCAGCGAAAAAGTCGCTCATAACAGCGTTGGGCACGGCACAACGGCCGCACTTATCGGCCTTGACGTCGTCAAACTTGAGGCTGTGCGTATTACCGGCCAGCGTAACCTTGACCTCGCCACCAGAAAATTCCACAGCGGTTATTTCGCCGGGTTCACCGTGGCTGGCCAGGGCATTTTCAACCTTGGCCACGTCCAGTACGCCATCGCAGGGGAAGCCGATAATAACAACTTCCTCACGCTTGATCAGGTCTTCGGAAATAAGCTGCACCACGGAACGTGAATCGCAGCCCTTTACCACCACGCCCACTTTTTTGCCTTTGTATTCCGGCAAAAACAGGGCCGGGTTCTGCACGGCCATTGGTCCGGCCATGAAGCTTTCCACATCCTCAGGCTTGCGCATGAAGAACGGCGAGCCGCGCAGCGGGTCCGGTCCCGGTCCCCAGCCGATGACGCAATCCACATCAGGGAGCACGTCCAGAATCATTTTTTTGAGTTGCTCTTGTATAGCCAAGGGAATTCTCCTCATTTCGGCAATAAAAAGACTTTTTTACGCAGCCAGGCGGCAAAAGCGCCAGGACTCCGCGCTATTCCGCGCACACTTTCAGCACGTCAAACTCCGGAGCGTCAGCCACAAATTTGGCCGGTCCAAGAGCGTGAACCTGCTGGGTGAACTCGGAAACCACCTTCTGCCAGCGCTGCCCTTCGGAGGCGGAAACCCAGGTATACTCGAAGCGGCGCGGGTCAATGCCCAGGGTGGGCAAAAGCCGCTTGAATACTTCGAGTCTGCGCCGGGCGTAAAAGTTGCCTTCCGCATAGTGGCAGTCACGCGGGTGACAGCCGGAAACCAGCACTCCGTCAGCGCCGTTCAGCAGCGCCTTAACGATGAACAACGGGTTCACGCGGCCTGAACATGGCAGGCGGACAATGCGCAAATCCGTGGGCTGCGTAAAACGGCCCACACCGGCGGTATCAGCCCCGCCGTAAGAACACCAGTTGCAGAGAAAGCCGACTATGCGCAGCTCTTTGCCGTTATTGCTTTCGTTTAACACCGACATAGGGCTTCCACCTCCGCGAGAACCTGGTTATCTGTAAAGTGCGAGAGCTGAATGGCTCCCTGCGGGCAGGTGGCGTTGCACAGGCCGCAGCCCTGGCAGACCGCCTCGAGCACCTCGGCCTTGATCTGGCCGCGCATATCCATTTCCCGAATCGCGCCAAAGGGGCAGACGTTCCAACACTTGCCGCAACCAACGCAACGCTTGAGATCCACACTGGCGGTCTGGGGGTCGCTTTCCAGGGTATCCTTGGAAAGCAGGCCCAGCGCCTTTGCGGCTGCCGCGCTGCCCTGGGCAACGGAAGCGGGAATGTCTTTCAGGCCCTGGCAGGCCCCGGCCAGGAACACACCGGCGGTGTTGGTTTCCACCGGTTTGAGCTTGACGTGCCCTTCCATGAAGAAACCGTAGCTGTCGTAAGAAATACGCAGCTTTTCGGCCAACTGGGGAGCGCCGTGCGCGGCTTCGCCGCCAACGGCCAGCACCACCAGGTCGGCCTCAATTTCCACCTGCTGTCCGGCCAGGGTATCCGCCCCGCGCACCAGCAGTTTGTCGCCCAGAGGCACGATGGTGGAGACGCGGCCACGCAGATATTGCGCACCGTATTCTTCCTGCGCCCGGCGGGTGAATTCGTCATAGGCCTTGCCCGGCGAGCGGATGTCCATATAGAAGACATAGCTTTGCGAATCCGGGATATGGTCTTTGGTCAGGATGGCCTGCTTGGCCGTGTACATGCAACAGAAACCGGAGCAGTACGGGCGGCCGATAGAAACGTCACGCGAACCGACGCACTGGATGAAGACAATATTTTTCGGTTCCTTGCCGTCCGAAGGACGCTTGATATGCCCTTCGGTGGGGCCGGAGGCCGACAGCAGGCGTTCATACTGCAAGGAGGTGATAACGTCCTTGTAACGTCCGGCTCCGTATTCGCGGTAAACCGTCCAGTCCATGAAGTCGTAACCGGTAGCGGCCACCACGGCCCCCACCTTGACGGTGACGAGTTCATCTTCCTGCTCGTAATTGATGGCTCCGCTGGGGCAAACCTTGGCGCAGACACCGCACTTGCCGTCCACCAGCTTGCGGCAGGTAGCGGCATTGATGGTGGCCTTTTTGGGGATGGCCTGCGGGAAAGGAATATTGATCGAAGTAGTGGTACCCATGCCCTCGTTATGACGGTCAAAGGACTTTTTGTTGGGGCATTTTTCCGTGCAGATGCCGCAACCGGTACACTTTTCCCAATCAACATAAGGGGCTTTTTTGCGGATGGTCACTTCAAAGTTGCCGACATAGCCGGTAATTGATTCCACTTCGGAGTAAGTGAAGAGGTCGATGTGATCGTTCTGGGCCACGTCAACCATTTTGGGACCGAGCACGCAGCTTGAGCAGTCAATGGTGGGGAAGGTTTTGTCCAGCTTGGACATCTTTCCGCCGATGGACGGTTCGCGTTCCACCATCACCACTTCCATGCCGCCCTCAGCGCAGTCCAGCGCGGCCTGAATGCCAGCCACGCCGCCGCCCACCACCAGCACCTTGCGGGTGACGGGAATCTGCTTGGGAATGAGCACGCGGTTCAGGCGCAGCTTCTCCACGGCCATGTGTACCAGATCGGTAGCTTTGCGGGTGTTGGCTTCCTTGTCCTTGCCGATCCAGGAAACCTGTTCGCGGATGTTGGCCATTTCAATCATGTAGCGGTTAAGCCCGGCGCGTTCAACAGCGCGGCGGAACGTCGGCTCGTGCATGCGCGGCGAACAGGAGGCCACCACCACGCCGGTAAGCTTGTGCTGCTTCACGGCTTCTTCAATGGCCTGCTGCCCCGGCTCGGAGCAAGCGTACATGGTATCGACGGCAAAGGCGACGTCAGGCATTTTGGCGGCATTGGCCGCAACCTGGGCCACATCCACCGTACCGGCGATGTTGCTGCCGCAGTGGCAGATAAATACACCTATTCTCATGCCTGGGCCTCCTCAGCGGATTTGCCTATTTTGGCCAGCACCGGTGCCGGATCAACAATAAGCTTGTTCAGGGCCAGTCTGGATTTGTCGATGCCGAAAGCCAGCCCCATAAGCTGGGTGTAATAAAAAACCGGCAACTTGATGCTGGTGCCGTAGTAAGCGTTGGCCTGGGCCTGGCGCATGTCCATGTTCATCTGGCACAGGGGGCAGGCCACAACCATGGCATCGGCGCCAAGATGGTTGGCCACTTGCAGATGACGACCGGAAAGGCGCGAAGTAACCTTGTTGTCGGCCACACCAGCCGCGCCGCCGCAGCAATCCTGCTTGAGCGGGAAGTCGAGCACCTCGCAGCCGATGGCAGCCATAAGGCGATCCAGGGCCATGGGGTTTTCGTCGTCGTCAAACTTCATGGATTTGCCGGGACGGTTCATCAGGCAGCCATAGTAAGGGACAATCTTGATACCGCTAAGGGGCGTCTTGACATGCTTGGCCACTTCTTCCGGAGTGATATCTTCCAGAATGACCTGCAACACCGACTTGATCGAGTGCTTGCGGGTAAGGGGACGCCGCGTAAGCTCGTTTACCCGCTCGGCAAAGCCGGGCTCTTCCATATGCTCCAGCGCGTTGTGCTGGTTTTTCAGGCAGGCCGGACAAGGGGTGATTATCGTGTCCAGACCGAGCTGTTCAGCCTGCGCGAAGTTACGCGCACCAAGCGCGGCGGAAAGCACATGATCCACCTGGTGGGCCGGGGTGGAGCCGCAGCAGTTCCAATCCGGAATATCAACCAATTTAATGCCCAGTTCCTCGCAGACGGCGCGATTGGACTTATCATATTCGATAGAAGTCCCAGCACCGGAGCAGCCGGGGTAATAGGCAAAAGTTTTTTCAGCCATTATTTATCACCTCCGGCCGGCTTTTTGTCGTCCGTCGTTTGGGCGTGCAGTTCTTTCAATTGCTGCTCGCTGAAACGCTTGAAGATGCCAGCGACTTCAGAGCGGCCCTTGATGCGGTGCGGCAGATAAGGAAGCTTGCCCTTGAGCAGCATGGACGGAGCCAGGCTGAGATCAGAGAAAGGCTTCATCGCACGCATCTTGAACAGGGCCATGAGGCCGAGTTCATGCGACTTGCCGTTCCAGCGCACAGTTTGCAGGAAAGAATCGGCAAAAACGCGCATGTTGTTGAACACGCCGCCATAACCGGCCTTGCGGGCCATATGCCGGCAGACGTCAAGTACGCGGGCAACGTCAATTTCGTTGGGACAGCGGGTGGTACAGGTTTCACAAGTGACGCACATCCATACTGCGCGCGACTTGAGCACCCGCTCCCGCTGGCCGAGCTGGATCAGACGCATGAGCTGGTTCGCCGTGTAGTCGTAAGAAAAGGACATTGGGCAGCCGGCGGTGCAGTTACCGCACTGGTAACATTTTTTGACAACCTGCCGGCTTTCCTCTTCGACTTTACGGATGAACTCGGTGTCTCCTCGTCCTAACTGAATAGGTTCCATAAAGCACAGCCTCGGGTTTGATGTTGAGAAAAATATAGGCTCTATCACACAAAATTTAAAATTAATTATTGTGCTCTTTTTCACGTTATTACAAAATTACAAAATTTACCAGATCTGGCAAAATCTAAAATCAAGAAAAGTCAAAAAGCTATATAGCACTTTCTAGAACCGCCCGAAACGTAACAATATTCCCAATCCCAGGCATGAAAGCTGTACCAGCAGCAGACCGGCGATCAGTCTGCCGCGCGAAAGCAGTAACCACCCTTGCGTCTTGCCTGCGCCGGCAGGGATGAAGCCATACAAAGCCTCGCCGTTGGAATCGCCCGCGTTCCGCCAGACGGTCAGGTAAATGTCGCTGTCCTCAAAGGGCGCGGCATAGGCCAAAAAATTACCGCTGATTTCGTCCGGCCCCCGCTCTGCGCCTGAGCCTGAAAGCGCCTCACCCAGCCGGAAACCACTCAACCCGCCGCCCTGCCCGGCCAAAGCGGCCAACCCGGCGATAAAGCGCACCCCGCGCCCATCTTTAAGATGCCCCAAATCCAGGCCGCGCAATTCCGGATTTAACGGTGAACAGATAATTACCGTACCCCGCCAGAGCATGTAATAAGCGCGGCGATCCAGATCCGGAAAAACGAGCTCCAGTGCCCGCGCCAGAGCCAGGCTGTTATCGCCGTCTTTGGAGTATGCTTCCTGCTCCAAAGACGCGACAGCGTCCTGCCCCACACGGCGCACAAGATCACCCGCTTCCCGCCGCAGCCATTCACCTATGGCTGCCTCTGCGGAGCCAAGCTGCGAGGGATCAACCTGCGCAAGTTCAAGCCGCGCCTGAACCTGGCCGCTCCCATTTTCGCCTTCCGGGAAAGGAGAAACGGACGAAGCGGACGAAAATTCCGCGCCAGGCTCGTCGGTAAAGAGTTCCGCCTGCCACTGCCAGCCCTGCCAGGCAATCAGCGGCAACAGGCCAAGGCTAACAACCAGCAGCAGGCGGGAAAAAATCATCAGGCCGAGATCAATCCTGCCCGGCATTTTAAAAACAGCTTTGGGCATATGGCTGAACTTGCCAAATTGCTGCGGGCAAGTCGAGGTTTAATGACAAACTGAAAACCCGGCGTGTTTATTTTGATTTTTAACTCATGAAGATAATTAATATCAAAGCGTTATATCTGCCTTTAAATCAAATATGATGTAATATCAACACTTCATGATCCGCTGAATCGATTTCTTTCAGCCAAACAGGGGGTGTTTATGAGCATAAAAAAAGCAAGTAAAATCGGCGGAATTGTCTGTATCGTATGCCTTCTGATTCTATCAGCCTGCGCAGTGCATGTTATCACCAGCATTTCGGCCATGGAAGAATTCGCCCAAAAACGTTTCGACTCCATCCTCCTTGCCCAGGAAGTACGCGCAACTTCCAGCGCCCTTACAGCCAATGCCAGAGCTTATGTCAGCACTGCCAACAGTGAATATGAAAACACCTATTGGGATCTGGTAAGAATCCGCAGCGGCGAAATACCCCGTCCGCTTGAGGCCGCCGTAGCTCCAGGCGAAACGGTTCCCATGAACACCCTGCTTGAAAAGGCCGGATTTACAGCGGAAGAACTTGGACTGCTGGCGGAATCGGTAAAAATCTCCGGTGAACTGGTACTGCTTGAAGACAAGGCTATGAATGCGGCCAAGGGCTTGTATCAGGACACTACCGGCAAATATACCGTAAAAGGAGATCCGGATCTTGAAATGGCGCGGCAACTTATGTTCAGCAAGGAATATGACGCAACGGTAGACCGTATCATGGTGCCAAGCTTCAAGTTTGATCGGTTGGTGAATGCGCGCATCAACGCCCAGTATGGCGATGTCCTGTCCACGCTCAACTATGCCATAATCGCTCTGTGCGTGTCTGTGGCGGTTATGGCCGTGCTGCTAATTCTTGGCATTTACATGCTGCTGCGCCGCATCATGGCGCCGGTAAGCGCCAGCGCGGATTTCGCCCATACTGTTGCCGAAGGCAATCTTGACGCGGCCCCACCAGCCTTCAAATTTTCCGGCAGCAATGAAATCGGCCAGATGATCACATCGCTGCAACGCATGGTCGCCAACCTTAAAGAGCGCATTACCCAGGCCGAGGAAAAAAGCCAGGAAGCAGCGCAGCAGGGCCAAAAAGCCGCTGCGGCCCTGAGTGAAGCCATGGCAGCCAAGCAGGAAGCGGAAGTTGGGCATAAAGCCATTATTTCGGCGGCAACAAATGTGGAGCAGGTGGTTAACCATTTGTCCGCTGCGACCGAGGATTTATCCGCCCATGTGGAAGAATCCACCAGAAGCACCGAGACGCAGCGCGAACGTGTTTCGGCTTCCGCCATCAGCATGGAACAAATGAACACCGCAGTG
>JAITWK010000044.1 GCA_031285295.1 Deltaproteobacteria bacterium | reverse complement strand
TTGCTGGAGCTTGGAGAAGGATTTGCCTTTATAGGACAACAATATAAAGTGACGCTTGGCGAGTCAGATTTTTATATTGATCTGCTATTTTACCACATTACCTTGAGACGCTATGTCGTGGTAGAGTTAAAAGCTGTTTCATTCCAAGCGGAATTTGCAGGAAAACTTAATCTTTATCTATCAGTTGTGGATGACGTACTACGCCGCGAAGGCGATAATCCAACCATTGGCCTGCTTCTGTGTAAAGATAAAGAACGCTTGGTCGCAGAATATGCACTCAAGGATATCAACAAGCCAATTGCAGTTGCCGACTACTTGCTGACCAAAGCTATACCAGAAGATTTGAAAGGAGCCTTGCCGACGATTTAGGAAATTGAAGATGAGTTTATGCCTCGGGAATAGTTGGAAGACTTAAATTTTAGTTGCTGGGCAGTTGATGGAAAAAGTGCAACCACTGGTTGCACAAATGGTTGAGCCGAAATCTGGCTATTGGGGGACGCATTTTGGGGGGAGTATAGAAACCAATTTTTCCAAAAATCGACAGATTTTTTGCTCCAAATTTGCTCCACTGGAGTTGGAAATCACCGAGTTTTCATGCTTATGTGCAAGCATTCAATTATTTGATTTTTATTGATAAGTTGTGACAACCAGTGCATATAATTGACCCATTTTCAAGACTCGAAATCGGGTTATCGGTGAGAGCCGATACGTGGGTTCGAATCCCACCCTCTCCGCCAGAAACAAATTATGACGACTCCCAATTCTTAACGGACTTGGGAGTCTTTGTTTTTTCGGGCAGTTAGTAAATAATGGATAGCATCAGAATTGACTAAATTTGACATTTTGTTTATATACATAAACACACGTCACAACCACCATGTACGCCAAAAGATAAGGATAATGTATGAAAAACGACATCGCCGTTTTTGAAGACAATGATATCCGCCGCATGTATGACGAAAAAACTGAGACTTGGTATTTCTCAGTGGTGGATATTATCCAAGTATTGACCGATCAATCGGATCATGCTCTTGCCAGAAACTACTGGAAAGTATTGAAAAATCGTCTGAAAAAAGAAGGGAGCGAGGTGGTTACAAATTGTAACCGACTGAAGCTAACCGCCAAGGATGGCAAGAAATATCTCACTGACGTTGCCGATGCCGAAACCCTCTTGCGCTTGGTGCAATCTGTGCCGAGCCCCAAGGCGGAACCAATCAAACTCTGGCTGGCGAAGGTCGGCTATGAGCGCATCAAGGAAATGGCTGACCCCGAAATCGCGTTGAACCGCTCCCGCGCTCTCTGGCGTGAGCATGGTCGTCCTGAGAAGTGGATAGAGCAGCGGATGCTCGGTCAGGAAACCCGGAACAAGCTGACGGATTACTGGAAAGGGCATGAAGTTAAGGAAGGCAGGGAATACGCCATCCTCACCAACATAATTCATCAGGAATGGTCAGGCGTCAGCGTCAAGCAGCATAAAGACCTCAAGGGGCTGGAGACGCAAAACCTGCGCGACCACATGAGCGAGGCCGAATTGATTTTCACCGCTTTGGCGGAACTTTCCACCCGCCAGATAGCCGAAAGCATGAACGCCACCGGGCTTGAGGAAAATGCCACGGCAGGAAAGCGGGGCGGCGGTATCGCAAGGCAAGCCCGACAGGAACTGGAAGCGAGTACCGGACAGAAGGTTGTTACCGGGAAAAATGGCTTACCGCCTATCGGTGAATGAGGTGCGTTCTAAGCTCAGCTATAAGCGCTTTCCGGTCACGCCTTCGCGTATCCTTTTGGGAAGCCCCTGCCACACCAGATCATACGAGATATCCACCAATTCCCTGCACACGTCTTCAGGCGTTTCGCCCATCAGGGAGAGGGATATCCAGTGCAGCTTGTTCATGTGCCACCCCGGCAGCACCGTGCTGTAGCGTTCGCGGAAAACGAGCGAAAGGTAGGGATCGCACTTGAGGTTTAACAAAGTTGCGCCCCGGTTACGCATGAGCAGGGCGAACATTTTGCCATGCACAAAGTAGCGCAGAGCGTCCCAACTATCTTTGTAGTCGGCAACCGCATCCGGTTTCGTCAACGCGTATTCGTGGAGCCAACGGTATTTGGACGGCCATGTTGTGCGGCTCATGCGCCAGTTCCTTGCCATATTTCAAATTTTTTGCGGGTAGACGGAACTACTTTCTAACGCTGTGTATTATCCTACAAGATAGCAACTAACAATATTTGCGGCAGAAAACTAAAACATACGAAAATGTTGAGCTACGGCTCTCACGTTGGCATGGTCAGGACAAACTAATGAAGATTCTCAATGCCTCAAAGAACTTGGGAGCCTTTGTTTTTTCTGGGTAACATACAAACGTGCTCCTTGACTTAATTTTGTGTTGCGTTTTATATACAAAATATTATCTCCATCTAATGCCATCATAAAAGCTTTTACTACTATTATCAGAGAGAGCGCTCCATGAATGAATTGAAAAAATCCATCAAACTATTTGAGTCACGCCAGGTTCGCGCCGAATGGGATGGAGAAAATGAAAAATGGTGGTTTTCTGTCTTGGATATCATCACCATTTTAACCGACCAGACAGACTACACAAAAACACGCAATTATTGGAAATGGCTAAAAAACAAGCTGGCCGCAGAAGGAAGTCAGTTGGTTAGTAATACTAACCAACTGAAAATGACTGCCGCCGATGGTAAAAAATACCTTACCGACGTAGCCGATACCGAACAGATTTTGCGCCTAGTCCAATCCATCCCCAGCAAAAAAGCTGAGCCTTTCAAGCTATGGCTTGCTCAAGTAGGCAATGAGCGAATTGATGAAACGGTTGACCCGGAACTCTCCATCAATCGCGCCATTCAAAATTATCGCCGCTTGGGGTATAGCGAAAGCTGGATCAACCAGCGCATCAAGTCCATTGAAGTCCGTAAAGCGCTGACGGATGAATGGGATAAAAGCGGTGTTCAGCAAGGCGAAGAGTATGCCGTCCTTACCGATTTGATGAGCAAAACCTGGAGCGGCCTGACCACGCGCGAATACAAGAGCTTAAAGGGGCTGAAAAAAGAAAACCTGCGCGACAATATGACCAATACCGAGCTGGTGCTTAATATGTTGGCCGAAGTAGCCGCGACAGATATTTCCATAGCCCGGCAGCCAGCCGGACTTGCGGAAAGCGCGGAAGTTGCCGTGGAAGGCGCACACGCAGCAAAGGTCGCTCGTGAGCAGATAGAGAAAAGCACGGGGAAATCTGCGGTGAGCGGGTTAAATGCGAAGAATATGAAGCAGATTGTGAGTAAAGAAAATCAGGACATATGAATCAACGTGTGATACGCGAGTTCTAATTACACGTTTACCAGTTATTGAATTAACCACAGAAAACTTGATTTGAGGTTCAAAAATCATGAGTATCTATAAAAAACAAGAAGAAGAATTGATAAAACTTATAAATAGAGGAATGATGCTTCTTGCAAAAATGGCATACGATCAAAATTCTCTGCCCAAAGAACAGGTAGAAGAATTTAAAAATACACTTGATAATATAATTTTTGTTGATGCTTATAATGAATGGTATACAGAGTCACTATCTGTAATTAAACAATTGATTCCAGATAGACTGGAAAATTTTATATCACTATATAAAAATGAAAAAAGAAAAGAAATTTTATATGATAACTATAGTATATATGACTACATGATAGGACTTACCATAACAACAGCATTCGGAGAAACCAAAAGGGGACCTTCAGATGCACTAAAAAAAATGGAACAACAGTGCTATATTCTTAAATCTGCTCAAAAAAAATTACATAGCTATTTATTTGATTTAAAAGAAGTTGTTCAAGCTGAATTATTTGATTCTGAACTGGATAGCGCTAAAGAACTTGCAAAAAAAGGATTTTTCCGCGCTGGTGGAGCTGTAGCCGGTGTTGTGCTTGAAAAACATTTATGGAAAGTGTGCGGTATCCACGCAATTAATTTCAAGAAAAAAAATCCAACCATCGCAGATTTTAACGATGCCCTTAAAGACGGCAATGTTATAGATATTCCTAAATGGAGATATGTTCAGCATCTTGCAGACATGCGAAATCTTTGTGACCACGCCAAGGAGCGTGAACCAACAAAAGAAGACGTATTTGAACTCATTGAAGGTGTGACTAAAGTTACTAAGACTTTTTTCTAGGTAAGCATGGTCATGCCCCCTGAAAAATCTGAAATAGTCATCTATCAGACTGATGATGGGAAAACCCGCATCGATGTTCGGATGGAAAACGGAAGCCTCTGGCTCACACAGACGCAGATGGCTGAATTGTTCCAAAGAGAACGGTCGGTCATCACCAAGCATATCAACAACGCTATTTCCGAGGGCGAAATCGATAAAAAAAGCAATGTGCATTTTCTGCACCTTGCTCATTCTGATAAACCCGTGGCTTTCTACAACCTCGATCTTATAATTGCCGTCGGCTACCGGGTTAAATCCCTGCGCGGCACACAATTCCGGCGTTGGGCTACCGGCGTATTGCACGAATACCTCGCCAAAGGGTTCGCCATGAATGACGAACTCCTTAAAAACATGGGCGGCGGGAATTATTGGAAGGAACTCCTTGAGCGCATCCGCGATATCCGCGCCAGCGAAAAGGTAATGTATCGGCAAGTGCTGGATTTATACGCCACCAGCCTGGATTACGACGCCTCCACGCCGGAAACCTTTGCCTTCTTCAAAATCGTGCAAAACAAATTACACTATGCGGCCAGCGGGCAAACGGCAGCGGAAATCATTTTTGACCGCGCCAACGCCGAGCTTCCGTTCATGGGCCTGACGGTGTTCAAGGGCAGCCGCCCGGTTAAAAGCGAAGTGACTGTCGCCAAAAACTACATGACCGAACAAGAATTGTTCGCCCTGCGCCGCTTGGTGAACGCTTTTTTTGATCTGGCGGAATTGAAGGCGGAACGGCAACAGCCCATGCATATGAAAGACTGGCTGGAAACGCTGGATACCTTTTCCCGCGACTTCGGCATGGGGATTCTGGAAGATTCCGGTCGCGTCAGCCACAGCGAGGCCGTGGACAAGGCTTACCACGAATACGATACCTACCGCACACAGCTTACAGGCGAATTATCCGAGGTGGAGAAAGCTTACCTTGATACCTTGAAGCAAATGCAGAGGCAGCTAAAAAGTGGTGGCGCGACCTGATCCCCCACTTGCCAGCGCCTCACGCCTGCCCTAATATAACTTTAAGCTTGCCCCACACTCATAACCCGCTGATTAAATCCTTTAGCCAGCGCGATACGAGATGAACTTTTGCCAGCGCAGGAGAATCAAATGTCCAGCCCAGCCGTAGACCGCGAAGCCGCCCTGAACCGCCTGAAAGAACAAAAACCGGATAGCAACCAGATGCAGCATGCCCTCAATTCCGAGGCCATCATGCGCGCCCTGGCCGCCCGCCTGGGCGAAGACCAGGATCGCTGGGGCGTGTGCGGATTGCTGCACGATGTCGATTACCCGCACACCATGAACGACCATCCCAATCACGGGCTGATGGCTATTGGATTGCTGCAAGGCCTACCCGGCGTTGACGAGGCCATGGTTAACGCCATTGTGGCGCACAACAGCGAGTTCAGCGGCAAAGAGCCGGTTAGCACGCTTGATTACGCGTTGCGTGCGGCAGAGACCATGACCGGATTGGTTTACGCCGCTTCTTTGATGCGGCCCACCGGCATGGTTGGCATGGAAGTGAAGAGCCTGAAAAAGAAATTCAAGGATAAAGCTTTTGCGGCCAACTGTCGCCGCGACCGCATTCAGGAATGCGAAAAGTGCGGCCTGAGCCTGGATGAATTTATGGATATTTCGATCAAGGCAATGAGTTAGGCCACACCGCGTAAAGCAAGTTTGGCGTTCCAAATAAATAAGCGCCCGGCAAGTTTGCAAAGCTTACTTGCCGGGCGCAATTTGCAGGTGCAGAAAATTTATCCAAAAATGGATTGCTGCTTGATATACCTTCCAAAGCCGTCGCTGCGCCGGGTGGAATGCAGCAAGCCAGTGCCGGGGTCCGTACTCCGCAAGCTGTTGTCCCACATACGTTCGATCCCGTTAAACTTCAGATCTTCGCCCTGCCCGGTATGCACCGTGGCAGCCCTGCCGCCAGTGACCCCGGAGGTAATCGGCGCATCGCCGGATTGACTGACATAACGCCCGATGGCCTTGCGCTTTTTGGCTATTTCCGCATCGGCGGTCTTTTCGCCAGTTTCGTCAGCCCCGGCCGGATTCAACGCGCCTTCCAGCAACTGCTGATTACTCTGAGTGGCAGCCTTGGACAACATTTCCGCAATCCCGCCGCTGGTCTGGTCGGCCTGCCCGGCAAGGCCGCTTTTGCTTCCGGCCCCGCCTGACTGCTGTTCCGCCGCCACATCGCCCTGCTGCTGTTCATCTTCTTCATAAACAGTGCCGGTCTTTACCTGATGATTGCCCTGGCCGTTGCGGATGTTAACGGTGTTTTCACCCTTGGAGGCATCCACATAGTTGCTTCTTTGCTCGCCATATTCCAGGGGGCGCAGCTTGGCGAAATAATCGCTAACAGTCTGCCAGGTGGTAGAAGTCAGCTTGTGATCGCCGCCCAGTGCTTCGTCACCAGTGCCAACCTTACCTCGGTTATTACCCAGATTGATGGTGTTTTTACCCTCATCGGCCTTGACCACATTGGTAACCGAAGTACTCAGGCTGATCCCGTCGTTGCCGAGTCCGGTAGAAAATACGCTGTTGGCGGCATACATGGCAGTGAGATTGTCGTCGCCTTCGCCGCCGTCCATGATCGTGCCGCTAAATACGCCGGAGGATTTGTCGTTGCCCGCGCCCAAATTGACGCTGCCGCCCCAGGCCGCATCGTCAAACTTGTCGTCACCTTCGCCGCCCTCAACCACGGCCTCGATAAAATCGGCCTCAAGCCCGGCATAGCCAAAGCCATGCTTTGGGTTAATGACTGACAGTTCGCTCAGGTTAAAGCCGTTGCCAAAAGTGTCATTACCCGCGCCGCCGTCCAGGCTGCTGCCAATAAAACGCCCGTTAAAGCGGTCATCGCCCGCGCCGCCGGTAATTTTGCTTTCGCCCAAAAACAAGCCGCTGAAAACGTTCTTGCCATCGCCGCCGTTTATTTCCGATCCGAAAAAATAACCGCTGAACTTGTCGTCAGCCTCGCCGGATTCGATCTTGGAATTTTCAAACACGCCGGAAAATTCGTCGCCGCCACCAGACTCGGAAAACTCCACCTGATTGAAGTATCCGGCAAACACGTTGTTGCCGCCAAGGTTCTTGAAAACGGACTCAGTGTAACTGCCCAAAAAAGTAGCGCCGTTGCCGCCGCTGAAGTTGCCCTCGCGTTCGGACATATTAAAAACTACGCTGCTGTTACCGGCTACCACGTCCGCTCCGCTGTGCCGGATCAAAATTTCATCATTACTTTGGGCTTGCAGCACGCCGCCCGTGCGGGCCTTGCCGCCCATATGGATAACCGGGTTATTTTCTCCATCCCAGCTTACGCGCATATCATCGGTAATTTTTACTTCGGCCAGCTTTTCGCCAACCTCATAACCACCGTAAAGTTCGGCTAATTTGTTTTCCTTCTTTTCGTAAATTGACAGGACGCCGTCTTTGATAAAGGCAACGCGATCGCCCTTGTTGTAAATAGCCGAATCATTCGCTGACACAGCACCGGCGTTGATTTGCTCGTCGCTCAAACTGCGGAAGGTTCTGATATTGATGCCGGACTGCGCCGCGCTTTTTGCGCCAAGAAACAGTCTGGTAGATTTAAAGCTTACGTCGTCGCCGTTTGCTACAACGATATTGCGCGAGGTGGTGTTCTGGAAGGAGGTGGAGGTGATCAGGCCGACATTGTCGCCAACCCGAATCCGCTGGGATTTTGGCCGCCACAATTCGCCAATCTGCTTGGAATCAAGCATGCTCGCGTAATTGCTGAAAAGTGAAACGGCCATAATACTTCTCCCAGTTCATTCAGCATATCGGGTGGCAGGAATAAAACTTTAGGGAGAGTAAGGGAAATAAAATAAAAAAAATTAGGCAAAACGAGGCAAAACCACAACTTTCCTGGACGTAAAAACTAAGCCAGACTTACCTCCAAACTCTTGCCTAAAACACGAAGAGCGGCGTCAATGCCGTCAATACGAGTAGTATGCTGCAAGTTGGTTAAGCGATTTACAGCTTGCGGAGTTGTCCCCATGCGGCGGGCCAGCTCCGCCGGGCGGACATTCTGGGATAACATTTCGTTGAGCAAGAGAATTTTGGCGGACAAACTTGCCGGAAGCGTAATTACATCCTGCTCACGTTTTGCCTTAGAGGGCACAGGCACGGCGCGACTATCTTCAAAATAGAACTCCAAGGCGGCTTCCAATGCTTCTTCCGCCATTTTCAAAGCTTCCTCCCTGGTTTCGCCTTGGGTAATGGCTTCCGGAATATCGGAAAAAGTGACCACAAAACCGCCAGCGTCTTTGTCGGGAGTAAGGGTAACGGGAAATTTCATATCATCCTCGCATTATTTCAAGCCAAGCTGTTTTTTGATGCCTTCCACAATGCCCTTTTTCAATTCCGCTCCGTGCATGGGTAAAATGGATTGCTTGCCGTTGAAATACACTTTGAGATGTGAGCCTTTCATAGTCCCAAAAGTGGCTCCCTGTTCAGCAAGCCAGCGTTTAAATTCTTTGCTGTTCATTCAATTTTATAACCATTTTTGTTTATACCGTCAATGCGCAATTTACAGTCAGGCTATAAATAGCATGGAAAAACGAAGAGTTACCTGCTATTTGTTTTGCTTCCCTCTATTTATTTTGTTATCAATGACTTGTGAAAAAAATAGCGCATGGAGCAAAAGCATGAGCGAACTAATAGCCAAAGAATATTCAGGTTTTGAACAAATCAAGCATCTGGATGAAGCTGGTAATGAATACTGGCTGGCCCGCGAACTGGCATCAATATTAGAATATTCCAAATGGGAAAATTTCAAAAAGGTAATCGACCGAGCCATGCTTGCCTGTCGTAATAGCGGCTTTACTGTTCCAGACCATTTTCCTGAGGTCAAGAAATTGGTCGAGATGCCCTCAAGACCTCAAAAAAACAATGAGGAAATAGGTTTTCCTGAGGTCAGGAAAACCAAAACAAAGTCAATTATCGACTACAAACTTTCGCGCTACGCCTGTTACCTGATTGTGCAAAATGGCGACCCGCGCAAAGAAATCATTGCCACCGGGCAAACCTATTTTGCCATCCAAACACGGCGGCAAGAGGTTGCCGATTATTTCAACCAACTGGACGAAGACAACAAGCGGCTCGTAATTCGCGGCGACATCAAACAGTGGAATCAAATGCTTGCCGAAACCGCGCATAATGCCGGAGTTATTACCGACGAAGAATTCGCGCAGTTTCAAAATGCCGGATACATGGGGCTTTATGGCGGCGAAACTGTCCAGGATATTCACAATCGCAAGCACCTTTCACCCAAACAGAAAATCCTCGACTATATGAACAGTCAGGAACTGGTTGCCAATTTGTTTCGCATCTCGCTTGCCGAAGAAAAAATCCGCATGGAACAAATTCAGGGTGTTGCTGCCGCCACTCACACGCACAACCAGGTAGGGCAGGAAGTTCGGCAAACAATTGTGCGCGTTGGGGGCGTACTGCCTGAAAATCAGCCCACACCCAACAAAAGCATTGAAGACATCGCAAAAGAACAAATCAAAAAATTGAACGCGCAAAAAACCTTGATGCTGGACGAATAAACAGTTTCCCCCTTGACATGCCCCCCTTGGACAGCTATAGGCACGGGTCCAACCTTGCTCGTTATTTTATTAACGGGCCGTAACGTCCGTAAGGAGAAGCAGATGAGAAAGTATGAAACCATGCTGCTCCTTAGCCCTGAACTGGCTGGCGACGCGCGCGAAAGCGTGCTGTCCGTGCTGACCGGGGTTATTGAGCGCGAAGGCGGCAAATTTTTGCTCGCCGATCACTGGGGAATGCGCGACATCGCCTACCCCATCAACAAGCAGACCAGGGGCTACTATGTGCGCCTGGAATACCTGGCTCCCGGCAAGCTGATCGCCGAACTCGAGCGCAACATCCGTATCACTGAAGGCATTTTCCGCTTCGTGACCGTAGTGCTGGAAGAAGAAGCCGCCGCACAACCCACTCAAGCCGGGGAGGCCGCCAATGTATAACAACAAGAAAAAATTTGCCCCGCGCCGCAAGTTCTGCCGCTTCTGCGCCGACAAGGATACGCCGCTGAACTACAAGCGCGTTGACATTCTGCGCGAATTCATCACCGAACGCGGCAAAATCATTGCCCGCCGCATCACCGGCACCTGCGCCTTTCACCAGCGCGCCCTGACTGTGGAAATTAAGCGCGCCCGCCAGATGGGCTTCATGATCTACACTGCCACGCACTCCACCGAAGTGCTGAAAAAGAGCATCATTTAGGAGGCGGTCATGGCAGGAATGAAAGTAATTCTCAGAGCGGACATTGAAAATATTGGAAGCCTCGGCGACGTGGTGGTGGTAAAGCCCGGTTTCGGGCGCAACTACCTGCTGCCGCAGGGCCTGGCCATGCTGGCCACCGACTCCAACCTCAAGGTGTTCGAGCTCGAGCGCAGAAAATTGCAGGCCAAGATGGACGCCCTGCGTGCCGAAGCCGGTGATCTGGCTTCCCGCATCCAGGCGGCCGATCTCAGCATTGCCATGCGCGTGGGCGAGAACGACAAGCTTTACGGCTCGGTAACCTCTTCCATGCTCGCGGCCAAGCTGGCCGAACAGGGCATCGAAGTTGACCGTCACCGTATTCTCCTTGACGCCCCCATCCGTACCCTTGGCGAGTTTGAGGTGCGCGTGCGCCTGCACGCCGACGTAACGGCACTGCTTAAAGTGAAAGTCGTGCCCGAAGAACGGATTCACGAAGAAAATGCAGCAGCCCCCAAACAGGAAGTCTCCGAGCCTGAAAGCGCGGAACAGCCGGAATAGCGCATTTGAAGGCGCGGACGGGGTCCCCCTTACACAGGAGGACCCCGCCGCTGCCTTGAAAGAGCAGGCTGAGGCCGATCTTGTACGCAATGTGCCGCCCCACAGTGTGGACGCCGAACAGGCTGTCCTGGGCGGCATTTTGCTTACCCCCGAAGCTCTCGACGATGTACTCAGCCTCTTGCGGGCCGAGGATTTCTACCTTCCCGCGCACCGCATCATCTACAAAGCCTGCATAAACCTGCAGGACAAAAACGCGCCGGTAAACCTGGTTTCCATCCGCGAGTATCTTAAAGATAACAGCCTGCTTGAAGAAGCGGGCGGCGCGGTCTATCTGGCCACCCTGGCCCAGTCCGTAATCAGCTCGGCCCGCGTGGATTATTACGCAAGCATAGTGCGCGACAAAGCCCAGCTTCGTGCCCTGATCTCCTCCTGCTCCGACATCATCAGCAAGTGCTTTGAACCGGCTCTGGAAGCCAAAGCCATGCTGGACGAATCCGAGCAGGCAATCATGCTGGTGGCCGAACGCCGCAGCGACCGCACCTATAAAAGCTCTGCCGAACTCACGCACAAAGTTTTTGAGGAGCTGGATTTACGCGCCCAGCGGCGCGACGCCCTAACCGGCGTCAATACCGGCTACCGCAGCATCAACAACATGACTGGCGGCTTTCAGCGTTCCGACCTGATCATCCTGGCCGCCCGTCCCGCTATGGGTAAAACCGCCCTGGCCCTTAACCTGGCCATGCGTGCGGCAGAAGGCGACAGCGCCCACGCCGGAGTCCCGGTTGCCATTTTCTCCCTGGAAATGAGTATGGATCAGCTCATTCAGCGTATGCTCTGCGCTCGCGGCCGGGTGGATCTTTCCAAAATGCGGCGCAATCAGCTTGCGGACAGCGATTGGGTAAATTTGCAGGTGGCAGCCGATGTCCTGACCACATCCCAAATTTTTATCGACGATACTCCGGCCCTCTCGATCATGGATTTGCGCTCCCGCGCCAGACGCCTGAAACGCGAAAAAAACATCGGCCTGGTGCTTATCGACTATCTGCAACTCATGCGTGCCTCGCGCCGCGTGGATTCGCGCGAACTGGAAATTTCAGAAATCTCGCGCGGGCTAAAAGCTCTGGCCAAAGAACTGGATCTCCCGGTTATTGCGCTTTCGCAGTTGAACCGCAAAGTGGAAGAACGCAGCGACAAACGCCCCATGCTTTCCGATTTGCGTGAATCCGGCGCCATTGAGCAGGACGCGGACGTGATCATGTTCATCTACCGTGAAGCCGCCTATCAAAAAGCCGAGGAGCGTCAGGATCGCGACCTGGCCGAAGTCATTTTCGGCAAACACCGTAACGGACAGGTGGGCACGGTGGAACTGATGTACATCCCCTCCTACACCCAGTTTGAAGAAATGATGCCCGGCGTTGGTGCGCCGTACAACGGGTAGTTTGCAATAATTTGATGTAATTACCTGATTTTTCTGGGGAGGCTCTGCCTCCCCAACCCCCTCCCCTGGGGGAAATGATTTCCCCCAGACCCCCTCGATAGTAATTATAAATAAGGATAGTCATATGGTCAGTATCGGCACCCCCACCACCTCTTCTGCTACCAAACTGTTACTGCTCGGTTCCGGCGAACTGGGCCGCGAAGTGGCTCTTGAAGCCATGCGTTTCGGCGTGGAAGTAATCGCCGTGGATCGTTACCCCAACGCTCCGGCCATGCAGGTGGCGCATCGCAGCCACACAGCCTCGATGCTGGACGGCGCGGCCCTGCGCACCATCATCGAACAGGAAAAGCCGGATCTGATCGTGCCGGAAATTGAGGCCATTGCCACCCGCACCCTGCTGGAACTGGAGCAGGAAGGCTGGCGGGTAATCCCCACGGCCAGAGCCGCCAACCTGACCATGAACCGCGAGGGTATTCGCCGTCTGGCCGCCGAAGAACTTGGCCTGCCCACTTCGTCTTACCGTTTTGCCGGAAGCTTTGAGGAATTTGAACAGGCAGCGCGGGAAATCGGCCTGCCCTGTCTGGTCAAGCCGGTTATGAGCTCATCCGGCAAGGGTCAGAGCTTTGTCAAGCGGGCCGAAGATCTGGCCGCGGCCTGGGAATACGCGCAAACCGGCGGACGGGGTGAAAAAGGCCGGGTAATCGTGGAAGGTTTCATCGACTTTGACTATGAAATAACCCAGCTTACGGTAATGCATGCTGGCGGCTTGTCGTTTTGCGAACCAATCGGACATTATCAGGAAGACGGCGATTACCGACTTTCCTGGCAGCCGCAGCCCATGAGCCCCAAAGCTCTGGAAGAAGCACGCCGCATTGCCGCCCTGGTGGTTAACGCGCTTTGCGAACCCAGTTTTTCCGGTTCCAAGCCAGGCCGGGGAATTTTTGGGGTGGAGTTATTTGTGAAAGGTGATCAGGTCTGGTTCAGCGAAGTTTCACCGCGTCCGCACGATACCGGGCTGGTGACCTGTATTTCGCAAAATCTTTCGGAATTCGCCCTGCATGCCAGAGCTATTCTGGGCCTGCCGGTTCCGGCCATCCGTCAGAATGGCCCGGCGGCTTCAGCGGTAATCCTGCCCACTGGCGACAGCACGGCTCCGGCTTTCTCCGGTTTGGATAAAGCTTTGGCTGCGCCGGATACCGGGCTGATGCTCTTTGGCAAGCCGGAAATCCACGGCAGACGCAGAATGGGCGTGGCGCTGGCCCTCGGCTCCAGCCTGGACGAAGCTAAAGCCAAAGCCCAGGCAGCGGCGGCGACAGTTAAGTTTGAAGCGTAAATTCTGTTTTTGAATATTCTTTTCCGGGGAGGCTCTGCCTCCCCTAATAATTTAATTAATGCTATTCGCTCCTGGCGCTACGCCTGGTCAGCCACAGCAGCGCCACCAAACCCAGCACCCCGGCCAGCCAGTAAAAATAACCACCTGCGGCAAAGGCCTGCGCCTGTTCCGGCAAGCCGGGCATGGCGGCTTCCGGCAGGTCGGACAGCACCCAGGCGGCCCGCACCAGCAACACAAAAGCGTAAAGGACGTGCGCCAGGCCAAGCCAAAGGGCGGTTTTGAAGCAAACGGGCCAAAACAGGCTGAGGGTAGTCAACCCGAACATCACCCAGACCAGCACGGAACTTACCCGCCCAAGCAGGGCCAACCAGCCTAGTTCGGTCAACCCGGCCGCAGTCGCGTCAGCCCCAACCACCGCAATCAGGCTGGGGATCGCTTCCAGTAAAGTTTGTATTTCCGCCATGCCGGGCAAAAACTGCCTGGTCAGAAAAGCAAAAACCATCAGCATGTGGCAATAAAACAGCAGCAGCCCGAAACCCTTAACCCTGGCCCGGCGCGCTTTGATAAAGGCGCGTAAGCTCTGCCGGGCTACGGGTTGTTTTTCTTGATAATTATTCATATTTCTTTGTAGTTAATATTAGGAAAACACTGATAAAGTGCTCCCTTGCGCGAGGTAATCAATCAGGATAAGGTCATAGCAAAATGGACGGAAAACATAAAGCAATGCTTTCCCTGGCCGCACACGCTCTGGAAATTGACGATACCGGCCTTGACGAATCGGAACGCGCAGCCACGCAGATTTCCGGGGAAATTCCGGCCCTGCTTGAGAGATTGGAAAGCCCGGCTCGGCAAAGCCAGCCTTTGGCATCGCCACAGGCTGGAACACCAGAGGAAGCATCGGCGAATATTCTGGCCGGGGCTATTGCCGCCGAACAGGCGCAGTTTGATCTGCTTCTGGATGAATTGGGGCGTCGGCTTGCGACAGTCGTTGCGGCTTCACGCGATGTGCAGGAATAAACAGGTCAAAACTTTTTACCAAGTATTAACATAACTCGGATGCAACATGGCTCAGAAAGACGATATCACCATTGCCAAACATTTTATTGACGCTACCAAAAAAGTGCTGAGCACCATGGCCGGCCTGGAAGCCGTATCGGGAAAACCCTTTTCCCTGCATGGGCGTCCGGGCTGCGCGGGCGATATTTCCGCTATCATCGGGGTAACCGGGGCTTGCTCCGGTTCCATTTCAGTCTCTTTCAGCAAAGAGGCTGCCCTGACCGTGCTTCAGGGAATGCTGGGCGAAGAAAGCTACAGCGATGAAGAAGCCATGGACGCTGTAGGCGAAATCATCAACATGATTTCCGGCACGGCCAGAGCCAGTTTGTCGGAAGCCGGGCTGGTCATGCAGGGCTCCACGCCAAGCGTTATTTCCGGCAAAGATCACACCATTTTGCACCAGGGCAAAAATCCGGGCATTGCCATACCTTTCACGGTAGGCAACGCTTCCTTCAATGTGGAATTCACCCTGGCTCCCGAAAACGAAGCGAATTAATGATAAACTCTCTTGCCCGCCACTTTCGACACGCTGTGTCCGCCTGCAAATGGTCCTGCGCGGGTCTTCTGCATACCGTAAAAACCGAAACAGCCTTCCTGCAGGAGACCATCGCCCTGGTGGCGTTGCCCGGCATTGCCTGGCTGCTTGGCGTCTCTTTGGGCCATATCCTGTTGATTATCGCGGCCTGGCTGGTGGTGATGCTGACCGAATTGCTGAACTCCGCCCTGGAAAGCATTTGTGACCTGGTTTCACCGGAATTTAATATCCTGATCAAGCGGGCCAAGGATGCCGGTTCCGCCGCCGTATTGCTGGCCTTGGCGGCCAATTTCTGTTTCTGGCTGTATTTGTTGATTATTTATATTTAAGAGTTCACTAATTAAATTCTATAATCAGCCGATATAAATATAACGCGCCAAAAATCTGCTTTGTTAGTTTGGTGTTGTTGTGGCTGTATAAATTAATTTTGTCTGAATTAAACGCCTGAACTGGTCTTTTCTCTGGAATGCTGATAACCATAGAAATATCCAAGCAGCAGTTTATTTACGAGGTGCCATATGGAACAAATCCAAAAAAAGGACGACGAGCTTATCCAACTGGTGACTTTCAGCATCGGTGAGGAAGAGTTCGGTGTGGACATCCTGAAAGTACAGGAAATCATCCGCACCATGGAAATAACCAAGGTGCCCAGGGCTCAGGCCTTTGTGGAGGGCGTCATAAACCTGCGCGGCAAGGTCATTCCGATCATTGATCTGCGCAGGCGTTTCGGGCTGGTTTCCAAGTCGCACGACAAACATACCAGAATCATTGTGATCGAAATCAACAACATGATTGTGGGCTTTGTCGTTGACTCGGTATCCGAAGTGCTGCGAATTCCTTCCAGCACGGTCGAGCCGCCGCCACCAGTCGTGGCCGGCATGGATTCCGAGTACATCAACGGCGTGGGCAAGCTTCAGGATCGCCTGCTCATCCTGCTGGATCTGGACAAGCTCCTTTCCAGCGCGGATATCGAAGCGCTGACGCAGATGTAAGAACTTGCGGTTTTCCGCTTATGAAGGCCGCCCGGTGTTTGTGCCGGGCGGCTTTCTTTATAAATAATCCTTTTCATTTACCTCGCTCTCTCTTAAAATCCGCCGGTTATGAACCCTACCTACACACGCCTGCTTGAGCTTTACGCCAAAAAAATCAGCCGGACTACAAATACCGGTGGCGACAGTATTGCTTCAAGCCTAAGCGTCAGCCGTTCCGGCCCAGGTGGTAAGGCCAGACTGGTTCTGGATCTGATCAATTCGGGCCGCTCTGTGGCCATTCTGCTGCGCGATTCCGCTGAAATTCTGGAAATGCGCGCCCTGCTTAACCTGCTGAACCCGACTGGCGGGGAAGGCGTGGACGGCAGCGCTACACCGGAAACCGTACCGGCCTGGCAAACCCGGAGAACCAACGCGGCAGCGGGGGCAGGGGGAACAGCCGGGTCTGTCGGACGGGACTGGGGCCAGGCCTGCCTGAGCACCCATGCCAACAGCCGCAAAAGCAAATCCACGCTGGCCGACCGCGTGGCCGCTCTCTATACTCTGCGCCACAGCCCGGTTTCCTGCACCCTGCTGGCCGCCGATACGCTTTTTATCCGCACCCCGCCGGAAAACTTTTTTGAAAACCGCACCCTGCAACTTGGCAAGGGTATGGATCTGCCGCAGGAATTAATCATCGATCAACTGGCGGAGTGGGGCTATGTGCGCGTTCCCATGGTGGGCGAACACGGCGAGTTTTCCGTGCGCGGCGACATTCTGGATATTTACTGCCCCGGCTATCAGAACCCGGTACGCCTGGAATTTTTTGGCGATACTGTCGATGACCTGCGCTTCTTTGACCCGGCCACCCAGCGCTCCCTGCGCGTGAGCGCCGAAATTACGGATCTTGTCGTCCTGCCCGCCCTCTCCGTCATACCGGAAGCCGGGCTGCTGCAAGCCGCCGAGGAGCGCTGGAGCAAACTGACCGCCGCCGGGCGCCTCAGTGAAGATGCCGGATACAGCCTGCGCAAGGAAGCGCGAAATGGGGCCAGGGCCATCTTTCCCGGCCTGTATTATGAAAATGCCAGCACCCTGGACAAATGGCTGCCCGAAGATACCGTACTGCTATTGCCCGGCGAAACCGAACTGGCCGCGATCTTTTCCAGCCTGGAAGCCGAATGGCGTGAATTTTTTCTGCAACAAAAAGAACAGGGGCTACGCCAGCCACGCGGGCTGGTGGCAAGGCCGCTGGCGGAAGTGGAAACCTGGCTGCGTGCGCAACCCCGCATCCACTTTGAAGATTTGAAAATCGGCATCGAAGCCGCTGAACTTGAATTGCCCGAGCGGCAACTTAACTCCTTCAAGGATCTTTTTCCGCATCCGGCGGATCTGGAACGCCCCTGGCACAGTCTGGTAGCGGCCATGAAAGAATGGAGCCGTGGACCGGCAAAAACCATTCTCAGTTTTTCCAGCGAGCGTGGGCGGGCCAAATTTCTGGCCCTGGCCGAGCAGGAAGGAATTATCCCGCGCCTGCGCCTGGAGCCGGGCGTTCCCGGCCTCTACGCCCTGATTTCGCAGTTTCGGCGCGGCCTGAATCTGCTTTGGGATAATACCCTGCTGCTGGGCGAGGAAGTGCTCCAGCCACGCGCCGAGCGGGCGCGGCGGCCTTCGGGCGAGGCATTCAAGGGGCTGGATCGCTACGACGAAATTAACGAAGGCGACCTGTTGGTGCATCGCGATTACGGGGTCTGCGCGTTCGGCGGACTGCAACGTATCCAGCTTGGCGGCGTTGCCAACGACTTTCTGCTGCTGCGTTATGCCGGTGATGACAAGCTCTATCTGCCGGTAGACCGCCTCTCGCTGATTCAGGTGTTCAAGGCTCCGGACGGACTTGACCCCGGCCTGGACAAGCTCGGCGGCAGCCAGTGGCTTGCCAGTAAGGAAAAAGCCCGCAAGGCCATTGAAAAAATCGCTGAAGATCTGGTGGAAATGTACGCTTACCGGAAGGTTGCCAAAGGCTTTGCCTACGGCCCGGTTAACGAGATCTACCGCGAATTTGAAGCAACCTTTGGTTTTGAGGAAACCCCGGATCAGGCCAGAGCCATCGAAGAAGTGCTGGCCGACATGGAAAAACCGGAACCCATGGACCGCCTGGTTTGCGGTGATGTGGGCTTTGGCAAAACCGAGGTGGCTTTGCGCGCGGCTTTCCGGGCCGCCCTGGAAGGCCGTCAGGTGGCCCTGCTCTGCCCCACCACCGTATTGGCCGAACAGCACTACCAGACTTTCCGCTCCCGGCTTTCCGGCTTTCCGGTAAATGTCGGGCTGCTTTCCCGTTTTGTCGGCAAAAACGCCCAAAAGGAAGTAGTCGAAGGCCTGAAACGCGGCCTGGTCGATATCGTTATCGGAACGCACCGCTTGCTTTCCAAGGATGTTTCCATACCCAATCTCGGCCTGATCGTGCTGGATGAGGAACAGCGTTTCGGCGTGCGCCACAAGGAGCTTCTCAAACAGATGCGCAAAAATGTGGATGTGCTTACCCTTACGGCCACCCCCATACCGCGCACCCTGCAACTTTCGCTTTCCGGCATCCGCGAACTTTCGGTCATTGAAACGCCGCCGCCGGAACGCAAACCGGTGGCCACCGCCCTGATCAACCGTGACGATGCCGCTCTGCGCGGCATTCTGACCCGTGAACTGGAACGCCAGGGGCAGGTCTTCTGGGTCTATAACCGGGTGCAGGGTCTGGAGCGGGCCGCCGAATACGTGACCAAGCTGGTCCCGCAGGCCAGAATCGGCATGGCGCACGGTCAGATGAACGAAAAAGAACTGGAAGAAACCATGCGCCGCTTCTGGCACGGCGAACTGGATGTGCTGGTCTGTACGGCCATCATTGAATCCGGCCTGGATTTTCCCCGGGCCAACACTCTGGTAGTGGATCAGGCCCAGCTTTTCGGTCTTGGGCAGCTTTACCAGTTGCGCGGCCGGGTAGGCCGATCGGATCGTCAGGCCTTTGCGGTGTTCGTCTGCCCCGATGTGGATCGGCTGCCGGAAATCACGCGCAAACGCATGCGCATCATTCTGGACATGGATTACCTGGGCGCGGGCTTTCAGGTGGCCATGGAAGATCTGCGCCTGCGCGGGGCAGGCAACATTCTTGGCGAATCACAAAGCGGTCAGATGCAGCGCCTGGGGCTGGACATGGTTTTGGAAATGCTGGAAGAAGCCGTGGCCAAAATGCGCGGCGAGCCTCTGCGCGAAGAAATACAGACCGAACTCAATATCAGTCTGGCGGCGCATATTCCGGACCACTACATCACGGATAGCCGCGAACGCCTGCGCTACTATAAAATACTGTCTTCGGCCCCGAACGCGGCCAGCCAGCAGGAAGCCGAATTTGAACTGCGTGACCGTTTTGGAGCGATGCCGCCGGAAATGGAAAACTTTCTGGCCGTGCTGCGCCTTAAACGCGCCCTTTCCGCCTGGGGAGTGCTGCGGGCCGATATCCACCCGGACAAGCTCAAACTCCATTTCAGCGCAAAACACGCCAAAATTGATCCGGCCAAACTTGTCGCCTGGGTTGCCGCAAGCCGGGGACGGGCCAAACTCCAGCCGCCTGCGGCGCTGGAATTAACGCTTGCGGAGGGCAGCGTTTCGGATAAACTGGCCCAGGCCTATGAACAGCTGCTTCCGCTTTGCGAATAATAATTTTTCAGGGGACCTATGCATAAAATTTTACTCAAACACACAAGTCTGCTGCTCTGCCTTGTATTTTGTTTGAGCCTGGCGGCCTGCGACAATGACGTGGTCAATCCTGGCGATGTTGCCTTGGTCAACGGCACTCCCATTACGCTCAAGCAGCTTCAAACCGCGCATGATTCCATGATTCTGGCCGGTGACGGGCCAAGCCGCGACACCGAAGCCCTGCGCAAGGAATACAGCGCCGTGCTTTCGGAGTTGATTGCCCAGGAACTGGTAGCGCAGGAACTGGAGCGCCGGGATATTTCCATTACCCCGGAAGAACTGGAAGAAGCGACCATTGATCTGAAGCGCGATTACCCCCCCGGCGGTTTTGAAAAGATGCTGCTGGAAGAAAGCATCGATCTGGAAATGTGGCGCGAATCGCTGTTCAAACGCCTGAGCATGGAAAAATTCAATACCCGCATCCTGCGTCCGCAGGTTTCAATTACCGCCGACGAAGTCGAAAACTACTATCTGGCGCACGAAGGGGACTTCCGCATCCCGGAACGGGTGAATTTCATTCAGTTCAGCAGCCTGTTCAGGGATCAGGTCAACACGGCCCGTGAACAATTTCAGAAAGAGCGCGATCTTGAGGCCGTGCAGCAACGCTTCGAGAACATGACCGTCCGTGTGGTAGTCATGCGCGAAGACCGTCTTGCCCCGGAACTGGTCGCGGCCCTTTCGGCTCTGAAGCCCATGCAGGCAACGCCCGTTCTGGAACTGAACGGAGAATACCTTGCCCTGATTCTGTTGAGCAAAGAAGAAGCCTACCTGTTGCCGCGTGAGGAAATATATTCGCGCATCGAGGCCATTCTGCTGGAAGATAAAATTCAGGAAGCCTTTCAGACCTGGCTGCACGAGGCTCTGGGCAAGGCGGATATTAAGGTTTCCGTTCATTTGCTGCCCGAAGAACAAACGGATTGAACAGCAGCCGCCTTTATCATATGATTCCCTCGGCGCGGGAAGCGTCTGCAACTATTTTCAGTTGTTGCTATAAAAATAATATAGCCCTTTTATAAATAAGGATGAACATGATCAATAAATTGCTTTTTATGGTACCGGGCCTTACTGGCCCTCGAATGGCAGTTCTGGCAGCGGTTATGTTTGCCTGCGTTTTCTTCCGTCTGTCCGCCGGGCAGGCAGGGGCAGCCGAGCTCCACACGCTCAACAAGGTAGCTGCCGTGGTCAACGGCGAAATGATCACGCTCTTTGACGTGCAGCGTTATTCTCTGCAAGAAATCACCCGCCGCGGACTAAGCGGCGCGGATGCGGAGTCGGAAGCGGCCCGGCAGAAAATTTTTCAGGATACCCTGGACAGCATGATCATGGATATTCTGGTGCGGCAGGAGGCCGAGCGCTACAAGGTTACAGTGAGCGACGCCGAAGCCGACAACGAAATACGCATGATCACCCAGCGTAGCCAGATGACTCCCAAGCAGTTTGAAGATCAACTGATCATCCAGGGAACCACGCTGGCGCAGTTCAAGGAACAAATAAAAAAGAACCTGTTGCGCCAGCGCATGATGAACGTGATGGTAGCCAGAAAAATAGTGGTAACGCGTGAAGAAATAGAGCGTTACTACGAAGAGCACAAAGCCGAATTCACCACCCAGCATTCGGTGGATATTTCAATGCTGATCAACGCGCCTACCGAAAACCCGGAAAGGATTCGCGAAGAGATCACCAGCGGAAAAATCAGCTTTGCCGATGCGGCACGCAAATACTCCACTGCCCCCAACGCCGCAAACGGCGGTAAAATGGGCGCTATCGCCTGGGCGGATCTGAACCCGGCCTGGCGTCCGGTTTTGGCCGGAATGCAGCCGGGCGATGTTTCGCCGGTTATGCGCGTGGCCAACAACGCCGGTATTCTGCTGCAACTCAATTCAACGATCGAGGATACCGCTCTCGGACTGGAAGAAGTAGCCCCGCAAATTGAAAATATTTTACGCGAACCCAGGCTGAACGAGCGTTTTGAAGAATATTCCAGACAACTGCGCAGCAGTGCGGTAGTTGAAATCCGGCTCTAGGTTTCGAAATATCGCTGCGCTGAAAAGCGTGGTTTCCGGATTCTCGTCCGGTTTAGTGTTATCGTTGTTTTTCTAAACACAGGTGGGGGCATGGAAGCAAGCAAACTGTATGAACTGGGGACGGCGCTGAAAAAACGCCGGGAAGCGCTGGGCATGACGCGTGAGGATCTGGCTCTGCGCATCAAGATTTCTTCCAAAAATCTGCACGCCATTGAGGAAGGACTTACCGATAACCTCCCCCAGCCGATCTTTACCAGAAGTTTCATTCGCTCATACGCTCAGGTTGTGAGCCTGGATACAGAAGAACTGGACCGGATGCTGGCCGAAGTTTTTCCTTCCGAAGTCATGGACAACATCAAGCCTGGTCTGACCACAGCGGCGCGTGAGCAATCCGTGGGTATCAACACCCAGGGCGGCAGTAAAAAATTTATTCTGCTGATCCTGTTGGCTTTAATACTGCTGGGAGTGGGAACCTGGTTCTACTTCAACGTGTTCAAAACCAATTTCTGGACCTCCAGCCAGCCCGCAACCACCCAGACAGCGCCGGAGCAAAACAGCGAAGCGCCAGCGGCTACCGAAGCGAATCCGGCACAGGTTGCCCCTGTAGCGTCGTCCGATGCTCCTGATACCCCTGTTGCCGAGGGCGCTACAGCTGATTCAGAAACAGCCGGATCTGCTGAAGCGGGCAATCCTCAAAGCACTGGCGCGGCAACCACTGGCGAACGCTATGCGGTAAGCAGCACGGACAGCCCGAACGGTCAGAACGGTACAGACAGCGCGAACGGGCGCGAAGCCGCCGCCGCAACGGCAGAACAGCAGGCAGCCGCTCCGGCTCCGGCCAACCCGGTTGCGCCTGGTGTGGCAGATGCACCAGCCAATACCGCAAACACTCCTGCCACAGCGGAGAGGCAGCGCATAACCGCCGGTAACACCGTGACCCAATCCAATGCCTCGGCTGCGCAACAACCGGCACCGGGCAACCAGCGGCTGCTGGTATCCGGCGTATCCGGCGAATGCTGGATCAACGTGAAGTTCGACGATGTGGGTGAGCGCAATCTTCGCCTCATGCCTGGCCGCCACTTTGTGCTGGATTTCAAAAGCAGGGCTACCCTGGTTCTTGGCAACGCCGCCGCCGTAAAGGTCAGCTATAACGGACAACCCCTGAATTACAACGCTGATCCCGGCGATGTCAGAGTGTTCCGCTTTCCGCGCTAGATCGCGTCGTCATGAGCGCCTTTTTGCTTCTCATGACAACACTATCTGGACTTCATTAACGTGGAATTCACTGAACGCGCCATAGTTCTGCGCTTGGGCGGCTTCCGCGAAGCGGATCTCTGGTTGCGCCTGTTCTCGCCCGGACGCGGCATCTTCTCCGCCTTTGCCTTTGGCGGAAGCAAGAGTCGGCGGCGTTTCAGCGGTTGCCTGGATTTATTCAATGAAGCGCTTTTCCACATCAAAAGTTCCGGACAAAACTTCGAACGTGGCGGCTATCTGACTTTGCAGGAAGGTACCCTGCTGCGCGGCCCGGATCGTTTACGCCGCGACTGGCGCAAACTTGGCGTGGCCATCAACTGCTCATTGTTTCTCGAATCCTTCTGTCAGGATATTGGGCCGGATGCCGGGCCGGGTATGGGCCGAGCCAGCGACTCGGAAAACGACGCAAATGATAGCCCAGGCAGAGTGATCTGGGCCAGCGGAGCGGCCCGCAGCCATGCTTTGTTTGTGCAACTGCTCAACACCCTGGAAAGCGATAATCCGGTTTCGCCGCTGCTCCCGATTTTTTTCCGGGCCAGATTGGCCTTTGAGCAAGGCTATGCCTTGAACCCGCGCGGTTGCTCCTTTTGTGGGCAAATCTGGCAAACGGATAGCCAGGCCACCCTGTTGCTCGGCGAGCACGGGCTGATCTGCCAAAGTTGTGCCGCACGCGTAGGTTACGGGGCCAGGCGCTTCAAACTTGACGCGCCCGGCCTGACCGCGTTGCGCCATATTCTTGAGCAGCCGCTGCATACCTGGCACGACATGCCTGTGCCGGAACAGGGGCAAAAGGACTGCGCCCGGGCGGCCGACGCCTTTTTGCAATTTCATACCGGGTTGCATTGGTCGCATGGCCGTTTCAGAAGGGGGTAGCGCCTCTGCTTGCCGTGATGCGGGGTCAGAGGAAAAAAAATATGCGGGTTGTTAAAAAAAATTTGTTATTTTATAGTGTTAGAATTAAAAATTTTTCTTGTCCATAATCTGTTTTAGTGGCAGAGAATGGCCTCATTACCGAAGTGTTTGCTGGTGCCTGTTTTTTTGCCGCCTGTTGATAAGGTGTCAAAAACGATGCGCTTTTACGGCAATATGGGGTAACGCTGAATATTCCCCTGGAGGAGGTTACAAAGACTTGAAAGAAAATAACGGGCCTATTCTGGAACTGCGCGGTGTGAGCAAGTATTATGGTTCAACCTCTGCTCTGCACGATATCAACCTCCAGGTGGAGAACGGCGAATTTCTCACCCTGCTCGGCCCCTCGGGCTGTGGCAAAACTACCATTCTGCGCATTTTTTCCGGTTTTGAAACCCCCACCAAGGGTGAGGTATTGCTGAACGGCAAGGTCATCAACGACATCGTGCCGGAAAAACGCAAGCTGAACACTGTGTTTCAAAACTATGCCCTTTTCCCGCACATGAGCGTACACGATAACGTCGCTTTCGGCCTGCGCATGCAGAAGAGACCGGCGGACGAAATAAAAACCCGCGTGCAGGAAGCCCTGCGCATGGTGCACCTTGAAAATTACGCCCAGCGTATGCCCGGTCAGCTTTCCGGCGGGCAGCAGCAGCGCGTGGCCATTGCCCGCGCAGTGGTCAACAACCCCATGGTGCTCTTGCTGGACGAACCTTTCAGCGCCCTGGACTTCAAGCTGCGCAAGCAGATGCAGTTTGAAATAAAACACTTGCAGCGCCAGCTCGGCATCACCTTCATTTTCGTTACCCATGATCAGGAAGAGGCTTTCGCCATGTCCGACCGGGTGGTGGTAATGAACGAAGGCTATATCGAGCAGATCGGCAGCCCGCAGGAAATTTACGAAGAACCGGAAAACCTTTTCGTGGCGCGTTTTGTGGGCGAAATCAACATTCTGGAAGGCGTTATTCTGGAAGTGCAGGAAAATAACGCCTATCTGGCCGATGTTGGCGGCGTCACCTTCCCGCTGCGCACCAGACGCAATTTTGCCGTGGATGAAAAAGTGCTGGTGCTGCTGCGTCCGGAAGACCTTAAAATCTATCACCCGCACGATGAGGATTTGGAAGGGCCGCACCTCTATGGCCGCATCAACGAGAGCGTCTACAAAGGTGCCACCGTTGACCTCACCATCACCCTGGACAACGGCCAGCGTATTCAGGCCGCCGAATTCTTCAACGAGGACGATGCGGACATCAATTACAACATCGGCGAGCGCGTGGCGGTAAGCTGGGTGGCGGGCTGGGAGGTGGTGTTGGACAATGCAGGCGAATAACCGCTTCCGCCTCTTCAGCATAAGCTCGGTCTGGCTTTGGCTGGGACTGTTCGCCCTGTTGCCGAACCTGGCCCTGTTTCTGGTGAGTTTTCTTGACCGGGGCGAGACGGATTTTTTCATTCCGGTCTTCACTCTGGATAACTACTCCAGGCTTCTGGACCCGGCCTTTATCAGAATTTTTTGGGATTCCATGTATCTGGCCAGCATCAGCACCCTGGTCTGCCTGCTGCTCGGCTATCCGTTTGCCTATCTGCTGGCCCGCTCCAGCAAACGCATGCGCCCCTGGCTGATGTTGCTGGTGGTGGTTCCCTTCTGGACCAACTCGCTGATTCGCACCTACGCGCTGATCATCATCCTGAAAACCCAGGGGTTGATCAACAAGCTCTTTATCTGGCTGGGTCTGGCCGATGGTCCTTTCTCGCTCATGTACAGCGATTTCGCCGTATTCATGGGCCTCACCTATACCCTGCTGCCCTTTATGATCCTGCCGCTTTACGCCTCCATTGAAAAACTGGACGTGCGCCTGCTGGACGCGGCCAAGGACCTGGGCGCGGGGACATTGCGTTCCTTCTGGCATGTAACCCTGCCCCTGACCCTTCCCGGCATTGTGGCAGGCAGTATTCTGGTGTTCCTGCCTGCCCTCGGCACTTTTTACGTGCCGGAAATTCTTGGCGGAGCAACCAACATGCTGCTCGGTACCTTTATCAAAAACCAGTTCCTGGTGGCGCGCGATTGGCCCCTGGGAGCGGCGGCCAGTACCATTCTGACCCTGCTGCTGGTGCTGCTGGCCCTGATTTACCGCATGAGCAGCCGCAAAGCGGCAGAAACCCCGCTGACCGAAAAGGGCAAAAAGAAGGGGGCCGCCGATGCGTAAAAAGCTGCCTTACGCCTATATGTGGCTGGTCTATGCCTTTTTGTACATCCCGATCCTCGTGGTGATCATCTTTTCTTTCAACAATGCGCGGTTCTCTACGGACTGGAACGGTTTTACCCTTAAATGGTATGATCTGCTCCTGAAAAACCAGCCCTTGATGGACGCGGCGGTAAACTCGCTTCTGGTAGCCGTTTGCGCGGCCAGCCTGGCCACGTTTATGGGCGGCCTGGCCGCATTGTGCATCCACCGCTACAAATTCACCGGCAAAAAAATCCTGCAGGGCAGCATTTACATGCTGACCATCTCGCCGGATATTGTCATGGGCATCGCGCTCCTGATTTTCTTCATCTCGATCAAGGTGGAACTGGGCTTTATTACCCTGCTTATCGCCCACGTAACCCTGGCCATGCCTTTCGTAACCCTTACCGTGCTGGCCCGCCTATCCGAGTTCAACGAAAACCTCATTGAGGCGGCCCGCGATTTGGGGGCCAGCGAAGTGAAGTCTTTCGTCCATGTGTTGCTGCCGCTCACCGCTCCGGCTGTGGCCGCTGGCTGGCTCCTGAGCTTCACGCTCTCGCTGGACGACGTTCTGATCAGTTTTTTCGTGACTGGTCCATCTTTTGAGGTACTGCCTCTAAAAATATATTCCATGGTGCGCCACGGCGTGAAACCGGACATCAACGCGCTCAGTGCAATCATGTTCGGGCTTACGCTGTTTCTGGTGCTGCTGGCCCAGTTTTTGGCCCGGCCCAAAAAGAAATTCCTTAAAGAAGATTAAAGATGATATCCAAATTAACTATTAAATTAGTTGAGGGTAAAACCATGAAAAAACTTGCCCTGTTGCTTTCCCTGGCCTTTCTTTTCGCCGCCTGTCCAGATGCGGCGCTTGCCGCCGCCGACAAGGGCGAGGTGGTGGTTTACAACTGGTCCGAGTACATTCCGCAGGACGTTCTGGACGAGTTCACCGACGAGACTGGCATCAAGGTGGTGTATTCCACATACGAAACCAACGATGCCATGTACTCCAAAATCAAGTTGCTGCGCGGTCAGTCCTACGATTTGGTCTGCCCCAGCACCTACTATCTGCACCTGATGATCGAAGAAGGCCTGGTTACCACTTTTGATCACGCCAAGCTCACCAACCTGGGCAACCTCGATCCCAAGCTCATGGCTCCGCCCTACGACCCGGAAAATAAATTCAGCATCCCTTACATGTGGGGGAGCTTTGGCATGATCATCAACACCAAGTATGTTGACCGGGAAAAAGCCAAAACCTGGCGGGATTTGCTGCGCCCGGAATACAAGGGCAAGGTTATTCTTTCCGACGACATGCGCGATACCTTTGGCATTGCCATGCACGCGGCGGGTAAATCGGCCAACAGCACCAATCCGGACGACATCAAGGCCGGTTATGAGTTCCTGAAGGAACTGCACCCCTCGGTGCGCGTGTTTGACCTTACGGCTGTAAAGCAGGCTTTTATCAGCGAAGAAGTTATTATCGGCACCAGCTTCAACGGCGATGCCCTGGTAGCCAAGCAGGAACACCCGGATCTGGAATATATTTACCCGGAAGATGGAGCCCTGGTTTGGATCGACAGCTTTGCCATTCCGGTTGGAGCCAAAAATGTGGATAACGCCCATGAGTTTGTAAACTTCCTGCTGCGCCCGGAAATAGCCAAGCGCTGCCAGGAAGAATTCATGTACTCCACGCCCAACCTTGGGACCATTGAACTGATGAGCCCGGAAGAACGCAACAACCCCGCCCTGCAACCCACAGATAAGGATTTGCAAAAAGCCGAATACCTGCTGAACGTTGGCAGCAAAACGCTGATGCTCTACAAGGATTATTGGGAAAAGCTCAAGAGCGGATTTTAATTTGAATTGATGGCCTATCACTTTTGCCCCGGAAATGTGCTTTGTACACATGACCGGGGCAAAGTTTTATGATGCTCACTAGACCATGGTTTTACTATTTACAAAAAGCAGGGCAGTCGTTAATTTTAGAAAAAATGGACATAACTATGCCAACCAATCATACCGAATTTACTGTTTATTATGAAGGTGAAGCCTTGCGTGACAGCCGTATGGATGTACGCGATCTTGCTCCTGCCTTGCTAGCTCTCGGTGACATGTTGGAACAGGCTAACCGAGTTCTTAATGGAGATAAAGCCACGGTGCGCGTCACTGTAAAGGCTTTCCAACCTGGATGCTTCGGGATCTCCTTGGAAATAACGCAGAGCTTAAGCTCCATGGTTTTGGACTTGCTCAAACCGGGAAGTGAAACGCGCGATGCTCTGGAAATTTTGAATTTGTTGGGCTTTGCCCCAATTCCTATGGTCGCTGTTGGCGGTTGGTCGCTTTTCAAACTCATCAAAAAAATGCGAGGAAAAAACCCTAAAATAACTAGGCGCTTGGAAAACGGTAATATTTCTATGGAATTTGACAGTGAGGTTGGCTTACAGGAAAAAATAGAAGTTTCACCAGAACTAGCCGATCTTTATGCGGATAAATTCGTGCGTATCGCTGCGGATAAAACGGTTGAACCTTTGCGTCGCGAAGGCATAGACTCACTCTCTCTCAAACATGAAGATACTTTCAATCCAGTCATAAGCAAAACAGAAGAAGCTTTTTTTTCCATCGCTGCCGCACAACAGGTGGATGTTCCTGTCAGCGAAAGCAAAGCAGAACGAGTTCTGGCTATAATCTCACTCAGTTTCAAAGAAGATAATAAATGGCGACTTTCTGACGGCAGTGCTACTTTAAGCGTAAAAATCAGCGACCCTAATTTTTTAGTGAGAGTTGCTGAAGGGAAAATAGATTTTGCTAAAGGCGACATGCTTAAGGTGCTTTTATCCACGAAAGCCATAAGTACAAGCGATGGGCTGAAAACTGAATATGAAGCTCTCCAGATTTTAGATCATATCCGTGCCACTAGGCAACTTTTTCTGCCCATAAATGCAGACTCAGAAGAACTGCCAAAATTTGAAAATTCGATGCCGCCCGTTGAGTAACTGAGTGACTCAACAGCGCGATATTGATAATAAATATATCAATTCATAGCTAAACTAAAATCATTTTGCCAGTATACCCTGCCTTCCTTAATACTCTTTTCGCTCACTGAAAGGGTGGATATCACCTTCCGCTTCCGCCAACTCATAGCTGGTGCTGCGCCCGCCAGCGGCGTTTTGGCGCAGAATACCAAAGCCGACCAGTTCCCTAATGTCCCGCAGGGCTGTGTCAGCCGAGCATTTTGCCAGCTTGGCGTATTTGCCGCTGGTCAGCTTGCCTTCAAATCCATCCAGCAGGCGATTGATCACGCCGCGCTGGCGCTCATTAAGCTGGAACTGATTGGCGTATTGCCAAACGTTGGCCTTGCGGAACACGGCAGCCAGGGTTTCGTCCGCGCCGTCAATAGCGCGGTCAAGACAGCCTAAAAACCATTCCAGCCAGGAAGTAATATCCAAATCGCCTTTCTGGGTTTGTTCCAGAATATCGTAATATTCTTTACGTTCCCGCTCAATTCTGCCGGACATGCTGTAGAAGCGCTGCGGGCAATCATCCGCCCGCGCCAGCGCGCAATCGGCAATGGCACGGGCAATGCGCCCATTGCCATCCTCAAAAGGATGTATGGTTACAAACCAAAGCTGTGCGATTCCGGCCTTAAGCACCGGATCAAGCTCAAGCGGCGAATTAAACCAACCCAGAAAGCGGGACATTTCCTGAACAAGCCGCTCCGCCGCCGGAGCTTCAAAATGCACTTTCTCGTGCCCGATATGACCGGAAACAACCTGCATGGGACCGGCTTCCGGCGTGCGCCACGCGCCAACGGTGATGCGCCTAATAGAATCATAGCCTGTCGGGAACAGCGCGGCATGCCAACCGAACAAACGTTCCGCTGTCAGCGGTTTTGTATAGTTTTGCGTGGCATCCAGCATCATTTCGACAATGCCTTCCACATGCCGGTTGACAGGCGCGAGTCCGCCAATGTCGATGCCAAGCTTGCGGGCCAGCGAGGAGCGTACTTGGGCCATGTCCAGCTTTTCCCCTTCAATGGCGCTGGATTTCACCACATCAAAAGTAAGAGTCGCCAAACCAGCCTCGGCGCGGACAGCAAAGCCCAGCGAATTCATTCGCCCCAGGAGCAAGCCCTGCTTATGCCGTACCACGGCAAGCTGACCAGCCAGTCTGTCCATATTCCAATAAAAATTCGGCCATGCCGGGTATTCGTGAATATATTGCATAATCACCGCACCTTTTGCGGCGAATATACCAAACTTTCACCGCATAGGCAATATTCTCCGCAAAACCTGCGGTGAATAAGTACCGTAATCACCGCAAAATATGCGGTGAATAGGCACATTAATCGCCGCATGACTACTAAGCCAAGCCAGTGGCCTTATTCACCTTACAGTCTGAATAATCCCGCCTCCGGCTTTGCATTATCCCGCGGTGTGGGGTAGTCTGTGGTCTGAGAGCGCTGTGTAATTTCTCGATTTGAGCTAACCTGGTAGTGCCTGCTTTTGCCGTCAGGCAAGGAAGATGAGTTTTTGCCGACTGGAGTGACAATTTCGTAGGAAAGCGAAATTGGACGCCGAAGGTGCCCCGAAGGGGTGAGCCACAGGATTGTGGCGAATCAGCTCTTCTCGTACTCGACAGGAGGCAAAAACGATATCTGACGCAGCATCACGGCAAAATGAGGCGCTACCATAAAGGCGGGTTTATGGCTAAACTCTACATCGCCCTGGTGGGGCTGCCAGCCAGGGGCAAATCCCTGATGGCCGAGCGTCTGCTGGAAGGCCTGAGCGCCGACGGGTTGCGGGTAAAAGTCTTTAATAATGGCGACCTGCGCCGGGCCGAGCTTGGCGCAAGATCGGCCGCTCCCGAGTTTTACTCCCCGGAAAACGAACTGGGGCGCCAGAGGCGTGAGCTGATAGCGGAAAAGAACATGCAACTGGCCAGGGAGTTTCTGGATCAGGGAGGCCAGGTGGCCATTCTGGACGCCACCAATGGCAGCCGCGCCAGACGGCAGCGTCTGGAAGAGCTGCTTAACGATGCGCCGCTGCTTTATATAGAGTGCATCAACAACGACCCTGAGCTGCTGGAAACCAGCATCCGGCGCAAGGCCAAGCTCTCCGAGTTTTCCCATCTGAGTCTGGATGAGGCGATACGCAGCTTCAGGCAGCGCATTGAATATTACGAGCAAATCTTTGTCCCCCTGGGCGAAGAACGCTGCTTTGTGCGTGTGGAAACCCTGGATAACCGTATTGTGGACGAGTGCGCCTGCTCTGATGTCCCCTTTTATCTGCAAATACGCGATATCCTCATTTCGGACTGGATTCGCAATCTCTTCCTGGTCCGGCACAGCGAGAGCGAATTCAACATACAGCGCCGTATTGGCGGCAACGCCCCTCTGACCCCGCGCGGGCAAAAGCAGGCGCAAGCCCTGGCCGATCACTTCCGCGAGATCAGCATACCCTTTATCTTCACCTCCACGCGCCTGCGCTCGGCCATGACCGCCGCGCCGCTGCTGAAGGATCACCCGGACAGCATCATGATCGCCCTGCCGGAATTTGACGAAATCAGCGCCGGTGTTTGCGATGGCATGAGCTACGAAGAAATCCGCCGCGCCATGCCCGAAGAATACGCTGCCCGCTCCGACAACAAATACACCTATGTCTATCCGGACGGCGAAGGCTATGTCACCCTGCGCGACCGGGTCAGCCGGGGTTTTCGCAAAGCCCTGTTCATTTCCGGGGCGGCTCCGGGCACAATCATTATCGGACACCAGGCCATCAACCGGATGATCCTCTCCCTGTTCATGTACCGGCGCAGCGGGGCGGTCCCCTATATTTACGTGCCGCAAAACGAATATTTCCACATTGTGGCTACGCACCGTAAAAAACTTCTGGAGCTGGTCAGCTTCACCCCGGACGCAAGTTTTTGATACTGAAAATGGACTGTAGGCCGGGACGTACAATTTTTTTGACACTTTTGAGCCGCACAATTCTAATTTGTTTATTTTAATATCTTGAATTTTATTGATTTTTATTTAAATATTTTCCAAATACTTTTTGGCACGCCAATTGCTACATACTAAACATCTTCCTTTGCAAGCAGCTTTCGGAAAAAGCGATTTACGGACGGTCCGTAAATCGCTTTTCCGTATTTGAGGTGCAGCCCCACAGCAAAATCAGGCGCTCTGTGCCAGCTTGCATTTCCATTCTACCTGAAGTATTTCCGTCCCTCCGAATACAAAAACCTAAACCAACACCTGAAGGCCAAGCATGATCAGCGATCAAAAGCTGTTGGAAAAAGAAATAGCCCGCCGCCGCACTTTCGCCATTATCAGCCACCCGGACGCGGGTAAAACCACCCTGACCGAAAAACTGCTGCTCTTTGGCGGCGCCATTCAGATGGCTGGTACGGTAAAGGCCCGCAAGGCCGCCCGCCACGCCACTTCCGACTGGATGGCCATGGAGCGCGAACGCGGCATTTCCGTAACCACTTCAGTCATGCACTTCAGCTATGGCGATTGCGAAATCAATTTGCTGGACACCCCCGGCCACCAGGACTTTTCTGAAGACACTTACCGGGTGCTTACCGCTGTCGATTCGGCTCTGCTGGTTATCGACTCGGCCAAAGGCGTGGAGACCCAGACCAAAAAACTTATGGATGTCTGCCGGATGCGCTCCACGCCGATTATGACCTTCATCAACAAGCTGGACCGCGAAGGGCTCACGCCCTTGGAAGTAATGGCCGATATCGAGGATCATCTGGGCATTGCCTGCGTGCCACTTACCTGGCCGGTGGGCATGGGGTCGTCCTTCAAAGGCGTTTATGATTTGCGCACCGATGAGCTGCGCCTCTTTTCCGCCCAGCACGGCGGACGCAGGGTTGAGGACAAGGTAGTGCTGAAAGGCAGCGATGACCCCAGACTGGATGAATATCTGGGCGATGCGGCTGTAAAACTGCGCGAGGACTTGGAACTGCTGCTCATGGCCGGTACTCCTTTTTCCCTGGAAAAGTACCTGGCCGCCGAGCAAACGCCGGTATTTTTCGGCAGCGCCATCAATAACTTCGGCGTACAGGAATTGCTGGATACCTTCGTGCGCATGGCTCCGGCTCCGCAACCGCGTCCGGCCATTGATCCTTCGCTGACGGCGCTTACTGCCGGACAGACGGGGGTGCAAAAAGCGCAGGACAATGCACAGTCGGCAGATCCTTTGCCAACACGCCTGGTACACCCCGCTGAAGCGGAATTTTCCGGTGTCATCTTCAAAATTCAAGCCAATATGGACAAGGCGCACCGCGACCGCATGGCCTTTTTGCGTGTCTGTTCCGGCTGTTTCAGCCGTGGAATGAAGGTACGCCATCACCGAACCGGCAAAGACTTCAACCTCAATAACGCCACCATTTTCATGGCTCAGGACCGCAGCGGCGTGGAAGAAGCCTGGCCGGGCGACATCATCGGCCTGCCCAACCACGGAACCATCAAAATTGGTGATACTTTCACGGAAAAAACACCCCTGAAATTCACCGGCATCCCCAGTTTCGCTCCCGAGCACTTCCGCCGGGTACGCCTGCGCGATCCGCTCAAGAACAAGCAATTAAGAAAGGGTCTGGAGCAACTGGCCGAAGAAGGAGCCGTGCAGCTTTTTCGCCCGCTGATCAACAACGATTATATTCTGGGAGCGGTAGGCGTATTGCAGTTTGAAGTGATCATCGCCCGTCTGGCCGACGAATACAGCGTGGATGCCGGTTATGAGGCAACCAGCACGCATTGCGCCCGCTGGGTCATTGGCAACGACAAAGCGCAATTTGACGACTTCAAAGATTATTATAACAACGATCTCGCCCTGGACGCCGAAGGCGCTCTGGCTTATCTGGCCCCCAGCCCCTGGAAGCTGGAATCGGCCCAGGAACGCTATCCCAAGGTTGAATTCAGGACTACCAGAGAGATTAGTTAGGATTTTTTATGACTTTTCCGGGGAGGCTCCGCCTCCCCAAGCCCCTTTGCTGGGGGAAATGATTTCCCCCAGACCTTCTCAAAATTTACGATTCCGCACTCTTCTTCTTCAAAAAACTCTTTTCCTCGCCGCGCCGGAGCCGTCCGATATTGTCCCGGTGTTTGACAACAATCAGCACCAGCACGGCCAGAGCGAGCGGCAGCAAATCGTAGCGTCCGAAAAAAATCAGGCAGAGCGGCAGCAGAACGGCCAGGGTTAGCGAACCCAACGAGACAAAGCCGGAACGCCAGATCACCAGCAGGCAAATCACCCCGGCTATCAGCAAAGACCAGAACGACAGGGGCAAAAATACCCCGGCGCTGGTAGCCACAGCCTTGCCCCCCTTAAAGCGCAAAAAGACGGAAAACAAATGCCCGAGCAAGGCGCAAAGCCCGACCAGACTGGCATAAAAGGGCAAACCCAGCCAGTGCAGAGCCAGGGCCGTGGGCAACAGCCCCTTGAGGGCGTCGCATACAAGAGCGGTAACGCCCCAGTGCAAACCACAAAGGCGGGCCACATTGGTAGCGCCTATATTTCCGCTGCCCGCGCTACGCGGGTCTATGCCGCAAAAAACTTTTGCCAAAACCAGGCCGAAAGGCACGGAACCCAGCAAATAAGCCGCCAGGCAAAGTACCGCGAAGAGCGGCCAGGCTCCGTCCGGCAAAGCGATCAAGTTATTAAACCAGAGGGTCAAACTTTCCATTATACACCTTTAAAAAACATCTTCTTCAACTTTAAACGGTTCCGGCCAGTCCGGCAGGGCAAGGCCATGCACGGCGGCAAAGCTCTCGCCCATAAAATCCCCGCCGGGCAGGGTCAATTTATAGGCGTGCAGCAGCAGGCGTTCAAAAAACGGCCCGTTGTAGCGCCGGTCACCAATAACCGGATGCCCGCGCGAAGCGCACTGCACGCGAATCTGATGCTTGCGTCCGGTCAAAAGTTCCACTTCCAGCAAACTGGCCGGGCCGCAGGGCGAAGCAGGCATAAAGCGCAGAATTCTGTAAACGCCACGCGCCTGTTTTACACCTTCCTGTCCGGCTTCGGCAACCGCCATCCTCTCCCTGCCATCCGAGCCTGTTTCCGGGCCAATATAATCCTCAAGTACTATTCCGGCTGCAAGCCGGAAGTCACCCGCCACCCAGACCAGATAACGCCGTTCAATGGGCAGCATGGCAGGCATGACGGGCGATAAATCTCCTTGCGGCAAGGCTTTATTCTCATTTGACGAATCGGCAATCATGCTGGCGTGATCGGCAGTCCCGGATTTCTGGCTGAAAAGCTCCTGCAAGCGGCGCAGGGCTATATGCGTACGCCCGGCAACAATCAGGCCGCTGCTTTGCTTATCCAGACGATGCGCCGGGATTGGCGCAAACGCGCCTGTACCCGCCCTGAGAGAGTTTTCACCAGCTTCGGTAAAAGCTGGCGCTCCAGCTTCTAAAGGTCCGGCAAAAAGCTTTAGCCGCTGACTGACGCTATCCGTATGCCCGCTGCCCGGCTGCACCGGCAGGCCGGAATCCTTGCAAAGCAGCAACACATGCTTGTCGGCCTGAACCAGGCGCAAGCCGGGGCCAAGATCCTGTGGAACCGGCGCGTTGCCGGAGGCGGCAGGCAAGCTCGGCGGTACCGCAGCGGCTTGCGGCGGCAGACGCAACTCGTCGCCCACGCAAAGCAGGTAATCCGCCTTCACCCGGCCTTTATTCACGCGCACCTGACCGCTGCGCAGCCAGCGATAAAGCAAAGGCCGGGGCAGGCTGAGTCTGCGTTCCAGAAAACGCAGCACCCGTACACCTGCCTCGGCCTCATTAATGATATGTTTGTTCAAAAAATTATTCTTTCAAAAATTCATCGGTATCCAGATTCAAGGTATAGCCAATAATGGCAGTTTTTCTCTTGGTCATCGGGTTGCCGGTGTTAATGCAGACAATAAGTTCCGTGCTTCCGTCGTTGTTGAGGTCGGCCAGAGCGATATCAACCAGGCCGCCCTGCAGGGTACGGGTACGCCATTGCGAGGCCATGCCCGTGCCATCCCAGTACAGACCATCAATTTCGCCCTGCAAAAAGGAGCGGTTGCGGTTAAAGACCAGTCCGGCCATGGTGATGGCCCGGGTGGAAATAATTTCGTAATCCCCATCCCGGTTCAAATCCACCGGCAACATGCGAATCGGCGGGTAGTAATGGCTTTTAATCTGATCCGGCCCATATTCTTCACCCATGCCCGGCATGGCTTCGCTACGCTGCAAAGGCACCTGGGATCCGGCGTAATCTTCCGCGCTTACCGAAAGCAGGCCGCCGCCAAGGGTCCAGACCTTCATTTTTTCCAGAATAGAAATGCTCACAATCTTGGCTTCGTTATCAATAGCACGTCCGGCAGGCAGGTAAACGAAGCTATAGACGTTGAATTCTTCGGGCAGTATCTGGCGATCACCCGGCACCAATTCGTTGCCGTTGCGGATCATTTCATAAATGGCGCCTTTCTTGAACATCACATATTTGTCGCCCTGCTGCCCAATCAGCATTTCCCGTCCGCTGTTCAAATCTTTGATCACACTGAGGTAGTAGCGGACGTTCTCCATTTCCAGATTGAGATTCTTGCCGTCAAAGCTGAAAATGCGCGATCTGGGCATGAAATCCGCGTCATAGGAAGTCAAAATGATATGCCGTTTGCCGGATCTGGAAAAATCAAAGCTGCGCACAGCCACAATGCTCTGGGTAAGGCTGACCTGAGTGCTGGCCAGCGGGCGCAGGCGATTGTTCTCATGCTTGTAAACATAAAGGTTGTATTCGTCGCAGATGACCACTTCGTTGAGGCCGTCACCGTCCAGGTCGCAAACTTCCATGCCGCGTCCGGTATAATCAAGCTGCTGGGAGCGCAGCCGGGTTTGGTCGCTTGAGCTGCCGCCGGAGTAACGGATGGAGGGGTTAAGCTGGCTGCCGCTGCTGCCCACCATATCCGGGTTCATAGGCTGCTGGCCGGTTTGCGGCCTGGAAGGCGCGGCAACAGCTCCAACAGCGCCGGGACGCTTGAAAACGTCGGCGCTGATATTGTCGCACAGCGCGGTCAAAGCCGGAATCATCTGCGCAACCTTAATTTGCCGCGAATTGGGCCATTTTTGCCCGTTGCGGTCAATCACGCTCACATCCAGACTGCATTCCTCGCCAACAATCACCAGGCTGCCCCAAATGGCGTAATCGGCACCGGCTGTTTCCATGGCCTTTTTAACTTCGGCCTCGTTGGCGGGCGGGGTTTTCGGCAGCCGGGATTCATTGGCGGAAGTCTCATAATTCCCGGACCAGAACAGGCGCGATGAAAACATGCCCGGAATTGAATTTTCGAGATATTTGTAGTCCGCCGGGCCGTTCACGCTGAAAGGCAGCACAATGTACGTCTTTTTCGCCTCGGCGGCCTGGCCGGGAGCAGCGGCTCCCACTGCAAAAGCGGAAATACAGAGAACCAGAGCGGTCAGTACCGCGTATTTTTTCAAAACCAGCTTCATTGTCACTCCGTATGGCCAGACCGGACGCGAAGCGCCTTACTGACCGGCAATTTTTTTTGCGCAGCTTGAGGGTTGTTAATAATATCTCTTGCCTTTAGCCGCAAGCATTATCCTTTTATTTGGTTATACCGGACAAAAACCGGCAAAACTCCACCGGATGCGCCGCCTTGTTGTTTTCCAGGTATTTTCTGATCTCCAGTATACCAACGCCCTTGTTGGAAGTTGTTTCCCAAACCTGGCAACGCAAGTGCATTCCGCTGCCAGCCAGTCCGGTCTGTTCAAATACTACCCAAAAACCTTCCGCGCCCTGTTCCCAGTGCAGCGTGAAGTTTTCCGGCGGCATAAAGGCATTGGCCAGCATGGCTTTTACGTCATTAATGGAAACAGCCCGGCCCAGGCTTTTGCCGCCCGCGCTCATGTAGGAACCGTCATCCAGTCGGATCAGCAGGGGAAGATGCAAAAGATGGCGCGGCACTTCCGCCGGTTCAAGCAGAATCATTCCCTGCAAACCGGAAACAGCTGAGCCTACCGCCGCGCTTTTTACGCCTGTCCCGGCCTGATCCGCCACCGGATCCGCCCCGCCGCCCTGGCCTGGCTGCTGAAACTGTATAACTCTGGGAGAAATTTTGCCGGATCGCACCAAAACCGGCGAACCGTTCTCCGCTGCGGGCGCTCCAAATCCATCAGGCTGTTTGCTTGCCTGTTGTTCCTGCCCTACAGTTTGCAAAGTGCGCAATTGTTCCTCTATCTGCTGCAAAACCTGCAAGATAGCGTAATTTTCTTTCATTTGTTCCTGGCGCAGCAGTCGTCCTTCTTCCTGCGATAGCTTAAGCGACTCCAGAAGCTCGTCAAAACGCCCGGCGTATTTGCTCAAAGTATCTTCCACAGCCGTCATTGTCTTTACAGCACTATCGTTTCGGCGTCCGGCTTCAAGTAATTCGCCCGGATCAAGATTGCTGCTGCGCACAGCTTCGCCCAGTGAGCCAAAAAGTTCCTGCTGCTCACCCAGGCTGCCTTCCAGTCGCTTGATTGAAGCAAGCATTCCTGCCTGGGACTGGTTGAGGGAAATCATGCTTTTGGCCATATTGCCCAAAGCCGTGGCGAAACTTTGCGACAAATCCACACCCGCCGCCTTGCGCGGCTGTCTGGCTTCCGCCTCGGCCGCCTTTGGTTTTCGCCAGCCAAAGTTCTCGCCCAACCTGGTCCCTACTTCCTCAACCGACATGCCGGTACTGAAAAGATCCCGGATGCGCAGGCAGATTTCCGCTGCTTCCGGCTTGAAACGTATAGGCTTGCCCTTGCTGAACACCGGAATACTGCCAGGGAATTTACGGCGATAGCTTTTGATGGTGGTTTCGGAAACGCCGAGCAGAACGGCCAGATCTTTGTGCGTAAGCGCTACTTCGCTCATACCTGTCTCCAAATATTAAAATTTTGTAGTTTTTAGCATTTTTTCTCAATAAGTCAATTATCGTAAAGCAACCGATATTCAGAAATTACAATTGTAAAATCTCAAGTTTCATGCTAAAAATTTTCTTTGAAAGTTAAAATATAAATCCCCGGAATATCGCTGTCAGTGTTGAAGCAACAAATCAGGAATCTTCTTCTTGAAGACATACCGGAAAAGGATCTTGAACTTTGGTTTGATCCTCTTTTATTTTCGTGCGCCGATGATAACCGCCTGCAAGTGATGTTTCCGCACCAGTTTTTTCACGATTGGTTTCAGGCCAATTTCAAAACTCTTTTTGAAGCCCGGCTCGCGCTGCTTCAAAGCGGAAATCTGCCGGTTTACAGTATAAAAAATATTCCCCTGAACCAGAACTATATTTTCGCTGTTATGCCTGCAAAAAAGACGCCGCAGCCTGCCCGGCTGCCAAATTTATCCCGGATGTCTCAAACTTACCGAATCTCCCAAGAATCTTTTGCGCAGGTAAATCCAGCCAGCGCATATTCTTTTGAAAACTTTTTGCATAATAGTAAAAACCAGTTTCCAGTGGCTGCGGCCAAAAGTTTTTCCCGCCTGGCAGCCCCAAGTCCTTTTATTATTTATGGTGAAAATGGTTGCGGAAAAACGCATATTCTCGCTTCTATTTACAAAGAAATAAAATCTATTGTTACTGAAAACAATATTTTTTTCGGTAAGTTAAGCGATTTAGAAACAATAATTGAGAACAATGATAAACAAGGGCATCCTTTTTTTCATCCATTTTTTGAAAAAAAAGCCCTGCTTATCGATAATTTTCAGGATTGCGGTGGTCGGCCCGAAACGCAAAAGCGCCTGTTGAGGCTTATGGAATATTGTTCCGAACAAACAATAGCCTTTGCCGCTGCTCTGGACGTGCCGCCCTCCAAATGGTCTTTTATGGAAAAAAGACTGCGATCCCTGTTGGAAAGCGGGCTGATCATCGAAATAAAAAAACCGGATTTGGATATTAAAACCCGCTACATTCAGGAAAGAAGCCTTGAGCTCAATTTGAAGCTGAAAAAAGATGATGTCTTGAAGCTTGCAAGGATGTATAACGAATTTCGCCAAATCCAGGGCGCTCTTTTAAAAATAATTTCTTTCAGCGAATATTCACAGGAAAGCAAAAAGAATCCGGATTTGGACATTATCCTGAAAAATTCGCAAACCGAAACCGGTTCGCCGCTGAGTCCCAAGCTGGTTCTTGATTGTGTAGCCGAATCCATGCAACTTATGCCGGAACAAATTCTCGGCAAGGGCAGGGAACACAGAATAGTTCAGGCCAGACATCTGGTCATGTATCTTTTGCGCGAAATGCTGGCTGCCCCGCTGACTGCCATAGGCAACTTCATGGGCAAGGATCATTCCTCTGTTTTATATTCAATCAATAAAATACATGAGTTAAGCAAAACGAACAAAGAAATGAACAAAACTGTCACTAACCTAAAACAAATGTGCTTAAACAGGCCGCGCAATTTATGAGCTGTTCGTCAAAGTTTACGATAACCAGATTAAATAACAAGGCCAGTTCAAATAAAAACAAATAAATTTAATATGTTAAACAACTTGTCAACTTACCTTCAGCCCCTGCTTCTACAAGGAGTTTTATATGTATATTAAAGTATATAAAGAAGACGTCATTGAAGGATTGCAAAAAGCCGCCAGTATTATCCCGGCCAGAAGCGGAGCCGCTTACCTTCGCTCTATCTGGCTGAAGGTGGAAGCTGACAGGCTGGAAATCATGGCTACCGATTCCAGCATAGAATTCAAGGGCAGTTATCCGGCTGAAGTTATCGTACCTGGCCTGGCTGGCGTGCAGGGAAGAACTTTTGTGGATTTGCTCCGCCAGCTTTCGCCCGGGCAAATTTCCCTCAAGCTTGACGAGGAATCCGGCAACCTGCTGATTGAACAGGGGCGCCGCAAATATAAGCTGCCCGCCAATGACGCGGTATGGTTCCAGAGTTTTTCCGAGTTTCCGGAAGCTAACTCCGGCGAAACGGTCATCTGGTCCGGTGATTATATTCAGGAACTTATCGATCGCATCAATTACTGCATCAGCGACGATGACGCCATGGACGCCATCGCCTGCCTGAGCATCAAACCCACCGGTGACGGAAAAATCGATGCCTGCGGCCTGAACGGGCATCAGTTTGCCATGCAGCGTTTCATGCATGATGATTTGCAGGCCATGCTGCCGGCTGATGGTATTTTGATTCAGAAAAAATATCTGGGTGAACTGAAGAAGTGGCTGGCTGACGGCGAAGTTGAGCTTAGCCTGGGTGAGAAGCGGCTGTTTTTCCGCAGCAACGATAAAAAGGAAACTTTCAGCCTGCCGCTTTCAGCTTATCAGTACCCGGATTATATGGGCTTTCTGAACAAGCTTGAAGCCGGTGATGTGGCCAAGCTGGATTTGGACCGCAAAGAAGCGATGGAAGCTTTGGAACGGGTGCAGCTTTTCAACTCCGACAGCAACCGCTGTACCTTTTTTGATTTTTCCGCCGCAGCTTCCAAGGAAGTGGTACTTTCGACCAACGGGCAGAATACCGGATCGGCCACGGAAATTCTCGATGGCGAGTACAGTGGAAGTATAGATAAAATAGCCTTCCCCACCCGTAACCTTATTGAAATTCTTTCGCACTACCAGTCGAAGAGTTTGCGCCTGGTCATGAGCGGAAACGAAGGTCCATGCGGTATTTTTGGGGATGACGACCAGGAATATACCGTGATAATCATGCCGATGAAAATTTTTGACCAGACTTACTATAGCGAGGAAAGCGTTTAATGAGCCAGACAGATAAGCACGGCCCGGCTACGGAGCAGAGCGGAAACGGAGGCTACGACGCCGGGAGCATAACCGTCCTTGAAGGTCTGGCTGCCGTAAGAAAGCGTCCGGCCATGTACATCGGCAGCACTGACGCCAGAGGGTTGCACCATCTGGTTTATGAAGTTGTCGACAACTCCATTGACGAGGCCATGGCCGGTTATTGTACCAGAATAGGAGTACGTCTGCATCTGGACGGAACCTGTTCGGTTATTGACAACGGGCGCGGCATTCCGGTTGATATTCACCCCAAGGAAGGCGTTCCGGCGGTGCAGGTGGTTATGACCAAACTGCACGCTGGCGGCAAATTTGACCATTCCAGCTACAAGGTTTCCGGCGGTTTGCACGGTGTGGGCGTCTCCTGCGTGAACGCCCTTTCCGAATGGCTGGAAGTAACCATTCGCCGCGATGGTTCCCGCTACAGCCAGCGTTACGAGCGCGGTGTGCCGGCAACCACGGTACAGAAATTGGGTGAAGCCGAAGGCTCTGGCACGACAGTACGGTTTTTGCCGGACGACGAAATTTTCAGCACGCTGGAATTTTCTTACGAAACGTTGCGCAAGCGCCTGGAAGAGCTGGCCTACCTGAATCGCGGCCTGGAAATTGAAGGGCATGACGAACTGAGCGGAACCAATGACATGTTCTGTTTTCAGGGCGGTATTGAGGAATTCGTAAACAACCTGAATTCCGGCGAAGGCCCGCTGCACAGCATTATTTACGCCGAGGGCGAAGCGCAGGGCGTGATTGTTGAGTTTGCCCTGCAATATAACGCCAGCTACAAGGAAAACGTCCTGACCTTTGCGAACAACATTCGCACCAAGGAAGGCGGCACCCACCTGGTTGGCTTTAAAACGGCCATTACCAGGGCGATTAACGGCTACCTGAAAAACACTCCGGAACTTTCAAAAAAGTTTAAACTGAACCTTTCCGGCGATGATGTGCGTGAAGGCCTGACCGCTGTGGTCTCGGTAAAAATACCTGAGCCGCAGTTTGAGGGACAGACCAAAACCAAGCTTGGCAACAGCGAAGTGGCCGGTATTGTGGCTACCGTTGTTTATGACAAGCTGAATACCTACTTTGAGGAAAATCCCAAGGATATCCGCCTGATCATTGATAAGGCCATTGACGCGGCCAGAGCCAGGGATGCTTCGCGCAAGGCCAAGGAACTGGTACGCCGCAAGGGAGCGCTTTCCGACAACGCCCTGCCCGGCAAGCTGTCCGACTGCCAGAGCAAGGACCCGGAAGAGTCCGAACTCTTCATCGTAGAAGGTGACTCCGCAGGCGGTTCGGCCAAACAGGGACGCGATCCCAAGTATCAGGCCATTTTGCCGCTGCGCGGAAAAATTCTTAACGTGGAAAAAACCCGTTTTGACAAAATGCTGGCCAACAAGGAAATCAAAGCCCTGATTACCGCCATGGGCGTTGGGGTTGGGCTGGTCAGCGGCGAGACCGATATTGATCTTAACAAACTGCGCTATCACAAAATAGCGATTATGACGGACGCCGACGTTGACGGAGCGCATATCCGCACCTTGCTGCTCACTTTCTTTTTCCGCCAGTACAAGGAACTCATCGACAGCGGCCATGTTTATATCGCCCAGCCGCCGCTGTATCGCGCCCATTCCTCCAAATTTGAGCGCTTCATCAAGGACGACTCCGAATTGAACCGCTTTTTGCTGGATCGGGTGAGCAAGGATCTGGCTGTTGTTTCCGGCAACGGTAAAAGCTTTGCCGGACAGGATTTGATTGATCTTTACAGCAGCATTCAATCCATCCGGCAGCGCCGTCAGGATGCGGAAAATGCCGGTATTCCCGATGCACTGTTCATGGCTTTTCTGGAATATAAAGATCGTATCGGGCAGGATATTTTCAGCCCGGCCCTTACCAAGCAAGCTGTCACTTTGGATGTGAGCGGCGATGCCTCTGCGTCTGCCCCGTTGGAAAATACGGCTGCAAACGCGGCTGCCTCGGCTGCCTGGACGGATTTGACCGCCTGGATCAATGATCGCGGCTATCAGGTGCATATTGAAGTGGAACAGGACGAACTGGCCGAAGAACAGACCGCCTGGCTGGCTCTGGAAGACAAAAATGGGCGGCGTACCCGCCTGGGCATGGAATTTTTCAATGCCCGCATGTATACCCAGGCCCGCAAACACCGCGAGGAACTGCTCGCGCTTTGCGGCGAGTTTTCTTTTTCGCTCACCCGTAAAGATGATGAGCGTCCGTTTAAGGAAATTCTGGGGTTGTTCGCTTTACAGGAAGCCATGCTTGAAGAGGCCAGACGCGGCATCAATATTCAGCGTTACAAGGGCCTGGGCGAAATGAACCCGGAACAGCTCTGGGTAACCACCATGAACCCGGAAAACCGCAACCTGCTTCAGGTTAAAATTGAAGACGCCGAGGAAGCTTCCGAAGCTTTCGAACAGCTCATGGGTGACCGGGTGGAACCACGCCGCGAATTTATTGAGCGAAACGCCCTTAGCGTGCAGGATTTGGACATATAAATAAAAGGCTATAAGAAGTGTCGCAAGAAATACCGCAAATCAGCATAGAAAAAGAACTGCGTAAATCCTATCTGGAGTATTCGCTTTCCGTGATTATCGGCCGGGCCATTCCGGATGCCCGCGATGGTCTCAAGCCGGTGCATCGGCGCATCATGTTCGCCCAGCACGAGCTTGGCAACGGTTATAACCGGCCGCCGAAAAAATCGGCCCGCGTGGTGGGCGATGTTATCGGTAAATATCACCCGCATGGCGATGCTTCGGTTTATGACGCTCTGGTGCGTCTGGCGCAGGATTTTTCCATGCGCGAGCTGCTGGTGGAAGGCCAGGGCAACTTCGGCTCCATTGATGGCGACGCGCCGGCAGCCATGCGTTATACAGAAGTGCGCATGTCGCGTCTGGCCGGTGAGTTTTTGTCTGATATCGACAAAGAGACGGTCGAGTTCCGGCCCAACTACGACAATACCATGTCCGAACCGGCGGTGCTGCCCACCAAGGTGCCCAACCTGCTGCTGAACGGCTCTACCGGTATTGCCGTTGGCATGGCCACCAATATTCCGCCGCACAACCTGGGCGAACTTTGCGATGCTATTTTGCTGCTTCTGGATAATGGCGACTGCACGATTGAAGATTTGATGGAACATGTTAAAGGCCCGGATTTTCCGACCGGCGGCTTTGTTTATGCCGGTAAAGGGCTGCGTGACGCTTATCGCACCGGACGCGGATCGGTTAAAATTCGCGGCAAGGTGGAAGTGGAAACGCGCAAGAAGGGCGGAGAATCCATCATCATTCGTGAAATTCCCTATGGCCTGAACAAATCCAGCCTGGTGGAAAAAATCGCGGCGCTGGTAAACGACCGTAAAATTGACGGCGTTTCCGATTTGCGTGACGAATCTGACCGCCGGGGCATCCGCATTGTTATTGATCTCAAGCGCGGCACTATTCCCGATATCGTGATCAATTCCCTGTACAAGTTCACCGCTCTGGAAACTTCTTTCGGCTTCAATATGCTGGCTGTAGTGAACAACCGCCCGCAACTGCTTAATCTCAAGACCGCCTTGCAGCAATTTTTGGAGCATCGCCGCGAGGTAATCATCCGGCGTACCCGCTATGATTTGCAAAAATCCGAAGCCAGGGCGCATATTCTGGAAGGCCTGCGTATTGCTCTGGATAACATTGACGAAGTGGTGGCCCTGATTCGCGCATCGAAAACACCGCAGGAAGCCAAGGAAAAACTGCTGGAGCGTTTCGGCCTGAGCGAGCTTCAGGCCCAGGCTATTCTGGATATGCGCCTGCAACGCCTGACCAACCTGGAGCATGAAAAACTGCTTGAGGAATACCGTGAAATTCTCAAGCTGATTACCTACCTCAAGTCCATTCTGGAAGATGAAGGCGTGCTGCGCGGGGTAATCCGCGAAGAGACCGAAGAGCTCAAGAGAGTGTTCGCCAATCCGCGCAAAAGCGAAATTCTTGCCGAGGATCTGAACGGCATTGATATTGAGGATATCATTCCTGACGACGATGTGGTGATCACCCTTTCCCGGCGTGGCTATATCAAGCGCACCAGTCTGGACGTCTACCAGCAGCAGAAGCGCGGCGGCAAGGGCATTGCCGGGTTGCATACAGGTGAAGACGATTTTGTGCAGGATTTTATTACCACCTCCAATCATCAATATTTGCTGCTCTTTACCAACCGCGGGCGTATGCACCAGTTCAAGGTGCATCAGGTGCCGGAAGGCAGCCGCACTGCCAAGGGCGTGCATATTGCCAACCTGCTGCCGCTGGAAAAGGACGAATATATCGCCACGGTGCTTACGGTGCGCGAGTTCACCGAGAGCAAATCCTTTTTCTTCGCCACCCGCAAGGGCATGGTCAAGCGATCCGATGCCCAGCTTTACGCCCGCTCGCGCAAATCCGGCATTCAGGCTCTGGGCTTGAGGGAAGACGATGAACTTATCGCGGTGCGCGAGGTTGATGACGACAGCCATGTGGTGCTGACCACGGAAAACGGCATGGCCATTCGTTTTAATTGCCGCGATGTGCGCAGCATGGGACGGGTGGCTACCGGCGTAAAGGGCATTGCCCTGCGCCGGGGCGACCGGGTGGTAGCCTGCGTGATTATGGATAACAACGATGAATCCGCTACCATTATGTCCGTTTCCGGCAATGGTTACGGCAAGCGTACCAGGATGGAACTGTACCGGGTGCAGTCGCGCGGCGGTTACGGCGTAATCAACTTTAAAGTCACCAGCAAGACCGGCCCGGTTATCGGGGCCATGACGGTAGCGGACGGCGATGCTTTACTGCTGCTTACCTCCAGCAATAAAATCATCCGTATCGGGGTCAAGGATATCAACAGCATTGGCCGCGTCACTCAGGGTGTGCGCCTGGTTGCCCTGGACGAAGGCGGCAGCGTGGTAAGCTTTGACAAGGTTGATGATGGCGGCGAAACCCTGCCGCTTGCCGAGGCGGAATCTGAGGCCGGATCTGTGGTAATTTCCGAGGCTGGCTCTGAAGTTCGCCCTGACGAAGCGGAAGATAGCGGGGCTGGGGAATAGGAATGCGGCTATTTAAGGCAATTGGCGCTTTAAATGCCCATTTAATGGCGGGCAAAAGCCACCTGGTGGCGTTGTTGCTGCTGCCTTTGCTGCTTGTTTCCTGCCTGGAGAAGGATAACGCGCAGAATGATTTGACGGACGCGCGTGAATATATGCGCCATCGTGACTTCATTGAGGCGGAAAAATCCTTTGAGCGTTATCTGCGCCGCAACCCGGACGGGCCGGATCGTTGGGAGGTCTGGAACCATCTGGTGGATTTGGCCCTGAACGTCCGGCACAATCGTATGTCCGCCATTGAGCTTTTGGAAGCCATGACTGTGGAATACGAGTCGCAGGATGAAGAGAGGCGTGTGGTGCTGGAGCGCCTGGCTTCGGAATATGAACTGGCCCGGCGTTATGATCGGGCCATGGAGCTTTGGATCAAGCTGGACAACGATCTTGGTACGCCGCATTTGCAAAAGGCTGGCATTTACCGGAGCATGGCCAGAATTTACCTGCGCCGTCTGGAATTCGAACTGGCCAGGGAATCACTTACCTACTGTCTGGCCCTGGAGATACCGCAATCGCTTAAGTCAGACTGCCAGTACGATTTGGCCGATGCCTATATGGTCATGGAGGATCTGGATGCCGGTATCAATGAATTGCGCAGCCTGCTTGAGCAGGATGGCGTGGATGACGAATTGCGTGTGCTTTCCGTCTTCATGCTGGCCGATGCTCTGGAGCAAAAGGGCGACAAAGCTGGGGCTTTGGAACTCTTTGAGAGCATCCGTTTCAGTTACCCGAACGGCAGTGTGATGGAAGCGCGCATCGAATATTTGAAGAACCCGCCTAAAAGATAGTTTTAGTTGGAATAGAGATAGTTTTTTTGGGCTTTGCCCCAAACTCCACTGGGGGGGAATGATTCCCCCCAGACCCCCTCGGTAGAGCATTTTACCTTCATTCAAGAGGATTCACGCATGGAAAAGTATTTTCCGCAAGCGGCTTTTGCCGGACGCCGGGTACATCTGGGCGTGACCGGCTCCATTTCGGCGTACAAAGCCCTGGATCTTTTGCGTGCCTTATACAAGGCCGGTTTGCGCGTCAGCGTGGGCCTGACGGAAGCAGGCAGCCGTTTTGTAAGCCCGCTGAGTTTTAAAACTCTTGGAGCGGAAAGGGTTTACAACGGCATGTTTCCTGCTGCTGTGGCCAGAAATGGCGGAGCAGGGGAGTTATCTGCCGGTATTGATTTGGGTGAAGGTTTTGATCCTATCGGGCATCTTACGCCCGGGGCCTGGGCCGACGCCTTCATCATTTATCCGGCCAGTGCCACTACCCTGGCCCGTATCACCTCCGGGATGGCCGATGAAATGCTGGCCGCCCAGGCTTTGGCCTTTCCAAAACCGCTTTTGCTTGCACCGGCCATGAATCCGCGCATGTGGCAAAACCCGGCCACACAGGAAAATTGCGCCACACTGCGCAGGCGCGGCCATATCATTCTGGAGCCGGAAGCCGGGCGAGTGGCCTGCAATGAAGAAGGGCAGGGCAAGCTGGTTGATCTGCGCATCGCCTATCTGGCGGTGCTGGCGGCTCTTTCCGAGCAGGATTTTGCCGGACGCAAGCTTATGCTCACCATGGGGCCGACCCGTGAGCAGTGGGATGGCGTGCGCTTTTGGAGCAATCCATCCACTGGCGTCATGGGGGCCGCTTTTGCTGTGGCTGCCAGCTTGCGCGGTGCGGAAGTGCATGCCATTTGCGGCCCTGGTTGCCCCTGGCTGCCGCCTGCCATCAAGCGTTATGATATACTTTCATCCCGTGAAATGAACGCTCAGGCCCAGGCTCTCTGGCCGGAAATGGACTATGGAATTTTCACTGCCGCAGTTGCCGATTTTTATCCGGAGCCTTTTGGTGAAAGCAAATTCAAAAAATCGGAAGCTGTCGATGGCTTTTCGATAAGCTTCCGTCCTGGGCCGGATATTTTGGCCGGACTCGGACGCCAAAAAGCCGCTGGGCAGAAAATAGTTGGCTTTGCGGCAGAGACTTCGGACCTGCAAACCAGTGTGCGCAAAAAACTGGTTGCCAAAAATGCCGACCTGCTGGTGGGCAATCTCATTGGCGTGGAGGATTCCGGTTTCGCGGGCAGTCAAAATCAGGTTTTTGTGGCGGATCGCCAGGGCCGTGAGGAATCCTGGCAAGTTATGCCCAAAGCGGAAGTGGCCTGGAGGGTGCTGGATTGGCTGTTGCGCCTTTGAACCTGACGCCACAGCTCCAGGCCTGGCATGATGCCGGTTTGAGCTGCCTGCTGCTGGAAGAGCCGCTGAGAGATTGGCTGGCCGCACTTCCTGTTGGCGCAGAGCCTCAGGTATCTACAGCAAGAGAACGGAGTGCGGTGGCTGGTGCGCAGATAGTCCCGGCAAACAGGCCGTCAGCAAATGTTGCTGATAATCAGGCCACCGTGGCGCATAGAACTATGCCCCAATCAGGTGAGCAGACGGCACAATCACAGCACGATATCCGTCCGGAACGGCAGATAAACGTAGCCAGTGAAAAAATGACCACAACAGGCGATCTGGCAGCGCCAGAGGCTGCAATAAAGCCTACGACGCTTGGCGTGCATGATTTGCCCGAGCCGTGGAAGCGGGTCTTGCGCAAAGTTGGCCCCGCGCCGATTGCCTGGGTTTATCCAGAACTGGGGCAGGACTTGCTGCTTCAGGCCGATGCTGGGCGCGGACAGGCTTTGCGCGGCATCATAGCCGGTTTGCAGCTTAAAAAGGGCAGCAGTACCTTCTGGCCTGCTGCTTTGCCTGCCTCTCTGTCCGCTCCAGGCGACTCACCCGAGAAAAATCACGATGACCGAGTGTGCAACGCGAATAACACCGGGGCGAACTCGCCCGCCAGTTCCTGTCCGTCCTCTCGCGATTTGTTCCGTTTTGGCCTGGAGCATCTGGGCGTGAAATTTTTGGTTGTTCTGGGGCCGCAAGCTCTGGAAGGTACGGACTACGCCCATTTACTCCTGCGTCCATTCAGCGAGCAGATAGCGGACGGGCGGTTAATTTTGGCCTTGCCGGGTTTTGCGGAAATTTTATCCGGTCAGGCCAAGCTTGAAAGCATAACGCTTTTTTTGCGGGCTGTGTTTTCCCGTTATTTGTTTGATTGAACGTAACTAGATGTTTTTTTAAGAGGTGCAGTATGCATGTGCTTGTAACCGGCGCGGCCGGATTTATCGGGTTTCATTTGTGCGGCAAGTTGCTTGAGCTTGGGCATACGGTTGTTGGCCTGGATAGTTTAAACGATTACTACAGCCCGCAGCTTAAAGCTGACCGGCTGCAACAATTGATTGGTCGCCCCGGTTTTGAGTTTGTCCGGCAGGATTTGGTTGCTGCGGATGCCTTACAGGCGTTGTTTGCGCGTGAAAAATTTACCCATGTGGTAAATCTGGCCGCTCAGGCTGGCGTGCGCTACAGTTTGGAAAATCCCTCCGCCTATGTGCAGGCCAATCTGGTGGGCTTTGTCAATTTGCTTGAGGCTTGCCGTCAGCACCCGGTAAAACATTTGGTGTTCGCCTCTTCCAGTTCTGTTTATGGTCTGAACAGCCGTCTGCCTTTCAGTGAGCATCAGGGGGTGGATCATCCGGTCAGTCTCTATGCCGCCAGTAAAAAATCGAACGAAGTTATAGCACATGCCTACAGTCACCTGTTTCAGTTGCCCTGTACCGGGCTGCGTTTTTTCACGGTCTATGGGCCCTGGGGGCGGCCGGACATGGCGCTTTTCGGCTTTACGCAGCGCATTCTGGCTGGTGAGCCGATTGATATATACAATAACGGCAAAATGCTGCGCGATTTTACTTACATTGATGACATTGTTAATGGCGTGGTTGCTTGCTTGCTAAGCCCGGCTACAGCAAACCCCGATTGGGATTCCGCAGCACCGGACCCGGCCAGTAGTTCGGCCCCGTATCACATTTATAATATCGGCAATAACCATCCGGAAGAATTGGAGCACTTTATTGCCGTGCTGGAAAAAACTCTGAACAAGAAGGCAATACGGAATTTGTTGCCCATGCAGCCGGGCGATGTGCCTGCTACTTTTGCGAATATTGACGATTTACGCGCTCTGGCCGGGTTTACGCCGAAAACCGGCATTGAAGAGGGTATTCCCCGCTTTGTGGAGTGGTATCGCCAGTATTACAAGGAGTAATTCACGAGCGCCTTTTTGCCTCTGGCTGCGTCAGGCGTCACCTTTTATTTTGGTCGAGTACCAAAAAAGTACACTTTCTGCATAAAAGGTTTGTCTCCCTTGCCAGAGAACAAAAATTCATCTCGTGATTGCTTTATTTTGTTAGCCTGGTGCATGTTTCATGTGAAACATTTTATCTCTACCTGATTGACAGATTAAGTTTTTATGCCTTAAAAAGGTGATGTTTCACATGAAACATCACCTTTTTTTGCAGCGTAATTTCGCAAAATTTTAATTAGCGAGGTAAGATATGGCCAGAATAATTGCCATAGCCAACCAAAAGGGCGGGGTGGGAAAAACCACTACCGCCATCAACTTGGCGGCCTCCCTGGCTGTGATGGAGAAGCGGGTGCTGTTGCTGGATTGCGACCCGCAGTCCAATGCCAGCAGCGGCCTGGGTGTGGATACCAGTGGGCTTGCGCATAACCTTTATTCGGTCTTTTTTACGCCGGAAAAAGCTGCGGAGGCTGTTTACAAAACCAGCAGTCCTTATTTGTCCATTATGCCCGCCACTACTGATTTGGTTGGGGTTGAGCTTGAGCTGGTTGATAAAATGGGGCGCGAGTATTACCTGGATGAAGTCATCAAGCAGATTCAGAAGGATTATGAGTTCATTATCCTTGATTGCCCGCCATCACTCGGCCTTTTGACTCTTAACTCGCTTTGCGCTGCCAGAGAATTGCTCATTCCGTTGCAATGCGAGTTTTTTGCTCTGGAAGGAATTGTTAAACTGCTGCAAACCTATGAGCAGGTAAAAAAGCGGCTGAACCCGGATCTTAAAGTACTGGGCGTGGTGTTGACCATGTATGATATCCGCAACCGTCTGGCTCGTCAGGTGAAAAACGAAGTGCGCAAATGCCTGCCCGACATGCTGATGGAAAGCGTCATCCCGCGCAATGTCAGGCTATCGGAAGCCCCCAGTCATGGACGGTCGATCATTCATTATGATGTCAAATCCAAGGGTGCGGAGGCTTATTTGGCTTTGGCCAAGGAAGTTGTGTTGCGTAAACCCGCTGCCAAGCGTTAGTCAATCGCGCGATGACTGCTACCTGGGTTAATTTAAGAAAGAGATGAGTTAAAGGAGAAATATATGTCCGCAGCTCCAAGAGGTTTGGGGAAAGGCCTGGGGGCCTTGTTTCCGGACGAGCCGCCGTTACGCAAATCGCCCAGGCTATCTGGCGCGTCCGATTTAACCGGAGAGGCTGGAGTTAGCCGCCTGCCTTTGTCTTCCATAAGCTCGAATCCGGATCAGCCGCGCAAGCATTTTGAACCGGCAGCTCTGGAGGATTTAGCCGCTTCCATTCGTGAGCAGGGGTTGCTACAGCCAATTTTGGTTCGTCCGCTGCCCGGAAAAAATGCTACAGAGCCACGCTATGAAATAGTGGCCGGTGAACGGCGCTGGCGTGCCTCGCAATTGGCGGGCCTGACCGAAGTGCCGGTGCTGGTGCGCGAACTTACGGATCAACAAACTCTTGCTCTGGCTTTGATTGAAAACCTGCAAAGGGAAGATTTAAACGCCCTGGAAGAGGCCCTGGGGATGCAGCGCCTGAAGACGGATTTTGGCCTGAGTCAGGACGAAGTAGCCAAACAGCTTGGAAAAAGCCGTAGCGCCGTAGCCAATTGCCTGCGCTTGCTGGGGTTGCCAATGGCGGCGCAGGAAGATTTGCGCGAGGGGCGCATCAGCGCCGGGCACGCCCGCGCCTTGCTGGCTTTTGAAAATCAGGAAGATCAGGAAGCGGCCCGGCATCGTATTCTGGAAGAAGGCATTTCCGTGCGTGTGGTAGAAGCTTTGGCCTATGAATCCAAGGCCGCCGCTACCCCGCTGACGGATCCATCGCTAATCAGTCAGGCAGGCATTACAGATGAAAGCGGCGCGGGACAAAGCGCAACAACGGGCGAACTGGGCGAGCAGTCCGGACAGGTAGGTGATTTTGGGCAAAACGGGCCGGACCAGCAGCTTGGGCAAGCAGGGCAAGCCGGTTCGGTTAGGTCAGGTAAACCGACCGGGCGAGCTAAACCGCAAAGCGCCATTTTGCTCGACTTGCAGGCTAAAATCTGTTCAGCCGTTAAGCTGCCGGTAAAAATCAGCGGGCGGGAAAACAAAGGCCGCCTGAATATCAGTTATTCCAGCCCGGAAGAATTGCAAAAACTGTTGCGCCTGCTCGGCGTGTAGCGCCGTTACCTTTTTGTAACAGGGATGTATGGTGGCTTTGTCAACTCTGCTCCTATGTGTGGTGCTGGGCAAGGCTCCATAATCAATTGCGGCGAATAATTTTTAATCAGGTGAGTCGAATGACGCAGATATCGGGTGCTGAAAACTCTACTGCCAGCGGGGTAGGGATAATGGCCGAAACCTTGGCTTCCAGACTGAATGATTTGCATGATGTCCCGGTGCTGGTGGTCGGCGATGTCATGCTGGATGAATATCTGATTGGCGACGCGCAGCGCATTTCGCCGGAAGCGCCGGTACCGGTGGTGCTGGTGGGGCAGGAGCGTCAACTGGTGGGCGGTGCCGGTAACGTGGCCCGAAATATCAAGGCTCTGGGCGGGCGTCCTTATCTGGTAGGCGCTTGCGGCGATGGCCGCAACAGCGCCAGATTGAAGGCCTGTCTTTTTGAGGAACAAATCGAAGCCAGCCTGATTAATCTGCCCGGGCGTCCGGCTACCACCAAAACCAGAGTTATGGCCAGGGGGCAGCAGGTAATCCGCATTGACCACGAAGACAGTCAGGCGCTGCTTTCCACAGAAACCGAGCAAATTTTGGCTGTGCTGGACGAGCATTGGCCCACGCAGCGCGTGGTGATTGTTTCCGATTACTGCAAGGGCGTGATCAACGAACAATTGCTTACCGGTCTTGCCGAGATTAAAAAGCGCCATAAAAATCAGGTGTTATTGCTGGTTGATCCCAAAATTGGCAATTTTCATTTGTACAAAGATGTGGATCTGCTCACTCCCAATGCCAAGGAAACCGGCGAAGGCGCAGGGCTACCCGTGCGCGATCGCCAGGAAATTATCAAGGCCGGGCAGGAAATTTTTCGCAAGATAAACTGCCGACAATTGCTGACCACTTTGGGTGCGGACGGCATGGCACTGTTTCAGAGCCGGGAAAAAATTCTGCATATCCCCACGCTGGCCCAGCAGGTTTTTGACGTTACCGGCGCGGGCGATACGGTTATCGCCACGGCTGGATTGGCGCTGGCTGCCGGCTTTAATATGCTTGAGGCTTGTGTGCTGGCAAACTACGCCGCCGGTATTGTGGTGGGCAAAAGCGGATCAGCCACAGCCAGCAGTCAGGAACTGCATAATGCCTTGCTGCATATGGCGGAACCAGATTTAGGCAACTGGTAGAAGGTTTGCGCCAGGCTTGCCTTGACCTGTAAAGACAGGTAAGCTCCCCTTTTGTTTTAACCCTTAAATCCAATAAACTTGAATCTTACGCCATGCTTATCCGTTGCCCTGAATGCGCTTATACCCGCCAAATAAACGAAGCCAAAATTCCAGCTGGCTCTGAATTTGCCACTTGCCCCAAATGTAACTGCCGCTTCCGTTTTCGGAGTATCTCACCGGATATGTTTCCGGCAGATCCGGCTAGTCCGGCTAATCCGGTTGGCCGGACGGAGCAATCGGCGGGAGCAGAGCGAGCGGATCGGACGAGCCCGGAAAGCTTGGTTAAACCATCGGAACAGGGCAGTCAGATAATCCAGCCGGATCCGGCTGACACCGCGCATACGGATGTCTGGTCGGCAGTTGAAGATTTGAACGCGCGTTGGGAGCGCGATCAGGAAGAAGACGCAAGCGCGGCTGCTTCAGATAAAGTCGCTTCGGTCAATTCCAACGGCACCAGGCAGACAGAGGCGGATCAGGATCTCGATTTGACGCAAGCGGATAAGGGTTCTGACTACGTGTTCCCTGACGAAAAAGACCGGGCGGCTGAAAATAATGCGGCGGAAGATTCTGACGACGAAGATTTGCGTGTGCCCGGCCCAAAAGCTTCGGCCCGCAAGGATCGCCTGAATGCTGACCGGTCCGATTCTTTCGCGTCTGGCGGGGCTGGCAAGGCGGGTGGAGCAGGGGCGCGAGATATACACTCCGGGCATAACCGCGAGGCCGGGCGACCTGGCCTGCTTGCCAATTCCGGCTCCGTACCCTGGGAGTATAAGGGTGGATTTTTGCACCCTCTGGGCCTGCTGCGCACTATTCTGCTTTCTTTCACCAGGGTTCCGGAGTTTTTCGGCGGTATTCCGGCGCTTGGTTCGCTTGTACCGGCCCTGATTTTCGTCATGCTGATGCGCGGCCTGCAATTCTTCATAACCTTTGCGGTTATCGAGTGGGATATTGTTAATCAGCAGGGCGAACAACTCAGTCTTACCATGGCCGAGCTAACCAAAATATCCGCGCCGCAGTTGCTTATAACCACATTGTTTATTGTGATTTTTTTGCACTTTGCATGCACTCTGATCGTCAATTTCATGGTCAGGCTGGTGGAGCCGGATAGGCCGCGCTTTAACGTAACCTTCAAAGTGCTGGCCTACGCGCTGTCGCCGCTGATTTTTATTATATTGCCGCAAGTGGGCATACTGCTGGCGGAAATAGGATCGCTGCTGCTGCTTACCCTGGGCCTGCGTCACGCTTATCAGCTGAGTTGGGGCAAAACCCTGACCGTGATGCTGCCGCTAATCCTTCTAATGATTCTGCTTAATATGAATTCACTGCGCCTACTTTCGTGAAATAAAGCGTAAGCAACTTTTCCAGCACCTCTTCCAGGCTCAGCCGGGAAGTATCCACCAGAATGGCGTCAGTAGCCGGACGCAAAGGGGCCAGGGCGCGATTCCGGTCCTGATCGTCCCGCTTGCGGATTTGGGCCTCTATTTCGTCAAGTTCGCGCAATTCGGCAGATGTTAGGGCTTCCGGCAAGGTCGGCAAAACCGAGGCGGCGGCTTCCCCGGATTGAGCAGTTGCCTCGCCCTGACCGATTTGCCTGTCTTTTTCGTGCAGTTGCAACTGCCTGCGTCTTGCCCGCACGCGCGGTTCGGCATCCAAAAAGAATTTACAGGCCGCTTGCGGAAAAATAACGGTTCCCATGTCGCGCCCTTCGGCCACCAGCGGTATTTCACCGCCCAGCCGCTGTTGGGCTTTTTTCAGCGCTTCGCGTACAGGCGGCAGTGCCGCCAGTCTGGAGGTCAAAGCGCTTACTTCCTCACTGCGTATCTCCTGCCCCAGCGCTTTGCCATTGCATAAAAGTTCGCTTTGTCCGCCGCTCCCGCGCAAAGAAAAATGCAAGGACTCAAGCCGTTCCTGTAAGTGCGTCTCCAGTGCCTGTCCTTGCAACTGCTCGGTTTCAGGGCCGAGCGCCAGAGCCGCGCAGCGGAACATGGCTCCGGAATCCATAAACGGCAGGCCAAGTCTGGCGGCCAGTTCCCTGGCCAAACTGCTTTTGCCCACACCAGCCGGGCCGTCCAGAGTTATTACCATCTAAAAACCTCAATTTGGGGTATGCGTTACTTTAAAAGTTCGCCCATGGCGCGGATTAACATTCTGTTTTCATCGGCATCACCAACGCTGATGCGCAAATACTCGGGCAAACCATAGCTTTTCAGGTGACGGATGATGATACCCCGCTCAAGCAGGGCGGCAAACATCTGCCCGGCGTCAAATCGGCAAGCTTCCGGCAGGCGCAGCATCAAAAAGTTGGAGTGCGATTCATGCACCCGGCAGCCGAGATCTTTCAGAGCCGTGAACAGGTAGCTTCGGCCTTCGCTTACCACAGTCAAAGTTTGCTGATAAAAATCAGTGTCACACAGAGCGGCCAGCCCGGCTGCTTCGGCCAGGCAGTTGATCGAAAAAGGCAGCCGCACCCGGCAAAGGTAATCAGCCAGACGGGGCGGCAGTATGCCATAACCCAGGCGCAGCCCGGCCAGGCCGAAACTTTTGGAAAAAGTACGCAACACGGCTATATTGCCGAATTCGGCCAGACGGGGCAGCAGGGAATAACTCTGACCATCTGCATGGCCTGTAGCGCATGAGCTTTCATCCGGGGTAGCGCAAAAATCCATATAGGCTTCGTCAATAACCAGCAAGCAGCCGCCCGGCAGCGAGCGGGCAAAAGCTTCAACTTCCACGGCGAGCGGGCAGTAGCCGGAAGGGTTGTCAGGTGTGGTAATGAAAACCAGAGAGGTATTTTCATCCACCAAAGCCCGCAGGCCTTTCCAGTCAAAGCAGAAATCCGCCTGCAAGGGGTGTTCGCGCAGCTCAACGCCGCAAAGCCGTGCCTGTAGCGGATACAAACTGAAACAGGGGCGATTGACCACAATATTATGCTGTCCCGGCTCGGCGCGGCAGCGGATCAGCAGGTCAATTACTTCATCGGAGCCGTTACCAAGCACAATGGTGTTTTCCGGCACATTGTGATGCTCGGCCAAAGCTTTGACCAGGCGCGGGTTGCCGGATTGCGGATAGCGGAAAGCCAGCCCGGCGTTACGCTCTATGGCTTCGCGCACCAGAGGCGACACCCCCAGCGGGTTTTCGTTGCTGGCCAGCTTGCAGACGTTGTCCAGCCCGAAGCGTTGGCGAATTTCATCAATAGAGAGCCCCGGCGAGTAAGGCTCAAAGCCTGCTACCGCTTCCCGGACCTGATCTGGTTTTTGGAGCATATATTTTTCCTCTTTTTAGTTTATCAACTTAGGCGCATCCGCTGGTAGCGCTTAAGTTTGCCGTCAGGCAAGGAAGATGAGTTTTTGCCGACGGGAGTGTACTCTTCTCGTACTCGACAGGAGGCAAAAACGATATCTGACGCAGCATCACGGCAAAATCAAGCGCTACCCGCCAGGCGGTGAGCCAGCCAAGTATACCTCTGTTGAGTTTTATTGTTATGCACGGCCATGGCCACGGCGCGGGTAGATCCCACAACGATTACCAGTTGTTTGCCGCGTGTTACGCCGGTATAGAGCAAATTGCGCTGAAGCAGTACATAATGCTGGGTAAGAATGGGCATTACCACCGCCGGGTATTCCGAACCCTGCGATTTATGCACGGAAATGGCATAGGCCGGAACCAGTTCGTCCAGTTCCTCAACCGAGTACAGGACGTTACGGTCTTCAAAGCGCACGGTCAGTTCCTTGTCCACCGGGTCCAGATAGCAGATGCGCCCGATATCTCCGTTAAAGACATCCTTCTCGTAATTGTTGCGAATTTGCATAACCTTGTCGTCCAGGCGGAACTGGCGATCGCCGCGCCCGATAAAAGCCCCGCTGCCGCTTTGGGCGGCATTACGGTTCAGGGCGGCTTGCAGCTTGGCATTAAGCACCTGGGAACCGGCAGACCCCTTGTGCATGGGCGTTAGCACCTGAATATCGTCCAGCGGGTTCAGCTTGAAGCGGCGCGGAATATGGTTGCAGACCAGCTCCACAACCAGATCGGCGCATTTTTCCGGGTCTTCCTGCCGAATGAAATAAAAATCCGAAAGTTTGCCGTCATCTTCACGCGGCATGGGCATCTCGCCGGCATTGATGCGGTGGGCATTTAAAATAATCGCGCTTTCAGCGGCCTGACGGAAAATTTCTGTCAGTTCCACCACCGGAATGGTGCGCGAGGCCATGATATCGCGCAACACGTTGCCAGCGCCCACCGAGGGCAACTGGTTTACGTCGCCCACGAAGATCAGCGTGGCTCCCAGCGGCAGAGCCTTGACCAGATGGAACATTAGTACGTTGTCCAGCATGGAGGCTTCATCCACCACCAGCAGCCCGCAGGCCAGAGGGTTGTTCTCGTTGCGGGCGAACCCATCTTCGGAAGGGCTGTATTCCAGCAGACGGTGGATGGTTTTGGCTTCGCGCCCGCTGGTTTCCGCCATGCGTTTGGCAGCCCGGCCAGTGGGAGCGGCCAGCAGAATTTTGGCCTTGCGCCCCTCAAAAACTTTGATGATCGTATTGATTACCGTGGTTTTACCGGTACCGGGGCCACCGGTGATAACCAGCGCCTTGCTGTCCAGGGCGGCGCGTACCGCCTCCAGTTGCTCCTCGCCCAGTTCCAGAGCGGTTTTAGCCAGCCCTTCGGTCAGGGCGGCGCGTTTGTCGGCAAAATCAACAGATTTTGGGGAATTGATTAGTTTGTGCAAATAGTGCGAAATACCGGCCTCGCAGGTGTGGTTCCAGGCCAGATACACCCCCTGACAGCGTAATTCGCCGTCAGCGTACAAATCATCAACCACTACCCGTTCCTGCTTTTCAAGGCGCTGCACGGCCTGAGCGGCCAAATCCTCGTCAATGTCCAGATCTTCCGAGCTTTTGCGCACCAGTTCATCCAGAGGATAAAAGACATGGCCGTCGTCACTGAGATTTTTTAAGGTATAAAGTACCCCGGCTTCGGCACGCAGCGGGCTGTCTTTTTCAAGGCCAAGCTTCATGGCTGCCGCGTCAGCACTCACAAAGCCGATGCCGCGAATGTCCATGGCCAGGCGGTAGGGATTTTCGCGCACCACTTCCAGGGCGTCCGCCCCGTAATGCTTGTAGATGCGCACGGCGTAGGAGGTGGAAATACCGTGCGGTTGCAGAAACATGATCAGCGAACGGATGCTCTGGTGTTCGGCCCAGGCTGTTTTTACGGAATCGATGACTTTGACGGAAAGCCCTTTGACTTCGGCCAGGCGTTCCGGCTCTTCGTCCAGAACGCGGAAAGTGTCCTCGCCAAAGCGTTCCACAATGCGCTCGGCCATGCGCTGGCGCACGCCCTTGATCAGTCCGGAACCGAGATAATGGCGAATGCCTTCGGTGGTGGCGGGCATAACAATGTCATAATGCCGGAACTGGAACTGCCGCCCAAAACGCGCGTGCTCGGTCCAATCACCCTCCAGCCGCAAAGCCACGCCCACCTGTGGCTGATGCATGGTGCCGACTGCGGAAACAGGGTCGGCCTTGCCGGATACTTTCAGGCGCAACACGCTGTATCCGTTGGCTTCGTTATGGAAAAGCACACGCTCCAGCGTGCCGGAAAGCTCAATGGCTGCGCCTTCTTCCGGTTGCGTGAGCAGTTCGTCTTTTTTGGATTTTTTGGCGGCCATCAAGTATATCCGGGATATTTATTGCCTGGTTTTCCGAGGTGGCTCCGCCCCCTCGGGCTCCCCCGCATAGGGGCGCGGCCCCTATGTACCCATTTTGC
>JAITWK010000040.1 GCA_031285295.1 Deltaproteobacteria bacterium | reverse complement strand
CCCCCCCCCCCCCCCCCCCCCCCCCCCCCGCCGGAGGCAAATAACATAATACTGAATATGGAATGCTCTAAACCAAGCGAGAAAATCATGTCAGTGAAAATGAGAGTGCTGGAAGCTTTGCAGTCTGAAGATCCGGTAAGCGGAGCGCTGGTGCGCGGCTGGGTGCGTACCCGGCGCGATGCCAAGGGCTTTTTCTTCCTTGAGCTTAACGATGGTTCCTGCCTGGGCAGCTTGCAGGTCATTGTTGATGACGGCGCGGCTCCGGAGGCCGAGCTTGCTCTGGCCCAGAACGGCGCAGCGGTTGAGGTGGAAGGCAATTTGACCGCCTCGCCCGGTCAGGGGCAGAAGTGGGAACTCAAGGCCTCACGCCTCAAGCTTTTTGGCGGCGCGGATCAGGAAGCCTATCCTTTGCAGAAAAAACGGCACAGCGACGAATTTTTGCGCGGCATCGCCCATTTGCGCGCCCGGACCAATAAATATGGCGCGGCCTTTCGCATCCGTTCGGAAGTGGCTTTTGCCATTCATACGTTTTTCAAAACCTTCGGCTTTCACTATGTGCATACGCCGATTATTACCGGATCGGACGCCGAGGGCGCGGGCGAGATGTTTCGCGTGACCACGCTGCCTTTGGGGCATACGGTCAAGGATAAAGCCCTTCCTTATGACGAGGATTTTTTCGGGCGTGAAAGCAATCTGACTGTTTCCGGCCAGTTGGAAGCCGAGTGCCTGGCGCTGGCTCTGGGCCGGGTTTATACCTTCGGCCCGACCTTCAGGGCGGAAAACTCCAACACCGCCCGTCATGCCGCTGAATTCTGGATGATCGAGCCGGAAGCCGCCTTTTTTGATTTGAACGACAACATGGAACTGGCCGAAAATCTTACTCGCGCAGTGGCCTGGCATGTGCTGGAAAACTGCATGGAGGATCTGGAGCTTTTCAACCGTTTTGTGGATACCGAGTTGCTGGAGCGGGTAAAGCACCTGGCCCAGGGCGAGTATTACCGGGTGAGCTACCGCGAGGCCATCGAAATTCTGGCCAAATCCGGCCGGAAGTTCGAGTACGCGCCCAGCTTCGGCCTGGATCTGCAAACCGAGCACGAGCGCTTTTTGGCGGAAGAGCATTTCAAGGGGCCGGTCACGGTTTACAATTACCCCAAGGCCATCAAGTCTTTTTACATGCGGGCCAATGACGATGGCGAAACCGTGGCGGCCATGGATTTGCTGGTGCCGCGCATCGGTGAGCTGGTGGGCGGCAGCCAGCGCGAAGAGCGGCTGGATGTGCTTCAGGCGCGTATGGCCGAACTTAATCTCAAGCAGGAAGATTACTGGTGGTTCATGGATTTGCGCCGCTTCGGATCCGCCCCGCACTCCGGCTTTGGCCTGGGCTTTGAGCGTTTGCTCATGCTGGTTACCGGGCTGGCCAACATCCGTGATGTGATACCGTTTCCGCGCACGCCGAGATCCTTGGAATTTTAACAGGATCTGATTCTTATGGGGAGGCTCTGCCTCCCCAGGCCCCTCTGCCGGGGGGAATGATTCCCCCCGGACCCCCTCATAAGCAAAAGCGGCCAAAGCCGCTTTTGCAAAATGGGTATATAGGGCAATCGTCCTATTGCTTGATCAGGCGCTTAACGTCTACCTTGGTTTTACCCCAATCCTTGTCGATTTCGCCGTGGATTTCGATCAGATCTTTCGGGGTCACGTTCTGGCCGCGCCATCTTTTGCGATCGATTTCCACCTCAATGCTGCCGCTATCATCTTTAAAGAGATATTCTTCATCACCCAGACTTTGCACGATATAGCCGCGCAGGGCCAATTTTTTGTCATCGTCCATTTTTAAAGCCTGATCCACAGTGACCAGAGCCGGGCCAGGGCCGTTGAAGCCGCCGCCGTGCTGGGAGGCATCCTGGGTGAAGCCCCCCTCGCCGCTTTGCGCGGCCTGCGCGGTTAGGACATTGGGCGCTCCGGCCAGCAACAGGCCGGAAAACAGAATCAGCGCGAACAGGGTCAGCGGGCTGAAAGTTTTGATACGGTTCATGACGATCTCCTTTTGTTAGGTTATAGCTGGTGTTAATGGGGCGGTGGAATCCCCAATTTATAATACTTTCCTGATATCCCAACCATTAGCCTTGGCATAAGCTTCCAAATCCGCCCCTCCCAGCCCGGCCTGCCCCGCCAAAGGCAGCGCTTCGGCCAGAAGTTCGCCGAAGCGTTTGAAATCATCGGCTGTGCAGCCCAGCACTTCCGCCCGGAGGCGGGCACGCAGTTCCGGCGAGTTGCCGGTAATAGCCCGGCCAAAAGCGGTGCGGCCTTTGGCTTCGGGCAGCAAATAGGCATCCAGTTCGCCCACGGCACCGATGATCGAGGCTTCCAATTCGCGCTTGCCGGGCGTGTGTTTGCGCAAGTGTCCGGCACAGGCGTCAAAGGCATCCAGAGTCGCTTTGGTGTTGGGATCGCGGTAGGAGGTCAGCACAAAGTCGCCGGTAAAGCGGTCCAAACTGCAAGAAGCGCCATAAGCCCCGCCCTGCACGCGGACTTTTTCCCAAAGGTAGCCGGTGCGCAGGTATTTCATGATGACCAGAGCCGAGCCGTGATAGGTGTAGCCCAGTTCGAACAGGTTTACGCCCTTGCCCATGAAGTTGACCTGACTGGGGGCGATCAGCGCCTCGCGTTGCGGTAAATCCTGCATGGCCCGGCTTACCGGCGAACATGAGCTTAGCGGCAGCCCGGCGGCCAAGGCAGCGGTAAGCGGCGTCAGGGAGCCCTCCTGCTCGGGCGTAGCGGTAAGGCTGAGGATGAGCCCTTGCCGATTCAGCAGGATTTTACGCAGCTCCAGCAGTTTTTTCTGTACCGCAGGCCAGTTCGCGGAGGCTTCAGAAGCAAGTTCGCGGATGAAATCCAGATAGAGGATACCGTCACAGTTTTCGGCCAGCCAGCCGGTCAGCGAGCAGGAAGCCTTGAGCCGCCCGGCGGTTACCAGATGTCCGGAGGGTACCAGACCATGCTCAAGACGGGCTTTTTCCTCCAGCAGCATCCGGCAGAATTGATCCCTGGCCGCTTCACCTTCCAGGCTGGTTTGAGTAATCACTTCGCTCAGCAGTCCGAAAAGCTCTTCCACCTTGTCCGGCGCGGCTTTGCCGCTTACCGTAAGGCTGCCGATTGGCATATGATCCGCCAGACGGGTGAACAGGCTGAGTTCGGCATCCATCCCGCCGGTCTTGCGGGCAATTTCCATGTTCAGGCTCACAAAGTCGCGCTGCTCGTTGCCCATTTCCAGCATGGCCCGGCCCAGCATGGGTACCAGGGGCAGCAGACGATCCGGCACGGCGCTTAAATCCAGATGCGCGTCCAGATAGACGATGCCGTTTGTGGCCTGCGGATGGAAATACACCGGCGGAGCTATTTCCTCATGCAGTTTCTGGCTGATTTCCTGATTCTCCAGAGGCAGATCCGTGATTTCCAGCCGGGGTATTTTTGCCAGATCTTCCGGCGTGTCCGGAGTTTCCTGCAAAAGCTTCAGCCGCGCGGTATTGGCTGCCAAAGCGTCCAGATCCGCTTGCTTAAGTCCGGCTGTTTTACGGCGCAGGCGTTCGTCTTCTTCAAGAGCCTGGACGGAGTCCAGTTCGCGGTCCGGGTAAAGCAGCAATTCGACCCGGTGCGGGTTATCCAGCAGATGAACCCGGATGATATTTTCAAAATAACCGCTTTTTTCGCGCAGGGCCTGCTGTTTGATTGCGGCCAGCGGCGTTTCAAAGCGCAGGGGAGCCAGCGCCGCTGGCTCTGTTTGCCCGGTCTGCTCACCGCTTAAATTATCGCTGTGCAGCCAGGTGGTCAGGCTGCGCAGCATGATGGCCAGGCCGACCGGGAAGCGCCCGGTATTGTTTTCACGCAGGGCGAATTCCAGGCTGTTCACCGCCGCTTCCACGCAGTCCAGCGGAATGCCGCCCTCGGCCAACTCCAGCAGGGTTTTAAGAATCAGTTCGCCAACCTGGGCGGCGTTGGATGTTTCCACACCTTTGAGTCCAATGGAAAACACTGTCTGGCGCAGTTCATCCTGCATACCGCCACCGGCCAGATCTTCGCCCAGTTCGGATTCAATCAGGGCGCGGCGCAGCGGCGAAGCAGGCATGCCGAGCAGGATGTGATCCAGCATGGCCAGAGCCAGATTCAGCTCCACCGCCGCCGGGCCTTCCAGAGCGACAGCGGCGTTGGCAGGATCAGAGTCGGCTAGGTTTTGGGCCGGAAGTACCCAGTTCAGGGTGATCATGGCCTGATCGTTTTCACCGGCGGCAAAGGGCAGGCGCAGGCTTTTGGGCGCGGCAAAAGGCTGCTGCAAAGGCACGCGCGAGGACTCCACCTCGGAACGCTGGTAGCCTTGCAGGGCTTCGCCCAGAATTTCCAGGCGGCGATCCTCCGGGTCATCGCCCCAGAAGTAGAAGCGGGCGTTGGAGGGGTGGTAGTAGCGGCGGTGGAAATCCAGAAAATCCGCGTAAGTGAGCGAAGGGATATCGGCGGGATCGCCGCCGGATTCCAGCCCATAGGGCGTATCCGGAAAAAGCGCGTGCATGGATTGCCGCTCCAGCACGGCCTCCGGCGAGGAGAACACGCCTTTCATCTCGTTATAGACCACGCCCTTGAAAGTTATGTCAGCCTCGGTAGCGGCTTCCGGGTTGGCATTTGAATCAGTTTCCGAACCAACTTCGGAACCGGCTTCGGCCTCCAGATGCCAGCCTTCCTGCTGGAAAATCTCTTCGCTGATGCGCGGATGAAAAACCGCGTCCAGATAAACATCCACCAGATTATAAAAATCGGCCAGATTGGCGCTGGCTACCGGGTAGCAGGTTTTGTCCGGGTAGGTGAAGGCATTGAGAAAGGTTTGCAGGGAGCCCTTGAGCAGTTCCACAAAAGGTTCCTTGACCGGGTACTTGTCGGAGCCGCAAAGCACGGAATGCTCCAGAATGTGCGGCAGGCCGGTGGAGTCGTGCGGCGGAGTGCGCAGGGTGACGCCGAAAACCTTGTTCGCGTCCTGATTGCTGAAGCTCAGCAATTGCGCACCGGTTGCGTCGTGCCGCCAGATTTTGGCCAGGCTGTCCAGTTCGCTGACTTTGCCTTCGTATATTAGTGTGAAGCCGTGTTTGTTCAAAGTGCCTCCAGGGGTAGTGCCTGATTTTGGCGTGATACTGCGTCAGAAAAAATATTAAGGGTGCAGTGATATTTGCCGAAAGGCACTCCTTGTTTTAAGATGTCGTGCAGTTACAGTCTGCCACAAATAATTACGGATGTCAGCCGATGCAACTCTATATCCATGTTCCCTTTTGCCGCAGCCGTTGCCGCTACTGCTCGTTTTTTTCCCAGGCCCTGCCCGGTGGCGGTTTTAAAAGCGCGCGGGGCGAGGAAATGCTGCGTCTTTATCTGGAAGGCCTGCTGGGTGAAATTGTCCTCTGGGCCGATCGTCTGGGCCGGGTAAAACTGGAGACGGTATTTTTCGGCGGTGGCACGCCAAGCCTGCTGCCCATTCCGATACTGGAACGGATTATGGGCGCTCTGCGGCGTCACTTTATTCTGGCCAAAGGAGCCGAACTGAGCCTGGAGGCCAATCCGGATTCCCTGTTGGAATTCGGCTACGCGGCCGAGCTTGTCCGTCTGGGCTTCAACCGGCTTTCGCTTGGGGTGCAAAGTTTGGATGACGACATGCTGGCCGCTTTGGGAAGGCCGCATAACAGCCGCGAGGCGCTGATCGCGCTGGACACAGCCAGGGTGAGCGGTTTCGCCAATGTCGGCATGGATTTGATTTGGGGCTTGCCTGGTCAGCGCACACGCCTTTGGCTGGACGAGCTTAAAACTGCGGTTTCGCTTAAGCCGCAGCATCTTTCCTGCTACAGCCTTACGCTGGAGGAAGGCACGGTGCTGGCCAGGGCCGTGGACGAGGGCAAAATCAGCCTGCCCGCCGAAAAAGAGCAGTCCCAGATGTTTGCTTACGGCTCGGAATATCTGGCGGCACAAGGTTATCTGCATTACGAAATTTCCAATTTCGCGCTCATGGGCTTTAAGTGCCGTCATAATCTGGGCTACTGGGAAGGGCGCGATTATTTGGGGCTTGGGCCTGCGGCCTCCAGCACCATAGGCAACCGGCGCTGGAGCAATGCGGCGGATTTGGCCGCCTGGAGCCGGGCGGTTAAAGAGGGCAGCATCGCGCATGACTATGAGGAACTGGATAAAACCACCCGTGTTCTGGAACTGATCATGCTGCGCCTGCGCACGGATCGCGGCCTGCGTTTGCAGGCTTACCGTGAACTTACCGGCCGTGATTTCATAGGGGATAACAAACAGTTCATTCACGCTTTGCACGGCAAGGGCATGGTGCGCATCCGGGGTGGCTACCTCAGCTTGACCGACAAGGGCATGCTGGTTTCCGATTCCATCCTGGGCTTTTTGTTCGATTCCGCCCGCACGAGTCTGGCGCAATTGCCGACTAGCCAGGAGCCGCTCCCGCTGAGTCAGGCGGAGCGGGGGGAGCTGGAATAGTTGATTTGCTCTAATATGTAAGAGTTATTTCACATTTGAAGCGCCGCTCTAGTGTGGCTTCAAGTTTTTCGCACAGTCTTTGTCTGCTTAGGGGGTAACGGTCTTTGGTAGTATCTTTGCCGAAATAGTCGGGAGATTCGCTATGGAGGCAGTACATGACGGTCTCCCACAGATTATCGGAAAAATGCCGCAGGGCGAACTGGTAACCTGGACAAATTGTTGCGATAAGCCGGGGCAGGGCGAAAAGATCGTCCGGCTTATGATACGCGGAAATAGCCATTTTTGGCCGAAATTCGCAAATGGTCTTTGCCGCCCCTTGCAGGGCGTCGGCCTCGGCTCCTTCAATATCCATCTTGATGAAATCCACGCACGGCAAGCTGTTATCATGCACAAAGGCATCAATGGCCGTGACCGGAACGCGCAGTTGACCGCTTTCAGCAAAACGTGCTCCGCAAAAATTCCCGGAAAAGCCCATTGTTGTGTTGGGGCCGATCAGTTTGGCGCTGTCGGTCAGTGCTGCGTTTATCGCCGTGACGTTCCCGTACGGCTGGATGTTGCTGTTGTAAAGCGCAAACAGCATGGGCGCCGGTTCAAATCCGTACACATGCCCGGACGGACCGGTTTTTTGCGCGAAATAGACGCTGGTATTTCCGGTATAAGCACCACAATCAAGCACCGTATCGCCCGGCTCCACCTCGCACAGGCCCTTCAGAGAATAGGCTTCCAGAAGCCAGGTGTCGATGCGGTCAAGAGTGTAGTCCCCAATGACCACTGGCTTCATGGCTTTAGCCTGCCTGAGAAGATGGTTCCACTGATGCCTTGGGTAAGGGATGTTGTCCAGAACCTCGGGGGCCGGTTTTCCAAACAAGTCAGTGACTATCCGGCTCTGAAGAATCCAGTCAAATATCTGCCGGGACTGTGTATCCTTGAAGTATTTTTCGTGCGCTTCATCGAAATTATCCGAGTTTTCAAGCAGAAAAGGCAGAGCATTGCCGGGGGCGGCGCTTTTCGCGGTTAGCGTTTCCGTCTTACCCAGAGCAATCAGAATATTATGTAGTGTTTTTGACACAGCTATTTCCCCCACACAAAATAGTATAGCTTGCCGATAGATGAAAACAAAGGGGGATTTGAACAAAAATAGCGTGGGTTTCTGCTGTGTTTGGTAATAGCGGGTCACCCGCATGCTACCGCAACCCAAAAATCTCATACTGCGAATTAAAGAATTTAATTCGTGGATTTTTATCCGCAAAGTGAAAAAATGAACTAGAAAATTTGTCAGAAGGCGCAATAGGGCATGGCGCTAATCAGAAATTTTTGTTATGCTATCTTTCACCAAAACAAACGTTTGTTTAAACAGCGTTTTGATTGCAAATCCGCATGTCAGCCTATGGCTGCCGGAAAACCCAAAGCTAGAGGAGAATCAAACGTGAAGAAACTCTTGACGGGCAATGAAGCCATTGCCAGAGGCGCCTGGGAAGCGGGAGTAAAATTCGCTTCAGCCTACCCTGGTACCCCGAGCACCGAGATCATGGAGAACGTCGCCACCTATCCTGAAATTATAGGTGAGTGGGCTCCGAACGAAAAAGTGGCCATGGAAGCCGCTTCCGGCGCCGCTATTGCCGGTGTGCGCAGCATGGCCTCCATGAAGCACGTCGGCCTGAACGTGGCCGCCGACCCGTTGTTCACCATGTCTTACATGGGCATCAACGCTGGCTTTGTGGCCATTACGGCTGACGAACCCGGTCAGCATTCCTCCCAGAACGAGCAGGACAACCGCTGGATGGCCAAACTCGGCATGCTGCCGATGGTGGAACCGGCCAACAGCCAGGAATGCAAGGACATGATGGCTACCGCTCTGGAAATCAGCGAAAAGTGGGATACCCCGATTCTGATGCGTATCACCACCCGCGTTTCCCACTCCAAGAGCCTGGTTGAAATCGGCGAACGCAAAGAAGTGCCGCTTAAGCCCTACGAAAAGAACGCCAAAAAATTTGTCTGCGTTCCGGCCAACTCGCGCATCCGCCGCGTGTATGTTGACAAGCGCATGAAAGAACTGGCCGAATACTCCGAAACCACTCCCCTGAACTACATTGAAAAGAACAGCACCGAAGTGGGCGTTATCGCCTCCGGTATGGCCTTCTTCTATGCCAAGGAAGTTTTCGGCGACAAGGCCTCCTACCTTAAGCTCGGCTTCACCAACCCGCTGCCGGCCAAGAAAATTGCCGAATTCTGCAAGATGGTGAAGAAAGTTTACATCATCGAAGAAAACGATCCTTACATTGAGGATGAAGTCCGCAAGCTCGGCTTCAACCCCATTGGCAAGGGTGTTATTCCCAGCATCGGCGAACTTACCCCCGACGTGCTGCGCAAAGCCATCTTCGGCGAAGCGCTGACCCAGATGGAAGTTGCCCCCGGCCGCACCGTTCCCCGCCCGCCGACCCTTTGCGCCGGTTGCCCGCACCGTGGCATGTTCTACGAACTCGGCAAGCGTAAAGACCTGGTTATCGCCGGCGACATCGGCTGCTACTCCCTCGGCTTTGCGCCGCCATACAACGCCATGGACTTCAACGTGTGCATGGGCGCGGCCTTTGGCAGCGCGCACGGCGCCCAGAAAGCCCTGGATACCGATCCGAACAACAAACTGCGCGTGGTCGGCGTGCTTGGCGACTCCACCTTCTTCCACACCGGCGTCAACGGCCTGCTGGAAGTTGCCTACAACGGCAGCAAGGTAGTCTGCCTGATTCTTGACAACCGCATCACCGGCATGACCGGCCACCAGGAAAACCCCGGCAGCGGTTTCACCGCCAAGGGCGATCCGGCTGTTATCGCCGATATGGAAATGATGGTCAAAGCCTGTGGTATCAAGCACATCCGCACCATCAACCCCAACGACCTCAAGGCCGTCAAGGAAGCGATGGACTGGGCTCTGGCCCTGGATGAACCCTCTGTGATCATCACCCGCTGGCCTTGCGTGCTCAAGAAGTTCAGCGAAGCGGACAAGCAGGAGTTCGGCGCTCTCTTCACCTCCAAGGACCATGTTGATCACGAAGTGTGCATCGGCTGCAAAATGTGCCTCAAGAGCGGCTGCCCGGCCATTTCCGTGGACACCAAGGCCAAGAAGGCCAACATCGATGCCAACCAGTGCGTAGGCTGCGATGTGTGTGCCCAGATTTGTCCCAAGAAGGCTATCAAAAAGGTGGTGAAATAACATGACCAAGAGCATAATGCTGACTGGCGTCGGCGGCCAGGGCACCATCCTGGCCAGCAAGCTCCTTTCTATGGGACTCGCTCAGGCCGGCTACGACGTTAAAATGAGCGAAATCCACGGCATGTCCCAGCGCGGCGGCGACGTTTCTTCGCAGGTGCGCTACGGCAAAGTGGTCAACTCCCCCGTTATCGAAAAGGGCGGCGCTGACCTCTTGGTGGCCTTTGAGGAAATGGAAGCCATGCGCTCCCTGCCTTACCTCAAGCCCGACGGCAAGGCCGTGATCAACAAGTACAAAATCAACCCCATGCCGGTTGTTTCCGGCGTGGCCGAATACCCGGAAGGTATCGCCGACGAAATCGCCAAAAAGGTGAGCACCACCGTGATTGACGCCGCCGGTAAAGCCGCCGAGCTTGGCAACCCCAAAGTCATGAACGTCATCCTCCTCGGTTCCACCGTGGAAATGATGGGCCTGAACGAAGTGAACTGGGAACAGATCATTAAGGATAACGTTAAGCCCAAGTTCGTTGAACTGAACATCAAGGCTTTTGAAGCCGGTCGTCAGATGGTCCGCAAGTAAGCGGTTTTTGACGAATTAATAAAAGCCGCCTGGTTCGTTTGCGCTGGGCGGCTTTTCGCATTTAAAGTGGATAATTTTTAGGGATGCTGGCTTACCGATTGATTAAGCGCGGATATCATCCAGTTGTTCAAGCTACTGCCGTTGCTTTGAGCCTGTATTGCCAGCCTAGCGTGCAGCTCGGGAGGCAGTCGTAAGGTAACGCGCCCGGAATACGGTTTATTTGGCTCATGCCCGGCTTTGGCGCAACTCTCAAGGTAAAAATCCACCGCCTCTTCAAAGGCGTGGCGGATTTCATCAACGGATTCGCCATGAAAACCTACAATGTCATTGATGCCGACAAGCTGGCCGACAAGGCATTCGTCTTCGGCGCTGAAACGTATTAGGGCTGTATATCCTTTGTAGGTCATGGCACTGTCTGTATTATTCATGGTCTTACTCCCAACGTGTTTAGAAAATCCCTGGCGTTCCGCACTTGGTACGGTTTGGCTTCCTTGCCGGGATGCGGTCTGTGGAAGTCGGCTTTACGGCCATCACGGATGAACGCGATTCGGGAACCGCTGCCTTCAATCAGCTTGCAGTCGAGGGCGAGCAATAAGGATTCAATATCGGCCCAGGCAAGATTTTTCGGCGTTGGAGATGCGAAAATAGCGGTAAGCGTTTTTCGTTGATTACTGTTCATAAGGCATGGTGTCTGTGTTTAGTGTCAAAGTCAAGCGGTCGTCCGAGCGTTACAATTTTTTACCTATAATCATGCAAAACCTAAGCCAGTTTCGCCATATCCAGCATCACATCCATCTCGTTACGCAGTCTGGCCTGTACGGCCTCGCGCACCCGACCGCTGGAGGAGGCGAACTGGCCGGACCGGTTGTTGTAAACCTGACGGATCACTTCCTGCTCGGCCTGTTTGGCTTCGGCGTTGTTGGCGGAGCGCAGTTTATCCAGACCCACGGCATCCAGGGCGCGGGCGATAATCCGGCTGGCACCGCCCGCTCCGTGTTGTACGGCGGTGCTGAAAATCATTTCGGCCAGAGCCGGGGTCAGTTCTTTTTCATCCAGGCCGGTGCGTTCGCCAAGCCGATCCATGGCTGGCTGGAAGTGGCTTTTATGAATGAATTCCTGTTGCAGGGCGGCGAAGCGTGATGGCTGCTCGGCGGCGATTTCCCGCCAGACCTGCGGCATTTTGCCCTCTTTCGATCCGGTATTGGCCGGACCGGCTGCGGCCAGGCGTTTGGCCAGATCCGGCGCGTCGCTTTGCAGGAAAGTCATAAATCCGTCCATGCTGCCGGTTTTGGAGGCAATCTGATACTTGCCGTAAGAGGTACCGCCAGCGCGGTCATAACCTATGGCGGCAACGCCGTCCTTGCCCGATTCAAAACTGGCGGAAACCGTGCCAACAGCTTGCGTACCCTCGGATTCGGCTTTATCGGCTATTTGCGCTTTGTGCGTGTTAACGCGCATGGAAAGCGCAGCGGCATCCGGCCCGGCCAGACGGGCGCTTGCGATCGATTTCAAAGAATTGACGGCCATAAGCGGCGCGGCGCTGTCCTGCACGACTCTTTGCAAAAGGTCCATGCTCCTGAAGGCCTGCATATCGCCGGGATTGCCGGTCATGCCAAGGCGTTGCAATTCCGCCATGCTCACCGTCTGGGGCTGGAGCTGGCCCTGAAACTGACCCTGGAATTGAGGCTGAAGCTGCCCACGTATTTGCGCCTGTCCGGGCAGGCCACCCTGCACCGGGATGCCGGGCATCATACCCTGACCTCCACCTTGCTGTTGCTGGGCCAACTGTACGGCTTTTTGCGGATCGCTTTTGAGCATCCGGGCGAAATTATCCAGCCCCATAGCCGCGTTCATGGCCTGGCGGTTGTTCTGGGCGCTTTGTCTGGCTTTCATGGTGACTGGCAATCCGCCGCCACCCATTATTTCCATGGGTTTGCTTACTGGCATGGTACTACTCCTTTTCCCGATCGCGCCGGATTTTGCTGTGATACTGCGTCAGGCATTGTTTTTTGCTCCTGTCGAGTACGAGAAGAGTACACTCCCGCCGCAAAAAACTCGCCTTCCTTGTCTGACAGCAAACTTAGGCGCTACCGCAATTAGGATCGCGTCTGAATTATGACGCGAAAAATCCTTTTGCGAATGGTTTTGCAAAGGGCATGCCATCTGCTCGTCATGCCAGCGTAACCGCCATCGCCCATTAGTAATTTTAAAGGTTTAAAAATCCCTGCTTGACGTTAGCGCGTAATGCAGTATTTTACGCTTCAATTAAGTCAGGAGTGCGGAAAAATATGGGCAAAGATCTTATTATCGTGGAATCACCGGCCAAGGTGAAGACCATCAAGAAATTTCTGGGTAACAAATATAGCGTGCATGCCAGTGTTGGCCACATACGCGACTTGCCCACCAGCACTCTGGGAGTGGATGAAGCGAACGGCTACGCACCCGTCTATCAGGTGATTGAGGGCAAGGAGAAAGTGGTGGCGGATTTGCAAACGGCGGCGGCCAAGGCCGACACCGTTTATCTTGCCCCCGACCCGGATCGCGAAGGCGAAGCCATTGCCTGGCATATTGCCGAATTGCTCAAGGATTCCACCAAGGCGGAGATCAAGCGCATCCAGTTTAACGAAATTACGGCCAAGGCCGTGCGCGAAGCTCTGGAGCATCCGCGCGGGCTGAACGTCAGCCTGTTTGATGCCCAGCAGGCCAGACGCGTGCTTGACCGCCTGGTTGGTTATAAAATTTCTCCACTGCTCTGGAAAAAGGTCAAACGCGGCATTTCCGCCGGGCGGGTGCAGTCCGTGGCCCTGCGTCTGGTGGTGGACCGCGACAAGGAGCGCCGCGCCTTCGTGCCTGAAGAATACTGGCTCATGCGTGCCTTTTTGTCCGCCGGGATGCCCCCCACCTTCCGCGCCGATTTGCACAAGGTGGACGGCAAAAAGCCCAATCTGTGCAATGAGGCCTCCGCCCTGGCCGTGGAAGCGCGCGTGCTGGACAACAAATCTCCCTTTGTTGTGGACGCCGTGGAGGTAAAGGACCGCGAGCGCGCCCCCGCGCCGCCCTTCATCACCTCCACCCTGCAACAGGTGGCCAACC
>JAITWK010000036.1 GCA_031285295.1 Deltaproteobacteria bacterium | reverse complement strand
TTAACCGCCGATGAGCTGGAGAGCCATCTGGGCCATGGAGTTGGCCTGGGAAAGCATGGCCACACCGGCCTGGCTGAGCACCTGGTTGCGCACGAAGTTGGTCATTTCGGTGGCAACGTCCACGTCGGAAATGCGCGATTCGGCGGCCTGGGTGTTTTCGGCCTGGATCTGCAGGTTACTGATGGTGTTTTCCAGCCGGTTCTGCAGGGCACCAAGGTCAGCGCGGATCTTGTCCTTGGATATAATGGCCTGGTTCAGAGCGTCCAATGCTCTCTGGGCACCTTGCTGCGTCGAGATGTTGTGACCATCGTCTTCTTCACTGGCGTTACCAACGCCGAGGGACGAAGCGGTGGCGCTGCCGATCTTGACGTAGTAGTAGTCTTCGGAGCAGTCGTTGCCCGTACCGAAGTGCACCTTCATCTTGCCGGTGGAAGTGAGGGCATCACCATCATGGGTGTCGCTGGACAGGTTGCCGTTCAGCAGGTGGATGCCGTTAAAGTCGGTGGCGTTGGCGATACGGGTAATTTCCGAAGCCATGGCCTGATATTCGGAGTCGATCATCAGACGCTGGTCAGAGTTGTAAGTACCGGTAGCGGCCTGTTCGGCCAGTTCCTTCATACGGACCAGCTTTTCGTCGATAACGCCAAGAGCGCCGTCAGCGGTCTGGATCATCGAAATGGCGTCACTGGCGTTACGCACGCCCTGGTTAAGCGATGCGACTTCAGCGCGCATCAGTTCGCGAATGGCGAGGCCGGCGGCGTCGTCGGCAGCGGTGCCGATACGCAGACCGGAAGACAACCGGCGTACCGAGGTTTCAAGGTTGCCGTAGTTGATGCTGAGGTTACGCGCAGCGGTCATTGCCATCATGTTGTGATTAAGAGTAAGAGCCATGATATTCCTCCATGAATATTCGGCGTTCCGGGCGGCGCACGATGCTGCCGCTTCCTTGCGGACTTTCCGCCCTGAGTTGAAATTATTATCGGCGCTTTTTTCCGAGTCTTTAGGTCTGCTTCGCAATAATTCTTTTTTCAAAACGAGCAGCCCTCCTGCTTCCAAAAAGAAGCCGGAGGGCTGAGAACTGACGGTGTTTAGCCAGGACTAATTTAGTTTTCTATTCTGTTTTTTTTCGCAATTCCCTGGTCCGCTCCTGGCGCAAAAAAGCTCCGGTAATGGACTGCTGGTCGCTGAATATCTCTTCCGGAGTGCCGCAGGAAACAATGCTGCCGCCGTTTTCACCGCCGCCCGGTCCCAGGTCGATTACATAATCCGCAGCGCAGATTACATCAGTGTTATGCTCAATGACCACAACCGTGGCCCCGCGATCCACCAGTTGACCAAGTACGCCGATGAGCTTGCCCACCTCGTGCATGTGCAGGCCGGTAGTGGGTTCATCCAGAATATAGACCGCGCCCGGCAGGCTGCGCTTGCCCAGTTCGCGGGAAATTTTGATGCGCTGCGCCTCACCGCCGGAAAGGGTGGTGGCCGGTTGCCCCAGGCGCAGATAATCCAGCCCCACTTCTTCAAGCACGGCCAGACGGCGTTCCAGAGTCGGGTAGTTGGCAAAAAACTCCCTGGCCTGACTGACCGTAAGATCCAGCACGTCCGCGATATTCAGGCCTTTGTAGCGCACTTCCAGGGTTTCGTGGCTGTAGCGTCTGCCTTTGCAAACATCGCAGGTGACAAAAATATCCGGCAGAAAATGCATTTCCACCCGGATTTGCCCATCGCCAGCACAGGCTTCACAGCGTCCGCCCTTGACGTTAAAGCTGAAACGCCCGGCCTGATAGCCGCGTTTTTTGGCGTCCGGAGTCAGGGCGAAAATATTGCGAATCTCGTCAAACACCTTGGTGTAGGTAGCCGGGTTGGAGCGCGGGGTGCGGCCTATCGGGTCCTGATCAATGATCGTCACCCGTTCGATTTCGGCCCCATCAATCTCGATGCCGCCGATCCGGCCCGGATATTCAACCTTAATACCCAGATTCAGGGCCAGATGCTTGTACAAGGTATCAACCACCAGCGAGCTTTTGCCGGAGCCTGATACGCCGGTCACACAGGTCATAACACCCAGCGGGATATGGCAATCCAGGTTTTTCAAGTTGTTGGTGCTTACGTTTTTGAGCCGCAATTCGCCGTTGGGCTTGCGTCGGGAGGCGGGAACCGGAATGCGCAGATCGCCGCGCAGATATTTGGCAGTTAGCGATTGCGCGTCCTTGAACAGTTTTTCAACCGTGCCGTTAAAAATCAGCTCGCCCCCATGTTCGCCAGAGCCTGGCCCAAGTTCCAGTACGGTATCGGCTTCCCTGATGGTGGCTTCGTCGTGTTCCACCACCAGCACGCTGTTGCCGCGCCGTTGCAGGCTGCGCAGGGTTTCGATCAGGCGCTCGTTGTCCCTTGGATGCAGGCCGATGGAAGGCTCGTCAAGCACATAGGTTACCCCCACCAGGCCGGAACCGAGTTGTGAAGCCAGACGGATGCGCTGCGCTTCGCCGCCGGAAAGAGTGGACATGTTGCGGGCCAGTGAAATGTAGTCCAGCCCCACGTTAATCAAAAACGAAAGCCGGTGGCCCAGCTCCTTGAGCAGCGGCTCGGCTATGGTCAGTTGATTGCCCTTGAATTTACGCGCGATCAGCCAGTCCAGGGCGCACCCGATGGAAAGGGAGCAGAAATCCGCGATATTCAAATCATCCACCCGGGCAGCCAGCGCTTCCGGCCGCAGACGCGCACCGTGGCAGTCCGGGCAATCCATCACCTGACGGTAACGCGAGAGCAGTTCGCGCCAGGCTTCGCCATAGGCCATGCCCTTTTCCAGCAGGGCAATCATGCCCGGCCAAAGGTTGTCCGGCTTGCCGCTTTTTTTCCGGCCGGACTGGGTGCGCGAAGCGCCGAACCAGTTGCGGCGCAGGCCGGAATCAGCGGATTCCGCCGCGCTGCCGTCCTCGTTTTCACCGTAGAACAGCGCGTTAAGAGCTTCCGGGCTGAAAGAATCCAGCGGGGTGGCCGGGGTAAAGCCCCAGCGTTTGCCCAGGGCCCCCAGATCCTCAAGATAGCGCTCCAGCACTTTGGGGTTTTTCCAGGGCAGCAGGGCGCCCTGTTCCAGCGAAAGCCCACGGTTGGGGGCGATTAGGGCTGGCTCAAAATATTCCACACTGCCCAGGCCCAGGCAGCGCGGACAAGCGCCTTGTGGGCTGTTGAAGGAAAAAAGCTGCGGACTCAGCGCGGGCAGGCTTACCCGGCAACTGGTACAGGCCGAGACAGTGCTGACAATGCGCTCGTCAAATTTTTTTTTATCTTCCAGAGGGATGGCGAGGATCAGGCGGTCATTGCCATGTTTCAGAGCCAGTTCTACCGAATCGGTCAGGCGGGAGCGTATGCCCTCGCGGATTACCAGGCGGTCCAGAACCAGATCGATATTGTGCTTTTTGTTTTTGTCCAGCGCGGGAACTTCGTCCAGAGGGAAAATTTCGCCGTTTATGCGTACCCGGGCAAAGCCTTCCGCTTTCAGCTTTTTGAAGCGATCCTGGTGCGTGCCTTTTTGTTGTTCCACCAGCGGGGCCATGAGAATCAGGCGCGTTCCTTCCGGCAGATCAAGAATATCGGCGATAATTTCGTCAATGGAGCGTGATTCTATTGGTTTGCCGCACTCCGGGCAGTACATGCGCCCCAGGCGGGCATAGAAAACGCGCAAAAAGTCGTAAATTTCGGTAACTGTGCCAACCGTGGAGCGCGGGTTGCGGGCCGCGCTTTGCTGCTCCAGCGAAATGGCCGGTGAAAGCCCCTCGATTTTATCCACAGCCGGTTTGTCCATCTGGGGCAAAAACTGGCGGGCGTAGGCCGAAAGCGATTCCACATAGCGGCGCTGGCCTTCGGCGTAAATCAGATCAAAGGCCAGGGTGGATTTGCCAGAGCCGGAAGGGCCGCAGATAACCACCAGTTCCTCACGCGGAATATCCAGGCTGAGGTTTTTCAGGTTGTGCTGCCTGGCTCCCTCAATATGAATGTAGTTTTTGCTCATAATTCAAAAATCTTTTTGACGCGGCCCAAGGTAAAAGGCGCCAGCGAAAACATTGTCTAAAACAGTGTGGCCAGGGGGGCCAACAGCACTACAAAAATCAGCGCTGGCAGCAGGTTGGTAACTCTTATTTTGGCCAGTTCCAGCACGTTCAGGGCAATACCCAGAATCAGGATACCTCCAGCGCCCTTAATATAAAGGATTATCTCCGGTGTGATAAAACTTTGCAGATAAACGGCGAAAATGGTTATCAATCCCTGGATGATCAGCACGGGCAGGGCAGAAAACAGCACACCCACGCCCAAGGCGGCGGCAAAGGCCATGGCCGCGCAACCGTCCATAATGCTTTTGGTCATCAAAATGGAGCGGTCGCCGCTAAGTCCCTCGTCCAGAGGCCCAAGTATGGCCATGGTTCCGATGCAGAACAGCATGGTAGCGGTTACAAACCCCTGGGTAAAGCTGGCGCTGCTGGAGCGGGTAACGGCTTGCAGTTTTGCGCCCAGCCGTTCCAGCATTTTTTCCAGGGCGAGCAGTTCGCCGAGAACGCCGCCTATAACCATACTGAAAATGACGATGATGATGTTCGGGGCTTCAAAGGCCATTTGCAGGCCGATTACCACCGAACAAAGGCCTATGCCCTGAAAGAGAATGATGCGGATGCCGGGGCTGAGGCGGTTGCCCAGCGTCATGCCCAAAAGCGAACCAGCCACAATCAGGCCGCTGTTAATTAGTGTTCCTACGGGTATTATCATGAGCGCACGAATACGCCTTTTTGCCGCGCAAGGCAATTAGGTATATGACGGCAAATCCTGGGCTGCCGGGTGTGAGCATTATCAAGCGCTATAGAGGATTGACAAAGAGCATTCCAATCTTTATCTGTTTGATAAATACTTGGAGGTTTCCATAAATGTTTACAGTAACCGACAGCGCAAAAGAAGAGCTTGATGGCTTTTTTGCCGATAAAGAAAAAGCGTCTATTCGTATTTATATGGCTGGCGGCGGCTGAGCCGGTCCCCGCCTGGGCCTGGCTCTGGATGAGCCGAACGATGCCGATAAGACTTTTGAAGAACAGGGTTTCACCTTCTGCATAGATTCCGAATTGTACGAAAAAGCCGTGGATGTCACCATTGATGCCAGCTATATGGGTTTTGTCGTAACTCCCGGCCAGCCTTTGGGCGAACCCTCCGGCGGCTGCGGCGGTTGTACAAGCTGCGGTTAATGCTTGATTTTAAATAGTTTTTTTGGAGGGAGACTTCGTCTCCCTCTGTTATTTAATCTGTTATTTAAACTGAATATCGTCACAGGATGGATTTAAACAAAAAACATTCGTGACAAACGGAGTGCCAAGTGCCTGAACTGAACCGAATGGAAATAATCGCCTCCGGCGAAGAGGCCGAACTGCTTACCGCTTTGCTGGCCCTGCGTGTGAATCATGGTTGGGAGGAAGAAGATTTGCCTTCCGGCGAAACCCTGTTCCGGGTGCATACGCATAATCCGCTGTTTTTTCAGGAACTGGAGAGCGAACTTCGGTCATATTTGCCGAATCTGGATCTTTCTTTGGATCAGATTCCTGAACTGGACTGGGTGGAAGGCTGGAAGGAATTTTTCACGCCGGTGGAGGCGGGCAGCCGTTTTATAGTGCTGGCCCCCTGGATGGAAGCGGAAAGGGCGGCCACCAAACGTACGCCGATTATTATTGAGCCGAAAACCGCTTTCGGCACCGGACATCACGCCACTACCGCGCTTTGTTTGCAGGCGCTTTCCGATTTTTATGACGCCGGGCGCATCAAAAGCGGTCAGACCTTTTTGGATCTCGGTACCGGCTCCGGCATTTTGGGTATTGCGGCGGCAAAACTTGGGCTGACCGGCATCGGGGTGGACCCGGATTTGATGGCGGTGGAAAACTCGCTGGAAAACCGGGAGATCAACGCCATTGCGCCGGAAGCTTTTACCGTGGCGCGGGGCAGCCTGGAAGCGGTTTCGGGCGGGCCGTTCGATTTGGTGCTGGCCAATATTCTGGCCGAACCGTTGCTGAACCTGGCTCCCGGCCTGATGGCCCAGGTAAAGCCCGGCGGCTGTTTGGCGCTTTCCGGCATTTTGATCAGCCAGGCCGAAAAAGTAAGCCAAGCTTATGCTGCGTTGGGTGAACCGCGTATCTTTACGCGTGATGAATGGGCTTGCCTCTGCTTTTATGCGGAATAATTTTTTGTTCTCCGGCAAGGAAATTGTGGGCAAAATCCGTTGGATGTTGACCTTGCCATTCTGGTTTGTCTGCATTATTTATTCCCAGTATAAAGCAAGATGTTTCAGTGCGTAAAATCGTACTGTTTGCATGAACTCTGTCGATTTCTGTTGACTGCTCCGGCTTGCTTTTTACCCCCAATAAGCATTTTTCGGAGGATTACCTGCATGATCCGAATATTCCATAGCCTGGGTTTTGCCCCCATATTGTGCGCCGCGCTGTTGTTCACGCTTCTGGCCGTTCTGCCAGCGGGGACGGCCCTGGCTGGGCAGGCCATCATCATTGACAACGGGAACCACTCCGATGTTTTTGGCAACGGCACATTGCCAAATGGTGACCACCCCGTAGGCGGTTCAGCCACGGGCAACAGCGTCACCATCAACGGCGGCAGGGTGGACACTGTTTACGGCGGGCATGCCACTGATGGCGGTTCGGCCACGGGCAACAGCGTCACCATCAACGGCGGTGTGGTGAGGAAGGAGATTTACGGCGGGTATGCCTCCTCCTCCTTGAGCGGTTCAGCCACGGGCAACAGCGTCACCATCAACGGCGGCGAGCTGCGTGGGTATGAGATTTACGGCGGGCATACCCGCAGTGATGGTTCGGCCACGGCCACGGGTAACAGCGTGACCATCAGCGGCAGCCCGATCTTTGATTACAATCGACTCTACGGCGGCAGGGCCTTAAAAGGCGTTGACGACGTGGGTGACGCCTTTACCGGCAACACCCTGAACCTGTGGAATTACAGCGGCACGGGGAGGCTGGGACGCGTACAGAATTTTCAGTATTACAACTTCGTATTGCCCGCCTCCCTAACGAGCCTGACCGTGAACGGTACTGCCTATTTAAATAACCGCAATGGCGCAGGTTCCACTGTTACCGGCGTAAGCCTTGTGGGCGGCGCTGCCCCGTTGCGGCCCCTGGATAGCGTGACCCTGATTGAGGCCGAAACCCTTGATACTGCGGGCTTCACCCAGGAAACAGCGCAGGGCAAACACGGCGCAACCCTGCTATATGACTGGACCCTGGATGTTGAAAACCAAAGCCTTGTCGCCACCCTGGACAGCCTGGAGATCAACCCGCAAAGCAAGGCGCTTTCCGAGGGATTTCTCTCCGGTCTGGCCCTGACCGCGCAGGGGGCGGATCTGGTGGCCGGGCAGGGCATGAGTCAGGCTGTGCGTGCGGCGCATGGCTTGAACGCAGCAAGCGCGGCGCATGATATGCCGAACGCAGCGAGCGCGGCCAATGGCGCGGGCGATAATGCCCCGGATTCCGGGGCGGCGGGCTTTGCCGCGCTCTCCGGTAGCCACTCGCGTTACAACACCGGCTCTCATGTGGATATGAACAGCGTTTCCATGCTGACCGGCCTGGCTTACGGCCTGGATACCGCACCCGGACGCCTGACCTTGGGCGCATTCTTCGAGTATGGCAGCGGCAATTACGATACGCATAATTCTTTTTCCAATGCGGCCTCCGTTGATGGTGACGGCGATACCCGCTACATGGGCGGCGGTGTGCTTGGCCGCATGGATTTCGCGGTTGGGGGAGCAGACCGCCCGCAGCAAACAGGCCAGATAGCGAGTGGACCTACCGGAAGTAGCCCCCGAAGCGTAATCTATGTGGAGGCGTCAGCCAGAATGGGCCGGATGCACAACAATTACAACACCTCCGACCTGCAGGACGGCATTGGCCAAAGCGTTGGGGGCTACGATTCCTCCTCGCTCTATTACGGCTTGCATATTGGAACCGGCTATATCCGGAACCTTACGGAAAAGGCTTCTTTCGACCTCTACGGCAAATACTTCTGGACGCGGCAGGAGGGCGATTCCATCACCCTTGCCACCGGCGATCCGGTAAAGTTCAAGGCTGCGGATTCGCAGCGTCTGCGTTTTGGCGGGCGTTTTGCCTACACCGTGAATGAATATCTCAGCCCCTACATTGGCGCGGCCTACGAGCATGAGTTTGACGGCAAGGCCAGGGCCAACACTTACGGCTACAGCATTGACGCGCCGTCCCTGCGCGGCGATACGGGCATTGGCGAAATTGGCCTGCCCGTAAAGCCGTTTACGGGCAATGCCGATGGCACAGGTTCCGCGTTACCTTTTTCCTTTGAGCTTGGATTGCAGGGCTATACGGGCAAGAGAGAAGGTGTAACCGGGAACTTGCAGTTGCGCTTTGAGTTTTGATTTAAAGGCTCGAGTGTTTAAGCGGAAAAATATTTTTTGAGTTCTTCAATAGCAAGCTGCGCGTAAAAATGGCAGGGCTTTTCGCCGCTTGCCACGCGTAAATCTTCCGCCTGCTGGTAGAGCAGCTTTCTCTCGTTGTACAGGTCTTCAACAGTCTGGCCGGGGGCAATGGCCAGACCGCGATCCGGCTTGCGGGCTATGCGCTCAAGCACGATTTCCAGCGAGGCGTCCAGGTGCAGCAAAGGCCCCAAAGTGCGCAGATGCTCCACAGCCTGAGGCCGGTAAACCACGCTGCCGCCAGTGGCGATAACGCAGCGCTGCATGCGCAGCCGCTGAATCACCGTGGCTTCCATATCCAGAAATTCGTCTTTGGTCAGAATGTCAGCAATATTCTGCAAACGGGTGCCGTAAGCGGATTCGATTAAATTATCGGAATCCACAAACAGCCAGCCCAGCATTTTGGCCAGTTCCCGCCCCATAGTGCTTTTACCGGCAGCGGCCATGCCGATGATGATAATGCTTTTATCTTCGGGGAAAATACCGTTTACTTCGCTTGGCGCGGATATGATTTGTTCGTGTGTGTTCATGGGCGGATGATTAGCTGATACGGCGTGTTTTGGCAATCGGTGGCAGCGCCTGACAACATATAACGACAAAATCAGGTACTGCCGCGCTAGCCTAAGCACAGCAAAAAGCCTATACTTCGCCGGATCAAAAAGCTTTTCAAAGGCGGAGGCAAAATGCCCTTAACTACAGGAAATACGGATCAACAAAGCTGCATGGCGCAACCAAGCTGCGTGGATCAAAAAAAATGTGTGGATCAACGCAGTTGCGGTGTGCTGCTGCATATATCTTCGTTGCCTTCGCCCTATGGCATTGGCGATTTGGGGCCGCAGGCGCACGCCTTTGCCGAAACCCTGGCTGCCGCCGGGCTTAAGCACTGGCAATTTCTGCCCCTGACGCCGACTTCAACTTTCATAGGCAATTCGCCTTATTCCAGCCCTTCGGCTTTTGCGGGCAATCCGCTGTTTATCAGCCCGGAAATTCTGCTGGCCGATGGCCTGATTACCCATGCGGAGCTGGAAGCCGCAAGTTACAGGTATTTGCAGGATCAAAACCCGGCCAGAGTAAATTATGAAGCAGTGAGCGCCCAGCGCGAATATTTGCTTAATCTGGCTTTTGAACGGCGCACGGGAGCCTGTCATTCTGACAGCAGCGCCCGCGCCTTGCTTCCTGTGTCGTCTTTGTTGCCTTTGTCGGCCAGGCCTCCGTTGCAGGAAGACCCCTCCTTTTGTGCTTTTGTGCGTGAAAATAGCTATTGGCTTGATGATTACGCGCTGTTTGCGGCCATCAAGGCATCATTTGGCGGCCAAAGCTGGATCGATTGGCCGGAGAGCCTGAAGCGGCGCGACCCGCACGCCCTGGCAAGCTGGCGGGCAAGCAATGCCAGTGCCGTGCTGCGCCAGCAATTCATCCAGTATCTTTTTGCCGCGCAGTGGGCCAGCCTGCATAAGCATTGCGCCGAACTAGGCATCAAGTTGATTGGTGATTTGCCCATCTATGTTACGCACGACAGCGCCGATGTTTGGAGCAGGCCGGATCTTTTCAAACTGGATGCGCAGGGCCAGCCCCTTGCTGTTTCCGGTGTGCCGCCGGATTATTTCAGCCCCACCGGGCAACGCTGGGGCAATCCGGTTTATGCTTGGGATAAAATGCGGGCAGAGAATTTTGCCTGGTGGATCAAGCGGCTGGAATACAATCTTTCGCTGGTGGATACCCTGCGCCTGGATCATTTTCGCGGTTTTTGCGCTTATTGGGAAATTCCGGCTGATGAAGCTACCGCCATTAACGGCAAGTGGGTTCCGGCCCCCGGACGCGAGTTTTTGGCCGCTTTGCGGGCGCGTTTTGGCGAACTGCCGCTTATTGCCGAGGATCTTGGGGTAATCACGCCGGATGTGCGCGCCCTGATGGCTGAATTTGATCTGCCCGGCATGAAGGTGCTGCAATTCGCCTTTGGCGGCGATCCGGCGCAAAGCCCGGATGTGCCTTACCGTCATCCGAGGCGCAGCGTGGTTTATACCGGCACGCACGACAACCAGACCGGCAAACAGTGGTTCAGCGAAGCGCCGGAGCAGGAGAAAAAAACTTTTACCTTCTACCGGGGGCAGGATCTCGACCCGGATTACGCCAATGAAGTGCTGATGCGCATGGCCCTGGAAAGTCGGGCCGACGTATGCATACTGCCCATGCAGGATATCTTGCGCCTGGGCGCGGAAGGGCGCATGAACACGCCTTCCAGCGCCAAAGGCAACTGGGAGTGGCGGCTGACTGACAGCAAGGGCTGGCTGCCGGGCGCGGGTCAGGCCACCCAGCCGCAAAACGGAACTGATGGCGATACGGCAAAAGCCGCGCTGCCGGTTCCGGACATCTTCGGGCATGTGCATTTTTTGTGTAAACTTTATGGACGGCTGGCTGACGAGGCTTCTGAAGCGTCAGGCGTAATAAACAGTGAAGTCCCATTGGTATAAACTCGCTTACGAGGTATAATTTGCCACCATCACAACGCCTGAACCGATTGATGCATAAAAACCTGCAACGCAGCCGCATACCGCGTATGCGCGTGCCAAAAACCTTTTTGTTTACGTTTATCCTGCTGATTGGCGGGCTGTTTTTTGCTCAGCAGGACAAGGATAGAGTGGTGCGCGTTCATGATGGCGATACCATTACCGTATTGCGTAAGGGCAGCTTTGAAAAAATCCGCCTTTATGGCATCGACAGCCCGGAAAGCGACCAGCCCGGCGGCAGCGAGGCCAGGAATTTTGCCTCAAACCTGGCTTTTATGGAAGAAGTGCAGGTTACCACACTAGATTTGGATCAGTACGGCCGCGCTGTGGCGCTGGTGCAACTGCCCGATGGGCGGCTTTTGAACGAGGAATTGTTGCGCAACGGGCAGGCCTGGGTATACCGGGCCTACTGCAAAGAGCTTTGGTGCCCCGGCTGGATTGGCCTGGAGCGCAAGGCCAAGCAGCAAAAGGCCGGACTTTGGGCGCAGAAGAAGCCAGTGCCTCCCTGGGAGTGGCGAAAGCGGCGGTAGTGCCTCATTTTGTCGTGATGCTGCGTCAGATTTTGTTTTTGCCTCCGTCGAGTACCAGAAGAGTACACATCCGTCGGCAAAAACTCATCTTCCTTGCCTGACGACAAAAGCAGGCACTACCGAATGCGTTATTTTGAGAGGGGGGAGGCTTTCGCCTCCCCCCATTTTATGAGGATTGTTAAAAGGATGACTTGGAAACAATCCCTGGCCATTTTAGGTTTCTTAAAAGAATTACCCGGTAAACAACCCCAGCCATTACTCGTTTCTTACAAAAGGATTACCTTAAAAACAGCTCCCTAGCCGTTTTGCATAGCTATTTGCAGGACGCGCAATTCGCTATCCTGGTCGTTTGTGGTGTTTTCCGCAAAGCTTAAAGCTGCCGCCTCGTAACTGGACTGGTTGCTGCCCAGGCTTTGGGCCGCTTCCGCGTCATGGTTACCGATTGAGCCTTCGTCCGAGGCAAGGCCGCGCAGTCCGGCCAGGCCGCTTTCTGCCGCCAGTTCCGCCATTTCGTAAAAGGCAGGTTCAAGGCCCAGAGTTTCCATACCGGCGACTCCAAGTTCCATGTCTGACGCATCCACACCATTAAGCCAGAGTTCGTTTGCCAGGGTTTCCAGGCTGGAAGTCATGCCTTCCGGCGCAAGATCGCCCATGCCTAGTGCGCTGTACTGTTCCGAGAAGTCATCAAACACAGACAGATCGAACTCCGTAGACTGGTTTTGCAGGCCGAATCCATGCAGTTGATAAAGGCCAAACTCGTTCACCTCAGTATCTTCCGCAAAGGCCGGGTCATTCTGTTCGCCAAGCCCATTCGGGTTGAACATGGCAGAGGTATGCACTGGTACCAGGCCGGACTCTTCGCCTGTCAGGCCGCCTTGCGTTGCAGCCAGATACTCTTCCAGAGTAAGGGCGTTACTTTGCATCGGAGCGGCTTCCTGAGTGGAAGTGTTGTTCTGAGCCGTTGTCGAATCCGCTTCCATCGTGGCTGCGCTGTTTTGCGCTGCTGCCATCACTCCGGCCTCGTCAGCGAACTCGGCAGGGGATTCGGCAGCTGACGGCATAGCGGGCGCTGCGGCGGCCATCATACGCGCCGCAGGTGCGCCATCATCGCCAAGTATTTCAATGCTGATGGTTTGGGTATCCTGTCCGCCGTGTCCATCCGAAACCATAACCGTGAAGGCTTCGGTATACTTTTCACCCGGATCCAGAGTGGAGATACCGGCCTTGGTCAGGGTGTAAACCCATTCGCCGCTGACTTCATCCAGAGTCAGGCTGCCGTAGCGTCCGTTACTGCCCGAAAGGCCGGGTTCATCGCCGACAATGTAGTAACGCAGGTCCGCCGCCGCATCGTCGCCATCCGCCGCGCTCAAGGTTCCTTCAACAATAGTGTGGTTGGCAAGCAGGGCGCTTTCGGTAACCTGTTCCACCACGCCGGTTTCGCTGGGGGTGGTGCTGCCCGGTGCAGCTACAAAGTACGGGCTGCTGTTGCCGCCAACCACATCAATGGAGATTTCCGTCTCGCCGGTGGATGCGCCGCTCTTGTCATGGGCTTCAACATTAACATGAATGGTAAGTACGTCTTCCTGACGATCGAATTCCAGCCAGGGCAGGGCTTCGAAGACTGGGTCCAGAACAAAATCGCCCAACTGCGCAACCAGAGGCAGGGCCAGCAGGGTATCGGTGATGCCGCCCAGAAGGTTCAGGATATCGTTGAGCGGTCCGGCAACCAGGCTGAAAGAACCATCGTCATTAAGCGTTAGCAGGCTGTCAACTCCGGTGCCTTGAAGGATTTCGCCAACTGCGCCAAGAACGCCCTCAAGGACTCCGCCAACCAGATTTAGCAGCGGATCCGCTGAATCAAGCAGACCGTCAAGCAAATCGCCGGGGCGACTGAGATCTATACGTTGACCAGCTATTTCCAGGATCGGTATGGTGCTGGTGATGTGGAAGCCGCTGACCCGGTCACCTTCATCCGGATCATAAACCAGGATGCGGCCTTCCATATCCTGCGTCAAGTCCTGACCGGGCAGGAGGTCGAATACAAACACGCCGGTATCCACACCGACAATGATCGGAGCATCGTTATCGCCGGAAATGCTGAAGTTGATCTTGCTTTCCGCGCCGCCCGAGATAACGGTGAAGCTGTCGGTATACCGCTGATCCGGCCCCATGAAATCCAGATCCACGCCCGGAATGCGCTCATAAGTCCATTCTCCGTTCGCGTTCAGGGTAAGGGTGCCGTACATGCCGGTAACCGTGTTGCCGCCCCCCGGCAGGGTGAAGTTGCCCGTAACAGCGTTGCCATCCGGATCTTCCGAGCGCAGGGTGCCGCTTATGGCGAAGCCGGGGGCCATCATGGCGTCTTCATTGGTCATAACCTCGTTTACTTCAACCGTTGTGGTGATGTCAGGCGCTTCGTTGGTGCCGACCATATTCAGGTTGAAGTCCATGTTGGAAGACGCGCCATGATCGTCCGTTACGGTGACGCCAAACTTCTTTTGCATAAGTTCGGCCAGACCGCCATCAGTGAGGGCCGGGTCCAGATCGAAGGTGGGCTTGTAAGTCCATCGGCCATCCGCGTAGAGGGTGAAGACACTGCCATCGGTTTCGGTAATTCTGGTGAAGCCTTCTCCGGAGGTAACAGTGTAGCCCGCGTTCAGGCCGCCCTGGGTAATGGTGTAGGTTAGATCCGCCAGCGAGGTATCCGCGTCACGCGCTTCAAGCTGGCCGCTGTACATGCCGTCAACAAGCTGGGTTTCCGCAAAGGTTCTGTCCAGAGTATCAATTACAAATGTGGGGGCATCATTGGTGCCGTTAATTGTTATCTGAATTTCCTTTACATCCTGACCGCCGCGCCCGTCGCGCACGATCACTTCAAAGCGTTCGGTGTAACTTTCGCCCTGGGCCAGGCCACTGATGTCCTTGGTCAGGGTGTAGGTCCATTCGCCGTTTGTCTCTAAGCTCAGTTTGCCATAAGTGCCGTGTCCGTCCCAATTGCCTTGCTTGGTATTGAGTACGTAGTCCAGCACGTCCACCGTATCGGCGTCGGTACCCTTAAGGGTGCCGGTTACAAAATGCTGATTCTGCAAGTCGTCTTCGCTGACGGAGCGGGTAAGCTGACTTTCCGCGTCGTTCTGGGTAAACTGCGGCTTGCTGTTCAGTCCGCCGAGCAGGTCGATTTGGATATTGTCGGGAATAGTTACAGTGCCGTCACCCACGGTAATCGGAATATCCAGGCCAAGTACGCTGGAATCGCGGTTGTAGCCCACGAACGGCAGGCGATCCAGTATTCCACCAATTAGCGGCCCCAGGCCGAGGACGTTCAACGCGGGGTTATCCGCCAAGGCCCGGATTGGTTCGGTGAGTCCGGTTATCAGGCCGTTGACCAGGTCGTCCACCAGCTTGAGCAAAGGTTCAAGCGCATCGGCGGCAATGGTCCATTTGCCGGTATCCTCATCTATGGTGATCAGCCCCTTGCCCACCACATCGCCCAAAAGCGTGGTGATCGGGGTGAGCAGGGTATCAAGCAGGCCGCCCAAGGTATTGACTACAATGCCGTCAACCAGACCTTTAAGGATGGGGCCAGCTATAAAGACACTGTATAGTCCGCCGAGAACGTCTTCAAAAACCGCGCTGAGCACACCCGATATGGCATCTTCGTTAAGGGCAACTCCATCAAGCACCAGAGCTGATTGACGCGAGAGATCCTCATCAAATCTGAGCGTAGCGCCGTCATCAGGATCGTAAGCCTGAATTTTGCCTTCCAGAGCTACCAGACTGGCCGAGCCATCGTCCTGAAGCTGGCCGGGAGACTGGGTTGTGCCGTTGAGTTGTGGCGCGTTGTTTATCCGGGTAAGTTCATCCGGGGTGAAGCCCATGTTCTGTTCCATCCGCTCGCCAGTTACGGGATTGGTGACGATAAAGGTGAAGACTTCCTGATATTCCGCTATCATCGCCGGGTCATTCGACATGAAGTCATGTTCAAAACCGGGAACAGGCGTATAGGTAAAGTTCCCTTCCGCATCAAGAAGAGTCATGGTGCCATACTTGCCGATTATAGCTTGCGGGAAGCCATCGGGGTTGGAGACACCCCGCAGGGCAAATTCGTATGTTTCACCGGGTGCCCCGGAACCTATTTTGCCTGTAAGGATTGCGCCCCAGTTGCCTGCAAGAGCATCCATAGCCGGAACTGGGTCGTTGTTGGTGCCAACCACGGTCAGGGTAAAGTCGCGCTGCTGCGTGCCGCCATGACCATCACTGACAGTAATTGTAATCTTTTCCGTTCCGGTCTGACCCAGATTCAGGCCAATCATTCCGGCACCTGGTGTGTAGTTCCAGTTGCCGTCCGCATCCATGGTAAAAGTGCCATATGTGCCGTTGTAGGTATAGTTGCCATCCACATCGGTAGTTGCCCCATTGATGCTGTACTCAAGATCCGTATCCAGGCTGTCCGCGTCTGTGGCGTCAATCTTGCCGGTGTACTTGGCAACAGGATCTTCCGTCGTACCAGGAGGCAGATCATCTTCAACAACCGTTGCGCCAAGCGTTTGCACATCAAAGATCGGAGCGTCGTTTGCGCCGGTAATGTTGACGGTTATTTCCTTGGTGTCATAACCACCGTGTCCGTCTTCCACCACAACAGTGAAGGTGTCGGAAACAGCCGGGTCGCCAGCGTTCAGGGCGTTAACCTTGTCGGCATCGGTTATGGTATAGGTCCAGGTGCCATCGGGATTAACGGTCAGGCTGCCGTATTCGCCGTGGCCTCCGTCCTGCACATAGTAAGATAGCGGATCGTCTTCACTATCCGAGGCGCTGAGCGTACCGCTGATAAAATGAGCGGCCAGCAGAGCGTCTTCGCCAAGAGTTTGCTCAATGTCATCACCGTCAAATACCGGCTTGTTGTTGCCGCCAACCAGATTGACTCCGATTTCCTTCGGCCCGGTAGATGCGCCGTGCTGATCTTCGGCTTCTACCATAACCAGCAAGCGGAGCAGATCTTCTTCGCCTTCAAGTCCGAGCCAGGGCAGGGCTTCCAGCAGCACGTCCACCAGATTGCTGTCCAGTCCGGCCAGGGTATCAAGCAGTTCGCGCAGGGTGTCCGTAAGGGTTTCCACCGCGCCCAGGAGGCCGCCGAGCGGACCTGCGGCCAGATTAAAGGTGCCATCTTCGGGATTGATGAGCAGTAAGCCGTTAACCCCGGTGACTTCAAGGATGCCGTTAAGAGTATCTAGAACCAGATCCAGCGCGCCGCCCACTATGTTCAGCAGTGGGTCCGCACCATCAAGCAGGCCGTCCAGCAAATCGCCCAGGTTGCTAAGGTCAAGGCGGTGCCCGGAGATTTCCAGCACCAGCGAAGAACCCGCCACGATGTGATAGTTGTGGATTCTGTCGCCTTCATCCGCGTCAAAGCCTACTATGCGGCCCTTGAGGGCATCGGCCCCAAGCACGGTGCCGAGCACGCTGTCCAGCAGCCCCGGCTGGCTTACGCCAAGCAGGGTGGGAGCATCGTTATCGCCGGCAATGATGATGGAGATTTCCCTTTCCGACCACGCGCCATTGCCGTCCTGGGCGTAGACCGTGAAGGTATCGATGTAGTCCTGCCCGGCGTTCATGAAGTTGAGGTCCATGCTTTCGCCTTCGGCATTGGTAAAGCGGGTATAAGTCCAGTTGCCGTCAGCGCCCAGGGTAAGGGTACCGTACTTGCCATCCAGAGTAGCGCCGATTCCGGAAGGTGAAGCTGTGAATGCGGAGCTTGCTGTACCATCGGGTCCAGTCAGGTAATAGCTGATACTGCCGCCTTCCGGATCCGCTACCGCCAGCGTGCCGTTCAGAATGAAATCGGGCTTCATCATGGCGTCTTCATGCGTGCGGATGCCGTTGGGGTCGGTAATAACGGTAACGGTATTCGCCTTTTGATCGCTGCCCTGAACCGTGATGCTCAGGGTGCCGCTATCCGAGCCGCCATTACCGTCCGAGCCTGTGACTGTAACATCAATTTCAAGGGTGTCGGTCGGGCCGAGCTTCAGCATATTTTCCCGCTGTTCCGCCGTTTCCGCCCGGAAGGTCCAGGTGCCGTCATCATTCATGACCAGATTGCCGTAATCAGAAGTCCATTTGCCGCTGACTGGATCTTGGGTAAACGCAACCGGTGTATCGCCAATAGTGGCCGTGATTGAGCCAGCGTCAAAGGTAATATTATCGCCGTCAACGTCAAAGCCGCTCATGGTGCCGCTTATGGCCTTGCCGCTGCCCAGGGCCGCGTCGCTGGTTGTAACCGTAAGGTCGTCCAGCACCGGGGCGTCGTTGGTTCCGGTAAGGGATATGGTGATCTGTTGCTCGTGGGTACCGCCCTTGCCGTCCGAAACAACCACGGTAAAGGTTTCTTCCGCTTCTTCACCCGCGCCTAACTTGTCGGCTTCGTTAGTGGGCGTGTAGGTCCACTTGCCATCATCGTCTACGGTCAGAATGCCGTAGTCGCCCTTAACGGAGCCTTCGCCCGGTTCGGGTTCGGCGTCCGGGTCGGCGTTGGGGTTGTAAGGCTTGACGCTGTAAGTAAGCTCATCGCCGGTATCAGGATCGGTAGCGGTGAACTGCCCGGTGATCGGGGTATCTTCGTCACCTGAGGGTGGCGTGATTGTACCGAGTTCCGGGGCCTGGTTGGTGCCAGCCACGGTGATGGTAAGCGAAGTTTCGCCAGTCGGGTTGTTCGGATCAGCGGGATCGCTATCGCCGGTTACCGGCACACGGATGACCAGACTTTCACCTTCGGGCAGGCTCTTCATCTTTTCCTGCTGTTCGGGCGTGGTGGCCGTGAAAGTCCAGGTGCCGTTGTCGTTTATGACCAGATCGCCGTAGTCGGAAGTCCACTTGCCATTATCTTCTGTAAACTTGATCTCGGTATCGCCGATCATGGCTGTGGGTTCGCCTTCGGTATAGGTGATGTTAGCGCCATTGGTATCGTTGAGACTGAGATTGCCCGTCTGAGGCACGCCGCCGAACAGATCTTCATCGGTGACGATGGCACTGTCATCGACCATGACCGGGGGCCTGGCAGTACTGCCGCCAGTGCCGTCATCGTTAGTGCCGCTGATGTTGATGGTAAGGGTTTCTTCCGTAACCGCGCCAAACTCGTCTGTTACACGCACCACAAACTCTTCGGTGTAGTTCTGGCCCGGTTCGAGCGCGGAAAGATCAAGATTGGGATCGCGGGTATAAGTCCACTTTCCGGTGGCCGGGTCCAGGGTAAGCGTGCCATAGAGGCCGCCTACCGTGCCATCCAGGGCGTCAGTTCCCTGTCCGTCGCCCGCCAGTTCATAGGTAAGCACCGCGCCCTTGTCCGGGTCGGTGGCAACCAGAGTGCCGGTGAGCGGGGTATCGGCCATGAGGGCGTCCTCGCTGGTAAAGGCCGAGAGGCTGGAACCAGTGAACACCGGGGCCTGGTTGCTGCCGGTAATGGTAATGGTAAGTTCGCCAGTGCTGGACATGCCGGATTGATCCGTAGCGGTCAGAATAGCGGTAATGGTAAGGGTTTCGCCTTCGGCCAAAGCCAGCAGGCGGGCCTGTTGTTCCGGCGTGGTGGCCGCGAAAGTCCAGGTGTTGGTTGCCGGGTCGAGGACAAAAGTGCCGAAGTTTTCCGCAATGGCACCGCCCTCGGTTACGACCGGATCACCGTTGGCATCCATGACCGGATCGCCGTTTTCATCAAACTTTTGTGTGCTGCGCGAAGCGGTAACGGCAGTGGTGCTGAGAGTGGCCGTATCGCCAGCGTCAATGATGGTGAGCGGGATATCGCCGGTAAATTCCATGCCGCTGATCAGTTCCATATCCGAAGTGGTAAGCGTAACATCGCCAACAACCGGGGCATCGTTGTCGCCAAGGATGTTTATGGTCAGGTCGCGTTCTTCCACGCCGCCCTTGCCGTCGCTTACCCGCACCCGGAAGGTTTCAGTATACGGGGTTTCGCGCAGGCTGGACATGAAGTTGATGTCCATGGTCGGGGTATAAGTCCAGGTGCCATCCTCGGCAAGGCTGATGCTGCCGTAGTTGCCCTGATTATCTTCGGCCAGGCTGTAAGTAAGGGTATCGCCTTCCGCGTCAGTGGCGTTTAATTTGCCGGTGAGCGGATTTTCGATCAGGGCGTCTTCACGGACGTTCTGCATCAGGCCGCCGGTATTCATAACCGGTGTGGTATTATCGCCGTTTACCGTTACCGTGATCTCGCCGTAGCCGGTTTTGCCGTGATCGTCCGTGCTGGCTACCTGAGCGTCAATAACCAGTTCCTTGTCGCCCAGATTGCGCAGGTTGTCCTGCTGGGTGGGCGTGGTTGCCATAAAGCGCCAGGAACCATCCGGATCAACAACCAGTTCGCCGTAGTCGGCCAAATTGACCGGCTTGCCATCGATAGTACCGGTAGCATCGCCGTTCAGGCGGTAGTTGCCGGGGGTATCGCCCACGTCCGGGTCGGTAGCAAGCACATTGCCGGTAAGAACATCGCCGCCGGGCGCGTCAAAGTTGGGTTCGTTCTGACTTACGCCGTTAATGACCGGGGCATCGTTGTCACCGGCAATATTGACCACGAACTCACGCTCGGTGGTGACGCCATCGCTGTCCGTAACCGAAACGGTAAAGGTTTCCTGATAGTTCTCGCCGGGTGCCATGAAGTTGATGTCCTGACCGGGCTGGATTTGGTAGGTCCAGTGGCCGTCTTCATCTACGGTAAGGGTGCCGTACTTGCCGGTGCTTGCGCCTGCCGTATAGGTAAGGTCGGTATCGCCGTCCGGGTCGGTGGCCGCGAAATCGCCCTCGGCCAATCCGTCTGCCGTGATCAGATCGTCCTCATGGGTTTCGTAAAGCAGGCTGTCCGCTTCAAAGTTCGGACCCTGACTGGTTCCGGTAATGGTGATGACCAGATTGCCGGAATCCGTAAGAGCTCCATCGTTGCCGGTAACCGGCACGGTGATGACCAGATTTTGCCCTTCGCCCAAAGCCTGCATATTGGCCTTTTGGATGTCAGATTGGGCGGTAAAGCTCCAGGTTCCGTCCGGGTTGACGGTAAGCACGCCGTAGTCGTCAAGCGTCAGGCCATCTGCGCCGCCGGTTATGATAGCAGTGCCTTCGGTAAAGGTCAGGGGGTTACCTTCCGGATCATAACCCAGGATGCTGCCGGAAAGCTCGGTACCGCTGCGCATGGCGGCATCGGTAGCCGTGGCGCTGGTATCATCCACAACCGGGGCTTGATCTGCGCCGGTTACAGTGATGGTAAGGGTAGCATCGGCAGGGGTGCCGCCTTCGCCCTGCGAACCCTGCACCGGAACGGTGATGACCAGACTTTCACCGGGCTTGAGAGCCAGCATGTTGTCGCGCTGCTCCTGCGTTTGCGCCTGGAAAGCCCACTTGCCGTCCGGCCCCATGAACAGGGTGCCGTAGTCGGAAGCATCTACTGTTGTTTCAGTGCCATTCAGGGTTATAACGGCGGTGAGGTCATCGCCATTGATGTTGCCATCGTTGTTGGTGTCCGCAACGCTGAAAGTAACCTCGCCTTCGGGGTCGGTTCCAACCATCTGACCGCTGATTTCATCGCCGTCGTACATTTGCTGATCCGTGGCCGGATCAGCCGTGGCATCTTGTATGGTGGTGGGCTGATTGACCCCGGTAATGGCAATAACCAGATTACCTTCGTCAAACAGCTTGTTGCTTCCGTCCGCGTTACCCTGGTCTGTGCCGCGAACAACGGCGGTGATTTCCAGGGCATCAGTCGGGTTCAGGGCGTTGATTCTGGCTTGCTGGGCCGCAGTGTTGGCCTTGAAGGTCCAGGTTCCGGTAGCCGGATCGACCACCAAATCGCCATAGAGCTTGGGATCAATTTCCGCGCCGTTCAGCGTGGCGGTGACGGATCTGGTGCTGTAAGTGAGGCTGTCGCCCAGATCCGGGTCAATGCCGCTAAACACGCCGGTAAGCTCCGTGCCATAGTTCAAATCGGTTTCGGTGGCTTCAACCCGCGTATCGGCCTGCATGATCGGGGCATCGTTGCTGCCGGTAATGGTGATGGTGATGGGCTGTTCGCTGGTGCCGCCGTGTCCGTCGGAGACCGTTACCCAGAAGGTTTCATCAGCGGTTTCCCCGGCGGGCAGTTCATTGGCTTTGCCAGTGGGTACATAGGTCCACTTGCCGTCATCGTCCACGGTGATAACGCCGTACTCGCCCTTGATTGAGTCGGATTCCGGCCCGGTACTGGCGTTATTCGGTTTGTCTTCTCCGTCATCCGCCTTGACGCCGTAAGTGAGTTCGTCGCCGCTATCCGGGTCGGTGGCGCTGAGTTGCCCGCTGATCGAACCATCGCGTTGCAGGGTGTTTTCGTCCACCGGGGCGGGATCATCAACCGTTACGGTCGGGGCCTGGTTGGTTCCGGCCACGGTAATGGTAATGAAGGAGTCGTCCGAGGCGCCCTGATCGTCTGTGGCGCTTACCGGCACAGTAACTACCAGATTGGTGCCATCGCCCAGAGCCAGCATGTTTTGCTTCTGTTCATCCGTGGTGGCGGTGAAAGTCCATGTGTTATTCGGGTTCAGGACAAAATCGCCGTAATCGGAAGCGTTGACGGGCTTGCCATCGAGCATGGCGGTAGGTTCGCCATTGCTGATGGTAACGGGATCACCCTCGGCGTCTGTAGCTGTAAGCGAACCGCCAACTGATGCCGCGCCGCCGCTCATGGCTACGTCCGTGGTATTCACCGGGGCGCTGTCGGCCAGATCAGGGGCGGTGTTGGCCGGGTCGTCCTTTTTAACGGTGATGGTAAGGGTATCTTCGGTCAGTCCGCCGTTGCCGTCGCTTACCATAACGGTAAACTGTTCCTCGGCGTTTTGCCCGGCGGGCAGCGAACTGAGATCGCTGGTGCGGGTGTAAGTCCAGGTTCCGTCATTGTTCAGAACCAGATTGCCGTACTGCCCGGTTATGGTTGTGGTTGTGCCGTTGGTTGCGCCATCCTTGAGGGTGTATGTCAGGGTGTCGTCTTCCGCATCGGTGGCGGTAAGTGAGCCATTAACGGGGGTACCAAGCGGCGGTTCCGTATTGCCCCAATCCGCATTATCCCAGTTCAGGCTGGAGCCATCGAATATAGGAGCCTGGTTGGTTCCGGTAATGGTGATGGTAAGGTTGCCGTTGCCGGTATCGGTGCCATCCGTGGCCGTAAGCGGCACGGTGATGGTAAGGGTTTCGCCTTCGCCAAGGGCCAGCAGGTTATTTTTTTGTGTCGTTGAGTTGGCCGTAAAAGTCCACTTGCCGGTAGCGTTATCAAAAGTGAAATCGCCGTATTGGCTGTAATCCGCAGCCGTACCAGGCGCACCGTCTACGCTGATACTGCCGGTGATGCCTGTAGGCGTGCTGAAGGCCGGGGTGCTTGTGTTGGCATCATCAACATCCGTAAGCGTAACGGTACCTTCATAGCTCAGGCCGTTGGCCAGGCCAACGTCCGAAAGATCCGCCGTGGCATCGCCAATAACCGGAGCATCGTTGTCGCCGTTAATGGTGATGACCAGCGGCTTTTCTTCCACGCCGCCCTTGCCGTCGCTGACCCGGACATAGAAGGTTTCGGTATAGGTTTCGCCTTCGGCCATCCAGTTGATATCCTGGGTGGGAGTATAAACCCAACTTCCATCCTCATTAAGAGTCAGGTTGCCATATTTGCCCTGACCGTAAGTTCCATCGTTAGGCTCGGCCGGGTCGGAGACCGGGTCTGGAGCCAGACTGTAGGTAAGTGTTTCACCGGCGTCCAGCCCGGTAGTGATCAGCAGATCGCCGCTAAGGCCATTGCTGATTACGTCATCTTCATCGCCAGTTTTCGCAAGGCTGTTTGTATCAAAAGCCGGGGGTGTGTTCGCCGGGCCGCCCACCGTAATGGTGATAGGCGCGGTTACCGAGCCGCCGTTGCTGTCCTCGGCCACCACATTGGCGGTAATATCCAGAGTGTCGCCTCTGGCAATTAGATCTTGCAAGTTTTTAAGCTGATCTGCTGTTTCAGGTGTAAAAGTCCATGTTCCAGTGTCAGGATCGATATCCAGTTTGCCATAGTCGTCCAGATTGACCGGAATGTCCGGAGTGGCGGGATCGTCATCAATAATGGTAGCCGTGGGCGTACCGCTGACCTTGTAATTATCTACGGTATCACCGGCATCCGGGTCGGTGGCCAGAATGCTGCCTGAAAGTACTGGAGTGTCAGGCGTGAAAGTAGGTGGCAGGGTAAGTGTGCCCTGACTGACATCGACAATTTCCGGATTATCGTTGTTTCCGGTGATGTCTACGGTGAATTCGCGCTCGGTAATTTGGCCGGTACTGTCCTTTACCTGCACAGTGAAGGTTTCCTGATAGTTCTCACCGGGGGCCATGAAGTCGATATCCATACCGGGCTTGAGCTTGTAGGTCCAGTTGCCGTCTTCATCCAAAGTGAAGGTTCCGTACTTGCCATCGACACCGCCAGCCGGGGTAGGCGTATAGGTGAGGTCGGTATTATTGCTGTCCGGGTCCGTGGCCGCAAGCTGGCCTTTTATGCCGGGGTTGCCATCCGCCATGAGCGTATCTTCATTGGTGTTCGCCAGCAGGGTGGTGGCGTCAACGCTCGGCCCCTGGCTGCTGCCGGTAATGGTGATGGTAAGCGCCTTATCCGGGGTGGCGCTGGCTGCGCCGTTCTCGTCCGTACCGCTCACCGGAATGATGACAACCAGATTTTGCCCTTCACCCAGCGAGAGCATTTTGTCCTTCTGATCCTGAGAGTTGGCCTGTAAAGTCCACTTGCCGGTAGCGGTATCAAATTCGAAATCGCCGTATTCGCCCAGGTGAACTTCCACGCCGTCAACCGTGGCGGTTATATCGTTGATATTGAAATCGTAAGTGATGCTATCGCCTTCGGGGTCATAGCCCATGAGGCTGCCGGAAAGCGCACTGCCGCTGGCCATGGCCGCGTCAGTAGATTTCGCGCTTTCGTCCTGCAAGGTCGGGGCCTGGTTGGTGCCGTTTACAGTAAGGGTAATGGTGGTGGTGCCGGTGCCGCTATTGGTATCTGTTCCGGTAATATCGGCGGTGATGGTAATGCTTTGATTCGGGCCAAGCTTTTCCAAATTATCCTTTTGCTCCTGCGACTGCGCCTGGAAGCTCCAGGTGCCATCGGGGTTCACCTTGAGGGTGCCGTAGTCGTTGATATTGACGGGGGTTCCAGCAGTTCCGTCCGTGGTATCGCCATCCAGCGTGGCTACAACGTTATCGGCGCTATAGGTGATGGTGTCGTCATCGGTGGGGGTGACGTCATCGGGCTTGGTATCGGCGTCCGTTCCGTCAGGGTTCTTTGGCCCGGTATCGGCGTCCTTTCCGGTAATGGTGCCGGTGATAGGGGTACCATCGAGCAGAGCGGAATCATCCACGCTGTCGGTAACAGCGGTAAGAACCGGGGCGTCGTTTTGCCCGGTAATGGTGATGGTAATTTCCTTGGTATCCGTGCCGCCCAGACCGTCGCTGACCTGAACCAGGAATTTTTCCTCATAACTGTCGCCAACGCGCAGGAAGTTGATGTCTTCGGTCGGGGTGTACTTCCAGTGTCCTTCCGCGTCTATCGTCAGGTTGCCGTACATGCCCTGGCCATTGTCGTTGTAAGCGTTGGCGTCGGTTTTATCGCTGGTTAGGCTGAAGGTGAGGGTATCAGCCGCGTCTTCGCTGCCTGCGGTGATAGCCAGATCGCCCTCAAGTCCGGCCAGTATAACGGCGTCTTCCATGCCGGTATTGCCGGTAAGGCTGTTCGGATCCAGTTCCGGCACCGTATTTGTACCGTTAAGGGTAAGTGTAAGTATTTTGCTGCCGGTTCCGAGGTCATTATCCGTAACCACCATGGTGGCTTTTACAACCAGTTGGCGTCCGGCCAGGGCATTAAGGTTATCCAGATGCGTCTGGTTTGTTGGGGTCAACGACCAGGCGCCTGTATCAGGATCAATATCAAGTACGCCATAGTCGCCAATAACGGCGTTGCCATCGGCATCGTAGGTGACAGCAACCGGAGCGCCATCCAGCGTGGCCATGGTGCTGTTGGCCTGAATGGCATAGCTGTCTACTGTGCCGCTGGCGTCCGGGTCGGTGGCGTACACCTGCCCGGCAACCACCGCCTGGCCTATGGCCGGCGGGGTCTGACCAAACGGTGTGCTGATGCTGATGTTGTTGATAACCGGAATGTCGTTGCTGCCCACGATGGTCAGGTTAAAGTCCTGATTCACGGTGCTGCCGTTGCTGTCACGCATGGTAACGCTGAAGGTTTCCGTATAATCAACGCGGTGATCCATAAAGTTTATGTCCAGGCCGGGCTTGACGGTATAAGTCCAGTTGCCGTTGGCATCCAGGCTGAAAGTACCCCACTGGCCGACTATTTCATTAATCGGCGTGTATGTGACCGCATCGCCGTCCGGGTCGTTGACCATGAGGGTTCCGGTGAGGTTATGCTCCGCGTCGCGAATCAGGTAATCTTCCTGCGTTTCCACGTTAAAGCTGGTGTTGTTGGGATCAACAATCGGCCCCTGGTTGCTGCCATTGATGGTGATGGTAAGAGTGGCGTCCGCGCCGCTTGCTCCATCGCTATCTGTGCCGTGTACCGGCAGCGTGATGATCAGGCTTTCGCCATTGCCCAGGCTGAGCAATTTGGCCTGCTGCGCCGCGTCATTGGCCGTGAAAGCCCAGGCTCCGGTATTCGGGTTTATTTCCAGCACTCCGTATTGGGATAGATCCGCCGGAACGCCGTTAATAGTGGCGGTAGCCGCGCCCTGAACGAAGGTGATATTTTCGCCGTCTTCCGGATCCAGACCCGGAATGTCTCCGCCAACCGAAATGGGGGTGGCTGGATTGGCCGGGGTAAACTGGGTATCGGTGTAGGTTGCGCTTACGTCTTCCAGCACCGGAGCCTGGTTGGTTCCGGTTATGGTAATGGCTACCTGGGTATTTACTGCCGCGCCGCTCTTGTCCGTACCGGTGACATTCATGACCAGAACAAGTTGTTCGCCTTCGCGCAGGGCCAGCACGGCCTGCTTTTGCGCCGCGGTTTCCGATTCAAAGGTCCAGTTGCCGTTTTTGTCCAGAGTAAAGTAGCCGTAGCTATCGGGATTCAAGCCTGTGGACGATCCATCCAGCGCTACTGTGGTGGTGCCGCGTGTAAAGGTTACGGCATCGCCAGTATCAACGTCATAGGCTCCGTTATTGATGTCGGCATTGACGCCGGTAGCTCCGGGAACGCCAAGGCTGCCAGTGCAGGCCAGGTCGCCGCTGAGGCTGGTTTCGCCATCGCCATACATATATGTATCCGTATAGCTTCGGCTGTCGGCGGTGAGTACCGGGGCATCGTTATTGCCGGTAATGGTAACGGTAAGCTCCTGCGTATCCACGCCGCCGCGCCCGTCGCTGACCTGAATCAGGAATACATCGGTATAGGTTTGCCCTTCATACAGTTTATCGAGGTCGGTATAGGGAGTGTAAGTCCATTCGCCGGTATCGTGGGCAAGGGTGAGCATACCGTAGGTGCCGCCGCGTGCGCTGGCGATGTTGTAGCTTAAAGTATCGCCGTCATCGTTGCGCACCTGTACTGTGCCGCTGAGGATCTCATTTTCCGGAAGCAGGGTAGCGAGCAGCGCGTCTTCGGTTGTGTTAATATCCAGGCTGTTCTCGCCAGTGCCGGGCAAGATGCCGGGGGCCGTATTTGTGCCGTTAACCGTAATCGGGAAGGTCATGCTGGATTTGCCGCCGCTGGAATCCGTAACATCCACGGTTACGTTTATAACCAGGGCCTGATCTTCGGGCAGACTGTTCAGCGCAGTTGCCTGTTCCGGCGTTGTGGGGGTGAGGCTCCATGCTCCGGTAGTTTCGTCCATGGTCAGTAAGCCGTAACCAGCGATTATGGCATTTCCGTCGCCATCATAGGTGACATTGATCGGCGTGTCGCCCAAGGTGGCGGTAGTGCCATCCGTGAAGACGTAACTGACTATGGTGTCGCCTTCATCATGATCATGGGCCAGCACGTTGCCGGTGAGGGCCGGGGTATCTTCCAGAATATTTTCCGTAAGTTCACCCTGGCTGGTGTTGATGATGTGCGGGTTGTCGTTATCGCCAACGATATCCAGGGTAAAGGTTTTTTCTGTTGTACCGCCCTGACCATCGGAAACCAGAATGGTGAAAGTTTCCTGATAGGTTTGATCCTTATTCATGAAATCAATGTCAACATCCGGATTATGCTTGTAAGTCCACAGTCCGTCCGCCGTGAGCGTCAGGGTGCCGTACTTGCCCGCTATCGGGGTGGTATCATACGCAAGCGTACCGCCATCGGGGTCGCTGCCGGTAATGCGCCCGGAAATTCCTGTACCTGTTGCGTCCGCCGCCAGCAGGGTATCTTCATGCGTTGTAGCCATCAGGCTGCTTTCGGTAATGGTTGGTCCCTGATTGGTGCCGGTAATGGTGATGGTAAGGGTGGCGTCCGCGCCGGTTGCGCCATCGGCATCGGTGCCGTTTACCGGCACATTGATTACCAGAGTGTCACCTTCGCGCAGGCTGAGAATTTTATCCTGCTGCGCCTTGGTCATGGGCTTGAAGGTCCAGTGGCCGGTAGCGGGATCTATAACCAGTTCGCCATAATCCGAGGCGATAGCGCCCTTGCTGCTTGTCGTGCCGCCTATAGTGCTGCTGATAGTGGCGGTTGCCGCGCCATCATTAAAGGTAAAGGCGTTGTCGCCGTCTTCCGGGTCCCAACCCGTAATATTACCTTGCAGGCCCGGCCCAAAAGGCGAGGCTGGATCAGCGGGATTCGGCACAGTGGTCATAGCCAGATCTGTATCGCTCCCGCTGGTATCTTGCAGAATCGGGCCATCGTTGCTGCCGGTGATGGTAATTTCTACATCGGCGTAGCCCTTTGCCCCGGATTCGTCGGTAACCACTACTTGCGCGGTGATAACCAGTTCTTCGCCATCGGCAAGGGTGCGCATTTTATCCTGCTGTGCCTGGGTAGTGGCCTGGAAAGTCCAGGCACCGGTAACCGGATCTACTTTGAAGAAGCCGTATTCATTTGCGTCGGTAGGTGTACCGCCTTCCAGGCTGGCCTCAAGTGTGCCCGTGCTGTAGGTGATGCTGTCGTCAATATCAACATCAATGCCCGTAACCGTGCCTGTTACGGCTGTTCCGGCAATGATGGTTGAGTCATCGGCATCCAGTTCCGCGCCGATTACTCTTGGGGCATCGTTATCGCCGGTAATGCGGATGTAAAGGGTTTTTAAATCTTCCCCGCCCCGGCCGTCGCTTACCCGCACCTGGAATGTTTCCTCATAGGTCACGCCCGGAGCAAAAACGTTGATGTCTGTGGTGGGGGTGTAAACCCAGGTTCCGTCAGTATTCAGGGTAAGTGCGCCGTAGTCTCCCTGACTGTCGCCAGCCAGACTGTAGTAGGTGAAATCGTCGCCATCGTCGTTGGAGACCTTGAGCTGCCCGGTAAGGCCGTTATCAATCACTGTGTCTTCATTGGTTCTTACATACAGCGTGGTGGTGTCAAAAATCGGCACGGAGTTGGTGCCCCGGATTTCGATATTGATTGTGCCTTTGCCTTCACCGCCGTAAGTGTCAGTAGCGATTACCGGAACGCTGATCACCAGAGACTGGCCGATGGGCAGACTCTTCAGATTCGCGGCGTCATCATCAGTTACAAAGCTCCAGTTGCCAGAGCCGTCGGGATCAAAGACGACCCTGCCGTATGCGTTGATTTCATCCGCAGTGAGCGTATCCGCCGTGCTGCCATCCTGATTGCGGATTATGGCGACGATCGGGGCTTCTTCATCCTGCGCGTAGCTGACGATGCTGTCGCCCGCGTCCACGTCCGTGGCGGTGACGCTGCCTGTCAGCACCGCGCCGTCGTTATCGGTATCGTCAAGGTCGGTTGCGCCGTGGCTGGAGCCGGTAATTACCGGAACGTCGTTCACGCCGGTAATGTTGATGGTAAATGCCTGCTCGGTAGTGCCGCCCTGTCCATCGCTGGCGATAATGGTAAAGGTATCCTGATAAGTGTCGTCAGGCGTCATGAAGTTGAGATCCAGCCCGGCATTGGGCTTGTAATGCCAGTTGCCGTCCGCATCCACGCTGAAGGTGCCATACAGCCCCTTAACCGTGGGCGTAAGGGTGGAATAGGTGATGGTATCGCCGTCGATATCCTCGATTACGGCGGCCATGTTGCCGGTATATTCGCGGCCAGCCGCGGAATCCGCCATGATTTCGTCTTCGGTGACGGTTTTCAGCACGTCGGAACCGATCTCGCTGGAAAACGTCGGAGCCTGGTTGGTGCCGGTAATGGTAATGGTTATGGTACCGGGGTTGCTGGACGCATTGTTGCTGTCGGTGGCGGTTACCGGCACGGTAATGGTAAGGCTGTCGCCCCGGCCAAGACCGAGCAGGGCGTCCTTCTGATCCTGGGTTTCAGCTGTGAATGACCAGCTTCCATCCGGGTTAAGGGTAAGGTTGCCGTAGTCGTTCAGATTCAGCGGCGTATCGCCATCGCTAAGATTAAGGGCAGGTTCGCCGTAGCTGTAGGTTATAGCGTCGCCTTCGGGGTCGGTGGCCGTGATGTTGCCGGAGAATCCTACATCATCACGCAAATCCGCGTCCGTGCTTTTGGCGGTGGCGCTGGTAAGGGTGGGGGCATCATTGGTGCCGGTAATGGTAATTTCGTACTCAACATCCGTGCTGCCGCCGCTTTCGTCGGTGATGGTCACGGTTACTTTTTCGGTAATGGTTTCCCCTTCGGCCAGCTTGTTGATATCGTCAGTCGGGGTATAATCCCAGGTGCCATCCGGGTTGACGTTGAAGCGACCATGCGTGGATTCGTCATTGCCGGGTTTGATGCTGTAGGAGATGTCGTCGCCATCGGGATCGGTGGCCTCAAATTTTCCGGTGATTTTGTTGTCGCCAGTGGTCAGGCTGTCTTCGGTCAGCGGATCATCCAGCGTTGATCCAACATATTCCGGAGCCTGGTTGGTGCCGGTAACGGTAATGGTCAGGCTGCTTTCGTCACTGGTTTCGCCTTGTCTGTCCGTAGCGCTAACCGGCACGGTGATGACAAGATTTTCGTTTTCGCCCAGAGCGCGCATATTGGCCTTCTGGGTGTCCGTAACGGCCTGCAAGCTCCAGCTGCCATCAGAGTTAAGCCGCAATACACCATAGTCATTAATATTGACTGGCGTATCACTGCCGGTAATGCTGGCGGTTGCAGCGCCAAAGTTATAGCGCTGGACGCTGTCGCCCAAGTCCGGGTCGCTGCCTACCACCTGCCCGGTCAGAGTCTGACCGCCATACATATACATATCACTGGCTGTACCGGTGGCGTCATCTACAACCGGCGCGTCATTGTCGCCAGTGATGGTAAGGCTGACTACCTGTTCGCTGGTGCCGCCATGCTCGTCGGTAACCAGGGCGGTAAAGGTTTCCGTATAACTCACGCCGCCGGGCAGGAAGCTGATATTTCCGTCTTCGCCGTCTTTGAGGGTGAAAGTCCAGATGCCGTCTTCGGTCATGGTGAAAGTGCCGTAAAGGCCTTCCACACCGCTTCCGGTATCACCCTTTATGCTGAAGGTAAGCGTATCGTCGTTACTGTCAACGTCGGTGGCCTTAAGCTGGTTTTGTGTGGTGTACAGGCCGTCGCCCATAATAACATGTTCCAGCACCCCGTCGCTGAGCGTGGAGCCGACAAACACCGGAACCTGGTTGGTTCCCACCACGGTAATGGTGAGGACGCCGTCGTCTTTGCCATCGGCAGGCGGGTCAAGCGGGTCAAGGGTATCTGTTCCTTTGCCGTCATTAGCGGTGAGGCCAACCTTAATGCTCAGGCTGTCGCCCTGGCCGAGTGCAAGCGATTTGGCTTTTTGATCCGCTGTTACGGCTTCAAAGCGCCAGGTGCCGTTCGCGTTCAGGGTGAAGTCGCCGTACTCGGAAGTCCAGGTACCGTTTGAGTTTTGTGTTGCTGTGATGTTGGTAGTGCCGCCAGGGCTGGTAAGCGTAATTGTAAGGGTATTATCGGTGAAGGTTGCGGTGGCATTGTCGTCCGCGTCCGGGGCCGCGATTGTTCCGGTTAAAGCCATATCACCGGCCAGGCCCTGATCGTTTATGGTGGCCGTTACGTCCGCCACGATCGGGTCATCGTTGTTTCCGGTAAAGGTAAGGACAAGTTCCCTGGTGGTTTCGCCGCCGTTGCCGTCCATGATCCGGATTATGTAAGTATGGGTATGGATTTCCCCCATTTCCAGGGAGTTGATGTTCTGTGTGGGCGTATAAACCCAGGTGCCGTCCTCTTTTATTACAAAAGCCCCGTGGGCCGTGTGCGCGTCGTCTTTTAAGCCGACCAGGCTGTAAGTAAGCTGGTCACCGTCACTGTCCGTTCCGGTGATTGAACCAGTGAGATTGCCCGTTGTGGTCAGATGGTTTTCCGAGGTGGAAACCGCGAAATCGCTGTCAGTGCCGAAATCCGGCTCAAAGGTGTTGTCGCCGTTTACATAGATGGTTAGCGGATGCGGCGCGGATTTTCCTGCGAAATGGTCATAGGCGATCACGTCGAAATTCAGGACCAGCACCTTGTTGCCCAACGCTTGCAGATTGGCCTGCTGTTCCGGGGTTTTGGCCACGAATGACCAGGTGCCGTCCCATAGCCCGTCCGCGTTTTTGTTAAGGACCAATTCGCCGTAATCATTGGGATTGACCGCTTCGGTGGTAACCGGGCCTGCCGCCGCCAGGGCTACGGCGGCTCTGGCGGCCGGGGCTATAATTGGCTCTTCTGTGTGCGCGGTAAAGGGGCCGCTGCGCTCGTAGTATAGCACGGAGTCGTTTGTATCAATGTCCGCGCCAAAAACCTGGCCGCTCAGCACAGTCATAGAACCTTGCGCATCCACGTTTTCGAAATTGTAATCTCCGTATTTTGCGCCGGTAATGATCGGGACGTCGTTGTTGCCCTGGATGGTCAGCACAAAATCACTGGTGGTGCTGTTGCCGTTTGCGTCAATGGCGGTGATTTTAAATGTTTCCTGGTACTTGTAGTCAGGGTCCGAAGTCATGAAATCAATGCTCAGGCCGTCATGCAGTTTGTAGGTCCATTCGCCGTTCGATTGCAGGTATAAATCGCCATAGAGTCCCTCTATGATTGTCTCGTCCGGCTGGGCGGGAACAACGTTGTTGTCGCCAAAAGTTACGCTTTCGTTTTCCGGATCCGGGGCTACAAATTGATCGCCGCTAAAGCTGTGCTGACCGGAGAACATGATGTTGTCTTCGGTAGTATCGTCCGCCAGGGTTGAGGCATCGAATTGCGGGCCCTGTTCGGTACCGGTAATGGTAATGGTCAAATCGGTGGGATCGGAGATTTTTTCTGCGCCAGCTATGACGTTGCCGTCTGCGTCAACGATCGAATCCGTGGCTGTGACCGGAACTTTGATTTCCACCCGTTGGCCGGGAGCGAGGGCAAGCAGGTTTTTTATCTGAAGTTCATAGTCGGGGCTGTTCGGATCCGGAGCAAAAGTCCAGCTTCCGTTGTCAAGCATATCGAAATGACCATAGTCTTCAGCACCAACCATGGTTCTGGTTTCGCTGCCGTCCGGGTTGGTCACGATCAGCCAAACCGTCGGCGTGCCATCGGTGTAGTGGTCTATGGTGTTGCCTTCGGGGTCGGTGGCTTCCATCTGCCCCTTGGTACCCAGCGCTCCCGTTCTGGTCATGGCGGCATCGTCCGTATCGGCGTATGCCAATTGCACCGTTGGGGCATCGTTATCGCCAGTGATTACCACATCGATCTGCCATTTTATCTCGGTTCCGTCCGGCTGACGGATGATTACCGGGAAGCTGTCCGTGTAGCCCTGGCCTTCTCCCATCGAGTTGATATCGGCGGTAAGGTTGTAAGTCCAGGTTCCATCGGGCAGTAGCGTGAGGATGCCATATTGGCCGACTTCCTCGCCGGACGGCACTTCAAAAGTGGCATCCGGGTATTGCTCACGCAATTGCGCAAGCTGGTCTGTTACCTGCTCATCACTGGCAGCGTTCATTAGCGGCTTGGTCTGCAAATAGTCTTCGCTGAAAGTCAGGTCGTTTGTCCCGCTGGGGTTCCAGGAGGAACCGCCAGGTCCGGACGCGCCCGCGCCGGAATCCGTGTAATTGAGATAATCCGGGAATTCATATGCATCGCTGGCCAGCAAGGAACTGCTTGGGTCCAGCATACCCAGCCTGTCAACGCCAGCCAGAAGAACGCCGCCATCCTCACTGTAGTCGCCAAGGCCGCTGGATTGCGCGGTTGGCCCTTCTGCCGGCATGTATTTGGTTTCAAAGTCCCCGGTGTTTTGTTCAACGGAGAGCAGGGCATGCAGTTCCACAACGCTCAGTTCTTCGGAATCGGCAAAAATCAGGCAGGGCAGTTCCTGCCCCGGCTCAACGTTGAAAAAGTTGGCCAGAACGTACTTTTCGCCATTGGGCGGCGTAAAGCTGAGGTTGTCGCCGTCACGGGCAACGATGGTTCCGATTAGCGGAAAATCAAAATCAATTGTTTCGGCATCGTGCCGATGGCGAATAGTGGGCATTATGCGTGCAGTCATCTTGAGACTCCTGTTTGGTTTCTGAAGGTGGTTTTATAGATTATCCTGCTTCTCCCCGAAGCACAGGATCTTCCAATGAAACGCACGAAACCCCCGTAACGAGCGCCACTGGAATTGATGTCTTTGTCAGACAAAATATAGTGTGGTCTATAGCTAGCACGACACAAATGTTGGAAACAATTAGATTGGAAAAATTTGATTATCACCGGAAAATAATGCGAAAGGCGTCAAAACTTGGGGAGGCTGCAAAATGATGGGGAGAGTTAAAATGCCAAGGTAAGATTGCTGATAATATGGAGATTAAATTGCTTGCTATATCAGGCAATAAGGTTAAAATCCCGGTGAAATTTTTGTGGAGTGTTCTGACGTGGCCAAAGGCGTTTTTTTATCGGTTTTTTCTTCCTGCATATTTGGCGGGATTTTCTATCTGGTTACTTTGCTCAGTCAGCTAAGCGGGCAGGAGATCATGGGCTGGCGCGTGCTGTGCATGTTCAGCCTGCTGACCGGCTTTATGCTGGCGCATAAGAATGACTGGCAACTGGTCCGGGAAATAACGGCCCGCCTGGCTTCACAGCCCTGGCGCATACCGGCCATGCTGCTTTCGTCGGCTCTGATTGGATCGCAGTTCTGGATTTTTGTCTGGGCGCCAAATCACGGCCACGCCCTTGACCTTTCGCTCGGCTATTTTCTGCTGCCTTTGGCCATGGTGCTGTGCGGGCGCATTGTTTATAAGGAAAAACTTTCGCGCTTTCAGCGCGGGGCGGTTTTGTTCGCCTTTATCGGCATCTGTAACCAGTTTTATATCGGAGCCAGTTTTTCCTGGGTGGTTTTGCTTTCCGCCCTGGGCTACCCGCCTTACTTCATGCTGCGCCGATATCTCAAGCATGATAACCTGGGCGGCTTCTGGTTTGATTTGCTGTTCATGTTACCGGCGGGTTTATTCCTGATTTGGGATGGTGAGCACTCGGTGGCTTTCATGCTGAGCGAAGGCGGCTTGTTCTGGATGCTGCTTCTTTACGGATTCAGCAGCGGCGTGGCGATAATTTTTTACATACTCTCCAGCCGCCTGCTTACCCTTGGCCTGCTGGGGCTGCTTGGCTATGTCGAGCCGGTGCTGCTGGTGATAATTGCCCTGTTACTGGGCAACAGCATAGCGCAAGGCGAGCTCATAACCTATATCGGCGTATGGCTGGCTGTGTTGATGCTTGTGTTTGATGGGGTGCGTGTGATGCGGTTGCACCGCAAATTTACTGAATAGTGCCTGCTTTTGCCGTGATGCTGCGTCAGATAGCGTTTTTGCCTCCGTCGAGTACCAAAAGAGTACACGTCCGTCGGCAAAAACTCATCTTCCTTGCCTGACGACAAAATCAGGCACTATTCTATTCAACAGGAATGAAGATTATTTTGCACTTAATGGCATAAGATCGCGCAAGCGCACCAGCCGCACCTTCGGATCACGCAGCTTCTGCCATTCCTGCAAGGCTTCCAGGGTGTCGGGCAGGGGATGCCCGATGGCGATGGCCTGTCCGCGTAAAATGGCGATTTGCTCGGCTTTTTTCAGTTGCGTCAACACACTTTGCTTGTCAGGCTGCACATCCAGAAAAATATCGCGGCGGTAAGTAGTCAAACCGACCCGTGTTGCCGTGCGTGAAAACTGGCTACGTGAATGCGTAAAACTGTCCAGAACCAGCAGATTGCGTTTTTTTAACTCTTCGGCCACAAGTTTCATAATCCGGGCATTCTGGGTAAGCCGGGATCCCATATGGTTGTTCAGGCCAATGGCTTGCGGCAGCAAAGCGAGGTTGGCTTTAAGCTGATTAAGAAGCTGCTGGTCCGACATTTGTTGCAGCAGCGCACCCGCTCCGGCATTGACCTCAGGGTAGCCTATCGGCTCCATTGGCTGGTGGATGATGACCTCGCCACCCTGATCGGCTGCCAGCCGGGCCACTTTGGCAGCGCGAGTGCTGTGCGGCCAAATGGCAAATGTGACCGGATAGTCCAGATCCAGCAGTAACTGCGCCTGACGCGGCGATTCGCCCAAATCATCCATAACAATGACCAGCCGGGGGACATCTTTGGAATAGGGCGCAGACGTTGTTCCCGATCCGTCAGGCCCGGCTCCATCCGCGTATATGCCGAGGCTGTGCGTTACCACGCCTTCCATGACGATATTCAATAAATATGCGGTCTGTTCCGGGTCATCCAAAGGGATTTCGCGCAGCAACTGGGCTTCGGCAGCCCAGGCCAGCAGGCAGTCGCGCAGGGTGTTCACAAATAGCGGCACCCTTTTGTCAGCCCCGTTTACCAAGCTTGTTCCGCTTTCGCCGTCCGGCGCGTTCAGTCCGCTTGTATTAGTTAAGGAACCGCTCAATCCGCCCACATAAACGCGCAAACTACGGTAGCGGTAAGAGGCGCCACGCTCGTCGCGCTGTTCTTCATCCGTTACTGTCAGCGCGGATTCGGGCAAACCAAGACGCCGCAAGGTTTCGGCAATGGCAAAATCGGCCTGATTGATTTGATCGGCCAGGGTGGGGGAAAGGCTTTCTTCAAAAACCAGCCCTTCGGGTGATACCAGAAGTGAGGTTGATTTATCCGCTTCCGCCTCCGCATTGTTCCTGAGAGCGTCACTTTGCTGGCCAGACAGTGGGGCTTCTTCATCGGAAAACACAAAGACCAGCGAAAAGATGGCCAGCAGCAGAACCAGCACGGCCATAATCAGGCGTTTAAGGGAAGGGTTCGGTATCATAGAGTGCGATATTAGGGACTGTAGCTATATTAAACTTGCAGAATTTAATTGAGAGGGACCGGGGGAAATCATTCCCCTCGCAGGGGCCGCGCCCCCGGTCCCGGAGGCAATATTTTTTAAATAACTATTTCGGCAACTGCATAGCTTGCAACGCAGGCAAACTTTTTACCAGTTCAAGCCCCACGCGAAGCTGGTTATCACGGGCCAGAAAATCCTTGGCTTCCGGGTCAACCACGTTTTTGCCGCTGTCCGTGCCGTCCTTGCCCGCGTTGCTGTTTTCAAGATGCTTGGATAAATCCTGCTCGCGCACGGTAAGGCGCGGCATAGCCGGATCTTCCTTGCCCGGAATCTCAAAGGGAATGTAGAGATCCGGCTGGATGCCTTCGGCCTGGATGGAACGTCCGCTGGGGGTATAGTAAAGGGCGGTGGTAATTTTTACCGCTGTGCCGGTGCCTTGAATCGGCATAAGCTGCTGTACGGAACCCTTGCCGAAAGTGCGTTCGCCAAGCAATACGGCCCGTTTGCGATCCTGCAGGGCGCCAGCCACAATTTCCGCAGCCGAGGCCGAACCGGAGTTCACCAGCACCACCATGGGCGAGTTGTTCTTGTTCTGGCTGCGGCTGGCCTTGAGTTCTTTGTCCTGGTTGGCGGAGCGGCCGCGCACGGAAACAATCAGCCCGTCAAACAGAAAGAGATCCGAAACGCTGGCCGCTTCTTCAAGCAGACCGCCCGGGTTGTTGCGCAAATCCAGGACAATGCCTTTGATTTCGGTCTTTTTGGCCGCGCTTTTCAATGCGTCGCTAAGTTCCTGAGTGGTGCGTTCGCTAAAGCGGGTAAGGCGTACCCAAAGGTAGCCATCTTCAAGAAAACGCGCCTTGACGCTGAACACCGGTATATCGTCGCGCCTGATTTTGATGTTCGCGGGTACGCGCGAATCCTTATGCAGCACCATAAGTTCAACTTCAGTGCCTTTCGGGCCGCGAATTTTGCTTACCACTTCCTGTGCGCTCAAATCCTGCGTGGGTACGCCGTCCACGGCCAGAATCAGGTCACCGGCAAGGATGCCGGCCTTGTAGGCGGGCATGTCCTCAAAGGGGGAAATAACCATCACCTGTCCGTTTTCGGTGGAAATTTCAATGCCCACACCGGAAAACTCCCCGGCTGTGGTTTCGCGCATTTCCTTGTATTCTTTTTCATCCAGATATGCGGAATGCGGATCAAGGTTTTGCAGCATGCCACGGATGGCCCCGGAAATTAATTCTTCACTGGTTACTTCACGCACGTAAAGATGCTTGATCATATCGTAAACCGTGCTGAAATTCTTGAGCTGCCCCTGTTCGCCGGGGCTTGCGGCCAGGGCCGAACCGGCGGACAGGAAGGGCGCATTCACCCTTGCCGGCCCTTCCGGCAGAACGGGCAGGGCCAGAAGCAACAGCAACAGTATGGAGGTCACGGTTTTAAGACGCATTTAATACTCCTGAACGGATCATTATTGTTTGGTCAAGCATTAGCTTTTTGCAAAAGCGCAATCTAACCGATACTGGAAAAATGTATAATGATAATTATTTCGTTGAATTCAAGAAAGAAAAATTACAGGAAAAGCAGATTTTATGCAAAAGAATTCCATTAGTGACTTTAGACAGTGCCGTCTAAGAGTTTTTTGCAAGCCAGGGGGCAGGATCCACCGGTTTTTGGTGGTAGCGCAACTCAAAGTAGACACCACTGGATTTGATGGCCGGATAATACCCGGCCTTGCCAAGCTTTTGCCCTCTGGCCACCGTCTGCCCCTGGGTGACATTGCTTTCCGATAAAAAGGCATAGACCGTGAAATACGCTGAACCATGCTGCACAACTACCACCTGGCCAAGGCCGCGCATAGTATCGTTGTACATTACCTTACCGGCATGCACGGCCTGTACCGTGGCTCCGGAGGCGGTGGCAATTCCCAGCCCCTGCACGGGCGGCGAGGCGGAAGGCTTATAGCGCAGGGCTATTTTGCCGTCAGCGGGCCAGGCCAGCATGCCCTTGGCTTTGTCAATATCCAGAGCGGCCTGACGCGCGGTTTTGAGGTCGAAATTCAGGTTGGCGATTAGTTTGATGGCGGCGTTAAGTTCGGCCTGCGCATCCTGTTTCTGTTTGCGCACCAGAGCCAACTGCTGCTCGTATTTGAGGCGGTCGGCCAGGATTTTGCCTTTTTCTTCCTCAATGACGGCCATGGCCTCCATGATATCCCGGCTCACGGCGTTGCGGCGGGCCGTCACCGCGTCCAGTTGTTCTTCCTGTTCCTTGATCAGGGCGCGATATTGCTCCAGTGAATCGAACAAATCAGCCGACCAGTAATATTCACGGTCGGTAACGGTCCATTCTTCCAGATCGCGCCCGCCAACGCTCTGTTTGCGGCTGTCCAGCTCCCACAGCGTACGCAGGACTTCACGCATGGCCTGTTCGGATTTGTTTTTTTCCTTGAGCAGTCCTTCGTATTCATCAAGGGCGGCTTCGCCGGATCTGGCCAGCCCGCGCAGTTTTTCGCGCTGCTCGGCCAGATTTTTTTCCAGATTGAGAATACGATCCTCGGTGGCGGCAAGATTGGTGTGTAACGAGCGTTCCTGCCCGTTCAGGCGGCTCAGGGTGGTCTTGCGGTTGTCGGCCTTGGATTCCTCGCTTTTAAGATTGCTCAAAATCTCTTTTTCCGAGGAAGCGGCAAGAACCAGGTGGGGCTGGAAGACCTGGAGCGCGAAAAGGGCCAAGCCCGCAAACAGTATGGATATATATTTAATCACAAGGCTCATATTCCATATATGGCTTAAGAGGGCAAGAGCTGCAAAGAAATTTTGCGCTACGGCAGAAATCTTTGCCCAGCAAAGTGATTCGGCGGTAATAGCGGCGGTAGATATCCGTATCCTCCGGCAGTGCGGCCTGGAACAGTTCGCGCATTTCTTCGTAATCAGCTTCCGGACCAACAAAGCCATGCCGCCGCAACAAGCGCCAGGAGCGGCTATTGACCGCGAAGACCGGAGCGTCAAAAGCGTGCAGCAACAGGGCATCGGCGCTTTCCGGGCCAATGCCCCGCCAGGCGATCAGGCGGCGGCGCAGTTCGTCCGCTTCCAAATCCGCCAGAAAGGTGAGCTGCGGGTCAGCCAGCCGGATAGCACCGCTGGCGGCGTCAAACTCCACAGTCATTTGCGTTGCCGCTACCTGCGCTTCCGAAGCCAGAAACCCGGCCAGGGCGCGTACTCTGGTGGTTTTGATTTTAGCCGGGCCGGAAAGAACAGCCAGACAGATTTCCAGACGGTTCAGGCCGGAGGGGGTCTGTACTTCCGGATAATAGTCCAGCAGGGTCTTATAGTAGCTATAAAGTTCTTTTATCGGCGGCATAGAGTTCCTGGAACCTTTGTGAAACAGCCGCTGGATAGCGGCAAAAATGCGCTCATACAAGTGCTGTCTAACGGCGTTCCCTGAAAAAATCATCCAATATCGCGGCACATTCTGCTTCCAGAATGCCGCCCATATGCCAGACCCGGTGGTTGTGAAAATTCAGATCCAGGCCGTCCAGGCGGCTTTCCACAACTCCGGCCTTGGGGTCTTTGGCACCGTAAACCACGCCGTCAAGCCTGGCATGCACTATCGCCCCGGCGCACATCAGGCATGGCTCCAACGTAACCAGCAGTACCGCTCCGTTCAGGCGGTAGTTCTGTTTGCGTGAGGCAGCCGCGCAAATGGCCATAATTTCCGCATGCGCCGCCGGGTTATGGCTGCTTACCGGCTGGTTGTGTCCGCGCCCGATGATTGTTCCATCAGCCTCAACCAGCACCGCGCCAATCGGCACTTCGCCAAGCTCGCGGGCTTTGCCTGCTTCGGCCAGCGCTTCGGCCATAAGGTTTTTCCAGGTCCAGCCGGGCGGCGGGGTTGGTATGATTCGATCCGGTATCATGTAAACAAGAACGCCTTTATTTCAGTTCACGCTTTAAATGGCTTAACTACAGAATAACGTGCTTTTTGATGTAGGAAACGATTTCTTGCGGCGAGTCCATAACGGTCATCAACTCAAGCTCTTCTTCATGGATGAAGCCGCGTTTGACCATGGTGTCGCGAATCCAGTCCAGCATGCCATTCCAGAAGGAGCTATCGTAAAGGATGATCGGGAAGGGACGTATGCGCTGGGTCTGGGCCAGCACAAAAGCCTCGGTAAGTTCATCCAGCGTGCCGATGCCGCCGGGCATGACCACATAGGCCACAGCGTATTTTACAAACATCAGCTTGCGGATGAAAAAATAACGAAAATCGCAGCGGGTGGTGACATAAGGATTACAGGATTGTTCGCTGGGCAGGTGGATGTGCAGGCCAACGGAAGGGACCCCGGCTTCCTTGGCTCCCTTGTTGCCTGCTTCCATCAGGCCGGGGCCGCCGCCGGTGATGATGCCGTAACCGGCCTGGCCCAGTTTGTGAGCAAGCTCTACTGTGGTTTCATAAACCGGCTCGCCGGGTTTGGAGCGGGCCGAACCGAAAATGGATACGCATTTTTGCAAGCCGCCCAGTTCTTCAAAACCTTCGACGGTTTCAGCCATAATTCTGAACACGCGCCAGGAGTCGTGCGCGGAAATCGCATCATGCATCTGTTTTTCGCTGAG